>CAUSCF010000001.1:0-198714 GCA_963530295.1 uncultured Flavobacteriaceae bacterium
TCTTTTTCAACTCTGAACGAGTTGTACCAAGTGATTTTGCAGACGCATCACTAAACTGTATCAAACCCGAATAGCCCCTCCTATTATCTGCCGATGGACTAAATGTTCCTGCGCTTTCTAAATGAATGATAGACATTAATTCACTTGCCTTTACTAACTTATTCTCCTCTCCCCAAAGCTCTGAGCATACCTCCAGTACTTTTTTTCGCTCCTTACAAGTAAGTTTATCACTCCAGTAAAATTGGTTTTCTTTCTTCTTACAAAAACATTCTGTAGATTCTTTTTTCTCCTCCACATTTACCACAACGGTTTTATTAGATTGTGGTTTATTTTCAGCAGATTTTTTATCTTTACTTGCCTTGCCACGGGTTTCTCCCCAGTCAAAAAGATTTGCAATCTTTCTTAGGTTTTCCTCTACACTATCCAATATTCCCTTTTCTTCTTTCTTGCTCTCTCCTTTTTTAGAGGCTGGGGAGTTAGGGGCTTTGGAAATTTTAGAATTCTGAGGGCTTTTAGGGGCTTCTTTCTTTACTTCAGGATTCTTGATGTGGATATTCTCCGTTGCGTGTTTTTTGTGGGCATAATATTCCACAGTAACATAAAATTCCAGCTCCCTCGCATCTGTTTCTCCTCTCTGCGCCTTCTGGATAAGTGCTTTAGTCAGTTGAAAATCAGCCTTTGCAACCCCTTTAGAATCAACTTTTGCTTTTTTTGTCTCAACAATTAAATTCTTCTCACTGTGTCCATTGCCTTTTTCATCATCTTCCCAAAGTGTAAATTTCAACTCTTTGCCTTCCAAATTCACACAATAAGCTTTTGCAATAAATTTTTCTGTAAAACTAAAAACCTGCCCCTTATTTCCATTTAAATAAAAAAGTTCTACTTTATTAATTTTAGGAATTTTAGATGGCTGAGGGTGTATGATAATTCCTTTTCCTTCTGGGGCATAAAGATAGGCTTCCAGTAGATAGGTATGCTTTTGGGCTACTTCTCCAAAAGTAAACTCTCCGATACCTTTTTTCTTGATATTGGTTGTTGTAAAAATTCCATTTTTTCTTTTCTTGAAAAGTTCCCAAGTTACATTTTGTGGATTTCTTTCTATAAGTGGTGTATCAGGATACCAGCTTTCAATGCGATATATCTGCTTCTCACCTACCATAGGAGATTGATTTCCAATAATTTTTGCAACACCTTTTTTGGCCATTTTATTTTCTTGTTTAATTTAATATGCATCTAACTCCTGTTCTTCTATTTCTTCTAAGGCACTTTCTATATCTAAAAACGGGCTAACTGCCTGTAATTGAAGAATATCCGTATCGTGAATGTCTCGCACCTCCAATTCTGCACTCTGCCCATGAAAAGTTATTTCTATACAACCTTTTCCACCAATGGGGCAGGTAGCCTTGCTATCTTCCAAGAGCGGATGCCCGCCATTGGCTTCCAATGTGACCTTGTCATAAAACCCGCTCCATTCTGTAATCATCGCCTGACAGGGATTGTTATTCAACTTTGCACAACTCCCAAAAGTGTTGTTCTCCAAGGTTTTTCCTAAATCTTGGTCTGTAGCGATTAATTTCTCTTCCCCTTCTAAGTCATTGATAAAATGCTTTTTCTGGGTTTTTATTTTTAAAGTGTCAGGAGCTGTTCCAAAAATACACTGACAGATTGCTCCTTGGCAGACAAGATGTTTCTCGCTCATATCTATACTAGTTTTGTAATGTATATAGTGAATTTGTTTTCTGGTCTAAAGATATCAATTTTCGCCTTCTCTATTATATTGTTTTCTTTATATATAGTATATTCTGAACTTATTATTTTCGCAGAATCATTTATTTCAAAAATATCCTGTAAAACCTTATATGTCATTGCTTGTAAATTTTCACTAAATGACATTTTATTGACGACTTCAAATTTTCTATTACCTAAATTTATACTTAATTTTTTCCTACACTCTCCATTTTCGTATTTACCAGTAACCCCTCTTAATAAAAATGCCCAAAGGATGTTTGTATTTAAGTTGTGAGAAATTGTCTTTGAGGACAGTAAAATATCTTCAGTTTTATTGATAATATTTTGTATAATTTTTCCTTGAAAGAATTGGTTTATCTTATCTTTTTTTGAGTTCCATATTTGAATAACACCTTGAAAATCATTAACTTCTATAATTTCACCTTCTTTGTTCACACTTATTGTTAATGGAAAAATACATGTATTTATTTCTTCACCTAAAAAAATCATTTGATTATCAAGACTATTGTGGTTGTTTTGCGAAATTTCTATAGTGAAAATATTATTAGATGTATAAAGATGTCTTACTCTACATTGAAGAGTAGATGTTTGAACCATTGTTTTTATAGAAATATTGTAAATGTGCTCACCTTTATGATATGGAAATCTTAAAAAATTGTTTTGGAGTGTATTTTCTTGTTGTACTAATTTTTCAGCTTGATTTTTCTTATGCTCTATTTCAATTTTATCAATATCTTGTGGTGTAGGAATAAAGATTTCCTGTCCTTTGAACACTTTATTCCCCACTAAATTATCCCGACTTACAACATTTTGATTATGAAAATATCGTAGAATTTCCACACTAGGAATTTTGTATTTTTGGATAATATCATCCAATGTTTCTCCTTGTTGTACGATATGTGTCTGAACAAAAAAATTCATCTTCTTTCAGATTAAATATTACACAAATATATGTTTTTTGACAAATACTTATTTATTAATTAAATTCAATACTGAAAAAGAACTGATAAAAATAATCTATAAATTATTAAAATTTTTCTTCAGTAGGATATAAATCTCTTTTTCGTCTGTTATTCTCTTGCTCTTGATTATATTCAAACACAGGGTATTGTGTGTTTCCTTTTTCCTTTCCTACTCCCAGCTGTTCAGAACGGACACAAAACACCACACTGTTTTCTTCTATTCCATTCATATACAAAGTCAGTTCTGGGTCAATGTATTTCGTAGTTTCATACCATTTTGGCTGTAGAAAAAACACCCAGTTGTAAAGTCCGTTTTTTCCCTCAATTTCGATAGGAGACTCAGAATGTCTTTCATTATAATCCAGTACAAAATTGTAAAAAAGCCGTCCAAAATCGAGCCTTGTGGGTCCTTTAGCACGGTAAACATTATATTTTTCAGAAAATTCACCTTTGTCAATCATGAATGAAAAAACAACCAAATCTCGCATTTCTTCATCACTAACACCTGCCAATTGTTTGTAATTCTGTGGAAACTGCCATGTTTTATAAATCCTCGGCGGAATGCTCATCCCTCGGTTAAAAGTATCATTAAACAAAGTAGGAACGAAGAACAAAAGATAATGCCCCAGCATTAAAGATAAAAATTGAGAACCATTTAATAAAGTGTAAATCAACCCAAAAGGGATTAAACTGTACAAAGCCGCTATTAAAGCAAAAAGATATTCGGTAAGTTTTTTATCATCATTAAATCTTTGAAGATAACTACGATAAAGCCGACAATGAATAATTCCTAAAACCAGTGAAGAAACCTGATAAAATATAAATTCATGTAACTCTTTGTCCATGAATAATTTATTGAATCCTAAAAAAGCAATAATGGAATAAATAAAAGCCAAAGAAAAAACATATGTGTAAAATTTGGATTTGTTTTCTTTGAAGCCATTTACCTTTTGTCCAAAAATCATAGTTAAGACAATACAAGCAGCAAGTACAATCAGTAAAATGGCTAGAACCTGAGGTTCTAAAAGATTCTCAAAATATTTCTTTAACTGTGTCATTTTTTATTGAGTATTAAGAATTTAAAAACATAAATATTAAAATAATGAAGTATTAAATTTTGGTATTATATCCTAAAATAGAAGGTTGGGAAGAATTGAATTCAAATAATTCTTGATTTTCTTGTAGTAAAATCTGCGGTTCGATTTCCATTTCTAATGGAAAAAAATACTCACAAAAAAGTTCTACAAATTGTTTTAATTTCCCTTCATGTATGTATTCTTGAAAATGAGAGTTTTGTAATGGACCTATCAGTAACTGGTAATTTTCTGAATAATCATCATAAGAATGTCCTGTGATAAAATCTATTCCCAAATGGCAGTCTCCTAATGTAATTGCTTGTTCTTCATCATAATATTTGAAAAATCCTTTTCTTTGTATTTCTACTTTTTCTTTTAAAATAGAAGAAAGAATCTGAACTGATAACTCTATATTTCCTACGATTTTATGAGTATAGGGAAGAATTTTTATCATTTTAGAGATTAAAACAGGTGGAAAATCTCTATTCATTCCCCAAAAATCATAAAATATGTCAGCTGTTGTAGTATCATTGAGTTTTGTAAGAAATTTGCTTTCAAACATTTCTGTTTCCACACCAAACGCAAACATCTCATTTTCAAAAGGCTGAAAAAATGCTCTTGCTTGTTTCTGCTGTTCTTGCTGTAGTCTGTATTCCTTTATCATCGTATCCACTCCTTTGCCAGGGGTGTCATTTTGAATGCTGTGAACCATATTTTGAGGCAAAGTGTCATATATACTATCACGAGATAAATTTAACCTTAAAAATGAAACCGTATCAAAGTCAAAATCTATTTCTTCAGAACTGAGAATATCACGGCGGTATGTTCTTGCGAACTGTCCTTCTTTATGCACGATGTATTGGTTTTCTGAAAGACAGTCACATTCTAATAAATTACCGACAACAACTTCTGCACGGATATCGGCAGAAATTTCGGAAACAGATTGGATTAAAGAAGAGATTTCGGACATGAGACAAAGACTTGGGTAGATGTTTTAATTTATAAAATTAAAATTTGATAGTTATTTTTCTTTGGGTTTTAGCCTTCCTGCCGCGATGTATCTTAGCTGAAAGTATTCATTATTAAAGTTAAAAATATTAAGTTCGTTATTCGAACAGGCTAAAATTCTATCATTATGAAGATAAATCCCTACATCAGAGATTGGTTTGTGTTTATCATATCTAAAAAAAATCAAATCTCCTTCTTGCAAAAAAGTTCTTCCTGTAAAGAGCTGCAGCGCTTTGGATCGGAAAATTCCATCAGGTGTTTTAGGAAAGGTCTCTTGGAAGACATCACTGTATAAGGCCTGTACAAAATAAGAGCAGTCCACAGCTTTTTGTAATTCAAGACTTTGTTTACGATAAGGCGTGCCTAGCCAAGGGTCTATGTATGCGTAAAAATCATAGTTTTTAATCTCTTTGGGCATTACTCCAAATAAAACAGCATATTTTTCCTTAAGACGAAGTTTTTTATCATCAAGTTTTTCAGGGTTGTCATCAACATTGGTATATTGGTTTTCTATGGCTGTTTTTCCAGTGTTTATGGCTTGATATTCCTCTTCAGAAGAATATCTATAAGGAACCTCCGAAATATATTTTTTTGAGCTACAATTTGTAAGTCCCATTACCCCAAAAAATAATAAAAGAAAATGTAGATACTTTAAATTCATCATTTTAATAAAAAAACCATAGACACAAAAATAATTAAAAATAATGAATTCAAAACAGGGATAATAAATATTAACACTCAAAATGAAATAAAAACAGAATATTTTACTACAACTTTCTTACAAAAAAATTTTACATTTATTCATAATAAAATACTGTAAATGGCTGAGTTTTAGATATAAAATCAGACCAAATAATTACTTATAAATGTATTCATGAAAAGTCAATAAAAAAATATGAAAGATAACGAGAAAAGAATTGTCCGAAAGAGTTACAAAAACTTGACCCAAACCGAAATTATTAGACTAGGGAATTGTTTTGTTGATGATTTTTTATTTGAAGATAATAAAGCAGTAGACAGCCCTATTAATGCTCTTAGGGCGATATTTAATACAGCAGATTTGAGAAATGAACAGCTTTAAAAAAGAAAAATTATTTCGTTAAAAACTAAACTACGAACAGCCACAACCTCTATCACAGCCGTTTCCTTTCTTCTTGGAAGAAAAATTTTTAGTGAAAATTCTCACGAGATAATAAACCGCCATCAGCAGTATCATTGCTATGATAACATATTGAAAATAAAGCATTTCTCTAATTATTTAAAAATTTGATAAACCAAAAAAGAAACCAAATAGGCTATTCCTGTCATCCCAAACATCTGTATAAGCGTCCATTTCAGGCTTCTGGTTTCCTTATAAACAATGGCAATAGTGGAAATACACTGCATCGCAAAGGCATAGAACATAAGCACCGAAAGCCCCGTAGCGAAACTGAAAACCTTCTCTCCATTGGGTTTGGTGTCTTTTCGCATTTTGTCCATGATTCGCAGTTCGCCCTCTTCGGATTCGGTATCCACATCTTCCAGCCCATAGAGTGTAGCCATCGTTCCCACAAAAGTTTCCCTCGCCGCAAAACTCGTGATTACGCCTACGCCTATTTTCCAATCATAGCCCAAAGGCTCCACCACAGGCTCTATGCCTTTGCCCAAAATAGCCAAATAGGAATCCTCCATTTCTACATCGGCTGAAATGATTTGGTCTGTGTTTTGTCTTGGCCCAAAGAATGCCAATGCCCAAAGCAGCACCGTAACCGAGAAAATAATCTTCCCCGAACCAGTGATGAAGCCCCAGACTTTATTCATCGTCAGCCTGAAATTATTCCCCCACATCGGGACTTTATAAGGCGGCAAATCCATCACAAGGTATGATTTTTCATTAGCTCTGATGATTTTCTTTAAAACAAATGAAGCCCCCAAAGCCATCAGAAAACCAGCAATATACATTATCAGCATCATCACTGCTTTATAACTGATAAAACCTAAAAAATATTCATCTGGGATAATCAGCCCTATAATGATGCTGTACACAGGCAGTCTCGCAGAACAGGTCATAAAAGGCGTAACCATTATGGTAAGCAGTCTTTCCTTTATATTTTCTATATTTCTCGCTCCCATTATGGCAGGAACTGCGCACGCCGTACTAGAAACCAGCGGAACGATGCTTTTCCCATTCAGCCCAAAAGGTCTCAAAAATCTGTCCGTGAGAAAAACTATCCTCGCCATATAGCCCGAGTCTTCGAGCAAATAAAGCACATACAGCAAAATCCCAATCTGTGGTGCAAACGGCAGCACGCCGACTATCCCTGGGATAATTCCTTGGGTAAAAAGACTTTTGAGAGGTCCCTCTGGTAGGTATTCTCCCGCCCAATCACCAAAAAACACCACGCCGTCCTCTATCCATTTCATAGGGTATTCCGCCAAGTAAAATACACTATTGAATATCAGCAATAATAATATTCCAAAAATCAAATACCCGAAAAACGGATGCACCAAAATTTTATCCAGTTTCTCTGTGAGGAGTTTCTTTTCTTGCTTCTTTTTTGAGAAAAATTCAGGGAGGATTTTATCTATATTCTGGTATCTTCTGATGGTCTCCTGAACCTGCAATCTTTTGGGAACAAGACATTTGACCATTTCCTGATTAAGCTGCTCGGCCATACTTTCTAATTTCCCTAAATATTTTTCGGCAGAAAGCAGTGTCCAGATTTTGTAATCGTTTTCTTCTTTTAGTTGATTTTTTAACTTGAAAACCAAGCCTTTATGTTCCGTCGGAATTTCAAAACTCGGAGTGGTTTCCTGCTGAAATTCATTGTCATAAATTGCCTTTTTTACGGCTTCCATTCCTTCGTTTTCTTTCGCATTAGCAAGAATGATTTTCACGCCCAAAGCCTCCTCCATTTTGGCTAAACCAAAGGCAAATCCTTTTTTCTGAGCCAAATCCATTTGATTCAAAACCATCATCACAGGAATTCCCAAATCCTTTATCTGCTGAAGAAGAAGCAGGCTCCGCCTAATGTTGATAGCATCTGCTATGTAGAGAATACCGTGGTATTCTCTCGGCTCCTGCACCAAAAACCTACTGAAAACAGCCTCATCCTCAGAGCTGGGATAGATGCTGTACGCTCCAGGCAAATCGGTTATTGTAATGGTTTCGCCTTCGTAATCGTAATTCCCTGTGTAGCTCTCCACTGTAACTCCTGCATAATTTCCTGTCTTCTGCTGTCTGTTACAGAGATGATTAAAAACCGTGGATTTCCCTACATTCGGGTTTCCTACGAGCAGTATATTTTTAGTCTTTTTCGCCATCAATCAATATATTCTACCAAGATAAATTTAGCCTCCTCACTGCGAAGAGCCACGCAAGTATCCTCCTCTCCATACTCTACATAAAGAGGCCCGCTGAATGGCGCTCTATGAAGCACCACTACTTCCGTTTCTGGAAGAATTCCCATTTCCAGAATTTTGGTGGGCATTTCCAGAACCTTGTCATCATAGCCCAAAACCTTTACTTTCTTTCCATCAGGAATATCAAAAAGGGTCAGAGGATTTTTCATTTCTTTTTGAATCGTTTTTTCTCCGACAAAGATACTTGTTTAAATTTAATCTAAATAAAATTGAGCGATTTTTGTTATATTTGAAAAATTTTTGCTTAAAATGAATTTTTACCTAAAACACATTTCCACGCCCATCGGCAGGCTGTATGCCGTGGCTGATGAAGAGGGACTGCTTTCGCTGGATTTTGAAGATAGTAAATACACAGAGAAAAACATTAATTCTTTCAAAAACTGCATCCACGAGAGCAATTCTATCTTGGATTTAGCCGAAAAAGAATTAAATCTTTATTTCAAAGGAAAACTGAAAAAATTCTCTGTTCCTGTAAAGTTTTCAGGAACAGAATTTCAGCAGAAAGCCTGGGAAGAACTGCTAAAAATCCCTTTCGGAGAGACCATTTCCTACCAAGAACAAGCTCAAAGGCTCGGCAGCCCAAAAGCTGTGAGAGCCGTAGCCAACGCCAACAGCAGGAACAAAATCTCCATCATCATTCCCTGCCATAGAGTCATCGGGAAGGACAAGAAACTGACAGGCTATGCTGGCGGACTGGACAAGAAGGAATTTTTGCTAAATTTAGAAAAACAAAACCAAATTTAATTTTTCATCCACTTCCAAAGTTCTTTCAGGGTGACTTTATTTCCATACATCAGGATTCCCACTCGGTAGATTTTGGAAGCAATGAAAACCATTCCCAGTGTAGAAACCAGCAGAATCACTATGGACAGCACCAGCTCCCATACAGGAACATCAAACGGTATTCTCGCCAGCATCGCAATCGGCGAAGTGAAAGGTATCATAGACAGCCAGAAACTCATTGGCCCGTCTGGATTGTTCATTATCGTGATACTGCCATAAAAACCAAGCATCATCGGTAAAATCGCAAACAATGTAAACTGCTGGGTCTCAGTCTCGTTATCCACCGCAGAGCCAATCGCCGCATACATCGCACTATAAAACAAATATCCCAATAGGAAATAAATCACAAACACAAAGAGAATCAGCCCGTAATTTATCTGCGAAAGAGCCGATAAAACCATCTGCACTTCGGCTACACCACTCACCATTCCTACATTAGACGAACCAAGTGTCATCACAGAAGCAAATATCATCACTACCCACACCCCGAACTGCACCAAAGCCACTCCTGTAACGCCCAAGATTTTCCCCATCATCAGCTCAAAAGGCTTCACCGAAGAAATCAGAATTTCCACCACTCTGTTGTTTTTCTCCTCCAAAACACTTCGCATCACACGGATACCATACATCATGATGAAAGTAAATACGCAGTACATCAGGAATATACTCAGTCCAGATTTCACGCCGACTAGGAAACTATCCTGTTTCTTTTCTTTCTCTAAAATATTGACTACATGAAGATTAACTCCCTTGTTCAAATCCTCTATCTGCGCAGTGCTGATTCCTAATGCATTGATTTTCTCTGCCTTGATGATTTCCGAAATATTTCCTGCAATATTTTTTCTCGCCTCGTTGCTAAGGTTTTTATTGGTCAAAACTTCTATGCTGTTTTCCAGCTCATGAATGTCTTTTTTAGGAATAATCATGACGCCGTTCATTTCCTCCGTAGTTTCCAAAGCCTTTATCAAGGATTTCTCTGTTTCCTCCGAAGAAAAAATATAACGGATATTTTCATCTGATTTCAGCTTGTCTTTGAACAGACCGCTTTTGTCTATGACACTTATCTGCATCTGCGTTTCATTCGCCTGAAACATCAGAGAAACCACACCTCCAAAAACAATAATCAGAAGCGGCGTAAGGAGGGTAAGAATGATAAAAGATTTCTTTTTTACTTGGGTAAAAAACTCTCTTTTAGCGATTAGGATTATATTTTTCATTTGTTTTTCGGTATTAGTTTATATTCCTTTTACTGCGGCGATGAACACCTCGTTCATCGTTGGGATTTTTTCCTTAAATTCTACGATTTTCCCAATATTTAGAAGCTCTTGGAGGAGTTCTCTCTGGCTCATGCTGTTTTTTATTTCAAAACGAATAAGATTTTCATTCAGTTTTTCATTAAAAAGTTCATTTTTAGTTTTAAATGAATTAAATGCATCCAGACTCGCCTCCGAAAGGGTAATTTCAAACAAATTCTGCTTAAATTTCTCTTTCACTTCCGAAATTCTGCCATCCAAAACCTTTCGTGACTGATGAACCAAAACCACAGAATCACAGAGTTCCTCCACGCTTTCCATTCGGTGGGTGGAGAGAATGATGGTTGTCCCTTGGGCTTTTAAATCCAAAATCTGGTCTTTTATGAGGTTGGCATTCATAGGGTCAAATCCAGAAAACGGCTCATCTAAGATCAGCAGTTTCGGGCGGTGCAGCACTGTCACTACGAATTGTATTTTCTGCGCCATTCCTTTGGACAGCTCGGAGAGTTTTTTCTTCCACCACTGGTCTATTTCCAGTTTTTCAAACCAATGTTTAGACTCTGCAAGTATATCATTTTTAGACATTCCTTTCAGCTCACCGAAATACATCAGCTGATCGCCTATCGTCATATTTTTATACAGACCTCTCTCCTCTGGCATGTATCCCACTTCACGAATATGACTGATTTCCAAAGGTTTATCATTAATGAATATTTCGCCGCTGTCTGGCTTGGTAATCTGATTGATAATTCTGATGAACGAAGTTTTCCCTGCACCATTAGGGCCGAGAAGCCCATAAATACTGCCTTGTGGAACTTCTATGCTAAAATCCTGCAAGGCTATTTTTTTGCCCGCATCGTAGGTTTTAGTGATGTTTTTTGCTTTCAACATTGGTTTTGATTTTCTGAATTAGTATTCTTTTTTTCGTTTTGTTACAAAATAAACAAATATTTTTCTAAATATTATAAACTTATTAATGCTTAAATTTGAGAAAATTTTTTGAAATGAAAAAAAAATTAGCTTTCGGAGAAAAAACTACAACTATTATGGTGTTTATCTAAAACAAAAATTCAATGGGCAGAAAGTCTATAAAGTCATTGTAGATGCTGGTTTTACCTGTCCCAATCGTGACGGCTCGAAGGGATTTGGTGGCTGTTCCTACTGCAATGTGGAGTCCTTCACGCCTGTTCCAAAGGATTTGGAAAACTTCCGAGAGCAACTGAACCACGGAATGAAAAACGCCATAGAAAGCTATAAAGCCGAGAAATTCATCATTTATTTTCAGCCAAATTCTAATACTTACGCCTCTGTTAATGAACTAAAAATGCTGTACGATGAAGCCCTGAAAATCAACACTGAAAACATCGTAGGGCTGTCCGTGGGAACACGCCCAGACTGCATAGACAACGAGAAAATAAAACTTCTGGAAAGCTACTGCGAGCGTGGTCTGGAAGTGGATTTGGAACTGGGAATAGAATCCATCCATAATTCTACTCTTGCAGAAATCAACCGCGGATGCACGCACCAAGATTTCGAAAAAGCAATGGAACTGCTGAAAAACACACCACTGAATGTCTGCGTTCATTGTATTTTAGGACTGCCGAACGAGTCGCGGGAAATGATTTTGCAATATGCCGAGGAAATCAATAAATATCCACAAATAAAATTCGTGAAATTTCATAATCTGCACATTGTCAAAGGCTCTATAATGGGCGTAAAATACAAAAGAGAACCTTTCAAGCTTTTCACATTGGAAGAATACATCGATTTACTCTGCGAACTGCTTCCGCTGCTTCGCCCTGATATCGTGATACAAAGACTTTTCGCTGTGTCTGATACCGAAATGCTCATCGCACCCAAATGGGGACTAAAGAAAAACCAAATACAAAGCCTCATAGAAAAAGAATTGGAGAAAAGAGGCGTCGTGCAGGGAACTTTGTTTCAACAAGTTTAATCCTATTCGCTAGAGATAATGGGTCTTATTTTCATATTTTTATTCATTATTATTAAACCTTTATGCATTTCTATAAGTGTTTGTAATCGCTCTATCTACGAGCCAATAAAGTCCTATATAGAATAAAATACTGACAAGAAGCGCCACGAAAGCAATTATAGAAATTGTAAATTCCGTTGTTCTCTTTTTAATTCTCTTCCGCATAGTATTCTGATACATAAAATTGATTCTTATATGCGTGATAATCTGATAGATAAAAAACAAAGGAAACAATACATAAGCCGTGATAAAAATTCCTCCACAAATAATTTCCACCAAAGTTGAATTATAAAAACTAGAATAAAAAAGATTGGTAACCACTATAATTGGCGCAAGGATAACGCACAGCAAACACCAAATACTAAAGTATAGTGAGTAATTTCTTCTCATTTTGGTAATTTTATAATACTACAAATATAGTGATTAGTAAGAACTTTTTTAGCAAAAACAAAAATCCCACTTCAAAAGAGTGGGATTTATTGTTAATTTTTATGCTTACAAATCTTAAGCCTGAGCGTTGTTTCCTCCTAATACGAAAGGCTCAACTTCTTTGATTTCTCCAAACTGTTGTTCGTAGCTTTGGATATTTTGCTGAAGAGCTGCAAGAACTCTCTTTGCGTGAAGAGGAGCTAAGATAACTCTACTTCTTACCTGAGCCTGCTGAACTCCTGGCATGATTTGAATAAAATCTAAAACGAATTCTGATGGAGAGTGGTTTACTAATGCCAAGTTAGCATATGCACCAGCTGCTACCATTTCGTTTAATTGAATGTTAATGTTGTTTGGGTCTTGGTTTTGATTATTGTCCATTTTTATTTTATTTTTTATTGGTTAATACTATATTAAAATTCGAGGTGTGAAGATATTAAATTTATTTCAAACCTCAAATTTTAATTTTGCTTATTTTTATTTAATATCTTCAAACTCTCTATTAGAACCTACGATGATGTTCTGGTAGTCTTTCAGACCTGTACCCGCAGGGATTCTGTGTCCTACGATTACATTTTCTTTCAGACCGTTCAGCTCATCTACTTTACCAGAAACAGCCGCTTCGTTTAGTACTTTGGTAGTTTCTTGGAATGATGCCGCAGACATAAATGATTTCGTCTGAAGAGCCGCTCTCGTAATACCCTGAAGCACTGGATTTGCAGTCGCTGTAAGTGCTTCTCTCACTTGTACCAATTGTAAATCTTCTCTCTTCAGTTTAGAGTTTTCATCTCTCAGCTCTCTAGCTGTAATCATCTGTCCTGGTTTCAATTCTTTAGAATCTCCTGCATCTACCACTACCTTCAATCCGAATACTCTGTCGTTTTCTTCGATGAAATCTAGTTTGTGCTCAAGGCTTCCTTCCAAGAACTGAGTATCTCCTGCATCTACGATTTCCACTTTTGTCATCATCTGTCTTACGATGATTTCAAAGTGTTTGTCATCGATTTTCACCCCTTGAAGGCGGTATACCTCTTGGATTTCGTTCACGATGTATTCCTGAACCGCAGTAGGCCCTTTGATTGCTAAGATATCGTCTGGCGTGATTGCTCCATCAGAAAGCGGATCTCCTGCTCTCACGAAGTCATTTTCCTGAACGATAATCTGGCTAGAAAGTTTCACTAGATATTTTCTAATTTCTCCTATTCTAGACTCTACGATAAGTTCTCTGTTACCACGCTTGATTTTTCCATAAGATACCACTCCATCTATCTCTGTTACCACAGCTGGGTTAGAAGGGTTTCTCGCTTCGAACAATTCGGTAACTCTCGGTAGACCTCCGGTGATATCCCCTGCTTTTGCAGATTTTCTAGGGATTTTTATCAAGATTTTACCAGCTTTGATTTTTTCTCCGTCATTTACCATCAAGTGAGCTCCTACTGGCAAATTGTAAGCTTTTTGCTCTACACCTTTAGAATCTACCACTCTCAATGTAGGAACGGCTTTTTTGTCTCTTGATTCAGAAATTACTTTCTCCTCGAAACCAGTCTGCTCGTCTATTTCCAATTGGAAAGTTCTACCTTGGATGATATCTTCGTATTCTATCTTACCTGTAGTTTCCGCGATGATAACGGCGTTATATGGATCCCATTTACAGATAAGGTCTCCTTTTTTCACTTTATCACCTGGCTTCACAGAAAGAACCGCACCATAAGGGATGTTTGCCACCATGATAGGCGTTCTTGCTTCATTATCAGCCACTAAACGGAATTCCGTAGAACGAGATACAACCACTTCGGTTTTGTTTCCGTTTTCATCTTCTGATGTGATGGTTCTTACCTCATCCATTTCTACGATACCATCTCTTCTTGCTGTGATGGAAGGATTTACAGAGACATTCCCCGCAGTACCCCCTTGGTGGAAGGTTCTCAGTGTCAGCTGTGTACCTGGTTCCCCGATAGACTGCGCTGCGATAACTCCCACAGCTTCACCCATGTGAATCATCTTACCAGTTGCCAAGTTTCTACCATAACATCTCGCACAGATACCTTTTTTAGCCTCACAGCTTAGTGGAGAACGAACTTCTACCGTCTCGATTCCAGCATCTTCTATTTTCTTCGCTAAAGCTTCGCTGATAATCTGGTCTGCAGCTATAATAAGTTCATCCGTTTCTGGATCATATACATCATGAAGAGAAACTCTACCCAAAATTCTTTCAGAAAGTCTTTCTACGATTTCGTCATTTTTCTTCAATGGAGAAACTTCTACCCCTCTCAGCGTACCACAGTCATCTTCCGTAATAATCACATCCTGAGCCACATCCACAAGTCTTCTTGTCAAATATCCTGCATCGGCTGTCTTAAGCGCCGTATCCGCAAGACCTTTTCTCGCCCCGTGGGTAGAGATGAAGTATTCTAGGATAGAAAGACCTTCTTTAAAGTTGGCTACAATCGGATTTTCAATGATTTCCGCTCCTGTAGAACCAGCTTTTTGAGGTTTTGCCATCAAACCACGCATACCAGAGAGCTGACGAATCTGTTCTTTAGATCCCCTCGCTCCAGAGTCTAGCATCATATAAACAGAGTTAAATCCACCTTGGTCGGTTTTCATTCTGCTCATAATCATCTCTGTAAGACCTGCATTGGTATTTGTCCAAACATCGATAACTTGGTTATAACGCTCTGTATCCGTGATAAGCCCCATGTTATAGTTGTCCTTGATGCCATCCACAGTTTCCACCGCCTGAGCTATCATTTGTTTTTTCTCCTCTGGAACTACGATATCAGCCAAGCTAAATGAAAGTCCTCCTTTGAAGGCGTTCATATAACCAAGGTTTTTCATATCGTCCAAGAATTTCACCGTAGTAGGGAAATCTGTCTCCGCAAGGATAGTACCGATGACATCTCTCAGCGATTTTTTAGTCAATAATGTATCTATATACCCTACCTCTTTCGGTACAATTTGGTTAAACAAAATTCTACCTACTGTAGTTGGGATAAGTTTCGTTACAAGTTCTCCGTTTTCTTTCAAAGTCAAACGGCATTTTACTTTCGCATTCAGTGATGCTTTTCCTTCTGCATAGGCTATTTCTGCCTCTTCTGGAGAGTAGAATACCAGACCTTCACCTTTCACTTTGTAATCATCGGTAGAGTGAGCTTCTTTCGTCATGAAATAAAGCCCCAATACCATGTCCTGAGAAGGGACAGTGATAGGCGAACCATTCGCTGGGTTCAAGATATTCTGAGAACCAAGCATCAATAATTGTGCTTCCAAGATAGCCTCTGGACCGAGTGGTAAGTGAACCGCCATCTGGTCACCATCGAAATCGGCGTTGAAGGCTGTCGTTACCAATGGGTGAAGCTGGATAGCTTTCCCCTCAATCATCTTAGGTTGGAATGCCTGAATACCAAGTCTGTGAAGCGTAGGCGCACGGTTCAGAAGAACTGGGTGTCCTTTCATCACATTCTCTAAAATATCATATACAACAGGTTCTTTTCTGTCGATAATTCTCTTCGCAGATTTTACCGTTTTTACGATTCCTCTTTCTATCAATTTCCTGATAATGAATGGCTTATAAAGCTCTGCTGCCATATCCTTAGGGATACCGCACTCATGAAGCTGAAGCTCTGGCCCTACGACGATAACCGAACGCGCAGAGTAGTCCACCCTCTTACCTAACAAGTTCTGACGGAAACGCCCTTGTTTTCCTTTCAATGAATCAGAAAGTGATTTCAGTGGTCTGTTTGATTCAGATTTTACAGCTGAAGATTTTCTTGTATTATCAAACAATGAATCTACCGCCTCCTGAAGCATACGCTTCTCGTTTCTCAAGATAACCTCTGGAGCTTTGATTTCCATCAATCTCTTCAAACGGTTATTTCTGATGATTACTCTTCGGTAAAGGTCATTCAAATCCGAAGTAGCGAAACGACCACCATCAAGCGGAACTAGAGGTCTAAGCTCTGGTGGCGTAACAGGAAGCACACGCATCACCATCCACTCTGGGCGGTTAATCATTCTCGTGTTTGCTCCTCTCAATGCTTCCACCACAGAAAGCCTTTTCAGCGCCTCTGTTCTTCTTTGTTTAGAAGTTTCGTTATGAGCCTTGTGTCTCAAATCATAAGAAAGCTCATCAAGGTCTATTCTCTTCAATAGATCTTCGATAGCTTCAGCCCCCATTTTTGCAATGAATTTATTTGGGTCTGAATCATCAAGATACTGGTTTTCAGCAGGAATAGAATCTAATACATCTAGATATTCTTCCTCTGTAAGGAATTCCATTTCATCAAAGTCAGAACCATCTGCTTTTTTCGCAATCCCCTGCTGGATAACTACATATCTTTCGTAATAGATAATCATATCCAACTTCTTAGAAGGCAATCCAAGAAGATATCCTATTTTGTTCGGAAGGGAACGGAAATACCAGATGTGCGCGATAGGAACCACCAAGTTGATGTGTCCTATACGCTCTCTTCGTACTTTTTTCTCGGTAACTTCTACCCCGCATCGGTCGCAGACTATACCTTTATATCTTATTCTCTTATACTTACCACAAGCACATTCATAGTCCTTTACAGGTCCAAAGATTTTCTCACAAAACAGACCATCTCTCTCTGGTTTGTGCGTTCTATAGTTGATAGTTTCAGGCTTTAGAACCTCTCCTTTGGATTCTTGGAGAATAGATTCTGGTGATGCTAAACCTATCGTGATTTTGCTAAATCTACTTGTTTTATTTTTATTTGACATTTTTATTTTTTTTAGATTAAAAGAACTTTAAGCCATAATACAATCTGAGTTTCTGTATCTCATTTTGTCTATTATTCTTCAAGTCTTACATCAAGTCCAAGACCTTGTAACTCGTGCAGCAATACATTGAATGATTCTGGGATACCTGGTTCTGGCATCGATTCACCTTTTGCGATTGCTTCATAAGTTTTCGCTCTACCCATGACATCATCAGACTTCACAGTTAAGATTTCTCTCAGGATATTAGATGCTCCAAACGCCTCAAGAGCCCAAACCTCCATCTCTCCGAAACGCTGACCACCGAACTGTGCTTTACCACCGAGTGGCTGCTGTGTGATAAGAGAGTAAGGACCAATAGAACGAGCATGCATCTTATCATCTACCATGTGTCCTAGTTTCAGCATGTAGATAACTCCCACAGTAGCTGGCTGAGTAAATCTTTCTCCTGTTCCTCCATCATACAGATATGTATTTCCGTATTTAGGAAGACCTGCTTGGTCTGTGTATTCTGTAATCTGATCTAGACTTGCTCCATCAAAGATAGGTGTCGCAAATTTCAATCCTAATTTCTTACCTGCCCATCCTAAAACTGTCTCATAAATCTGACCAATGTTCATACGCGAAGGCACCCCTAGTGGGTTTAGTACAATGTCCACTGGTGTTCCATCTTCCAAGAACGGCATATCTTCCTGACGAACGATTCTAGAAACGATACCCTTGTTACCGTGTCGTCCTGCCATTTTATCCCCTACATTCAGCTTTCTCTTCTTAGCGATATAAACTTTAGCTAATTTAATGATTCCCGTAGGAAGCTCATCCCCGATAGAAATTGTGAATTTCTCTCTGTTTTTAACTCCTTGTAAATCATTAAACTTGATTTTATAATTGTTAATCAAGGTATTTACCAATGCATTTTTCTCCTCATCTGCAGTCCAGTCAGCACCACTCACGGTGTTGTAGTCCTCTATGCTAGATAAGAGTTTCATCGTAAATTTACCTTTTCCGATAATCTCCTCTCCAAGGTCGTTTTTAACTCCTTGCGAAGCCTCTCCACCTACGATAGCATTTAGTTTTTCCAGCAAAGTATTTCTAAGGCTGTCAAACTCCTTTTGGAATTTGTTTTCTACCTCTTCTAATTTTAATTTTTCTTCGCTTCTTTTCTTTCTATCTTTGATGTTTCTAGAGAATAGTTTTTTATCAACTACTACCCCTCTCAGTGAAGAGTCAGCCTTCAATGAAGCATCTTTCACATCACCAGCCTTATCACCAAAGATAGCTCTCAATAGTTTTTCTTCTGGTGTAGGGTCAGACTCTCCTTTTGGAGTAATTTTCCCGATAAGAATGTCGCCAGGTTTTACCTCCGCTCCGATTCTAATCATACCATTTTCATCAAGGTCTTTGGTTGCTTCCTCTGATACATTCGGGATATCTGCTGTAAGCTCCTCCATACCAAGTTTAGTATCACGAACTTCCAAAGAATATTCATCTATATGGATAGAAGTAAACCAGTCCTCACGAACTACTTTTTCATTGATTACGATAGCATCCTCAAAGTTATACCCTTTCCACGGCATGAACGCTACCACTAGGTTTCTACCCAATGCCAATTCGCCGTTTTCAGTAGCATATCCTTCACAAAGAACCTGCCCTTTTTCCACCTTATCACCTTCTCTCACGATAGGTTTTAAGGTGATAGTCGTAGATTGGTTGGTTTTTCTAAATTTAGTTAAATAATATGTTTTAGTCGCAGATTCGAAAGAAACTAAATCTTCATTCTCTGTTCTTTCGTATTTGATAACAATTTTATCTGCATCTACATATTCTACTTCTCCTTTTCCTTCTGCATTTATCAATACTCTAGAGTCTTTTGCTACTTGTCTTTCCAGCCCAGTTCCTACAATAGGAGCTTCTGGTCTTAGTAGCGGCACCGCCTGACGCATCATGTTTGATCCCATCAATGCACGGTTCGCATCATCATGCTCCAAGAACGGAATTAGAGATGCCGAAATACCAGAAATCTGGTTTGGTGCGATGTCTATCAAATCTACCTGCTCTGGCTCTACCACTGGATAATCTCCATCCAAACGAGCGATAACCCTTTCTGTAAGGATAGTTCCATCCTCTTTAATGTCGATATTAGCCTGTGCGATGATTTTTGCTTCCTCATCTTCTGCATTCAGATATATAGGAGCAGAATTGTAGTCTACTTTTCCGTTTTCTACTTTTCTATAAGGCGTTTCTATGAAACCTAAATTATTGATTTTAGCATAACATCCCAAAGAAGAAATCAAACCAATGTTTGGTCCTTCTGGTGTTTCAATCGGACAAATTCTTCCGTAGTGAGTATGGTGGACATCTCGCACCTCGAAACCTGCTCTTTCTCTAGAAAGACCACCAGGCCCTAGTGCAGAAAGTCTTCGTTTGTGAGTAACCTCAGAAAGCGGGTTCGTCTGGTCCATAAACTGAGACAACTGGTTAGTTCCAAAGAATGAATTAACCACAGAAGTCAATGTCTTAGCATTAACCAAATCCAATGGCGTAAATATCTCATTATCACGAACATTCATTCTTTCCTTAATCGTTCTAGCGATTCTAGAAAGTCCCACTCCGAACTGACCAGCCAACTGCTCTCCAACAGTCTTAATTCTTCTGTTAGAAAGGTGGTCTATATCATCCACTTCTGCTTTAGAGTTAGCCAGTTCTATCAAGTGACGAACGATAGCGATAATATCCTCTTTCGTAAGTACCTCTGTCTCAACAGGGATATTTAAGTTTAATTTTTTATTTAATCTATATCTACCTACCTCTCCCAAAGAGTATCTTTGCTCTGAGAAGAACAAGTTTTCAATGATTTTTCTAGCTGTTTCCTCATCTGGCGGATCTGCATTTCTCAACTGACGATAGATGTACTCCACAGCCTCTTTTTCAGAGTTAGTAGGGTCTTTTTGTAATGTATTTTGGATGATAGAGAACTCGCTGCTGTTTTCGTTATGCAACAAGATAGTTTTCACTCCTGAATCAAGAATTAAATCCAAATGCTCTTTTTCAAGAATAGTCTCTCTATCAAGGATAATTTCATTTCTTTCAATAGAAACCACCTCTCCTGTATCTTCATCTACAAAGTCCTCAAACCAAGTATTCAGAACTCTGGCAGCCAAAGTTCTTCCTTCTACTTTTTTCAAGTTAGCTTTGTTTACTTTTACTTCTTCTGCTAAGTCAAAAATCTGAAGAATATCCTTATCAGATTCATATCCAATAGCTCTCAATAAAGTAGTGAAAGGTAATTTTTTCTTACGGTCAATATATGCATACATCACATTATTGATATCCGTAGTAAATTCCATCCAAGACCCTTTAAATGGGATAATTCTTGAATAGTAAAGTTTAGTTCCGTTAGCATGATAAGTCTGCCCAAAGAACACTCCTGGCGAACGGTGAAGCTGTGTAACAACTACCCTTTCCGCACCATTGACAATGAACGACCCAGAAGGCGTCATGTATGGAACTGGTCCTAGATACACATCTTGGATAACCGTTTCGAAATCCTCATGCTCTGGATCTGTACAATATAATTTAAGCCTTGCTTTTAGTGGAACACTATATGTAAGCCCTCTCTCGATACATTCATCAATAGAATAACGAGGAGAATCTATCATATAATCTAAAAATTCCAAAACAAATTGGTTTCTGGAATCTGTAATTGGGAAATTTTCCTGAAAAGTCTTATAAAGACCTTCCTTTTTTCTGTCCTCAGGCAATGTATCCAGCTGGAAAAACTCTTTGAATGATTCCACCTGAATATCCAAGAAATCAGGAACTTCTACTCCTCTTGCAGAAGCAAAATTAATCCTTTGATTTCCCTGAGTGTCTTTCATCGTTTTTGATTTGCTCATAAAAAACTCTAAGAATGTTAGTAAAATATTTTGTTCACAGAAAAATATCAGAAAAGAACCAAATCAAAAGAATAATGACAATGAAAGATTTTGTATCCACGCTATCAGAAACCTCCTTCCCATCACCATCCTAAAAATCAGCCTTTTCTAACTGCAACACTGGTATATCTTTTCACAGCGTAGTGCAAAATATTTTTCCCATCCCGCCATTTTTCAGTTATACACATGCACAAAATACGAAATCCCCTATACAACAATGTATAAGAGTTGTTCAATGTCTATGCATGTCTATAAATTTTCCAATAGCGTAAAATGGTCTGCAAATATAATTTATTTTTGGGAAATATTTGGTAAAAAATTCAAGTTAATTTTAGTTAAATTTATAACTTACTGATAATCAGCGTTCATTACACTTAAAATGAAATTACAGATTTATGAGAAAATTCACATAGAAAAAGATATTTTTTAAACAAAAAAATTGTACTTTTGCACTTTAAAAATTTTCAGGAAAATGAATGTTACGAGAACTAACCACGATGATGTAAGTGCTTTACTTACAATTACACTGAATAAATCAGATTACAAGGAAAAAGTAGATGATGCACTAAACTCTTATGCTAAAAGAGCAACTATACCTGGCTTCAGAAAAGGGAAAGCGCCTATGAGCCTTATCAAAAAACAATACGAAGAAGCTGTTACACTAGAAGAAATCAACAGAAAGATTTCTGAGTCTTTGGACAAATATGTTGCTGATAACAACATAAGACTTCTAGGACAGCCTATTCCACAGGATACACAGGCATTGGATTTCAATGCTGAAGAGGTTTCTGTAAGTTTTGAAATTGGTTTCGAGCCAGAATTTGAAATTGATTTATCTAAATACGCTGCTGAATACTACGATGTAGAAGCTACAGACAAAGAAGTAATGAAGAGCGTAGGAAATATGCAAAAAAGATTTGCAGAAAAAGTTGTGAAAGATAAAGCAACGAAAAACTCTCATATCAACTTTGAAGTTACTGAAATCGTGGAAGGTGATGCAAAACCTGTACACAAGCCTAAATATCTTTCTGCAACAGAAGAAAATACTGCTATTTTCCCTATCCTAAAAGGACTAAAAGTAGGTGAAACTAAAGAAATCTCTGCAGAAGAATTAAAAGCAAACGAAAACGAACTTGCGAGAGAATTAGGTTTCCATGATATAGAAATCACACACTTAGGAAATGAAAAATTCCAAGTGAAAGTTCAGGAAATTTTTGAATTAAAAGATGCTGAGCTTAACCAAGAGTTATTCGATAAAGTTTATGGAAAAGATGTAATCAAATCTGAAGAAGAACTAAAAGCAAGAGTAAAATCTGAATTGGATGATTTCTTCAAACAAAATTCTGAAGCTGTATTCGTAAGCAAAGTTTTAGAACAAATCTACAAAGAAGATTTCCTAAAAATCCCAGAAGCATTCCTAGTAAAATGGGTAATGTATTCTAATCCAGAAATCACTGAAGAAGACAGAGCGAAACAAATCATAGCAAACGAAAAATCTGCTCTAATCGCTCAGATGGTAGAAAACAAACTAAGAGTTTCTAATAACATTCAGTATGATTTCGAGGAAGTATTGGAGCATGCTAAACTTTCTTTCAGAAATCAGCTAATGTCTCACGGAGTGCACCACATCGGTGACCAAGAGCTGCACAGATATGTGCTAGAAATGCTGAGAGATAGAGAACAAATGAGAAGATATTCTTCTGAAGTTCTTTTAATCAAAATCAGAAGTGTGGTTTTAGAAAAAGCTAAAAAAACAGAAAAGAAAATTTCTTATGACGAGTTCATGAAAGAAATTCAAACTAAATCTAAAAAAGAAGATAAATAAATCTAACTGAAAAATGCGGTCTCAAAAAGAACCGCATTTTTTTATAATTTTAAATAAATCCACATGCCGAGACCAACTTCTAAAACTGAACTTCTCCAGCTGAGCCAAGAAAAATTCATAAACTTGATAGATTTTGTTTCTGCCCAAGAAAACCCTAATAAAGAATTCAGTAAAAATACCATGAATAGAAATATTCGTGATGTTTTAGGACATCTCCACCACTGGCATGAAATGTTTCTAAATTGGTACAAAACAGGCATGCAAGGCGAAAAACCTGCCATTCCCAAAGAAGGCTACACCTTTGCTGATACACCGAAACTCAACCAAGAAATTTGGGAAAGTTGTCAAAATATTTCACTTGATGAAGTCCTTATTTTATTTCAAAAATCATTTGAAAAAGTGTTTTCTATCATAGAAAAACATACGGATGAAGAGCTTTTCACTAAGAAAAATTACAAATGGACAGGTTCTACTTCGCTAGGGTCTTACCTTATTTCGGCAACTTCCAGCCATTATGACTGGGCTTTAAAACTAATGAAAAAAGGATTAAAATAGCTTATCTTTAATGCAACAAAAAAAGCCTATTAATGTAAATCATAATAGGCTTTTTTATTTTATTTATAAGGATTCTTCCAGAAAGGTATGTCTCCATTTCGTAATAAATCCCCATATAGTCTTATTACTATATCTACATAACCCTTGTTGTCTGGTCCTCCTCTATAGGTCATATTACTATCATGACTAAAGTCCAACACATGACCAAATTCATGAGACCAACATTCAAGAGCCCAATGGCTAAGCTGACTATAATAATCATCATATTTCAAGAAACGCTGGTGTATACCAAAAACATTTCCTCCACCTAAGCCTTCTACCCCAGTAGTTACTCCAAAAACTTGGTGTGGAACAGAAAACATCTTATTATAAACAGCCTCTCTATTTATAGGTTTTTTACCATTATCATAGAGTACATGTGGAAAATTCATAAATCTGGTTTTAAATTTCTCACTACTATATAGATAAGCCATATTAGCAATTATAGGTAAATATTGACGAATATGTTCAGCTGTCGTTGTCCCCCAGTTCCCTGTACCAAATTTACCAAAACTAATAAATGTTTTATGTTTTATAGTTTTCATTCTTTGGAACAAGAAGTTATCAGGAACATCTACATTCAGTGTGTAATCATCTGTTTTAAGGTCTGACACTGCATAAGATTCTGCATTTCCATCGGCATCCTCAAAGCGAAGGTTTCCACCATCGAAAGGAAGGTCTATTTCCACTTCCGACAAAGCAGCAAGTTCTTCTAATACAAGTATTTTCACTGGTGCAGCAGTATTAGCATTCTTAAAATATATCTCTACATCATTAAATTTACGAGGTAAGAAATTACGAATTCTGAATTTATTTTTATCAATCTTGCCTACCTGAACCATCGCATTCAGATGAAAACCTCTCTGGTTACCATCAAAAAGAACACTCTCTGGCTCATCATCCTGAAACATGATTTTTTGTTTCTGTGCTATATCTGCTGCACTGATTGTTTTGGTAGACAATGGCTCTTCCTCCACTACTCCTATACTGTACCAGCCCTCTTTTCCATTCACGACAGTATAAATCTCCAAACGATTTTTAGTCGTGTTGTAAATCATTGTTCCAAGCTTTACCTCAGTAAATGTTTTTCTTTCTTTGGTTGTAAAATTAGGGAAAGATACCCCCTGTGAATACCCTTCTGGCATCTCATCCAGAGGTTTTTCCTTGATATCAAGTGTTGCTTCTGGAGCATCTGTATTTATTCCTACTCTACCCTGTTGTCCGTAGGAAATAATTGATAAGAAAATTAATAAAGAATAGATTTTTTGCATATATTATGTATTTTTGAAACCGGCGGCAAATTTACGAAATAATAATTTTCTATCAATAAAAAATAATCAATTATTATGATTGATTATTTTTATAAATATTTTCCAAAAAGTTTTTATTTAAAATCCTTAGCACTTTATTTTCCTTCTTCTATT
Organism: uncultured Flavobacteriaceae bacterium; assembly: GCA_963530295.1. Taxonomy (GTDB): domain Bacteria; phylum Bacteroidota; class Bacteroidia; order Flavobacteriales; family Weeksellaceae; genus JABCPE02. The sequence continues at coordinate 25,174 of CAUSCF010000001.1, forward strand.
TTTATTCTAAGCCATCGCATACTGCTTCCCTGAAAGGGCTTTGATGTAGCCTAACAATTCTAAATCTAATAAAATCGGTAGCAGTTTGAAAGGCGGCATTTCTAATTTTAGACTGAGGTCATCCAGCGAGATAGGAGAATTTTCTGCAATGAGCTGATAGGCAGGTTTTAGCCTTTCTTCCACCTCTATTTCCTTTGGTTCAAATAGCTGTGGCTGCTTCACAGATGGATAATTGTCGCCCAGTTCATCCAAAACATCTTGAAACGAAGCCAGAATTTTTGCTTTATTCTGGGCTACTATCATATTACAGCCCTGACTGTATTTATCTCCAAAACGCCCTGGCAGCGCCAAAACCTCTCTGTTATACTGATTGGCGTAGCTCACCGTACTCATAGAACCGCCCCCAAAAGCCGTTTCCACTACGATGGTAAATTGCGAAATCCCCGCTACTATCCTATTTCTCTGCAAAAAATGTTCTCGGTCTGGCTTTTCGCTGGAATTAAATTCCGACAACAGCGCGCCTCCATTTTCCAAAATCTCTTTTGACATTTTCTCATGAACCGCTGGGTAAATCATGTGCAGACCATGAGCCAAAACTCCCACCGTAGGAATATTATGATTAAGAGCCTGCTGGTGGGCATATCCATCCGTTCCTAAAGCCAAACCACTCACTATCAGCACATTTTTATCCCTTAAAACCTCGCAAAGTTCTTCTATGAATTTCTTTCCATAAGTGGTCATTTTACGAGTTCCGACTATGCTTATCAATTTTAAATTTTCATTAAAATCTCCCTTTTGATAAAGCACAGCAGGAGCATCTGGGCACTCTAAAAGCAGCCGTGGAAGCTCATTTTGATGCCTCAGTCTGACTTTAATGTTATTTTTTTCGCAAAAAAGCAGTTCTTTTTCCGCAAACTTCAGAAAAGTATCATCACCGATTCCCTTTGAAATCTGTGTTCCGATACCAGAAATTTCCTGCAAAACAGATTTGGAAAGCCTCCATGTTTCTTTAGCTGAGCCCGTTACGGAGACCAGTTTCATGAAATTGACATCGCCCACCAAAGGACACGCCCTCAGCGCAATAGAATACAATATTTCTTCCGAATCTGCCACTATTTTCATCTATGAAATTACACCGCTTCCCAGCAGCTCTTCGCCCTGATACCACGCCGCGAACTGCCCTTCTGCTATCGCCGACTGCGGATTTTCAAACTCTATGAAAAATCCCTCTTTATACTGATAAAGAACCGCATCTTCCAAAGGCTGGCGGTATCTTATCCTTGCTTTTACATTCATAGATTCTCCGTTTTTCAGCCGTAAATCTTCACGCACCCAATGCACCTCATCATTATTGATTTTCAATGCTTTTCGGTAAAGTCCAGGGAAATTTTTGCCCTCGCCCACGAAAAGAATATTATTCTCCATATCGCGGTCAATGATGAAGCAGGACTCCTTATGTCCGCCTATTCCCAAGCCTTTGCTCTGTCCTATGGTAAAAAACTGCGCACCTTGGTGTTTTCCGATGACTTTTCCGTCTTCTTTTTGGTATTTTATTTTCTTTGAGAGATATTTTAATTCATCAAGTTTGGTTTCAAAAATAAGCATTCCTTTATGAAACTCTTTGTAATCACTAAAAATCTCCACGATTTCGCCTTCTTTCGGGATTAGCTGCTGCTGCAGAAATGTTGGCAGGCTCACTTTTCCGATGAAACAAAGCCCCTGAGAGTCCTTTTTATCGGCAGTTACCAGCCCTATTTCTCTTGCTATTTCTCGCACTTCGGGTTTGGTCAGTTCTCCTATTGGGAATAGGGCTTTTGATAATTGATTTTGATTTAATTGGCACAAAAAATAGCTTTGGTCTTTATTATTATCCTTCCCTGCGAGAAGCTGATAGATTTCCTCCCCTCTCTCATCCACGAAAGAGGAAACTCTGGCGTAATGCCCCGTTGCCACCTTGTCAGCACCCAAAGACAAAGCGGTCTGAAGAAAAACATCAAATTTCACTTCTCTATTGCAGAGAATATCTGGATTGGGCGTTCTTCCTTTTTCGTATTCGGAGAACATGTAATCTACGATTCTTTCTTTGTAAAGCTCGCTCATGTCTATCACCTGAAAAGGAATACCCAGCTTCTGCGCCACCAGAAGGGCATCATTACTATCCTCTACCCATGGGCATTCGTCCTCCAAAGTCACCGAAGCATCATTCCAGTTTCTCATGAAAAGCCCGATGACCTCGTGCCCTTGTTGTTTCAACAGGTAGGCGGCAACACTGCTGTCCACGCCTCCTGAAAGTCCTACGACTATTCTCATATGCTAAAATCCCTAAAACCTCTGAAAAACGAGGAAATACGATAGGGTATCGTTTTTGTTAAACCTTCTAAAAACACAACAAATACCAAGAAAAAACATCTGTATTTGTCATTTTTGGAGGCAAATTTAAATGATTTTATCTGATAAAAAAAATCCTCAAATTTCACTCTGAGGATTTGATATTTTTGGTTTTATTCTGGGTTTTTGAGGATTGATTGTTTTTCTTCTAATGTTTTAGAATCATCATCTCTTTCCTTTTGTTCTAAATTTTGTTTTATTTTTTCTTCTATTTTTTGTTTAAAAATAGGATTCATCGCATTGGCTTTTCGTTCTTCTTCCAACTTTTTAATTTTTTCTTTGGTATTTTCAAAACCTTTAATAAAAAACTCTTCTGATAGAACTTCTTCCAAAGATTGAGCCCCCAAAGTCAAACTCTCCAAAACTGCATTTTTAATTTCTCTTCCTGAAAAACCTTCTGCTATTTCGGCTAATTTATTGCACAATTCTTCTTTATTAACATCTAATGCAAAAGGGGCTTTAGATGGAATAGTAATACTAATTATCTTCTTTCTACCTTCCAAATCTGGCAAATCAAAATGAATATGTTTTAAAATACGAGATTCAAAAGCTCTATCATAATTTTTAGCAAGGTTAGTAGCAAAAATCACTACTCCATCAAAATCCTCCAATAAAATCAACATCTGACTACGAAGCGAATTAATCGCTTGATCTGAACTACTTTGCACATTTTCAATTCTTTTACCAAGGAAAGAATCCGCCTCATCAAAGAATAAAACAGCCTTTTCTTTTGTTGCTAATTCAAAAGCTTTAAAGAGATTTTTAGGAGCATCTCCCACATATTTTGATTCTATTTCAGCATAATTAACCGCCAAAATATTCTTATTTAGTTGATGGGCAATAGCATGAGAAACCATTGTTTTACCTGTGCCTGGTGGCCCATAAAAATTAAGAATAAGTTTTGGTTTGGAATCTACTTCAGAAAATCCCCATTCTTCATATATTTTAGTCTGAAACTTTATCAATGATAAAGCTGTTTCTACCTCTTTTTTTACATTAGGAGGCAAGATTACTCTATCTAATGTGGTTTTAGGTTTTTGTACAATGAAATTAACTTGTTCTTCTGTTTTTTGAGGGATATTACTCATAACTTCGCGATTTTCATAAATATAAATATTAGGAAATTGTTCAAGGACTGATTTATCTTCTTGCTTAAATATGCTTTCTTTCCTATTTATCAAGGCTCGCTCTATATCTATATAGCTTCCTATATTTTTTTCTAAAAAAATACTACCATTTCTAGTCATTCTTATTTCATAAAACTTACCATTATTAAGTCTTTTATCTCGGTAGTCAAACAAAATAGAAGGGTTAAAATCAAGACAAATTTCCTCAATTTTGTCTATGATTTCTTGTGTAGAGTTTAGCTTATCCATAGATTATAGTATTACGATTTCTTTGTTATCCAATTCCCATTGTAACTCTGGGTCTATTTCTTGGGCTTGGATTTCCTCCATAGAGACTACCTCTCCATTATAATATTTACCCGCGAATATTTTGCGGCTTTCCTCATCTTCTAAAATCCAATCCACTTCTTTTATATTAGGAGTATAAGATGTTCCTTTCAACTCTTCATACATTGCTTGTAATTTGTCTATGGACTTGTTTACCAGCCATTCTTCCTGATACCCATGTCTTTTTACTAATATGTCAATAATTTCCTGTTTTTCATCAACATACTCCCCTTTTCCTTGTAGTTCTCCAAGCATTGCTTGTAATCTGTCTATAGGCTTGTTTACCAGCCATTCTTTCTGATATCCATGTCTTTTTACTAATATGTCAATAATTTCTTGCTTGTTGAAATTTTTTTCACTTTTTCCCCTAAATATACCATACATGATTTTGAGTCTTCTATCTGTCAGATTCTCTAACCTTACTCTATCACATCTGTGTTCATTTACCAATATGTTGATCATTTCATCTCTAGCAGGCACTCTATAAATCGGACTATTGCTACTTTCTGACATACTACTAAGACCTATGTTCATATTATTATAATTCTCTTTTTCAAGATTATCTTTTATCATTTTGCTAAGTTCTGGAGGATGTTTTTGTCTTTTCTGCTCTTGTATATGCTTCTTTGCTGATTGTTTATCTAGATAATTAGTAATCCATATGACTAATTCTGCCAAAAAGCTTCCTGCGAGACCTCCCAAAACCACTGAAAATATAGGTAAAAACCAAATCATATTTTTTCTTTTTTTATTAAACTTTGATTAAAAAGGGGTAATTTTAGCATTACCCCTTTGAGTTGTTTTTTTATTTCAATACCAACATATCCTTATCCCCAAAAGCATCTTTTAGATTGACATCTATACTTTTTGCTTTAATATATTTAGTGTGTCCTTCCAAGATTTCTTCTGCATCTTTATCATAATATGTCAATGCAAAAAAGAGACTTTCTTCATCATTATTACTAAATATATCTCCTTTTACTTTTAATGCTATAGGCTGAATGTTAGGCTTATCCTTTAGAATAGGTGCATAAGATTTCTTAAAATAATCTTCCACATAAGCTAAGGTTAGTTTATCCATATCTTCTGCAACTAAAGGTTCTTTTGCTCCTTTTTCTCTAATAAAGTAATATACTCCACCTAATACTACAGCAGCCCCCAAGGCTACCCAAATCCAGTTATTTTCCATTTTTTCACTCATTTTTATAATTATTTTAATACTAACATATCCTTATCTCCAAACGCGTTGATTGTGTCATCATCTAATTTATCTGACTCTATAACTTCCGTGTGTTCTGTTAAAACCTCCCCTGTGTTTTCATCATAGAAAGTATTTACTATTACATAATCTTTTTCTGATAGAGTCTCCTTCGTATCATCTAATCCTATATCTAATTCACTATAATCTCCCGATTCCAGTTTTCCTTTAATTTTTAACGAAAGAGCTTTTGCATTAGGCCATTTCTGTATTATTTCTTTATATTTCCTTTTGAACCAGTTAGCTATATTCCTAATAAAACTAACAATAGCTACCCAAATCTTTTTAAGCTTTTCCCAAACTTTCGCAAAAAATTTTACTAAACTCTCAAACATCTTTTCTTTTTTTATAGATTAACCAATAATAATTCTTTATCTCCAAATTTTTCCTTTAATTCCTTAGAAATAATTTCACATCTTATATAATACACTTTATTCATATCAATAGCCTTTTTATCAGCATCCAAATGCTGTAAAAAGAGCTCTAACTCGTCTTTTTTATTTCTTCCCGAATTAAGAAGCGCTACAGAAACAGAGGCTTCTGTTTTTGTCTCTGTAATGATGTTTTTCAGCTCATCAATGCCCAGTTTTTCTAACTGATACATCTCACAAGGTATATTAGTATTATTCTCTACCCACTTAGATAATCCATCAATACCCTCCGCTACAGCATCCGCACCTTCAAGGATTACCTTCCCTTGTTCGCCTATAAACTCTGCCACTTTTCGGAGTTTTTCCATGTTTTCTGGTGAAAAAATTTTACCAATACTTGTCTGTACTTTTTGATAATTCATAATGTATAAATTTTAAAATATTTTATCCGAATTTAATTACTCCCTACTCTTTTGGCTTTTCGGGTTCCGCCATATCTTTAATTACTCAAATATTTATTATTTAAACACAAAAAATCCACATCGAAGAAAAATTTCTCCAATGTGGATTTTAATAATATGTTTTTTCGTTGTTTAAGCCTAAATTTACGCTGAACGCTGAACGCTGAACGCTGAACGCCTCATCTCAAAGATACGGATTTTTAGCGATTTAAGCAAATTCTTCAACGAATTATTTTCCATTTTTCCTACTTTTAAAACTTTTCAAAGATAGAAAAATTTTTATGAATTTCCTATCTTTTTTAAATGTTTTCTAACCCCTCCTTCCCCAAGAAATAAAGACCTTTCAGTGTGTGGAGATGGTCGCCGACATCTATTTTGTCTGTCAGTGGTTTATAGATGTGAGAAACTCCGCCTGTTGCGATTACGAAACATTTATCCTTTACCTCGTTATTCACCCTTTCTATGAAGCCTTCCACCATTCCCAGATAGCCATAGACCATACCGCTGACCATACAGGAAACCGTATCCTGCCCCAAGACAGTTTTCGGTGGAGCCAGCTCTATCTCTGGGAGCTGGGCAGTCTGCTGAACTAGACTATTCAGCGAAGTGATAATCCCAGGCGCAATGATAACACCCTGAGTTTCACCCTTTTCATCTACACAGCTCACCGTAAGAGCAGTTCCAAAATCTATGATAATCTTCTTTTTGTCTTTGGGATAAAGGTGATGCGCTGCCACCAAATTGGCATAAATATCAGTTCCCATTTGGCTGGATTTATGGCTGACTCCTGAGGGCGTATTTCTATTTACTAAAACAGGCTCCAGACCATGTATCTTCTTCAAAGCACCGCTAATCACCGTTGTAAGCTGCGGCACCACAGAACCGATGATAATTTTCTGAAACTCATCTGCTTTGACTTGATAAGTCTGATAAAACAAAAGAAACTGCGAATAAAATTCATCTTTCGTGCGGTAAGGCTTGGTATTGATAACCCATGAGGTCTGGCATTCATCACCGCTAAATATCCCAAAACGGATATTCGTGTTTCCTATATTGACTACTAAAGTTTTGCTCATTTTCGTGTATTTTTGAAAAATTACTTATTTCACTTCCAAGAAGTTGTCCTCTGGATGCACATCGGCTAATCTTTGGGTAAAATCTATTCCCATAGCCTGAAGTTTTTCCTTACCGAAAGGTATCGTAAAGGTGTAATGATTCGCTGTCCAGTTCCAATAACCAAGAGTAGTAAAATTCCCAAAGAAATCAGATTTTTTCGGTTCTCTCATCATATTGAGCGGAATGTGATAGTTCACTATTTTGTTATCTTTTGTCAATACAGAGAAGTCTATCGGCATTGGGATTGTTCCTTTATTAACAAGGGTAATGGTCGTAAATCCATCGCCGTATTTTACATCTTTTATCGCATAGTCTATGGTTTTAGTAGTGTTTATCCAGTAATGATAAAACCATTTCAGATCCATTCCCGAAACTTTCTGTGCTATATGCATAAAATCACGCCCAGTAGGGTGTTTCATAGACCATTCATCATAGTATTTTCTCATGATTCTAGACAAAGTCTCTTCCCCTACAATATAGCCTAGCTCTACTAAAAACAACTCACCTTTGGTGTAAGATGCCACACTGTAAGCCGAACCATGGTCGTGGTGGTCAGCAAGCCAAACTGCTGGTTCTTCTATTTTTCTTTTCGTGAACGCCACATAGCTCTGGATAGCATCCATGAAAGGATTAGGCTGCGGCTGAATTGGCGGGAACAATCGGTAAAGAACATAATCCTGTGCATAAGTCGTAAAACCTTCATCCAGCCAAGGAGCCATGCTCTCATTCGTCGCGAGCATCTGCTGATACCAAGAATGCGCCCCCTCATGCACCATTAGACTCACAAGGCCTTCCAAGTCTTTCGCCTCGCCCAGCATCAGCGTACACATTCCGTATTCCATACCGCCGTCTCCCCCTTGGATAAAGCTGTAGCTTGGATAAGCATACCTTCCAAAAGTAGCATTCATGATTTGGAAAAATTTCACTGCAAGAGGTTTTGCTTCTTCCCAATATTTTGTTTTTTCTGATTTTTGATAAACGAAATATAGTTTAGGCCCATCGATTACGGTCATCTCTTCCACCAAAAAATCTGGGTCTGCCGCCCAAGCGAAATCCAAAATATTTTTGGCTCTCCATCTCCAAGTTGCCTTTCCGTTTCTATCTTCTTTGATTGTAGGATTTTGGACATATCCCTTCACTTCGTTAGGGTTTTGGAGTGTTCCTCCTGCTCCGATGACATAGTCTTTGTCAATATTGATTGTCACATCAAAATCTCCAAACGGCGCATGAAACTCCCTTCCTACATAGTCAAAAGTCGCCCAGCCGTCATAGTCGTATTCTGCGATTTTAGGATACCACTGGGACATAGACATTTCCACGCCTTCTCGGTTGTTTCGCCCTGCTCTTCGGATTTGGTGTGGAATCACTGCATCCCAGTCCATTGTGAAAGTCGTAGTGGAATTTGGTTTCAGTGGTTCATTCAGATAAACTTTCATTATCGTTTCCTGAATTTCGAATTTTAGGTCTTTGTCTTTTTGTTTTATCCAGTTTATTTTCTGGCTTCCCTCTTCATTAGCAGGAATAGAAGCCAAACGAGAGACTGGTTTCCCATTTACTTTGGTCATCAGACGCCCGTCTGCATTCAGTCCTTGGTTGGTCACCCTTTGGTCCATCATAGAATTAGGTTTAAAGGCATTCCAATATAGGTGAAAATACACTACCCTCAGCTCATCAGGCGAGTTGTTCGTGTATTCTATGCTCTGTTTTCCGTGGTAAGAATAGTTAGACGCATCTACATCGATGTTCATTTTATACTTCACATATTGCTGATAATAAGCTCCTTTCTGAGCAGACAGCATGAATGAAAAGCAAAAGCCGATTAGTAAAATTACTTTTTTCATATTTATAAATTATTGTTTATTTCTTCTGTAAAAATATTTTTGCATTAAAACACTGAATTTTGTTTAAAAAATCACTTTAATACTTTTATTTATGCAAAAATAAAGTTTTAGTTTTATTTTTGCACTATGAAAAATTTTCAAGGCTCTTTTGAGAAAATGAACTTCCTCTCTGCGAATAAAATTCCTTTCTTTTTTATGATTGATTTTTTGGCTCAGAATATCATCATTCTTGAAGAAAAAGATTTGGAAAAGGCAGATATTTTCATCAAATTTCCTGATTTCAAATTCGAAAAACCAATTCAAGATTCAGAAAAAAATATTTTCTGGGAAAATTTCCCACAGAGCAGGGAAGATTACCAAAAAGGCTTTGAAATTGTTCAAAAAAACCTGAAAGGCGGAAATTCCTACCTTGCCAACTACACCTGCCAGACGGAGATAAAAACCAACCTTTCTTTAAAGGAGATTTACAAAATTTCTGATGCGAAATACAAAGTCTATTTCGATGACCAATTTGTATTTTTTTCGCCAGAAACTTTTGTGGAAATCAAAGAAAATAAAATTTTCACCTACCCAATGAAAGGCACCATCGATGCCTCGGTGGAGAATGCTGTGAATGTCCTGAAAGAAGACAAAAAAGAACTTGCCGAGCATTATACCGTAGTGGATTTATTACGAAACGACCTGAGCATGGTAGCGGATAATGTCCAGCTGGAAGAGTTCCAAAGGATAGATTTCATCAAAACCCGCCAAAGGGATTTATACGCCATGAGCTCCAAAATCACAGGAGAGCTAAAACCTGAATTTCAGGGAAATATAGGCGACATTCTCCAAAAACTGCTTCCCGCAGGGTCTATTCTGGGCGCACCGAAAATGAAGACTTTGGAGATTGTTTTAGAGGCAGAAAACTACCAAAGGGGCTTTTATACAGGCGTTTGCGGCTGGTTTGACAGCAGAAATCTGGACAGCTGTGTGATGATTCGTTTTATAGAAAAAGAAAACGAAAAATTCTACTTCAAAAGCGGCGGAGGAATCACCCATATGAGCCAGCTGGAAGATGAATATCAAGAAATGAAAAATAAAATATATGTCCCAATTTATTGAAAGCATAAAAGTAGAAGACCAAAAAGCATTCTTATTAGACCTTCACCAGCAGAGGGTTCGTGAGACTTTTGCGCATTTCGGGAAGGAGTGCTGTATAGATTTAGAAAAGATTTTCAAGGACTTAGAGCATGACGAAGACGGACTCTACAAACTGCGCATCGTGTATGATTTGGAGGGAAATTTCAAATCCCAAATGCTTCCTTACGCTTTTCCTGAAATAGAAACTTTTGAACTGGTGGAGAATAATGATTTTTCGTACGATTTCAAATTTGCAGACCGCACAGAATTTGAAAAAATGAAGAAAAAAGCCCGAGCACAGGAAATCATCATCGTGAAAAACGGACAGATTACAGACACTTCTTTTTCTAATCTTTTATTCCTAAAAAACCAAACTTGGTACACGCCCAAAAGTTTCTTGCTCAATGGCGTCCAGCGGCAAAATCTCCTAAAACAAGGAAAAATAAAAGAAACAGAAATCACCCTGCAAAACCTAAACGAATTCTCTCATTTTCAGCTCATCAACTCCATGAATGAATTCAACCAAGATTTTGTGTATTCCATAGAAGAGTTAAAATAAAAAGCGGATATCTATTGATACCCGCTTAGTTATTTTATAATTTTGTATAAGTATTTCTTTTTGAACCATCACTACTTGTATAAACCATGGTATTACCATTAATTTCAAGCTTATATCTTGAACTTGAAGCAAGTACAAGAATATCATTCTCTATTTTATAAGTTCCTCCACCAACAAGATTTGTTAAAGCTCTATCATTATAACGCTTATAAACTCCATTTGCTTCATAAACTTCGTATGATTCTGTTACTGGACTTTCTACAAATTGTCCTCCTACTTTTCCTTCTCTTTTCACCAATTTCCATGTTCCTATGATAGCCTGCTCTATAGGAACTGCCGTTATGATCGGATCATTATTATCACTACTTCTACTACATGATGTAAGTGAAGTTCCTGCCAACCCTACAGCTGCAAGAGCAGCAATAGTAAACATTCTTCTAGATAATTTTTTTAATTTCATAAATTCTAAATTTTATGTTCCTAATAACCATAATATTAAACTTAGGAACTGGTTAAACAACTATTTTTTAGTTAAACTTAATTTGCACAACGAGTGTGTAAAATTTCTTTGCAAATTTAACAAATTTTTAACACAAAACCAAAATAACTTACTTTATTAAATTTAAACATTCTTAAATCATCGTTTCCCTTTGAAAAACTCACTAACCAAAAGGGAACTTTCTTCCTCTAAAACGCCTGTAATGATTTCAGTTTTAGGGTGGAGCTCTATTCCTTTGTTTAGAAAACCGCGTTTCTCATCTCTTGCACCGATGACCAAGCGGGAAATCTGCGACCAAAACAAAGCTCCAGCACACATCACGCATGGCTCCAGAGTCACATACATCGTGCAGTCTTTCAGGTATTTACCACCAAGAAAATTAGCCGCCGAGGTTATACTCTGCATTTCGGCGTGGGCTGTGATGTCGTTCAGCCGTTCGGTGAGATTATGTCCTCTGGCGATAATCTTGTTATTACAAACTATCACACAGCCTATCGGAACTTCCTCTTCTTCAAGGGCATAGCGAGCCTCTTGGAGAGCTGCTTTCATAAAATATTCGTCGGAAAACATATTTCTAAATGTTTCAGCAAAAATAGAAAATAAAAATCTGCTTTCATGGGAAATGTTCTTTTCTGTTATATTTTTCTAATTTTGCAGCGATGACAAAACTAAAATCGAAAATCCACAACGCCCTATCCCTTCTCTTCCCAAATAATAAAGCGGAATATCTTTTATTCGGCTTATTCGTCCTTATTTACGGGAGTTTAGGAAGCATCATCGCACTGAAATACCGCATCATTTTTGATGACCGCATTCCATGGGATGCTTATTTTAGTTTTGATAACCGAGCAATTATAATGACTGGCGGCGGTTTTGAACGGCATCCGCTGTCTATTTATTTTTTTGATTTTTTACGGAATTTTGCACTTTTCGTTTCTGGCGGCAAGAAAAACGAGATTTTCAGACTGGTTTGGGCGTGGCTCAGCACCATTACTATTAGTTTGACTTTGGTTCAGATTTATAAATATTTGACCAACATCACTTTGATTTCTAATAAATCAGCGTGGCTTTTGACCGTTTTCTTTGCTTTTTTCTCCACGAATATTCTTTTGTCTTTTACGCCCGAAACTTACACTTATTCGCTCTTTCTTCTGACCTTTTTTAATTATTACGCTGTAAGAAAAATCCAGCAGAAACAGAGCATTCCCTTTTTCCCGCTGATGCTCTCTGGCGTGGCGATTGGAGGGCTTACCATCACGAATATTGTCAAAACTTACATTCCTATTTTATTTGAAAAAAGACTTTTCCTGTCTTGGAAAAAATTCTGGCAAGCAACTCTGAAAGTAGCCCTTTCCGCTGGAATTTTTATTCTATTGTTCCTGATGCGGATGGATTTTAATTTAAGGCAAATTTTAACTAAAACTGATGAGCAGTATGAAAAGTTTTCCAGCGCCAAACCCATACCTTTTTGGGATATGGTAACCTCTTGGTTTTTAGGCGGAAATATATTATTCCCTGGATTCATCATTAAAAACTATAACAACAAGAAAGGATTTGAATACAAAGCCCTTTTTATGGATGTTTACAAGTCCGATTGGCCTTATCTCTTTGTTGGGATTTTGCTCATATTGGTGATTTGGAGCATTATAAAAAACTTTAAAAACACTTATTTTCAGATACTTACACTTTCGTTTTTAGTAGACATCATCATACACTGCATCCTAAAATTCGGGCTCAATGTTTCCTACATCTATGGAGGACATTTCGTTTTTGTTTATCCGCTGTTCCTTGGCTGGCTATTCCATTCTTACCAAAAACAGCCCAAAATCCTGAATTTCTTGGTTTCTATCGTTCTTGTTCTGTGTGTTTATTTGGCGGCAAATAACATCTACAGAATGAATGATTTTTTCATTTTTTTGGAAACTTATTATAAATAGTTTTTCTCTTTTCGATGATTTTTCTTTAAAAAATGTAAATTTTTATCACTGAAAATCAACAACTTACAAAAAACCTGTAAACTTGGAAACTTTTTTTTACTTTTTTGTTTCCTGGTTTTTATATATTTGCAAAACAAAATCGGACAAGATATGAAAGACACTATATTAGAAAAATCAAAGGAACTATTCCTTAGGAATGGCTTTAAGACCGTTGGGATGGATGATATTGCACAATCTCTTCATATTTCGAAAAAGACCATTTATCAGTATTTTCCATCAAAAGAAGATTTAGTAAAGGCTACTCTGGATTATGTGTATAATCTGGCTTTCAGCAAAGTTGCAGAAATATCAGGAAAATGCGAAACTGCTATCCATGAGCATTTCAAAATCAAAGAATCAATAGATGGTATTTTAGGGAAGGATTTTGAAACTTCTCCTTGTTTCTTTCAGCTGAAAAAATATTACCCAGAGCTTTGTTATGATTTTGAAAAAAGACGCTGTAAGGATGTGAAAACCCACATCGAAAAAAACATAAGTGAGGGAATAAAACAAGGTGTCTACCGAGAAAATTTGGATAAAACTTTTCTGGCCGTCCAGTTTATCGCAGGAAGTGATGCCATTGATTTGTATGAAGCATTCCCAGAAGAAATAGGAAAAAGTATATCAATAAAAGAACATGATAACAAATTTTTAGAATTTTATCTAAGGTCAATCGTAACTCCAAAAGGTTTAGAAATAGTAGAAAATTTAATAAAAAATGAAAATGAAATATAGTTTATCAATAGCTTTGGCTCTACTGAGCTTCTTCCCAAAAGCGCAGGAAGAGCTGACGCTCAGCAAAGCGGTTAATTATGCCCTAGAACATAAAGCTGAGGCTGTAAAAGCCAAATTAGAATACGAAAACGCAGAGTACCAGATAGAGCAAGTGCGCGCAGCTACACTTCCACAGGTGAATGTCACAGGAAGTCTCACATACAACCCTATTCTGCAACAGTTGAGCTTTATGGGAAATCAAGTAAAAATAGGTAACCCATGGCAGACTTCAGCAGGAATTTCTGTTACTCAGCAGTTGTTCAACCAAAGTGTTTTCATCGGTCTGAAAGCAGCCAAAACCACTCGTGAATTTTATGCTATCAATCAGCAACTTACCAATGAAAACCTGATAGAAAAAGTAGCTATGGCTTACTATCAAGTTTATCAAACACAGCAAAAGCTGAAAACTGTGGAGACGAATCTAAACAGCACCACTAAAACCAGAGACATCATAGAAGGACTGTACAAAAGTGGTCTGGCTAAAAAAATAGATTTGGATAGAACCAATGTAGCAGTGAACAATCTGAAAGCCTCTAAACAGCAGATTTTAGATGCACTGCAACTACAAGAACATTCCCTGAAATTCATGATAGGAATGGACATCAATAAAGCCATCATGATGCCAGAGGACACCTTTGATGCTACGCCAGCACTTCTAGGAAATGAAGCAAGCGTGGAGAACAGAACAGAAATCAAAGTTATCAATAAACAGCTGGAACTCTTAGAGCTGGACAGAAAAGCTAAAAAAGCGGAATACTATCCTACTCTGGCGCTTTCAGGAAACTTTGGCTACACTGGTGTAGGGCAAAAATTCCCTTGGTTTAGTAAAGATGAACGCACATTTTACTACAGTGCAGCGAGCATCGGGCTAAGTCTAAACATCCCTGTTTTCAATGGGTTTTCTACAAGAGCCAAACTTCGCCAAGCCGATGTAAACATCAGAAAAGCTGAAGTGGAAAAAAGAGAAGCAGAACTGGCAATCAGCCTAGATATAGAAAACGCTAAAACACAGATTAACAATAGTTTAATCACCATCAACACTCAAAAAGAAAATGTAGATTTAGCGAAGAGTGTTCTAGAAAACACACAAAACAACTATAAATACGGGCTTTCTACACTTACCGATTTATTGGATGCAGAAAAAGCCTACGCAGATGCACAGAACAACTACACCAACGCTCTGCTGGAATACAAAATAGCTGAAATAAAACTAATAAAATCAAGAGGAGAACTAAATACATTAACAAAATAAATTTAAATAAAAATGAAAAAAACAATCATAACAATCGCTTTAATCGGAGTTTCAATCGCTGGAATTGTCTTCGTTTTAAATAAAAATAAAGAAAAAAGTGAGCAGGCAACAGCCATCGTAGCAGAGAAAAACGCCAATGTAGCCGTAAGAGCGGACATCGTAGATTTCAGAAGCGTGAATACTCAATACGAAGCCAACGGAACTTTCCAAGCAAAGCAGGAAGTCGCTCTTTCTGCTGAAACTCAAGGGCGTGTGGTTCGTGTTTTAGTAAATGAGGGAAGCCGTGTAGGCGCTGGGCAAGTTCTTGCCATCATCAAAGGTGAGCAGCAGAATGTAAATGTGCAAAATGCACAGGCAGTCTATAACAACGCCCTAGCCGAAGTAAAGCGTTTCGAAAGCGCTTACGCTTCAGGAGGTGTGACCAAGCAGCAGCTTGACCAAGTTCGCCTCCAAGCACAAACTGCTAAAAACAGCCTTCAAAGTGCACAGCTTAGCGCTTCTGATGTGAATGTAAGAGCTTCGTTTTCAGGAGTTATCAATAAGAAAAACATAGAGCCAGGTTCTTTCGTGGCGCCAGGGCAGGCTTTATTTGAAATCATAAACATCGGCACGCTTAAATTAGAAGTGAAAGTAGATGAAAAACACATCAGCTCTGTGAGAGTAGGACAGGCTGTGGAGGTTTCTTCTTCGGTTTATCCAGATGAAAAATATTCTGGTGTGGTGACCTTCGTCGCTCCAAAAGCCGATGCCAGCCTAAATTTCCCAGTAGAAGTGGAAATTAAAAACAATACCAATAACACTCTAAAAGCGGGAATGTACGGAACGGCATATTTCGGAGAGAAAGAAAGCAGCCAGATTTTGACAGTGCCGAGAACAGCTTTCGTGGGAAGTGTGAGTTCTAACCAAGTTTATGTCATCAAAAACGGAAAAGCAGAGCTGAAAACCATCACCTCAGGAAGAAACTTCGGAGATTATATAGAAGTGCTTTCTGGACTATCCAAAGGCGACCAAGTAGTAACCACTGGACAAGTGAATCTTTCTGACCAAACTCCAGTAGAAATCATCAAATAAATTAGAAAATTATGAATTTACCTGAAATATCCATAAAGCGTCCGAGTATCATCCTCGTTCTCTTTATTATCCTTACCTTGGGAGGGATTTTCTCTTACAGCCTTCTCGGCTATGAGCTTATCCCAAAAATGGAGACCAATACCATCACTGTGCAGACAGTTTATCCTGGTGCCTCGCCTTCTGAGGTAGAAAATACCGTGACCAAAAAAATAGAAAATGCGGTATCTTCTATGGAGAATGTTAAAAAAATAGAATCTAAATCCTTTGAAAGTTTGTCATTAGTAACCATTACCCTAAACACAGGAGCAGATGTAAACTACCTAATGACCGATGCCCAAAGAAAAATAAACGCCATCGTCAGCCAGCTGCCAGATGATGCCAAAACACCATCTTTGAATAAATTCTCACTGGATGATGTGCCGATTATGAATATCTCGGTGACTTCCAAAATGTCTGAAAAAGAACTTTATGACCTTTTGGATAAAAAAATCCAGCCTATTTTTTCCCGTGTAAATGGTGTAGCACAGGTGACCATGGTGGGTGGTCAGGAAAAAGAAATCCAAGTGAACATTCACCCTGAAAAATTAGAAGGTTACGGGCTGTCTATCGCTCAGGTTCAACAGGTTATCGCAGCATCCAACTTGGACTTCCCAACAGGAAACGCGAAAACGAGAGAAAAACAGACCATCATCCGTCTAATGGGTAAAATAGGTTCTGTGGAAGAAATGAGAAGGCTGCCTATCACTACGCCTTCTGGAATGATGATCCGCCTTGGAGATATCGCAGATATACAAGATGGTGAGAAAGATGTAGAAAAAATCGCGAGAATCAACCAAAAAAATACCATCCTCTTACAGGTTACCAAGCAGTCTGATGCCAATGCCGTGGAGGTAAGTGAAGCCATCAAAAACACTATAAAAACCGTAGAAAAAGACTACGAAAAACAAGGAATAAAATTAGAGATAGCGAATGACACTACAGATTACACACTGAATGCCGCGAATAATGTGATTTTTGACTTGTTCCTAGCTATCGCTTTGGTAGGATTTATCATGCTTTTCTTCCTGCATAGTTTGAGAAACGCAGTGATTACGATGGTGGCGATTCCTCTTTCATTGATTGCAACTTTCATTGGTCTATATTTCATGGGATACACGCTTAACCTGATGTCCTTGCTTGGGCTTTCGCTGGTGGTAGGTATCTTGGTGGATGACGCCATCGTGGTTATTGAGAACATTCACCGCCATATGGAGATGGGTAAAAACAAAGTTCGTGCGGCTTATGATGGAGCATCTGAGATTGGATTTACCGTTACAGCGATTACTTTGGTTATCGTGGTGGTATTCCTTCCGATTGCTATGGCTACGGGACTTGTAGCGGATATCTTGGTGCAGTTCTGCGTTACGGTAATGATTTCTACAATGCTTTCCCTATTGGTGTCCTTTACCATCGTGCCTTGGCTATTCTCCAGAGTAGGAAAACTAGAACATATCGACGAAAATTCTTTCTTCGGAAAAATAATTTTCGGTTTTGAAAACATGCTGAACAACTTTACCCAAAGCATTGGTAATTTGCTAAAATGGGCATTGCAATCAGTAAAAACAAAGCTGATAACACTGGGTGTTGTTTTGGTTCTGTTCTTGGTTTCTACTATCGGGCTGTTCTCTATGGGCTACATCGGAGTGGATTTCTTCCCGAAAAGTGACAAAGGCGAGTTTTTGGTTCAGTTTGAATTAGAAAAAGATGCCTCTATCGAGAAAACCAATAAGCTCACTCAACAGGCAGAGCAGTACATCAGCGGGATTCCTGATGTAGAAAAAATCATCACCACAGTAGGAAAAGCAGATGACGGGATGGCTTCCACTTCTGGAACGAAATACAAATCCCAAATCCAAGTTTTCTTGAAAAAAGATGGCAGTGTCAAAGAAAGTTCAGACATTTATTCAGCTAAACTAAAAAGAGAATTGGAGAAAAAAATCATCGGAGCAAAAATAAAAATCGTTCAGATGGGACTCATCGGAGCAGAGCAGGCACCTATTAACCTGACTGTAACAGGCACTGACCTGAAAGATGCCTTGGAATTTGCAAAACAAGCAGCGAAACAACTGGAAAAAATCCCAGGAGCTTCCGAGGTGAAACTTTCCTCCGAAGATGGTAACCCAGAAATCAATGTAAAAGTAGATAGAGAAAAAATGACTTCTCTTGGGCTGAACATTGCTTCCGTAGGAAAAACGATGCAGATCGCTTTCTCTGGAAACACAGATTCTAAATATCGTGCTGGAGAATATGAATATGATATCAATATCAGATATGACGAAATCGGAAGATCTTCCATAGATGATGTTAAAAACCTGAAATTCGTAAGCGCTACTGGACAAGTAGTTCGTTTGGAGCAATTTGCTGACATCAGCTATGGTTCTGGACCTTCTCTATTAGAGAGAAGAGACAAAACACCTTCTGTATCTGTCCAAGCAAAAGCTATCGGAAGACCTGCGGGAACTATCGCAGCTGAATGGGAACAGCAGTTCTCCAAAATTCAGAGAAAAGCTGGTGTAGAATATAGATGGAGAGGAAACATGGAAAACCAGCAGGAAGGTTTCGGTACATTAGGATTGGCTTTATTAGCGGCTATTGTCCTTATGTATTTGGTAATGGTGGCTCTGTATGACAGCTTTGCTACGCCGTTCATCGTGATTTTCTCTGTTCCGCTTTCGTTCATTGGGGCATTACTTCTCATGGCACTAACGAACCAGACGCTGAATATCTTCACTATCTTGGGGATTATCATGCTCATAGGTCTCGTTGCGAAAAACGCCATCATGCTTGTGGATTTCGCCAACAATAGAAAGGCAGTAGGAGACAGCACCTTTGATGCTCTGGTAGCAGCCAACCAAGCTCGTCTTCGTCCTATCCTGATGACTACCATCGCCATGGTAGTAGGGATGATTCCTATCGCGATGGCATCTGGAGACGGTGCAGATATGAACCGAGGTGTAGCGATAGTGATTATCGGAGGTCTGATATCCTCACTATTCCTTACACTGATAGTGATTCCTGTGGTGTATTCTATCTTTGACAGCCTTGAAAGAAGGTTTAGCAAAGGAGAAAAAACAGATTACGCCAAAGAAATGGTCGCAGACTATGAGGCAAATGCTGATTTCAAAGATGAGTTTGCAGCGAAACAATAATTAATAATTTTTCTTTTTCCCTTCAAAGTTTAGCTTTGGAGGGATTTTTATTTATATTTTTGAGAAAGATGATTTATTTTTTCTTTTTAACAAAGCAAAAAAACTAAATTTGCGAATATTTTACAATATGAAAATCATAGACCGCTATATTATTAAAAAATATTTAGGAACGCTGGGCTTTATGCTGGCGCTGTTATCCATCATTGTGGTAATCATAGATGTACAGTCCAAAGCTCCTAGAATAGAAGGAAACGGCTTCACTGTGGGATATTTCCTGCTTCATTTTTATCCGTTTTGGGTGGTCTATTTGGTGATTACCTTTATGTCTATTTTGGTCTTTGTTTCCATTATTTTCTTCACTTCGCAGATGGCTAACAATACCGAAATCGTAGCCGTCCTCAGTAGTGGTGCTAGTTTTCATAGATTTTCGCGGCCGTATTTTTATGTAGGAATTTTTCTGATGCTCCTTACCCTTGCTACCAATCATTTTATTCTTCCTTGGGCAAATGGAAAGAAAAACGAACTCATCATTTACACCTATAATAGCAGTAACAGAAACAAATACATAGACATCACGACCATCTCTGCACAGCTTTCGCAGACAGAATATGTTTTTATCAACAGCTACCACCAGCTCAACCAAAGAGGCTCTGGCTACAAGTACCAAAAATTTGACAAAAAAGGAAAAATGGTCTATCAGCTCATCGCTACAGATGTGGCTTGGGACAAGAAAGACAAGCTCTTTCGTCTAAGCAATTATCTCGAAAAAACCATCAATCCTGATGACACAGAAAAACTAAACAGCGGTAACGAAAAGACCCAAAGTTTTGGGCTCTCGCCAGAGGAATTATTCCCAAATGACCTAGAAGCGGAGAACAAAAACACGCCCGACCTCATAAAATTCATCGAGAGAGAAAAAATAAAAGGCAACAGCAACCTAAACACCTACCTAAACGAACTCCACCAGCGCACCTCTATGCCTGTGTCTATTTTCATTTTGTCTATTTTAGCATTGTCACTTTCTTCACAGAAACGAAGAGGAGGAATTGGGCAGAATCTGGCTGTGGGTATCTCGCTGGCTTTCACATTCATTTTCTCCTTTGAGGTGCTGAAAGTTCTTTCTTCTAACCAAAGCCTTCCGCCGCTCCTTGCTATGTGGATTCCCAATATCATTTTCGGAGCTGTGGCTATACATTTGTATAGAAAAAGAGCAAATGAGTAATCAGTACAGCAGTTTTATTTCTTTATGATAAAACCTTTTCAGACCTTCATTTTCGAGGTCTATCCATAGATGTCCTTGTTCATCTACTTTTTTGATTATGCCATTTTGTCTTATTTTGCCAATTTCAAAAACAGAAACTTCATCTTTTTTAAATAAAAAATGATGATATTGGTCTAATATTTCTTCCGAAGAAACAGGCTCAAAAACTTTTTCTAAAAAAAATGCGTGCATTTCTTTTGTCCAATTTTCTAAATCAAATTCCTTTTTCGTTTGGGTAAGAATAGAGCCTGCTTTAGGGAGATTTTGGAAATTTCGCTGTAAAAGATTTAGTCCTATACCGACTATAAAATAAACATTATTCCCTATCTTCTTTTTCTCTATGAGCATTCCCGACACCTTTTTATGATGGATGATGATGTCATTAGGCCACTTTACTTCTACTTTCGTTTCTGTCTTTTTGGCAATAAAATCGCGTAAAATGTTTGCGGTATGGAAATTGAATAAGGTATCCGACTGCGAAACTTCATTTTGCAGCAAAGCCATAGAAAAAGCCAAATTTTGGTTCGGAGCGGTATCCCAAGTGTTACCATACTGCCCTCTTCCTTTAGTTTGGTCAAAGGTGTAGAGTGTCAGCTCCCTGATGCCATCATGGCTTTTTAGCAGATTGACAATCTCATCATTGGTAGATGAGCACTGCTGAATATAAAATAATGTATCCACTTCGTAAATTTATGACGGATAAATATAAAAATATTTCTTTGATTTAAAGTAAAAAAGAATAAATTTGCAACTAATACAATATATATCTAAATGAGTATAAAATCAGAAAAACAACTTCTAATAAACACCATCATAGACAGTATCCAAGACACCAAAGGTGAGGATATTAGAATTTTGGATCTTACCAACATAGAAAATGCCGCTGCAGACTATTTCATTATCTGTAGCGCAAATTCAAACACGCAGGTAAATGCTATCGCAGGAAATATCGAGAGAAGAGTAAGAAATGAGCTCAAAGAACGCCCATGGCATACCGAAGGTGAAGAAAATGCACTTTGGGTTTTAGTAGATTATATCTCCGTGGTGGTGCATGTTTTCCAAAAACATATCCGCGAATACTATGACATAGAAGACCTTTGGAGTGATGCCAAAGTCACTGTGATAGAAAGTCAAGACAATTTATTTAACTAAGAAAAATATATGTATGAACAAAGGATTTAATTGGTTCTATGTAGTCATTCTCATTGCATTGGGAATGCTCTTTTATCCGATGCTTAGCTCATCTTCTACAGTAAAGCCAGTAGATGAGGATACATTTTTCGGCTTAATGCAGCAAGGAAAGATAAAAGAGATAAAAGTATACCGAGACACACACAAAGCTGATATATTCTTAACCTCAGAGGCAAGAAAAAAAACTGAAGACCAAAAAGATATAATGCTTCCTTTTTCACAAGGAGCAAATCCAGATTTGGAATTATCCTATGGAGATCTAAAATATCTTCAAGAAAGATTTCATGAAATCAAAAAGACCAATCCTGAGATAAAAACGGTAATCAATTTCGGAGATTCTGGTTCCGCTATGAAGAGTACATTTATCTCCATGGCTATGTGGATTGGTTTTTCTGCCCTGCTCTACTATTTTGTTTTCAGAAGAATGGGCGGCGGTGGTGGAAGCAGCAGCGGTATGTTTAACATTGGGCGTTCCAAAGCTAAACTAATCAATGAAAAAGATGCTGCCATCACCTTTAAAGATGTGGCAGGTCTCGAAGGAGCAAAAGAAGAAGTACAGGAAGTTGTAGATTTCCTAAAAAACGCTGAAAAATACACTAAATTAGGTGGTAAAATTCCGAAAGGAGTACTGCTTGTAGGGCCTCCAGGAACAGGAAAAACCCTTCTTGCAAAAGCGGTAGCAGGAGAAGCAAAAGTACCTTTCTTCTCACTTTCTGGGTCTGATTTTGTGGAAATGTTCGTAGGCGTAGGAGCGTCTCGTGTGCGTGACTTATTCGCCCAAGCAAAAGCGAAATCTCCTGCGATTATATTTATCGATGAGATAGATGCCATTGGTAGAGCAAGAAGTAAAAGTAATTTCAGCGGAGCTAATGACGAGAGAGAAAACACTCTTAACCAGCTACTTACAGAGATGGATGGTTTCGGAACGGATACCAATGTCATCGTGATAGCGGCTACCAACCGTGCAGACATCTTGGACAAGGCTCTTCTTAGAGCAGGGAGATTTGACAGGGAAATTTATGTAGACCTTCCTGAAGTCCATGAAAGGAGAGAAATTTTTGAAGTTCATTTAAAGAAAATTAAACTTGACCCATCTGTTGATAAAGAATTTTTAGCAAAACAAACTCCAGGGTTCAGTGGTGCAGATATCGCGAATTTATGTAATGAGGCAGCCCTTATCGCTGCGAGAAACAGACACGAAAGTGTTACTAAACAAGATTTCCTAGATGCGGTGGATAGAATCATCGGTGGTTTGGAGAAGAAAAATACAGCAATAAAACCTTCTGAAAAAAGAAGAGTTGCCATCCATGAAGCAGGACACGCAACCATATCTTGGCTTACAGAACACGCCAATCCACTACTAAAAGTCACCATCGTTCCTAGAGGGCGTTCACTGGGTGCGGCTTGGTATCTTCCTGAGGAAAGACAGCTGACCACTACAGAGCAAATGCTAGATGAAATGTGTGCTACACTAGGAGGGCGTGCGGCTGAGCAGGTTGTATATAGTAATATATCTACTGGAGCGCTTTCTGACTTGGAAAAAGTAACCAAAAGAGCCCAAGCTATGGTTACCATATATGGTCTGAATGACAAAATAGGAAACATTTCTTACTATGACAGCTCTGGACAGTCTGAGTATAACTTTGGGAAACCATATTCAGAGCATACAGCGAAGACCATAGATGAAGAAATATCCAAACTCATTGAAAATCAATACCAAAGAGCCATCAGAATTTTAACTGAAAACAAAGATAAATTAGAGGCTCTAGCAGATAAACTTATTGAAAAAGAAGTGATTTTCAAGGAAGATTTAGAAGAAATCTTTGGAAAGAGAGCATGGGAACCAGAAGTTGCTGAAACTTCTAAAAAAGAGGAACAAAATCCTACTCCAGCAGAAAACCCAGCTCCCGTGATTGACCACACTCCAGAGGAAGAAAAACCTTCCGAAAATGATGAATTAAATGATTCTCAATGATAATTTAAATCAAACCTCTCTATAAAATCAGAGAGGTTTTTTTATTTACAAAAAATCAAGATTTATACTTTTTTACAAAATTCTTCGTTATTTGATTCAAATAATATCAGTTTTGTTTATCAATTCTTATATGAAACCTGTTTGTTTTTTGATTTATTCAAAATTATTATTAACTTCGTGACCTAATTAAATATAATTTTTGCATTATAATTGAGCTTTTTTAAAAATTTAATCGGTAAAATCTTCGGTGGCGAAGAAAAAAATAAATCTCCTCAAGGTCTTCTTGATTATGGAGATACACTTAAGCATGCCGATGTTGATTATAAATTCGCTCAGCTATTCACTCTCTCTGGAGGTATTTTTAACTATTGTGTAAATGAAGCTGAAGCTCTTCCTATTCTTCATAAGATCATCGATTCTGAAAATATCACCTCTGTTTTCTGCTGTGATGAGGATTTACAGAAATTCTTAGATGTTACGAAAACGCCTTATACGAAATTATTGAGTGAACAAAATGGTGCTGCGTTTATCACTTGTGAATATTTAATTGCTTTTGATGGAAAAATCATGCTTTCGTGTGATAATATACTGCATTTTGATAATCAAATGCTTCCCGAAAAAATCATCATCATGGCGAATGTTTCCCAAATAGTGGAAGACCTCAGTGAAGCCATGGCAAGAATAAAACGGAAAAGCCATATAAAAAAAATAACATCAATAAGTGGCGGAAAATCAAATTTAGACAATCCAAACAAGAAATATCCAAAACTTTTCTTACTTTTGCTCGAAGATTAATTTTTTTTAAATTTCTAAATTTTGGATAAGAATTTAATTCAGCGTGCTATTTCTGGAGCAGTCTATGGCTTGGTCATTTTTCTATGCACTACCCATTTCGGCTCTGTTTACTTAAAAGATTTCCTAAATATTGATGTAAAACAAGAGTACTTATACCTTTCTTTGATTTTATTTTTTGTGGTGGTAGGTGCTTGGGAAGCGATTAGAATAATGAAATTCGGCGAAGGCTGGTGGAAATGGATAGTTTTCCCAGTGGGATTCATCGTTTTTTATAGATTTGGGATAAGATTCCTAAATCATGATTTTTATTTTATTTTTAATATCCAAGAACTTTTGGGTATTGCCTTAGTTTTCATCGCTTCATTTACTTTATTTAAATACCCGAATGAACTTTATTATGACAATGGGAAACTGATATTCATCGTAATTTATGTATTTCTCTCGTTTTCATTTGCATTAGGGCTTCCTATGTTTAATTATTCCGAAAAACATTTTGGCTGGGAGACTTTTGTCTTATTTACGCTAATATGGAGCAGTGATGGTTTTGCGTATTTTGCTGGAAGAATGTTTGGAAAGCATAAAATGGCTCCAAAAATCAGCCCCAAAAAAACTTGGGAAGGTTTTGCTGGTGGAGTAATCTGCACTTTGATTTTAGGATTTTTCATTGAACAAAACATGCCTGAACTGAGAGGAAATTGGATTCTCGTTGGACTTCTTGTTTCTATTTTTGCGCCTCTTGGAGATTTGGTAGAAAGTCAGCTAAAGAGAACTTTCGGCGTGAAAGACAGCGGAAACATCATTCCTGGGCATGGCGGTGTGCTGGACAGACTGGACAGCTTCATCCTATGTGCGCCTGTGGTATATTTATATTTTATTATAGAAAACTTAATTTAAATACATAAAATTATGACACTTCATAGAGAAGGAAAAGGGACTATTATCGTTTCTTTATTGGTTTTAACCTTGCTATCTGCCATTTCGCATTTTTTTCTTGGTAGATATTCGGTATTGGTAACCCTGCCTTTACTTATTTTATTCTGCTTGGTTGTTTGGTTTTTCCGTGTTCCAAACAGAAATATTTCAGAACATACGGACACTGTAGTTGCGCCTGTTGATGGGAAGGTAGTAATGATAAAAGAAGTAGAAGAAGACGAAGTTTTGAAAACAAAATGCCTTCAGATTTCTATTTTCATGTCGCCTCTCAATGTGCATATATGTAGATATCCTGTGACAGGAAAAGTTTCCTACCGAAAATACCACGCTGGGAAATACCTGATGGCTTGGAATGAAAAATCCTCCACAGAAAACGAAAGAACAACGATAGCTGTGGATACTCTAAACAACCAAAAGGTAGTATTCAGACAGATTGCAGGATATGTTGCGAGAAGAATCGTAATGTATTCAGAAGTGGGCGATGATGCGAAAGCTGGGCATGAGCTGGGCTTTATCAAATTCGGTTCTAGGATGGATGTTTTCTTGCCAATCGGCACAGAGGTTCTCTGCAAAATAGGAGACATTACCACAGGAGGTATCGATGTAATCGCAAAGCTAAAAAACGCATAAAAAACTAAAGCTGCCAAATAATGGCAGCTTTTTTATAATATTCCTTCTTTTTCTACAATTTCCTTAAAATCTGATATTGTCTCTTCCAGAGATTTCAGATATTTTCCTCCAGCGGCATTGATATGTCCGCCACCATTGAAATATTTTCTTGCAAACTGATTGACATCTACATCTTCTTTGGAACGGAAAGATATTTTGATAAAATCTTCATAAAGGTCTTCCATAAAGAATGCAGAAACCTTCACGCCAGCGAGGCTCAGTCCATAATTTACAAAGCCATCTGTATCTCCCTTTTCAAAACCAAATTCCTGCAGTTCGTTTCGTTTCAGCCAAAGAACAACCACTTCATTATCTTTAACCAATTCCACTCGCCCTAAAATCAAGGAAAGCAGTTTTAGACGGCTCACTGTATTGTTATCCCAAGTGTTAGAACTAATCTCGGCAGGATTTGCACCTTTTTCTATTAAATTCGCGATAATTCTGTGTGTAGCCGCGCTCGTAGAACGGTACCGAAAGCCTCCTGTATCGGTCATTATCCCTGTATATAGGCATTTTGCGGTGTTTTCATCTACTAAATTTTCCTGTTCCAGCGCTTCTATAAAATGATAAACCATCTGCGAAGTAGCAGGAATATTAGTATCAGAATAGACAAAATCAAATTCACCAGGCTGCTGGTGGTGGTCTATCAGGATTTTAACGGCTTTGGAATTGCTTACCCAGTCACCTACCATACCTATCCTAGTATAAGTATTAAAATCCAAGCAAAATACCACATCCGCCGCCTCTATCAGCTCTATGGCTTTTCTTTTTTTATACTCTGCGATGGTTATTTTTTTGGCTTCGGGCATCCATTTTAGGAACTTTGGAAAGTCGTTAGGAACGATGATTTCTGCCTCTACGCCTCTATTCCTAAGGAAATGCTTAAGCCCAAGACTACTCCCAATGGCATCTCCATCAGGATTGTAATGGGTAATGATTACTATTTTTTCTTTTACTGAAATCAGATTTTCTATCTCTGACAAAGCCTCTTTACTAAACATAAACTGAACTATTCCGTAAATATATTTGTATAATTTTACTCTTCTTCTTTTTAATTATCATCAATAATTTCCTGAGGAAAAACAGCTCTTAATACTTTTTGTGCTTCCTCCGAATCTTTTAAAGTTATTAAAGAGTCATCAGAATATTTTCCTGATTTATATCTTAATAAACCCTCCATTTCTTTTAAGAGCCCTTTATTATTATAAACTTTTATAGCTTCTATATAATCTTTTTCATTTATAATTCTTTCTATTTCTTCCTTTCTTTTATTATAAAGACTATTTACATCTATTTTGTTAATAAATTCATGTAAATTATCATCTATTTCTTTCTTATTCTTAGCATTTTTCATATGCTCTTCAGAAAAAACATAATTAATGTAAGAAGTAACATAATTGGATATTTGTAACTCTTTATCTTTTTCAAGTTTATCAATTACTTTTTCCTTCAAATTTTCAATATCAATTCTTTCTTTTTTATTTTGTAAAAATATTTGAATAAAGTCTTCTAATAAAAACAAATTTTCAATTTCAGCAACTGAATATACATATATATTTTCAGAGCTAAATTTATCAATTTGGGCATCTGTTCTAAAATCTCTATCTACAATACCAATAGCTGTACTATTTTTATTAGATATCTTGTTAAAAGCTCTCGTGTAATTAATTACATTTGAACAGCCTTCTAAGGGTATTATAGTATAATTAGGAAATAAGATTTCATATATTTGAATGTCTAAACTACTTTTCTTTCCTTCACAGAATAGAATTTTCTTTCTACTACCTAAAATTTTCATTAATAGACTATCAGGTATATCATTTTCAGGTATAAGTTCTATTTCCCATTCATCAGGAAATTGAAAATCTTTTATCCAATATTTATTTGCCTTTCGAGAAGAAGCAAACTCTAAATCATGTGTTAAGTAAATAAATTTACAATCTTTTCTTTCATTCTCTAATCTATCCCATAACTTATTAACAATTGCTTTATGAAGATACATCTCAGGCTCATCAATAATTATCATTGCATCATCAGAAGCTAACAATACTCTTCCAATTAAAAAGAATATATTTTTTTCTCCATCACTCATTTTATAAGCAGGATACTCCTCTGAACCATCCTTTACTCTAATTTTGAGATTATTATTATCATCATAAAACATTTCTCTGTGCTCTATTAGAAAATTCCAAATATTAATAGCTTTATCTAATTTAATTGGAGGATATTCTTCTATATTCTCATAATTATTTTCTTTCAATTTACGATGTATAACACTCTCTGTATGTGTCTTTTCCGCAAAAAAAGTATTTAAAATATATTTATAATCTAGACCATATCCCTCATATGGAAGACTACCATATTGAGATGAATTATATGTAGGTTTACTATCTATTGTGTTTATATCGAAACTTTTATAATCAGATATTGATTTTTCTAAATTGGGAACACTATCAAATATTGGAATAATCAATAATTTTTGAGCAGGTATTACAATTCCTATTTTTTCATTAAAATTATATTTTATATTAGATGCTAATGTAGATTTTCCTGAGCCATTCGCTCCTACAACTACTGTATTCTCTAAAATAAAATCTAATGATCTATAAAAATTATACCTTACAAAACCTGCTTTTACTTTATTAGAATAAATATAATTTGAAATTTCAGGATAGAAAGGTATTAGACTTTCGATTTCTTTTAATTTTTCAATATATATAGAATTTCTTACTTCTTGCCCTATTTTCTGAAAAAAATTTTCAGGTATTTTATCTTCTCTTATATCTTCTAAAATTAACTCTAAATATTCTTTTATATCCTTAACTTCATTACATACACTTTCACATACATTCTGTATATTATTCTTATCAAAGAAGTCTATTAATGTGTCAACAACTTTTTTATTCTCTACAATGATAGCTAGTAAGTCCTCCTTGCTCATAATTTTTATACATTACTCATTCTAATCATTCAGCTTCAGCACCGCCATAAACGCAGACTGAGGAACTTCTACACGCCCAATTTGTTTCATTTTTTTCTTTCCTTCTTTTTGTTTTTCAAGGAGTTTTCTCTTACGAGAGATGTCACCACCATAACATTTTGCGGTTACATCTTTACGAAGAGCTTTTATAGTTTCTCGGGCGATTACTTTAGTTCCCAAAGCCGCCTGAACCGCGATATCAAACTGCTGTCTCGGTATCAGTTCACGAAGTTTCTCGCACATTTTTTTACCAATGTTATAGGCGTTAGAATCATGTATCAGGGAAGAAAGCGCATCCACCATATCTCCGTTGATAAGGATATCCATTTTCACCAATTTAGACGGACGGAAGCCTATTGGGTGATAGTCAAACGATGCATATCCTTTGGAAATAGATTTTAATCGGTCATAAAAATCAAACACCACCTCTGATAACGGCATATTGAAAATCAATTCCACTCGGTCAGAAGTCAAATAAGACTGGTTCACTATTTCGCCTCTTTTTTCTATACAAAGCGTCATCACTGCCCCCACAAAATCAGACTTGGTAATGATAGAAGCCTTTATATACGGCTCTTCCACTCTGTCCATCGTAGTAGGGTCCATCATCTCAGACGGGTTGTTGATGAGGATAGGAACATCTGGTTCTTTCTTGGTGTAGCCGTGGTAAGATACATTGGGAACGGTAGTGATTACATTCATCCCAAATTCCCTGTCAAGACGCTCCTGAACTATCTCCATGTGAAGCATTCCAAGGAAACCACATCGGAAACCAAAGCCCAGCGCCGCCGAACTTTCCGCCTCGAAAACAAGTGAAGCATCATTCAGCCTTAGTTTTTCTAATGAAGCCCTAAGCTCCTCAAAATCCTCAGATTCTATCGGATAAATCCCCGCAAATACCATCGGTTTCACCTCTTCGAATCCTTCTATTGGCGCAGGTGCTGGATTCTCAGCGGAAGTAATAGTGTCCCCTACTTTCACCTCACGGGCATCCTTTATCCCAGAAATGATGTAGCCCACATCTCCACATTTTATCTCTTGTTTAGGCGCTTGTTTTAGTTTCAAAGTCCCCACCTCATCGGCATCATAGGTGCGGTCTGTCGCCATAAATTTCACTTTCTGTCCTTTCTTGATGCTTCCATTTACCACTTTGAAATAAGCCTCAATTCCTCTAAATGGATTAAACACAGAGTCAAAAATCAACGCCTGCAGCGGAGCATCTGGGTCGCCCTCTGGCGCTGGGATTCTCTCCACGATCTGCTCCAGAAGTTCTTTCACACCCGCTCCTGTTTTTCCAGAAACACGAAGAACATCCTCTGGCTTACAGCCCAAAAGATTGACAATTTCATCTGTAACCTCCTCAGGATTTGCCGAAGGAAGGTCTATTTTATTCAAAATTGGAATAATTTCCAAATCGTTTTCTAATGCCAAATAAAGATTGGAAATAGTCTGAGCCTGAATGCTTTGCGCTGCATCTACAATCAGCAATGCTCCTTCGCACGCCGCAATGGAACGCGAAACTTCATACGAGAAATCCACATGCCCAGGAGTATCGATAAGGTTAAGGACATATTTTTCACCCTTGTATTCGTAGTCCATCTGGATAGCGTGGGATTTTATGGTAATTCCTCGCTCCTTTTCCAAATCCATATCATCAAGAGTCTGCGCCTGCAACTCCCTCTGTGTCACTGTATTAGTATACTCCAAAAGTCGGTCTGCCAAGGTAGATTTACCATGGTCAATATGTGCAATGATGCAAAAATTTCTTATATTTTTCATTTCAAAAATCAGTATCCTGCAAAGATAACAAAAAAGAGACTGAAAAAATCAATCTCTTTTGGTATAAATTTATTTAGTCTTATGTTTGTCTTTATCGTGTTTATGCTTAAAGGAATTCTTGATATCTTTCTCTATTTTATAAATTTTCAAGACCTGCTGTGGAGAAAGGTGTTCCAGTAATTTTTGGGAGTAAAATTTTCTGTTATCCAAAACCTTTTGAGCAACTTCAAAACCAAGGTTTATCTTCTTCAAAGCCTCTTCATCAGTCAGATTTTTATGAGCATCCTCTGGCTTAAAGTTTTTTATAATATCGCCTTTAGCAGTGAAATATTCGCCGAGAACCTTCTCTACTGCTTCTTTTTTCTCACCAGAAAGCTCTAATTCTTTGGTGATTTTATTAATATTCAACTGCTGAATGAAAGCCATCTTCTCTTCATGGGTCATTTTTTCAAAATGATGAATATGGTTTTTCTTGTCCTCATGGTGTTTCTCATGGTGTTTTTCGTGAGATTTACTATGATGTTTCTGTGCAGAAACCAGCATTCCGAAAGATATGGCGAATAAGAAAATTATTTTTTTCATTTTCAATGTTTTTAATTAATATAAATCTAAAAAGGCGTCTTGTTCATAATTAGTGGCTAACTCCTGAAGTTCCTCTTCGCTCATGACATTGAGAACCTCTTCCATTTTGAGTTTCGTAGAAAGATTTTTCACTTTCTGCTCAGAAACAACATCAGAACTCTGCCCAGCAAAAGATGTTTTTGATTCTGTATAAGACTGATTTTCTGTCACTTCTTGACCCGCCACATCTATTCGAGATTCAGTAGTTTGTTGTTGATTTAAATTTGAATGATTTTCAGTCTGAACCATCTGAGGGTTTTGTGTTACTTCCACATTTTTATTCTTGAAATTCACAAAAAACGAAATCCCAAAAAACACCGCTATTGCCGCCACAGAAGCCCACACTGGGTTTATTTTAAACCTTTTCACAGGCTGTTTTTCCGCCCTTACCGTTTTATCCAAAACTTTTTCCTGCATTTCCTCGAAAAAGTTTTCTGGCAGTTCAGGCATTTTTCGTTCCCATTTTTCTATATCTATTTTTTTCATTTTTAAAATTCTTCGCTATGGTCTAAAATATACTGTTCTATTTTGCTTTTCGCATAGTGATAGTTGGTTTTCAGTGTACTCACTGACATATCCAAAATCTTACTAATCTCCTCATACGGCAGGTCATCATAATACCTCAGTGTGAAAACCACCCGTTGTTTCTCTGGTAGTTTTTGTATTGCATCTTGTAGTAAAAGCTCTATTTCATCTGCATTTCTCCCGCTATTTTCTGCTTTTTGGTTTTCTAGATAGACATCTGCATCCTGCTCTGTTTTCTGCATTTTTTTCACCTTGTTTAGATGTTGCAGAGCCTCATTAGAAGCTATTCTATAGAGCCATGTGTAGAGCTGGCTGTCTTTCTTGAATTGTGAAAAATTCTGATAGACTTTGATAAAAGTTTCTTGCAAAATATCCTTTGCAGCATCTTCATCATTGACCAGCCTACGAATATGCCAATACAACCGACTCTGATACACATCCATCATCATACGAAGTCCTTTTTCTTGATTTTCAGGACTCTGCATAAGACGGATAATATCTTCATCTTTTACCTTCATTGGGTTCTTCTATTTGTTTGATGATTTTTTTTGCGAAAGGTTAAATCTAGAATTAAAAAAATATTAAAATAATCGGCGATTATAACAACGAAAAAATGTCCAAAAGACAAATTCTTTTAGACACTATTATTTTATTTTCAGAAGACAGATTATCTTTTAGCTCTTGCTTCGCTAACTGTCAATCTTTTTCTTCCTTTTGCTCTTCTCGCAGCTAAAACTCTTCTACCATTAGGTGTAGACATTCTTTCTCTAAACCCATGTTTGTTTCTTCTCTTTCTTTCTGATGGTTGGAATGTTCTTTTCATTTTATATACTTTTTCTTGTAAGAGGTAGCATTACTGCTCCATTACTTTTTAAACTTAAAATTATTCTCCCTTTTGAGAGTGCAAAGATAATTATTTTTTTCTACTAAGCAAGAAGATTTTTATTTTATTTTATGAAAATTTTCCACGACAAAGAAAATTCAGTAATGTTCACTTTCATACACAACGATATACAAACAAAAAAAATCACAAATCCTTCACATTCAGATACAGCATCATAGAGAAAAGGGCTGCTGCCATCACATCTATTATTTGGATGTTTTTGGTTTTGTAGCCTCTGATTATTTTATGAATAGACACCACCAATCCGATGGAAAACAAAATTATTTTAATTATCGTGAAGTTCATTTTAGATTTTTTAACATTCCACAATTTTACAAAAAATAAGATTTACCCTTTTGGATAAATCTTATTTTTCAGTTGATGATATTTTAGTTTTGCTTCCAGTCAGCGTTTCTTGATGTGTCTGCTTTTTTCACACCATTGCTGATGTTGTAAGCAAATCCAAGTCCAAGTGTCTGTTTCAGCTGAGTTTTTCTGATTTGGTTATGGTCATACACTAGGTCAAGAGTGATATTAGACGAAATATACTTGTTGATTTTCAAATTAAGAATTCCGCTGTATCCCATTGCTATTCTTTCTGGGTGGTCTAGGTAGTTAGAGAACAACCAAGCTTTGTTTGTCAAATGGATGTTTTCCATCAATTTCACTTTATAAGAAGCATCTGCATAGAACCCGAACTGGAACAGCATGCTGTCTCCATCGTTTTTAAGTCCGTAGTTTCCTTTGTACTGTAAATCTTTGTCTAAAACAAAAGTCATTCTTGCGTTAGCAGGTCTCAAAGTAAGCGTGAAATCCTCATTTGGTTTATATGTAAAACCAGCACCTACATTCAGATACCCTGGCGCCATAAAGCTAGATATTTTCGCAGCGCTTGGGTTATTTCCATCAGCATATCCATTGTCAAACTGAGAAATAAAACTCGCTCCAGCAGATACATACCAATTTTTAGAGATAGCTCTACCGTAGTTCGTGCTGATATTGATATTATCCTGTGTTTTTCTGTTTCCTAATCCTTGGGTATTATTTCTCCCGTATCCTAGGATAATATTGTTTTCCCAAAGGTCTTTGTCTTTTTGGTAAGTGAAATTATAGTTCACTCCTACTAACCATCCCAAGTTATTAGCTCCGCCGCCTACCCAGTTAGAGAATGCCGCTTGGTTTAGCATCAATGTGTTTTGTCCTTCTATAGACCAGTTTTTTTTCGGTGGTTCTGGTTCTGCCACTTTTTCTTCTACCACTGCAGCCACAGAATCTGTAACTGTTTCATTTTCTTGCGCAAATGCATTTCCGAATGCAAGTGCTAAAATAACTAATGTTAATTTCTTCATCTCTAATAAAAATTAATTGGGCGCAAAAGTATAAAAATAAATTTTAATCCCAATTTTTTCTTCTTTATCTATTTAATGAATAAAAAATCCCCTTCATATTTTCTGCGAAGGGAGTTTTGATTATTTGACTCTCATTTTGATAGGCATACTATAAAGAGACTTTATTTTTGTCCCATTTACTTCCCCAGGAATCCATTTGACTTGTATAGCTTTTACAGCTAATTCAGCCTCTTCATTAAAAGATTGATTTTCTCCTTTTGCTGAAATATCGGAAATTGTACCGTCTAGCTCAACAATAAATGTCAAAACGGATGATATTGTTGTTTTGGAAATCGGTTTCTTTTGTGAAATCAATTTTTTAATTTTTTTCACTTCTTCCTTGGAAAGATTTTCATACTCATTTATTTTATTTGTATTTACCTTTGAAGCCAACAAATTACGAAAACCATTTACTCCTCCATCTGGAAAAACAGCTTCCTTATCAACATAGTTCAAGACAATATTTTTATCTTCAGTAGACTTCACTGGCAGGGACTTAGGCGTTTCTTGCGCACAAACCACTCCAAAAAACAAAACAGCTGCTAAAACAAATAATTTTAAAAATCTCATAAACTAATTTTTTTTTCAAAGATAAGACATTTATCTTTTCTTCTTTATGTATTTAATAAACAAAAAATCCCCCGTATTTTCTACGAAGGGAGTTTTTTAATCCTCTATTGTCATCTTAATAGGCATTCTCATGGGAGTCTTTTTCTTTTCTCCTTCCTCAAAAATCCACCTAGTTTTTATAGATTTTACAACCCTTTCAATCTCTTTATTAAAAGAACTATTTTCTCCTTTTGCTGAAATCCCAGACAATGTCCCATCTATCTCAACTATGAATTCTAAACTAGATTTCAATATTGTTTTAGGAATAGGTCTTCTCTCTAGAATTAGATTTCGGAGCTCTTTAGCTTGTTCCGCAGGCAAATGCTGAAATGGGTCTATTCTATTATACTTTATTTTTGATGCGACTAACTGGCGAAATCCATTAATTCCTCCATCTGGAAAATTTGGAACATTAGTGGATGTATAAATTGCTATTTCCTCTGGCAGAGACTTAGGCTTTTCTTGTGCGCAAACCACACCAAAAAATAAAATAGCTCCTAAAACAGATAATCTAAAAAATCTCATAAACTAATATTTTTTTCAAAGATAAGACATTTGTCCCAAATATTTTTTCTGTTTAATTATTAAAACCATTGGAATTTTATTTGTCATTAAACCAAAATTAACTCATTATATAGGATTTTCTTATCTTTGCCCATTCAAAATTAAATAATGGCAAATAGTTTAATACCAAAGTTACAGGCAATCAAACAAAGATATAATGAAGTAGCGGATCTAATCATCCAGCCAGATGTAATCTCCGACCAAAAAAGATATTCTTCTCTTAACAAAGAATACAGCGATTTGGGAAAAGTGGTGGCTGTTTTTGACCAATACATGAATGCTAAAAACTCCATAGAAGAAGCCGATGAAATCATCGCCACAGAATCTGATAAGGATATGATAGATTTGGCTAAAATGGAAAAACAAGAGAGCTTGGCGCTTATCCCAAAATTAGAAGAAGACCTGAAAATCCTTCTCATCCCGAAAGACCCAGCCGATGACAAGAATGTCATGGTGGAGCTCCGTGCAGGAACAGGCGGTGACGAGGCAGCTATTTTCGTGGAAGATGTGTATAGAATGTACACTATGTATTTCAAGTCAAAAGGCTGGAGACACGAAGTTACCGACTACAACGAGGCCGCAAAAGGCTACAAAGAACTCATCATGAGAGTAGAGGGCGAGGGCGTGTATGGAATCATGAAATTTGAGTCTGGTGTTCACCGTGTTCAGCGTGTTCCAGAGACCGAGTCCCAAGGGCGTGTGCATACCTCAGCGATTACCGTAGCCGTACTACCAGAAGCAGAGGAAGTAGATGTGGAAATCAACCCAGCTGATATAGAAATGCAGACTTCGCGTTCAGGAG
Organism: uncultured Flavobacteriaceae bacterium; assembly: GCA_963530295.1. Classification (GTDB taxonomy): domain Bacteria; phylum Bacteroidota; class Bacteroidia; order Flavobacteriales; family Weeksellaceae; genus JABCPE02. Next base: position 61,476 of record CAUSCF010000001.1, read on the forward strand.
GAGCAGGAGGACAGAATGTAAACAAGGTAGAAACCAAAGTACAGCTGACTCACAAACCTACAGGAATAGTGGTGGTTTGTCAGCAGGCTCGTTCTCAGTTGGCCAACAGAGAGTTAGCAATGGAAATGCTTCGTACAAAACTCTACGATATAGAGTTACAAAAAGTACAAGGAGACATCGCAGCTCAGAGAAAAACCATGGTTTCTACGGGAGACCGTTCCGCGAAAATTAGAACTTATAATTACCCTCAAGGGCGTGTGACCGACCATAGAATCAATAAGTCTATTTATAACTTAGACGCCTTTATGAACGGAGATATAGAAGAAATGCTAGAAGCTCTAATCATGGCAGAAAACGCCGAAAAAATGAAAGGAGAAGATTAAATATAAAAGCAGTCATTCACAGACTGCTTTTTTTGTTTTAATTTTTAAAGACGATTACTCATCATCATCAGAAGTGGAAAGACTACTATAGGTGTTTTCCTCTATTTTCATCTTTTTGTTCCCTTCGAATCTCGCTCCTTCATGGATAACAAAAGAAGCCGAAATGATGTTAGCATATACTCGTCCATTTTCGCCAATCTCTACTCTATCCGCAGAGATATCTCCTTTGATTTCTCCATCGATGAAGATAGAATCTGCTACGATATTTCCATTAACTTTCCCTGTCTTACCTATGTGCAGGGTGTTTTCACATTTTACATCTCCTTCGAAGAAGCCTTCTATCTGCGTCATAGCGCTAGTTTCTATCACTCCTTTGAAGTGGGTTTCTGGAGCGATTACATTTACTCCTTTTGATGATACATTCACACTCATTTCGTTTGATTTTTTCCCATTATTGTTAGAAAAGATTCCCATTGTACATTTTTTTCATTGTTAAACACTATATTAAAATTACTCTTGTCCCAATTTATAAAATTTTCTGGTTCCACATGCACATTATCATATAAAACTTCATAATGAAGATGCGGTCCTGTGGAATTACCCGAGTTTCCACCCGCGGCTATCACTTTTCCTTTTCCTACGATTTCACCTACCGTTACATAAATCCTATCCAAATGAGCATAAAGGGTCTTAAAACCAAATGCATGCTCTATGATAACTGTATTTCCATAACCTCCTTTTTCTCCTGCAAAAGCAATTTTTCCCATGGCTGGTGCGATGACATCATCTCCTGTATCCAGTCTCAAATCCACTCCATTATGATGTTTTACTCCTCCACTTATTGGATGTGTTCTATTTCCAAAATTACTCGTCACTTCCAGTTCCCTCAGTAGAGGATTTCCACTTGGGATGATGTTCAACATCAGGTTTTTTCTTTCCTCAGGAAGATTATTTATATTATCTAAAGTTAAATTTTGCAGTTTTTTCAGCTCCTCTGCTTTTTGTTTCTGCTCTGCAAGATATTTTTTACTAAGTGTTACTAGTTCCTCATTTTTGGAAAGATAATACTGAAATTCCAGATACTGCTGGGATAAAAACCCTATCGCTCCTGCCATCACCAAAAATACAAAACCTAAAAGATATGAGCGTAGTTTTTTTAGTTTTTCTTTCCGAAGATTGGTTTGTTTGATATAGTATCTAGATTTATCATCATCTATTTCTATAACTATTTTATGTTCTATGTTTTCTTTAACCTTCAAAGGAACTTTTTTCTGTCTTTTCATACATTCCAGAATTTCATTCCTTTTTCTTTCTTTTACGATGTTAAATATATCTAATTTGTTTCCTACTTTTTCTTTCATTGGTTATTAAAATTTTATTTCAGCATAAAACAAACCTCCTTCAAAAAATTATCTCATTTTTAATCTCAATATAACTTTTACCATCCGCCACTGGCTCCGCCGCCGCCGAATGTGCCTCCGCCGCCAAAACCGCCAAAGCCACCGCCAGAACTTCCCCCACCAGAAGATGGGAAGCCCCAGAATGTACCAGGGAAACTGCTTCGCCCCCTGCGGGAAATAATAACATCATCAAAATCGGTATATCCGCCACCTCGTCCGCCGCCACCTTCGTTACCATATTTGATTAAAATTATCATTATTATGATAAAGGCAACAAAAATCAAAACAGCCACCATTGCAAAATCTCCTTCTTCTTTTTTCTTTTTCTGTGGTTTAAATTTCCCCTGTGTAGCTTCCATCAAGGCATTTACCCCTTCATCTATTCCTTCATACCATTTCCCTTGTTTAAATTTGGGAATGATAAGATAATCTATAATTTGCCCAGCAACAGAGGCTGTCAGGTATTTTTCCACAGCTCTTCCCTGCTGTATGGAAATTTGTCTGTCTTCGGTAGCAATCAGAAAAACAACTCCATTGTCCACTCCCTTTTTTCCAATTCCCCAAGTCTGCCCAAATCTAGTAGCGAGAAAGTTAATATCCTCTCCCTTGGTGGAAGGGATGATAACCACCTCTATTTCCGTAGATGTGCTATCCTCAAATTTTATCAGTTTCTGGTTCAGCAGTTCCTTTTCCTCCGAAGAAAGAAGCCCCGCCTCATCATACACAGGATATAGTACTTTTGGTTTCTCAGGAATAGTATACTGAGCCGAAAGACTGCTGCCTACACTAAACAACAAAACCCATATGAAATTTCTAAGAAAATGTAATCTCATCTGGTAATTCATTTGGGTTTTCCTCACCGACAGGAAAATACTTTTTCAGCTCTATTCCTGTCGCTAAAATGCCATTTTTCAATCCTTGCAAATAGTCACCTTTCGCAAAATCTGCCACCATCTCAGCATGAATTTTATCCCAAAAACTCTGGCATACTTTCTCATGGATACCTTTGTCTCCTATGATGCTCAGATATTTTTGAGCAAAATTAACATGAAAAAGGACAGCATTTCTATCCTTAGTTTCATGCATCTGCAATTTCTCAAAAACCTCCCATGCCACACGCTCACTCTCCTGCTCTGTGGAAGAATCTATATGCACACGAATCTCTCCTGTGGAGTGGTTCTCCGCAGTTTTTATAGCTTCCACCAAAGCCGAAACATCAGTGTCTGAGAGATGGTTCATCTTTTTTAGTCTTTAAATACCTCTGGTGCTTTAGAAGCTCCTTCGTCAGCTTTGAAATAAGGTTTTGCTTTAAATTTAGAAAACATTGCAACTATCAGACTTGTAGGGAAAGTCTCTACTTTATTATTGAATGCTGTTACAGCGTCGTTATAATAAACTGTTTCCGTTCTGATGCTGTTTTCTATAGCGATATATTCTCTTTGGAAGTTGATATACTGCTGGTCAGCTTTTAGGTCTGGATACTGCTCTGCTACCATCATCAATCTACCCAATGAACTGCTCAGTTCTCCTTGTGCTTTCTGGAACTTCGCCATGTCTTCTTCCGTCATATTGGTAGGGTCTATAGTAATTTGGGTAGCTTTAGACCTTGCCTCTACTACTTTAGTTAAAGTTTCCTGCTCGAATTTAGCATAAGATTTTACTGTATTTTGTAGATTTGGAATCAGGTTTGCTCTTTTTTGATAGACTGTCTCTACATTAGACCATTTATTGAGAACATTATTATTCTCTTGCACTAGACCATTGTACTTTCCTACTCCCCAAAATCCTACCACTGCAACAAGCACAATGATGATGATAAGTCCCACTAATCCTATTCCAAAACACCCTTTGTTATTCATTATTTTTCTTACTTTATTTGGTTAAACAGATATCAAAGTTACAAAAAAAATTATAATATCATATATATGACCTGATTTTCTGTAAAATAATTTCAGTCGCATTAGGCTGAGAATTTACAAAACCTCTTGCTTTTTCAGACATTTCATGTAGAAGCGTTTTATCTTTTAATAATTTTATAATAAATTCTGAAGTCTCTTTTTCATTTTCAAAAGATTTCCCTCCATTGGCTCTGATGAGGTTACCTGCTTCTGGATTTTTTTTGTAATGATTCCCAAATATCACGGGCACACCGAAAGTAGCCGCCTCTAAAATATTATGCAGTCCCTTGTCATGAAAACCTCCTCCCACAACCGCCAAATCAGCATAAGAATAAATTTTAGAAAGAAGTCCTATGCAGTCTATTATCAGGATTTTAGCTGATTTTTCTTGTGCGTTTTTGGTTTTCCATTCAGAATATTTCAAAATTTGTTTCTCGTTCTGAAACTCAATATTCCGCTTAATATCATGCGGCGCGATGATGATTTTAGCCTCTATTTTATCGGCAATTTCATCAGCAATTTTTTCTTCTGATTTCCAAGAACTTCCAAAAACCACAAGCGGCTTATCTCCTTTGAATTCTTGGATAAATTCCACAAAATTATCCCGATTTTGAATCTGCTTTACTCGGTCAAAACGGGTATCTCCAGAAATGGAAGACTGCTCCAAACCTATATTTTTGGCAAGCTGCTCCGAGTGTGTTGTCTGATGAAAGAACCAATCTACATTTTTTTTCAACTCGTTTACGAACCACTTCCCATAAGGTTTAAAAAAAATCTGCTTTTCATAAAACAACGCCGAAACCACAAAAATCCTCGTTCCCTTTCTGTGCAGTTCACGAAGAAGATGATACCAAAAATCATATTTTACAGTAAAGAAAATTTTGGTGTCAAACTGGGAAATAAACTCCTGTATAGTAGATTTTTTGTCAAACGGAAGATAGCACACTGCATCAGCAATATACTGTTTTTTGACTACATTTTCGTAGCCAGACGGAGAAAAAAAGGTTACTAAAATTTTATAGTCTGGGTATTCGTTTTTTAGTTTTTCTAAGACAGGAAGCCCCTGCTCATACTCCCCAAGACTGGAAGCATGCATCCAAATTACATTCTGGTTTTTTAGTTTCTCTTGAACGATTGAGAAACTCTTTCTCCTTCCTTCCACGCCTTTTCGGATTTTAGAACTGAAAACCGCCCCAACTCTCATCCCAAAAACGAGAAAAGAAACGAAAATTTTATAAAAAATACTCATTAATTAATTCTTTTAATGAACCGAAGCCTGTGAGTATGTTTATTTTGGTCTTTATTAAAAATCCCAACAGAATCCAGCTGGTCTATCCTCACCTTTCCATGAGCATGGATAATCTTCTGGTTTTCAAGCATTATCCCAACATGAATAATTCTTCCTTCTTCATTCTCAAAAAAAGCCAAATCCCCAGGCACGGCTTCTTCTATAAAATCCAAAACAAAACCGCATTCCGCCTGTTGGTAGGCATCTCTGGGCAACTTAATATCTTTTATTTTATAAACCAATTGTGTGAAACCGCTGCAGTCTATTCCAAAGAAACTTCTTCCTCCCCATAAATAAGGAACATTCAGAAAATCCACTGCAATTTCGGATATGCTTTTTTGTGTATTCTGCTGGTCTAAATTTTCACATTCCGAACCTGCCGAAAGAAGCATTTTTTGGTCTTTTATAGTGTAAAAAGAAAAATTATCGTTGAGAATTTTCACTTGTCTTCTAGAAAATTCTTCCTCTGAAACAAGAGAAATCTGTTTAGGATCTACCCAGCCTTCATAGCCATCATAATCTGTTTTTATTTTTGCCCAGTTCCCCGCTGTTTCTAAAATCTCCACACTCTCGCCAAAAAGCAGCTGAGTAACCATTTCCGCCTTATCCGAATTCTCGGCGCGGACAGGTGCTACGGATACATTGGTTATTGCTTTATTCATTGTGATTAAATGTTTTATTTCTTTCGTAAAATATTGATTCCGTCTCGCAAAGGTAAGATTACATTTTCAAAATCACCATCTTTGGAGACTATTTCGTTTAGTTCTTTTATTCTTTTTGTCATTTTGCTCTTTGGATTTTCCTCTAAAACTTTGCCATACCAAAGAACATTATCAAACAGCACCACTCCGCCGCTTCTGAGTCTGGATTTTATCAGATTGAGGTAATCTACATACGCCGCCTTGTTCCCATCTATGAAAACCAAATCATACATTTCATCCGTGTTTTGTAGAAACTCTCTTCCATCTTGAAGACAAAAATTTATTTTCTCGGCAAAATCACTTTCCGCAAAATATTTCTTCGGCAAATAGGACAATTCTTCATTGATGTCCAGCGTCGTTATTTTTCCATTCTCAGCCAGTCCCTCAGCCAGACAAAGCGTGGCGTAGCCTGTGAAAGTCCCTATTTCTAAAATATTTTTAGGTGACAAAAGTTTAGAAATAATCGCCAGAAAACGCCCCTGCTGTTTCCCTGAAATCATATGCGGCTGCTCTGTTACACGATAGGTTTCCTCTCTCAATCTTGCCAAAATTTCTGGTTCCTGAGAGCAGTATTTCTCCAAATAATCATCCATTTCTGGACTCAATTCACTAAAAAAACTCATTCCTCTGATGATTTATGTGTCAAAAATAAAAAAACCTTAGAGATTTCTAAGGTTTTTCTGAATTTTAATTTCACTATTTTTTCACAGGAGCTACATCCATAAGCTGCATGAATTCCTCCAGCTTCGGCATGATGATAATCTCCGTTCTTCTGTTTTCTGCTCTACCAGAAACACTCATATTAGTAGATTTAGGGTTGTATTCACTTCTACCACCAGCTGTTATTCTTGATGGATTTACCCCAAATTTAGTTTGTAGAATTTTCGCTATCGCAGTCGCTCTAAGCGCTGATAAATCCCAGTTGTCTCTTGGCAGGTTAGATGAGTTTAACGGCACATTATCCGTATTTCCTTCTATCAAAACAGAGTATTTATCGTAGTCATTGATTACTTTTGCTACTTTTCCTAGCACTTCTTGTGCAGCAGGAAGAACATTGTAATCTCCTGTTTTGTAAAGCATTTTATCAGAAAGCGAAATCATCACCACTCCTTTCAATACTTTTACTTCTACATCTTTATCAGCTACATTGTCTAGTGAACGCTTCATTTTATTAGACAAAGCCAGATTCAAACTGTCATTTCTAAATTTAGCATTCGTAAGCTGTTTGATATATGCGTTAGAAGCATTGATTTCTCCTACCAGTTTATCTATATTAGAAGATGATTTACCTGTATTAGACAAACATGCATCTAGAGAAGATTTTAGAGATGCACTCTGTTCTTTTAGCAAATTATTTTCGCTAAGCAAACCAGCGTTTTTAGCCTTTAAATCTTGGATTTCTCTCTGTCTTTCAGCTACATTCTCTATTGCTTGTTTATAGTTACTATTAAGTATATCATACTGTTTTTTACTAACACAAGATGTCGCTGTAAGTGCCACCGTACCGATGACAAACATTTTCATTAATTTCATATCATCAAAATATTTAAATTACGCTGCCCAAAGGTAACAATTTTATTTGATATAACGGACTTTATCTCTATTTATTGTTATTTTTATTACTTTTGTCTTATGCTTAGTTTTGATTCTTTTAATGAAGAAATAAACAAAATCACTAGAGATTTTACACAAAAGAAAATCCTCCTCGCGGTGAGCGGAGGCGCCGACTCTATGGTCATGTTTGACCTTTTCCGAAAGAGAGTTGCAAAGCAGAATGATTTTATAATTTCGGCAGCGCATATCAACTACAAGTTGCGCGGTGAAGACTCTGATTTAGACCAAAAAATAGTAGAAGACTACTGTGAAAAACATAAAATTCCGCTGTTTATCTATTCCGTTTCAGAAAAGGACAACAAACCCGAAAACGGCTCTATACAGCTCTGGGCGAGAGAGCTGAGATACCATTTTTTTCATAAAATCTGCGAAGAAAACAGCATAGATTTTATAGCGACTGCCCACCATCTGAATGACCAACTGGAAACCTTTTTCATCAACCTAATGCGTGGAAGCGGTCTGAAAGGACTGAGCGGCATCCCAGCAAACGAAAACAAAATTCTGCGTCCGCTTTTGGCTTTCACAAAGGAGGAAATCTATGATTTTGCGGAGAAAAATTCGGTGCCTTTCCGTGAAGATATTTCTAACAAAAAAAATGATTATTTAAGAAACAAAATCAGAAACCTCATCGTTCCAGAGCTGGTAAATGCAGATTCTAATTTTATTCAAAATTTTAGCAAAAGCCTCGATATAATCCAGCAAAGCAGTGGTTTCATCAAACAAAAAGCGGAAGAATTCATCGCTGAAAATGGAGTAAAAACTGACAACCGCCTGATTTTCAATAAAAAGAAACTATGTAAAACACAGGATATAATGAAATTTGAAATTCTGAATAAATTCGGATTCGGCAGCGAGACAGAAATTCAAAAAATATTTTCAGCCGAGACAGGAAAGGTGTTTTTCAACAAAGATTTTTCGCTAAAAATAGATTATGCAGACATCATTATTAGTCCTAAAAACAAAGAAAAAGAAAACGAATTTCCCACCAAAATCAGTTTCTCTGAAACAGAAAAATTCTACAAAATAGAAGATTTCAGAATCCAAAATTCTAACCCTTGGCTTTTCAATAAAGAGAAGGTTTTTCCTCCCTTTGAGCTGAGAAAACCCAAAGAAGGAGATATTTTTCAACCGAAAGGAATGTTTGGAAAAAAGAAAATATCCAAATTCCTAAAAGATGAAAAAATATCCTGCCTTGACCGCGAAAAAATCGGTATCCTCTGCGACACCAAAGGACAGATTTTAGGCGTGTTTCCTCTGCGGCAGGACGGGAGATTTATATGATAAATACACGATTTCTCAGTCTATATCATATTCTTTTTTCAAGATTTCTATGAATTCTTCCTTGGTTACGCCTTTCTGGGAATCAAATTTCATTTTGATAAAAACATCATTTATTTGGTATTTGTTTCCTTGATAAAGCGAATCCAAAAAATGCTGAAAAGAATACTGCTCCACTTCTATTTTATAAATTTTCCCTTGAAGGCTGTCTATTTTAAAAACTTGCTTTTCATCTTTATCAAAAAAGTATTTTTCAGAAATTTCTATGCTGTATTTTTCTGTCTTCTCTTGGTATGGAGAAGAAAAATTATTTATAAAAATCAATGGAAAAATTAGTGATGCGTTCCATAATGAATGATAAAGCATTCCGTAAAAGAAATTGTATCTTACTCGGATAAAGACAATTACAAATCCTCCAATCAACTGAGATGCAATAATAATAGGAGAAAAAACCAAAAACCATCATTAGTATAATTGGTAAGATGACCAAAACCAAAAATCACAGATGAAGCATACACCAAGAAAGGAAATATCTTGTCCCAAAGCTTTTGGCTGAAGATATACTTTATAGGAAAATTTCTCCTTAAAATCAATCTAAATCCAATCTCCTCTAAAATGGGTGCTAAAACAACAGCAATAAAAATAGCAGAAGTAATGCTCTTTTTATGTAAATCAAGTTTTGAGTCGGTAGAAACAAAATGTTCCACCAAATCATTCAAGGGTATTAAGACAAAACAAAAAACACACATTTTGCCCACCAAAAGAATGAAAATTGTTTGTAATTTCCTTTTAAAACTTTCTTTTGTCTGTACATCTTTGGGATGTCTCAAAAAAGAAACAAAATCCCACAAAACTCTCTTTATCAATTATTTAACCTCTTTCTGCAAAATAGTGAACACAGGAAAATGATCGCTGTAGCCTCCTGTAAATTTGTCTCCATCCCAAGAACGGAAAGGATAACCTTTGTAATTTCCCTGTTTATTTATAAGGTAAGCAGGAGCATAGACTTCAGTTCTGTAAACAGTGTATTCCTCGGCAGAAGAACCAGAAACTAGGTTTTTAGAATAAATAATCTGGTCAAAGAGATTTGGTACATCTCGGTAAGCCAAACTCGCTACGCCTTTTTTGTACATTTTGTACATCGGATTGAAATACGGATATTCCTCGTTCAGCTCTTTTTCATCGCCTACGGCTTTCAGATGATTTTTAAAACTTGGGCTGATAGGGTCATCATTAAAGTCTCCCATCGCGATGAGTTTGATATTTGGGTTTTTCTCTCGCAGGGCGTCCATTTCTTGTTTCAGCAGGGCAGCAGCGGCATTACGCTTCGGCATAGACACGGCTTCTCCACCTCTTCTTGACGGCCAGTGATTCACGAAGAAAGCCACTTTTTCTCCATCCAAAATCCCAGAAACCACCAGCAAATCCCTTGTGTATTCTCTTTTTCCATCTTCACGGAAAAGCACAAGTTCTTTTTTATAAGAATTGGTCACAGTAAATCTTTTCTTCTGATAAATCAGTGCTACATCTATCCCACGCGCATCAAAGGAATTATAATGCACCACGCCATAGTCATACTTTTTCAGGGCATCCTGCTGAGTCAACGCCTCTACCACTTGGCGGTTTTCCACCTCCACAAGTCCCACCACTGCGGGTGCTGTTTTAGTGTATTTAAAGCCGATTTCAGAGATTACCTGCGCGATGTTTTTCAGCTTCTGCTGGTAAATATTATAAGTGTAATTTTTATTGCTTTTAGGCGTAAAATCATCCGAAAGCACTTGTTTTCTCACTACTTTTTGCCCTTTTATTCGGTCATAATCCCACGGCCCTTTGTAATCTTTGGTAATTTCTAAATATTTCAAAGAATCCAAAGGAACGCTTCTATGAAAATTGACATGATGAGCAGGAAGCGTCGCATCTATATAATCCACAGATTTCACCGTATCCCAGAGGTTTTCTACATTATAAAATCCCACCGCGGCGGTTCTTTTCATCTGGGCATTATAAAACAAACCAAAAACACAAAAAATAATGATAAATACTTGTTTCATGATAACTTATCTTTGTTAAAAGCCGATAAATTTAAATTTTTCTTTTCATTTAGGAAAAGAAATTGATATGATTTATTTCATATCGTTATATTCGTTTTAATTAAACTTTAAGTCTATTTTTGTTAAAACTTGTTAAATTAGATTAGAAAATGTTTAAAAAATCTGTCTTGATTTGCGGTTTTACAGTTGCTGCAATGCACTTCTGTAACGCACAAACCACGGTTTACGCTTACATAAAAGATGAGAAAGGCAAGCCTGTGGAACGAGCTGAAGTAGATATGAAAGGCTCGGAGGAGAATATGATTGCAGACAAAATCGGGTATTTCCAGTTTGTAGATTTGAAACCTGGTAATTATCAAATCGTTGTCTTTAAAAATAATTACGAAACCAAGACCATTGATTTCAGTGTGCAGGAAGGAGAAAAAAGAAAGGATTTGGGCGTTATTGTCTTAAATTCAGTTCTTTATAATTCTACCGAACAAGGTTTCACCCTATTGGACAGCGATAGTGACAATGATGATGACAACAGCTCACTTCAGACCACTGTGGGACTGCTGCAGTCTTCGCAGGATATTTTCAATAGAATCGCAGGGTATGATCTGGGAATTTACTGGTTCCGCCCGAGAGGTCTGGACAGTAGATCTGGGGAAATGATGTTCAACGGCGTGTCCATGTCAAAACAAAACAATGGAAATATAGATTTCAGCAGCTGGGGAGGACTGAATGAGATTACTCGTTATCCAGAGGTTGCCACCAACCACTCACCATCTGAATACGCTTTCGGAGGTGTCAGTTCTGTGATTTATAAAAACACAAAGGCGAGCGAATACAGAAAAGGAAGCCAGCTGACTTACTCCATTACGAATAGAAACTACCGCCACAGGCTCTCTTACCGATATACTTCGGGAATGAACAAAAACGGATGGGCTTTCACTGGGATGGTCAGCCGAAGATGGGCAAAAGAAGGCATACAAGAAGGAACATTCTATGATTCCTATGCGGCATATTTAGGGGTGGAAAAGAAAATCAATGACAAACACACCCTCACGCTCAATATGGTAGGAAATCCATATAGAAGGGCTACATCCAGCCCTAACACGCAGGAGGTCTATGATTACAAAGGAATTTACTACAATTCCTACTGGGGATGGCAGGATGGTGAAAAAAGAAGCGAGAGAGTAAAACGAGGTTTTCAGCCTATTTTCCAGCTAACGGATTATTGGAAAATCAATAAGAAAACGGAACTTTGGACGACGCTTTCTTATCAGTTTGGGAAAGTAAAATCTTCGCGATTAGATTGGCATAATGCCCAAAACCCTTCGCCTACTTATTATAAAAACTTACCAAGCTATTTCTTTGGAAAAGCAGGATATGACAATGTCCTTCAAAATTGGATAAATGACAATCCTTCTGTATCACAGATAGACTGGAACAGGTTTTATCATGCTAACCTCAGCAACAAAGGGCGGTCAATATTCTATCTAGTGGATGATGTGAATGATGACAAAATCTGGAATGTTTCCACGCATTTTACGCACAACTTTAATGATAAGACAAGATTTATCCTAAATGTTTCTTATCAAAACTACAAGTCTGACCAATACCGTGAAATAAAAGACCTGTTGGGTGGGCAGTATGCTCTGAACGAAGACCCTTACAAGAAAAGCGGAAGCGGAAAATATGATGAGCACGAAACAGATGCCTACAAGGGTGTAGGTGATAAAATAAGCTACGACTACACTTTCGGAAGACAGGAAGTAAAAGTAAATCCTGCACTGAAATTCTCCACAGGAAAATTTGATGTTTTGGTGGCGGGGCAGTTCAGCTATTCTACTTCGTACCGAGATGGTAAATTCCAGCATTATCTGTACCCAGATTCTTACGGAAGAAGTAAAGATTATGAATTTACCAATTTTGGGCTAAAAGGACAGGTTGTCTATAAAATCAATGGGCGAAACTTCTTGGTTTATAACGGAACGGCTTATTCCCAAGCGCCTTTCATGGAAGATTTATTCTTTAATCCAAGAGTAAATTCCTCCGTAGTGGCAGGTATGAGAAGTATGTTCATCAATGCTAATGACCTCAGCTATGTGCTTTCTACGCCTTTCGTAAAAGCAAGGTTGAGCGGGTATATCATCAACTCTGAAAACGAAACCAATGTTCAGCGTTTCTTTGCTGATGGTTCAGTTTTACAAGGTGTAACTAATGGCGCATTCTTCACGCAGGTGATGAAGGATATGAAACGACAAAACCGAGGACTGGAACTAGGACTGGAAGTAAAAGTAACTTCTACGCTCTCTCTACAAGGGCTGGCGAGCTACGGCGAATATATTTATAATAACAATCCTAAATTATATTTCAGTTCTGATGCTGTAGGCGCTTCTGGAGGAACTACTTATACCTACATCGGGGATGCCTATATCAAAAACTACAGACAGGGAGGAACGCCTCAGACTGCATTCTCTCTTGGATTTAGATATAATAACCCTAAATACTGGTGGGTAGGAGCGAATTGGAACTATTTTGACAATTCTTATTTAGACCCAGCGGCACTTATCAGAACTCAATATTTCATTACCAATCCTTCTACAGGGGATCCATACCCAGGGCTTGATGAAGCGGAACTGAGAAGAGTTCTCCGCCAAAAACAACTGCCTTCTGCATTCTTTGTCAATGTAAATGCAGGAAAATCTTGGCTCTTTGGTAAGTATTATCTGATGGTTTCGGCTTCGGTGAATAATCTGCTGAACAACAAGAACTACATCACAGGCGGATTCGAGCAGACCCGAAAAGCATCTTACATAGATTTTGCAGCGGATTTTGACAAGCAATATCCTCCTTTTGCGCCTAAATATTGGTATGCACAGGGAAGGTCTTATTTCATAAATGTTCAGTTTAGATTTTAATTAGTAATTCTTAAAAAAATATATAAAAATGAAAAGAGTATATCTAAAACAGGTTGTAGGAGCTTTATTGCTATTCGGAATTACCACTTCCTGCGTAAGAAAAGATGACTGGAGCGTTCCAGATATTACATGTACCAATAAATTTGGGGATACTAACACTACTATGGCGGCCTTTGCGGCATTGGCTCCGAGTAACGGCAGCGCTCTAAATATCACTGATGACCAAATCTTCGATGGATATGTAGTTTCTTCCGATGAAAAGGGTAATTTCTACAAAACTATCGTTTTCCAAGACAAACCAGAAAACCCTACTGTGGGACTTCAGATAGAAATTGAAAAAACAAACAGCTATGCTGATTTTCCTGTGGGAACTCATATCAGAATCAATGCAAAAGGCTTGATTTTAAGAGTAGACAAAGGTGTAACGAAATTAGGTGTTACAGATGCTCAGTATGCCGTTGGAAAAATTCCTTCTTCTTCCCTTGGAAATTACCTTTCTATCGTATGTAATAACGGAAGAGCGGACATTGCGAACCTTGTTCCTTTGGCTTTGGCTAATTTAGATGAAGCTAAACAAGCTCAGCACATCAACAAGCTGGTAACTGTTCCGAATGTGCAGTTTGCAGACAGCGAAATTTTAGTTCCTAATGGGCCTAAAACTTATGTGGATGTTTCTTCTAATACTGATACTAACAGAGAACTGGTAGATGCAAGTGGAAAAACGGCTATTCTGAGAACATCTAAATTTGCTGACTTTGGAAAAGACAAACTTCCTACTGGGAAGGGAAGTATCACCTTCGTGGTAAGTAAATACAACACCACTTATCAAATGCTGATAAGAAGCACCAGCGATGTGAATTTTACAGAGGAAAGAGTAGACACTGCTCCCGCAAAAGGTGGAACAGCCATTGTCTATGCTGGTGCAGGAACTACTGAAGATTTCCAATCTTATAATACAGGAACTTCTTCTGAGGCGTTGCCAAAATATATCAATGACCCTATTCTAGGAAACAGATATTGGAGAGTATCTAATTACTCTGGGAATAAATTCCTTAGCTTTGGTTTTGGTGCTACAGGTCCTAAACCAGAATCTAAAACGATGTTCATCGTGCCTGTTAATTTCTCCAATATGACTAAATTCTCCTTTGATTCCAAAGATGGACACTATAACGGGAATGTTCTGAAAGTCTACTATTCTACAGACTATCAGCCTTCTGGAAATATCCTAAATGCCACACTGACAGACATCACCAGCGCATTTACTATTTCTTCTAATAATACTAATTATCCTGCAAACTTCACCAACAGTGGACACTGGATAAAACCTTCCACGCTTACAGGAAACGGATTTATCATCTTTGAATATCATGGAGGAGGAACCCTGCCAACTACGACTATTCAGATAGATAATATCAAAATAGAGTAAATTATCATTAAATAAAAAAACCGCTTTTTCAAGCGGTTTTTTTATTTTTATTTGAAAGTAAAACTATTTCACTTCACCGAAAACACTCTTGGTTACACAGAACTCCTTCAAGGTTTTCAAAGAAAGTTCCAATCCGTATCCAGAATTTTTCGTTCCTCCAAATGGGAAACGAGGGTCAGAAGTCATCAACTTGTTCAAAGAAACTGTCCCTGATTCTAGATTTTCAGCAAAGAAATAAGCTCTCTCTTTACTTGAAGTCCAAACGGAATTTCCTAAACCGAAGTTAGTATTATTCGCTATTTTCAAGATTTCTTCATCATCTTTTGCTGAAATGACCATTCCTAACGGCCCGAAAAGCTCTTCATCAATCATCGGATTGTCAAGATTCATTTTGATAAGCCCTGGTTTAAACGAAATATCATCTACTCTTTCCAGCGGAATTATAACCTCTGCTCCATGCTCTAATACCTTTTCATACTGCTGCTGAAGCTCATCCGCAAAAGATTTTGAAGCCAGCCCACTTAGTTCTGTTTTATCATCAAATGGGTCACCTAGTTCATATTTTTGGTATTCTGTTTTTAGTTTTTCCAAAAATTCGGCATAGATGCTTTCTTGGATAATAAATCTTTTAGCTGAGGTGCATGCCTGACCGCAGTTTCTCAGTCTTGCCGCTGCACCCTGCTTAGCTGTTTTATCTAAATCTGTATCATCTAAAACGATAAAAGCATCATTCCCTCCTAATTCCAACAATGATTTTTTAATATTAGCCCCTGCTAGAGATGCTATTTTTCTTCCTGTGGTCTCGCTTCCTGTAAGGCTCACTCCTTTCACTAATGGATTTGTTATAAGCTCCTCTATATCAGCATATGAATACTCTATATTTTGCAAAATCCCTTCTGGAAAGCCTGATTTTTTGAATAGTTCTTCTATGGCTCTTCCCGAACCTTTGCAGATAGAAGCATGTTTCAGAAGAACGACATTTCCCGCCAAAATAGTCGGCACGGCAAAACGAAGCGCCTGCCAGAAAGGGAAATTCCATGGCATAATTCCCAGAATAACTCCCATTGGCTGGTAGTAAACTTCACTTGCAGAAAGTTCCGTTTCTACAATCTCTGGTTTTAGGACATTCTCCGCAGCCACATAGTAGTCGGTCATCATTGCACATTTCTTCACCTCTCCTCTTGATTGGGAAATAGGCTTGTGCATTTCTCGCGTAATCATTTGGCTGTATTCCTCATGATTTTCAAGAATATTTTTAGATAAATTCTTTAATAATTCTTGTCTTTTCTCAAAACTCACTCCTCGCCATTCCTTTTGCGCTTGAACGGCTAGGTTTAGTTTTTGTTGAAGTTCTATATTCATTTTCGTATTTTAATTTTAGTCAAGTTTCGTATGGCTTCCCACATAGTGCAGGAATTCTTTTCGTGTTGTAGGATTTTTTCTAAATAATCCGCTGAGTTCAGCCGTGATAGTGCTGCTCGCGGTGTCTTTTATCCCTCTACAGTTTACACAAAGATGTTTAGCATCTATGATACAGGCCACATCTTCTGTTCCAAGAGCCTCTTTCATCGCTTGGACAATCTGCATTGTCAATCGCTCCTGAACCTGTGGACGGCTAGCATAGTAATTCACAATCCTATTGATTTTAGACAATCCTATAACCTCTCCATTAGAAATATAGGCTACATGAGCTCTCCCGATGATGGGCAAAAAGTGATGTTCGCAGAAAGAATATACCGTGATATCTTTTTCTACAAGCATCTGGCGGTATCTGTATTGATTTTTAAATGTAGAAATCCCTGGTTTGTTTTCAGGAAGAAGCCCGCCGAAAATCTCATTCACATACATTTTTGCAACTCTTTTAGGAGAGTCTTTTAGGCTATCATCCGTCATATCCAGCCCAAGGGTGTGCATAATCTCCCCAAAAAGTTTTTCTATCTTTTCTATCTTTTCATCAGGAGAAAGCAGAAAAGCATCTTTATGAAGAGGCGTATGTTCCTTGCCTGTAAAAAAATCATCTTCTATATCTGAGAAGTCTGTCATTTCTATTTTAATTTTTTATTGATTAAAATCTATATCATCCCCTTGGTTTATCCTGCTGTCAATATCCTCTTCCCTATTTTGGTTTGATTTTGATTTATCTTTTCCTCTATCAGGATTTTGTATTTCATCTATTGTCTGCAGTCCTCCTTCGTCTCCATAGCCTCCAAGTCCCTGCAAATCAGAACAATCTCCTTTCCAGTCGGATGGTTTTTCAAACTTATCTTCTTGTGTGATTTTCAATGATTTATCAGCATAAATTCTCTTCATGAAATACCCCCATATAGGAAGCGCCATTTTTGCCCCCTGTCCTTCTCCTGTACTCCAGAAGTGAGTTGCTCTATCTTCCCAGCCTACCCAAACACCTGTGGCTAATTTAGGAGTTATCCCTATGAACCAACCATCTGAGTTTTTCTGCGTAGTCCCTGTTTTACCAGCAATTTCTGCATTGATACCCATGCTTCTAAGCTGTCTAGATGCCGTTCCATAGCTGGCTACTCCTTTCATCATATCTATCATACTATAGGCATGTATAGGGTTCATCACCTCTCTGACCTCTGTTGTTACTTCCTTGATAACCCTTCCGTTGGCATCCTCAATACGCCAAATCATCTCTGGTTTTATATAATTCCCATAGTTAGCAAAGGTACTATAAGCCCCAAGCATCTCATAAATCGTAATATCTGAAGACCCCAAAGCTGTCGCTAAATCAGGAGTCATCTCGCCTGTAACCCCCAAATCTCTAGCTAATTGGATTACATTTTTAGGACCTGCCGCTTCCATCAAACGGACTGCTATCGGGTTTTTGGAATGAGCAAGACCATCTTTCATTCTAAGCATACCGCCAGAACCTTTTACATGCCAAGAACCTCTGCTGTAAGATGCATTAGAAATAGGTGTACATGGTGTCATTCCTAAATTTATAATCGCTGTAGCATACACAAAAGGCTTAAAGGTAGAACCTACCTGCCTTTTCCCTTGTTTCACATGGTCATACTGGAAATGCTCCCAGTTAATCCCTCCGACCCAAGCCTTGATATCTCCTGTCGTAGGTTCCATAGCCATAAGTCCTGCCTGCGCAATCTGCTTATGATAACGGATAGAATCCCATGGAGACATCTCCACATCCTGCTCCCCTTCCCAAGTAAAGATAGAAGTTTTCACAGGTTTCTTAAACTCCATAAGGATAGAATCCTCTGATATACCAGCCTCTGCAAGTTGTTTATATCTTCCTGTTCTCTTCACAGAAGCCATCATAATATCATTTACCTGTTGGTCGGAAATATGATAAAACGGTCGCTTTCTATTGTTTTTTTGTTCGTTATCAAAACTTTTCTGCAGATTGGTTAAGTGTTCTTTTATCGCTTCTTCGGCGTATTTCTGCATTTTGGAATCAACGGTAACATATATCTTTAGTCCATCTCTATATATGTTCAGTTCTTTTCCTGTTTTCTTTTCATAATCTTTGAGATATGTAGAAATTTCCTGACGAAGATAATGTTTGTAATATGCAGAATAGCCCTGGTCTATTCCTTTAATGTTTTGATAATCAGTTTTTATTGGCTCTTGTACAGCCTTGTCATAGGTTGCTTGGTCTATGTATTTAGTTTCGAGCATTTGTTTCAGAACGACATTTCTTCTCTCTGTCGCTCTTTCCAAATTTCTAAGCGGATTGTTTTTCACTGGGTTTTCCAGCATCGCTACAAATGTAGCCGCTTCGGAAAGAGTAAGGTCTTTGGTTTTTTTATTGAAATAAACCTTTGATGCCATCTCTATCCCATTGGCATTATAAAGGAAATCAAACTTATTGAAATACAAAGTAATAATCTCCTCTTTGGTATATCTTTTCTCCAAACTTACCGCCACAGACCATTCTTTCAGCTTTTGAAAGACTCTCTCTCTTTTACTTTGTGCTGCAGATTTTGTAAATAAAAGCTTGGCTAACTGCTGGGTAATGGTGGAACCTCCCCCTCTTTCACCTCGGAAATAGACTGCTCTCACTATGGATTTTAGGTCTATCCCAGAATGCTCTTTGAAACGCTCATCTTCCTTCGCATAAAGAGCATAAACCAAATACGGTGGAAGCTGATTATAAGTAACTGGCTGGGTTTTTTCTTTCTCAAATTTACCCAAAACCACTCCATCAGAAGAAATAATCTCTGATGCTACATAGATATCTGGATTTTCTATATCCTTCATATCGGGCATCTCCCCAAGAAAACCCTGTGATATAGAAAAGAACAAAGCTACTATGGCTACTACTGTTCCTATAAATCCTAACCAAATCAACTTAATCCATCTTCCTACATAAGATTTTTTCTTTTTTGTGGGAAGTTTTTTTTCGTTTTCCATGTTTATTACGGAGTTGTTGTTTTTATATTTTCTATTTTAATGCCTATATCCTCTATTCCTTTCAGCTGGTCGGTTCTCATCCCGTGTTTTAGTTCCACTTTATATTTACCGTTTGCTGGGAATTTGTATTCATTTTTATACTGAACTAGAATTTCCTTAACATCTCCTATACCACTTCCGTACCATTCTCCATTTGGTTTTGCTAAAATATACTGAAGCGTATCTGTTTTCAAAACTTTATTCTTTTCTCCTTTGATAGTAGAGATTAGAAACAAGTTATTGTAAGGATATTCATTATTATTCCTTACAACAAATATAAGGTTTTTTGGAAACTCAGAATCTTTGATTTCGAACTCTATTTTTTTAGCATCATTCTTCCCCCAGAGGTTATTCACCTCTGTCATATAGATTTCTCCCTCGCTAGAACAACCTATGGAAATAAACCACAATGCTGCGAATAGCCATATCTTTTTACCCATCATTATTATTTTTTTTCGGGTTATTTCTTTTTTTATTATTCTTTTTATTGTTTGGTTTTTGTTGCTCTGAATTATTCTGTTTCGGAGCATTATTATTGTTTTTTTCTTCCTTTGGAGAAGTGTTTTTCTTTTCCTTGTTTTTAGGTTTTTTGTTTGATTTTTTCTTCTCGAAACGGTCTATGTTATTCTCCTGAATCAAATCTATTTCCTTCGTAGGAGCGGACAATTCTTGGGTTTTATATTCCTCTAATGGCGGGATTTTGTTTCCTTTTTTGTTCATGGAAATCATCTCCTTCACTTCTTGGATATCTAGGTCATACCAAAGGATAGAATTATCCACATAAGCGAACCACATTCTCTTTTTGAAAACATCTATTTTAATGCAGAAAGCCTTTCCTTTTTCTGTATCCAAAACCGTGCTGGAAGAAGGGAAATGGCTGAGTGCATCCATGTAGCTGTCTAGTTCAAAATTCAGACAGCATTTGAGCTTACCGCACTGCCCTGCAAGTTTCAACGGGTTTATGCTCAACTGCTGGTATCTCGCTGCATTAGTATTTACCGAACGAAAATCCGTAAGCCATGTAGAACAGCAGAGTTCCCTGCCACAAGAGCCTATTCCGCCCAGTTTAGCCGCTTCCTGTCGGTAGCCTATCTGTTTCATGTCTACTTTAGCACGAAAAACAGCCGCATATTCCTTTATCAGCTGTCGGAAATCTACTCTTCCATCTGCTGTATAGTAAAAAGTAATCTTAGAGCCGTCTCCTTGGTATTCTATATCCGAAATTTTCATTTCAAGATTTAGATTCAAGGCGATTTTTCTCGCTTCTTTCTTTACTTCTTCTTCTTTTTTTCTAGAATTTTGCCATATTTCTACATCTTTTTTTGTAGCTATACGGATTATTTTGGAGGCCTGTTCTTCTCCAAAATTTTTCTTTTTCATCTGTATCCTCACTAGTTCACCTGTGAGACTCACCACTCCGACATCATATCCTGAGCTGGACTCTACTGTTACTATACTTCCTATATGCAGCGGTAGTTTATTTATGTTATGATAAAAATTTTTTCTTTCATTTTTAAATCTAACCTCAACATACTCACACTCATTCAGTGGAGATTTTATATTGGCAAGCCAATCAAAAACACTTAATTTATAACTATATTCACAAGTATCTATTATATCACAACTAAACTCTCCTTTGCTGTTAGTAGAGCAGCTGTGGGAAGAATCGCCAGAATTTTTACATCCTCCACAACTCATATTTATCTTTTGTTTATTCTTGCAAATGTAGTTATTTTTTAGTGAAAAACAATATTAAAATAGTTCTTCCCTAAATCACCATTGACAGAGCTATTCTCTTTCTTTCCGTGTCTATTTCTATTATTTTCACTTTTACCTGCTGGTGGAGTTTTACCACCTCGCTAGGGTCGCTCACAAAGCCATCTTTCAGCTGGGAAATATGCACCAGCCCATTTTCTTTTATCCCAATGTCTACAAAACACCCAAATGCCGTGATATTGCTCACTATCCCAGGAAGTATCATTCCTGTTTTCAAGTCTTCAAAGGTTTTTATATTTGGGTCAAATTCAAAGACTTTGCTCGTTTTTCTTGGGTCAAGCCCTGGTTTTAGAAGTTCTTTCAAGATATCTTTTATCCCTAAAATTCCAATGTCTTCCGTGGTGTATTTTTCTGGAGCAATTTGTTTTATTTTTTCCTCATTAGCGATAAGGTCTTTCGTTTTGATACCGAGGTCTTTCGCCATTTTTTCTACGATTTTGTAGGCTTCTGGATGCACGGAGGAATTATCCAAAGGATTTTTGCCATCTTTTATTCGGATAAATGCCGCCGCCTGCTGGAATGCCTTTTCACCCAGACGAGGAACTTTTTTAATCTGATTTCTATCCACAAAAGCGCCATTTTCAGTTCGGTAAGCTACAATATTTTCCGCAAGTTTTTCGCCAATACCAGAGACATAGCTCAGCAGGGATTTACTCGCCGTATTGATGTTAATTCCTACTGAATTCACGCATTTTACAACTGTGCTGTCCAACTCTTCTTTTAATAAAGTCTGGTCTACATCGTGCTGATACTGCCCTACACCGATGCTCTTTGGGTCTATTTTTACCAACTCGGCAAGCGGGTCAGACAGCCTCCTTCCGATAGAGACGGCACCTCTCACGGTGATGTCATAATCAGGAAATTCATCTCGGGCAATTTTACTTGCGGAATAAACGGACGCTCCAGCTTCGGACACCACGAAAACCTGTAAAGGTCTGTCAAATGCGATTTTCTTAATGAAAAACTCGGTTTCACGAGAGGCTGTTCCGTTTCCGATAGAAATCGCCTCAATATGGTAAGCCTCCACCATAGAGCGGATTTTTTTCATCGCAACTGCAGTTTCTTTCTGTGGAGCGTGTGGATAAATGGTCTCATTATGAAGCAAATCGCCTTTTTCATCAAGACAAACCACCTTACAGCCCGTTCTATACCCTGGGTCTATGGCTAAAATTCGCTTCTCGCCGAGAGGCGGAGCCAAAAGCAGCTGTGTTAAATTCTCAGAAAAGATAGAAATCGCCTTTTCATCGGCTTTAATCTTGGCTTCCTGCAAAATTTCATTTGAAATAGACGGCTCCAAAAGTCTTTTGTAAGCGTCCTGAGCCGCAAGGGTAATCTGCTCTGCACACGAAGGCGAAGCTGTTTTCACCAAACTCCCCTCCATGAAAGCAAGAATTTCTTCTTTATCAATATCCATACTCACTTTTATAAAACCCTCTTTTTCAGCACGAAGCATCGCCAGAAGTCTGTGAGAAGGAATTTTATTCAATGGTTCGCTCCAGTCAAAATACTGGGCGTATTTCTGCGCCTCTTCCTCCTCTTTTTTAGTTTTGACTACTTTACTGGAAATCACAGCTTTTCGCTGAAAAACTCTTCTAAGATTTTTTCTAATGAAAATATTTTCGTTTATCCATTCTGCGATGATGTCCCTCGCACCTTGAAGTGCCTCCTCCACGCTGGAAATTTCTTTATTCAGATAATTCTGCGCCGTTTGATCTATGTCACCGCTGTTTTTCTGCGCCATGATGATTTTTGCCAAAGGCTCCAACCCTTTTTCTTTTGCGGCATCAGCTTTGGTTTTTCTTCGTTTTTTGAAAGGAAGATACAGGTCTTCTACCTCCTGTAAATCAAAGCTTTTCTCTATTTTTGCGCGAAGCTCCAGCGTGAGTTTTTTCTGCTCTTCTATGGATTTCAGAACGCTTTCTTTTCTCTTTTGGATTTCATCAAAATTTTTGCTAAGTTTCTGAATCTGTTCTATTTCCACCTCACCGAGGTTTCCTGTTTTATCTTTTCTATATCGCGCAATAAAGGGAATGGTGCAGTCCTCCGAAAGCAGCTGCAAAACGGCATTTATCTGTTTTTCTTGAATTGAAATATTCTGCTGAATGAATTGTATTTTGTCCATTGTTTTGTTTGATAAATAATCCGCAAAATAAACAAACTTTAATTTAAAATGTCTAATGTTTTTTAATTATCTTTGTCAGTCTTAATAAAACATAATATGAATCATCAACTAAAAATATTCAATTCCTTAAAAGGAGAAAAAGAAGTTTTTGTGCCTTTGCACGAGAATAATGTAGGAATGTATGTCTGCGGCCCTACGGTGTACAGCAATGTGCATTTGGGAAATGTGCGTACCTTTATGTCGTTTGATTTTGTGTATCGTACGCTGAAATTTTTGGGCTACAAAGTGCGCTATGTCCGTAACATTACCGATGCAGGACACCTTACCGATGACGGAGATGTGAACAACGACCGTTTCGTGAAACAATCCCGCCTAGAAAAGCTAGAACCTATGGAAATCGTACAAAAATATACGGTTGATTTCCATAAAGTTTTGGATATATTCAATCTTCTTCCGCCAACTATAGAACCTACTGCTACGGGGCATATATTGGAACAAATCCAGCTCACAGAAAAACTCTTGAACGATGGTTTTGCCTATGAGAGCAATGGTTCTGTGTATTTCGATGTACTGGAATACAACAAACGCGGACTCAACTACGGTGAACTCTCCAATAGAAATATAGAAGATCTTTTTGCGAACACCCGCGACCTCGATGGACAAGGCGAAAAACGCAATCCTCAGGACTTTGCACTATGGAAAAAAGCTTCACCTGCTCACATTATGCGCTGGGCTTCTCCTTGGGGAGACGGTTTCCCTGGGTGGCACCTTGAATGTACAGTGATGAGCACCAAATACCTTGGTAATCAGTTTGATATCCACGGAGGTGGTATGGATTTAAAATTCCCTCACCACGAATGCGAAATCGCACAAGGGAAAGCAGGACACGGCGAAAGACCAGTACGCTACTGGATGCACGCTAATATGCTGACAATGAACGGACAACGAATGAGCAAATCGACAGGAAACTACATTTTACCGATGCAGCTCATCAATGGTGATAATACTTTCTTTGAGAAAGCTTTTGCGCCTGCGGTGATTCGTTTCTGCTTTATGCAAGCGCACTATCGCAGTGTACTTGACATCTCTAATGAAGCGATGCTCGCTGCCGAAAAAGGCTTTAACAGGCTTATGGAAGCATTGAAAATTTTAAATGAAATCAATACCGAAATAGAGCATCCTACTGCGCTCCCTATATCTGAATGGAGAGAAAAATGCTACAATGCACTATTGGATGATTTTAATTCGCCTATACTTATCGCTCATCTTTTCGAAGCCGTGAAATGGATTTTCCAAGTGAAAAATGGAGAAGAAAAAATATCCATCGATGAACTCCGTGAACTGAAAACACTGATGAACGCGTTTATTTTCGATGTTTTGGGCTTACGAAATGAAGAACAGGCGGCAGGAAATAACGACAAGCTCGATGGTGTGGTTCAGCTCCTTATCAATATGAGAATGGAAGCTCGTGCCAACAAAGACTGGGCGCTTTCGGACAAAATCCGAGATGAATTATCCGCAATCGGCATCCAGCTAAAAGACGGAAAAGAAGGAACGAGTTATTCTATGAAATAAAAAATTAATCATAATGAAAATAGAAATTAAAAACCTAGGAGCAGTAAAGAGTGCAACTATTGATATATCAAAAAAGCTTAATCTTTTTTGTGGTCCTAATGGAACAGGGAAAACATATATAGCTTATGCTATATATAGTATTTTTAGACCAGAACTTTATATCGGATTTAATAAAAAAAATGATAATTTAGTTGGAGAATTAGTAAAAAATAAAAGAGTTCAGTATAAATTAAATTTTGATGAAATTAATCAGTATAGAAAAGAAATAAATTCATCTTTTATAAAAAAATTAGATAAGTTATTTGGAATAGGAACAGATTCCGTAAAACAAAATCTAGGAGAAGTAAATTTAAGTTTTGTAGAGAATAATGATAGTCTAAATGATTATATTATTAGATCTAAATTTGAGTTAATTAATACATTAGAAAAAATAGCGATAAAAGTATCAAAGGAAGAACAAACTGAATATTTAACTTTAGAGTTGTTAGATAGCTCAATTTCTGAAACTGATATAGAAAGACTTCACTTTTTCTTATATCTTAAATTAGTTCCTATATTAGCTAAATATCCCATAAGTTCTACTTTTATATTACCTGTAGAAAGAAATTCAATTTATACATTTAGTAAAGAGCTTTCTATAAGGAAACAAGAGGCTGTGGATTATTTTCACGCAATGACAAGTAAGAAAAAAAAGGAAACAGTTATAGATATGCTATTAAGTAACACTAAAAGATACCCTCTTCCTATAAAGGATGGATTACTTATTGCTGATGATTTAGCAGAGAAAAAGAAAAGTAAAAGTCCTTTTTTTGATTTTGCTGAAGAAATAGAAAACTCATTATTGAATGGAAAATTAGAAATAGATAATGATGGAGAAATTAAGTTTAAGCCTAACAAGTCTCCTAAAAAATCATTACCTATTCATATGACAGCATCTATAGTTAAGTCTCTTTCAAGTTTAGTTGTTTATTTAAAGTATATTGCTGAACCTAATGATTTAATAATAATAGATGAACCTGAAATTAATTTACATCCTGACAATCAAATTATATTAACAAGATTATTTGCAAAGTTAATTAATAAAGGTTTTAGGTTTATAATTAGTACTCATAGTGATTATATTATTAGAGAATTCAATAATCTTGTAATGCTGTCAGATAATAGGTTAGAAAAAGAAGCAGAAAGATTTGGATACTCAAAGGATGAATATATAAAACAAGAAGATATGGAGGTTCTTTATTTCAATTATCCTGATAAGAAAAAAGGGAATAAACAAGTTACAGTTGAAACTTTACCAATAGATGAAACAGGATTTGAAGTGCCTTCAATAGATGAAGTCATAAATATTCAAAATGATATAGCAGAACAACTATTTTATAAATTAAAATATACAGATGAAGAAGATGAATAAATTGGAGATGATTTCAAATATTCTTGATGATTTTTTTAAGAATAATACAACTACAACTTTGGAAGAGAAACAAGCAGGAATGTCAGTAAATTTTATTGCAGAGAATCAAAAGTTTCTATCTTTCAAAATAGATAAAAAACTTGATAAAAAGGAATTCCCTAGAGGAGTGTTTCCTTTTTTCAATAATAAGCAGGCTAGAGTTTGCTCATTTTGTGACTATATTATTTTTTCAGAACTAAAAGGAACTTTATTTGTTTTATTGATTGAGTTAAAAAAGGGTAGAGATAAGGTTACAGAACAATTAGAAGCAGGAAAATATTTTGTAGAGTTTGTTATCAGTACAGTAAATAGAGTTTATAAACAAGATATTTCTCCCAAGATAAGAAAAATATCCATACGAGAATATAAAAAGAAACCCAAGCAAAAACAAAAATCTATCAAATATGATGAAAACAACTTTCATACATTTGAAGATAGTAAGTTCTTTTTAAAAAAATATTTGGTATGATGTAATTATACAATCCAATATCAATCACAGGCAACCTAATATTGTTTTCAGGCAATACAAAATAAAGTGTAGGCAGTACAAAATTAGGTAATAACACATCATTAAAAAAAATAAAGTTATGAACAGATTTTACATTTCAACCGAAAAATTCAAGAATTATTCCTTTATTCTTGAGGATATTGCTAAAAATTGAGTTCTAAAAGAATAAATTTTTATTAAATTTGACAAAAAATAATTACATTAACAATAAAAATTTAGAAATATGTTAGAGATTGGAGAAAGACCTTGGGGAAAATATTATGTCCTTGAGGATGAGGAAAACTACAAACTAAAAAGAATAGAAGTAAACACAGGACATCGTTTGTCTTATCAGTACCATCATCATAGACAGGAGTTCTGGACAGTGGTTCAGGGCGAGGCTGTGGTTGTACTAGACGGAGTGGAACATGTAGTAAAATACGGAGAAAGCATCTTCATCCCACTGGGAGCAAAACACAGAATAGAAAACAGAAGTTCAGAACTTTTGGTTTTCATAGAAGTTCAGACAGGAACTTATTTTGGGGAGGATGATATTGTAAGAATAGAAGATGATTATTCTAGAGAAAGGAAATAACAAAGTCTTAATTAAAATAATTATTTAAGGATATGGACAATTCTGCAACTATTTGGGATGATTTAGCAATCATATCCTTAAACTATAATTCAGCAAAAGAGGTTTTTAGGCAGGTTTCCTCTCTCAGAGAAGAGAGGATTCCTAATTTATGTTTTTATCTGATAGACAATGCTTCTAATGATGGAAAGGAAGTTGAGGAATATTGCCTGAAAAATGAAGTAAAATTTATTGCAAACCCTATAAATGGAGGATATGCACAAGGGAACAACATCGGAATAAAGAAAGCAATAGAAGATGGTAGAACGACTTTTCTAATTTTGAATCCTGATATTGAAATTAGTAAGGATACCATAGAGAAATTATATAATACCTTGATGACTAAATCTGAATTACAGATTATAGGTCCTCGCATTTGTGATAAATTTAAAAGGAATTTGATTTATTCTGATGGTGGGATATTGACCCCTAATAGATTGTGGGATCATCATATAAATTATAATCAGGTAGAAAAGGGAAATTTAGAATCACTGAATACAAATATAGATTATGTAACAGGTAGTGTGATGATGTTTAAGAAAAGTACTCTAGATATCATTGGATGGATGAGAGAAGATTTTTTTATGTATTATGAAGAGGCAGAATGGTGCTATAGATTAAAAAAGCATAAAGATTTAAAATTAGGAGTACTTACAAGTTGTAAAGCATATCACCAGATGAGTGATAAAGGAGATTTTTATCAATATTATATATCACGAAATAGAATTTTGTTTTTTAGAATGTATCATATTGATTATCATGTTATGATAAAGAAAACATTAACACAATCTTTTAAAGGAATTTTTTGTAAGAAATATAATAATTCTGCTTCATTTTCTAAACGACTAAACTTCTTTATATTGATGCTTAAAGCTGTATATAACGGATTAACAACAAAAATCAAATTTTCTTCATAATTATGGAAAAGATAGTTTTATTCATAAAAACATATAAAAAAGACTATGACAGAGTTGCTTTGTTAATAGATTCTATACACAGATATAATGTAGATAAAATACCTTTATTAATTTCTGTAAATGATGTAGATTTCGATTTTTTCAGAACTAAATTCCCTAATGAAAATCTTATAAAAGATAGTCAAATTGTAGATTGTAAAGAAAAAGACCCTTGGAGATATCAACAAATAATTAAATCTCAATTACACAAACTGGATTTTTGTGAAAATTATGTTTGTATAGATTCAGATTCTTATTTTATAAGAAATTTTGGAGTAAATGATTTTATGTTTGACTCTGAAACGCCCTATACAGTAATGCATCAACAGAAAGATTTATTTTCTTGGAGTAGTATCAATAATGGTTCTATAGGATATAATCCTAAGAATGAGTTTGAAAAAGACCGTTCCTTCATTATGGACAAACTCCAAAGAAAAGGAGTTTTTTATGATTTTGGGCCTTCTCCTGTAATATGGTCTAATAAAGTATGGAAATCTTTAGAGGATAATTATCTGAATCTAAACAAGATGGACTTCTCTACAATTATTCACCAATGCCCAAGTGAGTTCTCTTGGTATGGAGAATGGCTATTAAAAGACAAAACTATTCCTATCTATCCTATAGAGCCTTTATTTAAGGTTTTTCATTATGAAAAACAATACACAGATTTTATGAAGCAAGGACACACAGAAGATAGCATCAAGGAAAATTATTTAGGAATTGTCAAACAATCCAATTGGAAATTAAAAAGAAAAAAATGGTATAATAAATTTTTTTAACATAGATAAAGCAAATGAGAAAAAGAATATTATACTTTATGCCAGATAACCCATCTTCTGGCAAAGCAGGAAACCTGACACGGTGTACACAAATGCTAAATTATCTGGAGTCTTTATCTGATATGTATGAAGTTGATTTTCTTTCTATTGGAGATTGGGGAGATTGGGACGAAGAGAATAAGGCTAAATTTCTAAAAAAACATCCTAATGTAAAATTACATTTAATCAACAGAAAAGGAAGTAAAACCAATAAAATTAAACAATTTTTTGAATATAAACTATTAAATCTTTTCCCAAAACTGATAAAAGGAACAAGCGTGGATATTACTAATCCAATGCTTAACAAAAAGGTTTCAAACTTTATAGACAAAGGAAACTATGATAAAGTAATTATCAGTTACGCTTCTTGGGCAAAAGTGGTAAGTAATATTAAAACTAAACCCTATCTAATTGTAGATACCCACGATTTCATTACAGCGCAAAGCAGGGATAAAATAGGAAAAATAGGAAAACTATTCCAGAGTGAAATTAATATTCTTAAAAAGTTCGATGAAATTTGGACTTATTCTGTGGAAGAGGAGTATATTTTTGGGCAGTTTACAGATAAAAAAATCACACTTATTCCTATATCTTTTCCTTTCTGCCCTACAGAATATAAAGAAAATTATAAGTATGAATTAATTTTCGTAGGGAGTCTAAACCCTCATAATGTAGTGGGTATCAAGTGGTTTGAGAAAGAAGTGGTGCCTTTCTTAGAAGATACTAAAGTGCATATTATAGGTAAAATTTGTAAGGTGGTTCCTGATCATCCTAACTTCGTAAAACATGGTATGGTAGAAGATATAGAAGATTTTTACCAAAACGCCAAAATCGCTATTTGCCCTATGCTTTCAGGAACAGGAATTAAAATAAAAGTTTTGGAAGCTTTGTCTCATTCATTACCTGTAGTAACCAACCGTAGAGGAGTTGATGGACTTCTTAACAAAACCTTAAATGGCTGTATCGTAGAAAATACAGGTAAAGATTTTGCAGAAGCAATTCTAAAACTCTTACACGATAAATCTTTTTATATAGAAAAGAAAAAAGAAGCTGAGAAATATTTCTTGGAAAATCATTCTTTCGAAAAAGAGAAAAAAGTATTAGATAATATTTTCTTAACAAAATGAAAAAAATCCTTATAGACTTAGAGCGCCTTCGTTATCCTAATTCAGGGATTGCTAATGTTTTCCGAAACTTAGCAAAAGGATTGCAGACACTTGATTCTGAATATATGTTCAACTATTTTGGAACTAAAACAGAATTACAAAAAATAGAAACATCTCTACCTATCGTTGAATGGAAAAGATGGCATAAATTTTATGAGAATTTCAGCTCAAAATTTGATATTGTACACACAAGCCACCAGCTTTCATCTTATTTTCATAAAAAGTATAAAAAATCCATCAAAATTCTTACGCTTCATGATTTGAATTTTCTATATGAAGATTTGAGTACCAGCAAAAGAAATAAAATGCTCAAAAAAGTAAATAATAATCTAAAAAACACGGATTATTTAGTATGTATTTCTGATTTTGTGAAAGAAGGTGTGTTGAAAAACAAAAATATTCTTGCATTAGATAATATCAAAGAAATTTTTGTTATTCATAATGGAATTGATTTTCCTGAACAAAAGGACTATTCTTTTGGGAAATATGAGTTTTTAAAACAAAAAAAATATATTCTCAATATAGGCGTTCTATTTGCTAAAAAGAATCAGAAAAAACTCGTAGAGATGCTTCCTTATATTAGCGAAGATTTGGTTTTGGTATCCTCTGGCGAAAAAGAGCCTTATGCCACCGAAGTAAGGGATACAGTTGAAAAACTAAATCTGCAAAACCGAGTTCATTTTTTGAAAAATATCAGTGAAGAAGAAAAATACGCACTAATACAAAATTGTCAGGCAATGTGTCATCCTTCTATTGCAGAAGGTTTTGGAATTCCTCCTATTGAAGCAATGGCTTTTGGAAAGCCCGTATTCCTAAGTAAATACACTAGCCTTCCTGAAATTGGAGGAAATGTGGCTTTTTATTTTGATAACCTTGAACCAAAGCAGATGGCAGAAACTTATCAAAAAGAGATGATAGAATTTAATAATTCTCCCATAGAAAACAGCCAAAAAATTAAAAAATGGGCATCTCAGTTTGAATATAAAAAAATGGCTCAAAATTATCTCAACCTTTACAAAAAAATTTTAAAGCACTAATTTTTTTGCCACTACTTGTTCAATTTAACCTTATATTTGTTGCCCTAAACGACTAAAATCAAACAATGGGACAGAAATTAGAGGTAAGATACGGACTGTTCATGGCGGTATCCATGGTTGTTGGACAGATGATAGGTTCTGGTATTTTCTTCAAAGTAGATGATGTTTTAGCCTCCACCAATGGCAATGTTTATGCAGGTGTGATGGGCTTTATCATCGTGGGAATCAGTGTGGTTTTTTCTGCGGCATCTATGGCCAATTACGCCATTTTCTCTCCAAAGGAAGGCGGACTCCTGCATTATGTGGAATTTCGCTATGGGAAAAGAGCCGCAGCTTATGTGGGCTGGGTTTATTTCATTATGTTTTTGCCTTTGCTGGCGGGAGTTTTACTAACGGTATCAGGTATTTACATTTCTCATTTCCTTGCGGAGTTTATCCATTTTGAACCTAATTTCCTGCACTATTCACTGATAGGCTGGTGCAATGGAGTCATATTTTTATTACTTAATATTTTCAGACCAAAATCTAGTGGTTTTTTTCTACAATTAACCGCGGTGTTAAAGCTGTTTCCGCTCATTTTCATTGCGGCTATTGGAATTGTGAGCCTTGTAGGAAATGATGCAGAAATGCTGAATCAAGCTGAAAATCAAGCGATGGTTTCTTCTAACGAAACTAACTTTTGGCTTTTAGTGGGAGCAAGTTTCATTCCTATCGCCTTTTCTATGGATGGGTGGTATATCGCGATGCAAATTTCTGGAGAAATCAAAGACTCACAGAAAAACCTCCCAAAAGCCTTAATATCAGGAACTTTGATAGTCTTGGTGGTTTATGTTTTTTATTATTTAGGAATTGTCTCCAAAATGAGCAGTGATGAAATACGGCAGCTGGGCGACACCTACATCATAGAATTTTCAAGAAAAATTTCCTCTGAAGCAGGTGCGATAGCCATACAGCTATTTATAATCATCTCTGTATTAGGAACTTGCAATGGTCTTGTTCTTGCAAATACCCGCGCTCCTTACCAGTTCTACAATCTGGAGTATTCTAAAAAATTCCTGAATCTGGGTAATATCAGCAAGAGGACTGGAATGCCCGTAAATAGCGCTTTGGTAGGCTTCGGGCTGATGAGCATTTATCTTTTTATTTTTTATTTATCTAATACCAATCCATTCCTAAAAGAACTAAATTACGACATATCAGCCATCCCTATTCTGTTTATTTATGTGGTTAATTTTTGTTTGTATTTAGGGCTTTTTAAATTATTTAGAGAACATTTACTAAAAAACAAACCACTGAAATACACCATGCTGTTTTTTGCTCTGATAGGGACATGTGTGGTTTTAGCAGGGACACTTTCTTCTCCTAACGGATTGTCCTATTTAGTAATCGCTGTGCTCTTTATCTTACTTGGAAAATTAGGCGTAAAGTAAGTAAAGTAAAAATAAAAACACTACTAAATTTTTAGTAGTGTTTCTTTTTATTTAGTGAAATTCATAATCTTTATCCATCACAAAAGTCTCCATGAACTTGGTTGTGTAGTTTCCAGCTAGGAAATCAGGATTGTCCATCAGTTGTCTATGGAAAGGAATAGTAGTTTTCACTCCTTCTATATAAAACTCTTCCAAAGACCTTTTCATTTTAGCAATAGCCTCCTCTCTGGTCTGTGCTGTGATGATGAGCTTAGCTATCATAGAATCATAGTTTGGTGGGATTGTATAACCAGCATACACATGCGTATCCACTCTCACACCATGTCCACCAGGGATATTAAGCTGAGTGATTTTACCAGGTGCAGGTCTAAAATCAGAATACGGATCTTCCGCATTGATTCTACATTCTATAGAATATAATTTTGGATAATAGTTTTTTCCAAGAATTTTTTCTCCTGCTGCTAATAAAATCTGCTCACGGATAAGGTCATAATCTATAACCTGCTCTGTAATAGGGTGTTCCACCTGAATACGAGTGTTCATCTCCATGAAATAGAAATTTCTGTGTTTATCAACCAAAAATTCTATCGTTCCTACGCCTTCATATCCTATATATTCAGCTGCTTTCACAGCGGCATTTCCCATTTTTTCACGAAGTTCTTCCGTCATAAAAGGAGACGGCGTTTCTTCTATCAATTTTTGATTTCTTCTCTGGATAGAGCAGTCTCTTTCCGATAAATGACAAGCCTTTCCATATCTATCTCCAGCAATTTGGAATTCTATGTGTCTCGGCTCTTCTATCAGTTTTTCCATGTACATTCCACCATTACCAAAAGCCGCTAAAGCCTCTTGAATAGTAGAATCCCAGCTTTCTCTAAGCTCTTCTTTGCTCCAGATGGCACGCATTCCTTTACCACCACCACCTGCGGTAGCTTTTATCATTACAGGATAGCCGATTTCTTCAGCTATTTTTTCAGCTTCTTCTAGAGACTCTACAAGTCCATCAGACCCAGGAACACAAGGGATTCCAGCCGCTTTCATTGTTGCTTTCGCAGTGGCTTTGTCTCCCATTTTTTCTATTTGCTCTGGTGTAGCACCGATGAATTTGATTCCATTTTTCTGACAAATTCTAGAAAAATTGGCATTTTCAGCCAAAAATCCATACCCTGGGTGAATAGCATCTGCATTTGTGATTTCTGCAGCTGCAATGATGTTAGGAATTTTCAGATAAGAATCCTTACTCGCCGCAGGACCTATACATACCGCTTCATCCGCAAATCTTACATGCAGACTGTCTTTATCCGCGATTGAGTAGACTGCTACTGTTTTGATTCCCATCTCTTTACAAGTTCTGAGAATTCTCATCGCAATCTCTCCACGATTGGCAATTAATATCTTTTTAAACATTGTTTTTCTGTTTATCAATTACAATAAATAGAGTAATTTATGATGGGTCTACTAAGAATAATGGCTGGTCGTACTCTACAGGAGAGGCATCATCCACCAAAATTTTCACAATTTTCCCACTCACTTCAGACTCTATCTGATTGAATAACTTCATAGCTTCTACCACACAAACTACTGTTCCTTCTGTGATTTCGCTTCCTACACTCACGAAAGGATCTTTGTCTGGAGCTGGTTTTCTATAGAAAGTACCAATGATAGGAGATTTTATTGTAATATATTTACCATTTTCTGCAGATTCTGCTGAGTTTGCAGAAGATTCCTGCTCTGGCTGTGCAACAGGAGCTGCATTTACCACTGGTTGAACTTGTGTCATCTGTGGCGTTGTCACCACCGTACCAAATGTATGATTGGTAATATTAATTTCAAAATCCTTAGTTTTGTATTTTACTCCAGCTACATCAGCCTTTGAAACAAATTTAATAAGGTTTTGTAAGTCTTTAATATCCATAAAAAATAATTTTATTGTCCAAATATAGTAAATAAACACAAAAAACCATTCACTTTTGTAAAAAAGAATGGTTCTATATTTCTACCGTGATTTTTGGAGATTTTACCAAAAATCTATCGTTATTCTGCAGATTCTACTTCTTTTTCAAGAACTACTTTACCTCTGTAGTAAAGTTTTCCTTCATGCCAGTGAGCTCTGTGATATAGGTGCAATTCACCTGTTGTAGCATCTTTTGCCAATTGAGGAACTACTGCTTTATAGTGAGTTCTTCTTTTATCTCTTCTTGTAGATGACTGTCTTCTTTTAGGATGTGCCATTTCTAATAATTTTTAGCTTTTTATATTAACTTTTATTTTCTCAATTTATTCAACGCTTCCCATCTTGGATCTATGTCTTCATCATCGGCTTTTTCTTCATTTATTTTAGGACTGAATTTATCTAGTAAACTCTGAAATTCTTCGTTTTCTAATGCGGCAGGAGAAACTTTCTTCATAGGAATAGCAAGAACCACCGCTTCGTAGATAAACTGAGCAATATTAAATTCACTATAGTGATGAGGAATTGTAATGATCTCTTCATTACTATCATCATATTCTTCTCCAAACTTTACTAAGAATTTTATTTCATTATTTACTAGATATTGGAATTTTTCATTGCTGACATCACAAGTCAAATCCACTGTTCCCGAAACAGAAATTACAAAATCCAAAAAAGTAGAATGTTTTTCAAGTAAAACTTTACTAACTATTTTGGCATTTTCAAATTCTTCTTCAGCCTCAAATAAATCAAAGAACTGCTGATCAACACAGAACTCAAACTCATGTTTTCCTTGCTTTAGACCAGAAAAACTGATGTCATAGTTTCTATATTTGTCCATAATAGGTTTGCAAAAGTACTTTTTTTTTCTAAAACAACAAAATTATCTATCAAAAAAAGTTACTTTCTTTTAAATTTCAATAACAAAACATTGTCTTTATACAACTCCAAAGAGGTTTCGCTGATTACATATTTATTCACTTTTTCAAGTAAATTTAGATAATCTTCTTCCACAGAAATATTATCACAAAGTTTTCGTGTCGCTCCTATACTTTTTACTTGGAAAGTATCTTTTGAATTTGTGGTTAATTCCGAAAAATAATTATTACACCCAGAAAAACCTGATACTCTGCCCTTTGAAATTTCTAAAGTAATTCTCGATTCTGTTCGTGAATTATCCTCCAAAATCCAACTAGTATTGTTCAACTGTACACTTTCTTTTTTCCCTGCAACAGACGCATTGGAACAAGATAATGACAAGACAAGCACAGCTGTTAGTGAAATTATTTTTTTCATAATTTGTGTATTTATGAGCGGAGTTCCGCATTAAACTGTTTCTTGAAAACATTTACCAAAGAATCCATCACTTGCGCTATCTCCTTCTCCTCCATCGTTTTTTCTTCGTTAAGAAGTTCAAAACTCAACGCATAAGATTTCTTATCCTCTGGAAGATTTTTGCCTTCATACACATCAAACAAATTGATGCTCTTCAAGAATGGAGACTTGTTGTTTTTAGCAGCATTATAAAGCTGTGTGTATAGCACAGACTTATCTACTAACAGCGCCAAATCCCTTCTAGTTTTGTTAAATTTAGGAATATCTTTGAAACGCAAATTCTCTGTATTACGAAGATTTTGACATTCTTCAAGTTCTATTTCTGCATAGAAAGCCTCTTGTTCCATGTCAAATTTTTTCAGCATTTTTGGACTTACTTTTCCGAGCCTTGCAACCGTTTTTCCTTCAACTGAAAATTCTATCGCATCCGAGAAACGACCATCCTGCAATGGCTTTTCAACAATATCAAAATTCAACTTACTTAAAACAAGAGAAACATACGCTTTTAGATGATAAAAACTTGTGTTTCCTTTCGGAAGAAGCCAGTTTTCAGAATGATTTCTTCCCGAAACTAAAATCGCCAGCTGTTTTCTCTCCTCGTATTTTTCCTTTTTATGATAAATTTTTCCTAACTCGAAAAACTTAATATCCGCATTTTTTCTGTTGATATTATAAACAGCATTTTCCAAAAGCCCTTCCAGCAAAGATTTTCTCATAAATGCCAAATCATTGCTCAATGGATTTAGCAACTTCACTGCATCCGTTTCATCTTCCACCGAAGTAAGGGAATTATTCATCACTTCATAAAATCCATTCGCCTGAAGCGCCCTTGCCCACTCGTTTTCTAATCCATCTTGGTCATCAAAACTCAATTTCACTGGAGTAAAAGAAATTTTCTGTGGTGCATCTATCTTATTATATCCATAAATTCTAAGGATTTCCTCTATCACATCTATTTCTCTGGTAACATCAGCTCTGTAATTCGGCACTAAAAGTTCTAGCCCATCAGCAATTTCGTTAAGAGGTTCTATTTCCAATGATTTCAAAATTTCTTTAACTTTTCCTCTATGGATTTTTATTCCTAAAATTTGATCCAATTTAGAATATCTAAAAATCACATTATGAGGTTTTATTTTTTCAGGGTAATGCTCTATATAATCCCCTACCAATGTCGCTCCTGTCAATTCCTGTAACAACTTCACTGCCAAGGAAATAGTAGTTTTAGTATTGTTCGGGTCTACTCCTCTCTCAAAACGGAAAGAAGCATCGGTATTCAGTCCGTGGAATTTAGCTCCTTTACGAACAGCAACAGGATTAAAGTAAGCACTTTCCAAGAAAATAGATTGTGTCTGCTCGGATACT
The DNA here is from genome assembly GCA_963530295.1 of uncultured Flavobacteriaceae bacterium. Lineage (GTDB taxonomy): Bacteria > Bacteroidota > Bacteroidia > Flavobacteriales > Weeksellaceae > JABCPE02. Next base: position 98,948 of record CAUSCF010000001.1, read on the forward strand.
CCGCTGTCCAGCCCACCAAAAACCCCAGCAATACAAAGCGGTTTCTGATTTCCATCTTTTATCATGATTTCCTCTCCGTTCAGCGTTCTCTCCACTCCGTCTAGCGTGGTGAATTTCGTTCCTTTTGGGCTGTTTCCTACTGTTATTTTATTTCCTCCTATTTTATCTAAATCAAAAGCATGAAGCGGCTGTCCATAAGCATGAAGAATGTAGTTGGTAACATCCACCACATTATTTATTGGTGAAAGACCTATCGCTTTCAACCTGTTTTTCAGCCATTCCGGAGATTCTCCTACTTTTATATTTTTCAAAACAGCACCAATGTATCTCGGCGCCAAATCATTGTTTTCTACTTCAACAGAAAAATTATGTTCTCCTTCTGATTCAGCGGCGTAAGTTTCCATTTTAACAAGTTTAGAATCAATTCCATTACAAGTCAAAAATGCGTGTAAATCTCTCGCTACACCATAGTGCGAAATTGCATCGGTTCTATTAGGTGTCAGCCCTATTTCATAAACTTCATCTTGCTGAATATCAAAATAATCTGCCAGAGGTTTTCCTACTTCATAAGTTTCATCCAAAACCATAATTCCATCATGGCTGTTGCCCAAATCTATCTCATCCTCCGCACAAATCATCCCTTCCGAAACCTCACCTCTGATTTTAGTTCTGTTAATCGTAAAAGAACCTCCGTTTTTATCAAACAAAGTCGTCCCTACCACAGCCACCGCAACGATTTGTCCTGCAGCTACATTAGGAGCTCCACAGACGATATTTAGAATTGTGGCATTTCCTACATCTACAGTGGTTTTGCTTAGTTTATCGGCGTTTGGATGTTTTTCACAAGTTAAAACCTTACCTACAATGATACCTTCCAAACTTCCTTTGATAGTTTCAAATTTATCTATTCCCTCTACTTCCAAACCTATATCCGTGAGGTAAGTTCCTATTTTTTCTGAATTTAAATCTGTACTAATGTAATCTTTAAGCCAATTATTCGAAATCTTCATTGAAATATAAATATTAAAAAAGGAGATGCAAAGGTCTTTTACTCTACATCTCGTTTATTTTCATTTTGTTAATTTAAACCTATTACTGGCATAGACAGCATGAGTATTTGCTCTTCCTCATCCAGTCCGTCCGCTGGTTCTACAATCCCTGGTCTATTCGCTTGGGACATTCTCATGATAATATCCTCCGAATCTAGAACCGCTATCATTTCTGTCAGGAATTTTGAACTATATCCTATATTGATATCCTCTCCTGAGTAGTCACATGGTATCTGCATTTCTGCTTTATTCGCATACTCTGTATCTTCTGCATGAAGGTAAAGAATATTCCCAGACAACTTAAATCTCACCTGACTGGTAGATTTGCTGGCAAAAATAGAAGCCCTTTTGATAGAACTTAATAGAAGTGTTCTGTTTATAGTCAGCACATTAGGATTTTCCTTAGGAATTACAGCGTTATAGTTAGGATATTTTCCATCTATCAAACGACAAATCCACACATGCTCCTTGAAGGAAAACTTCGCCATGTTTTCATTAAACTCTATAACCACCTCATCATCTGAACTTGTCAGAATATTTTTAAAGATGCTCAGTGGTTTTTTAGGCATAATGAACTCCATTGGTTCATTATTTTTAATGTCTGTTCTCTTATAAACTACCAATCTATGAGAATCCGTTGCTACAAAATTAGCCTCCTCTTCTCCAAATTGGAAAAATACTCCTGTCATCACAGGACGAAGCGTATCATTACTTGTCGCGAAAAGCGTTTTAGAAAGAGCCTCCGCAAGAATTCCTGATGAAATAGTAACTTTTTGTGAAGAACTAAATTCTGCCAATTCAGGATATTCCTCTGCATTGTCCAACGCTATGAAATAATTATCCTTCTCATCTAAAATTTCTAAAAGCCCACCTCCATTTTCATTCGGTTTCACCAAAAAAGTAAGAGGCTGATCACCAAATGTTTTTATCGCATCTTGAAACATCTTAGCAGGAACCGCTATTTTGCCATTGCTCTCTGACTTAACCGCCAAAGATGTCAAAAGAGTAGTCTCCCCATCTGATGCTGTGATTTTAAGCAAATTATTTTCTAACTCAAAAAGGAAATTCTCCAATATCGGTCTGGATTGTGAACTAGATATCACACCACTTACCGTATTTAAAGCTTTTTGTAACTCGCCACTTGTGACAATAAATTTCATAATAATAACTAATTGAGCAGACAAAGGTAATAATTTATCAGTAAAAAATAAAATTTATTTAATTTATTTCGGTTTAAAAATCTAAATAGCAGCCCTTTGAGACCGCTATTTAAATATTTAATTTATGAGAACTTGTTTTACTTTTTCTATTTTCGCTTCTAGTTCCTTTTTCTTTTCTGCATCGATTATTCCTTTTTCTGCATCAAAATTCTCAGAAAAATTTGGAAGAGAAAAATCTTCTATCACATCGCCTCCATTGTATGGAAACCTTGCCTTTGCGGTTTCCAAGATTGTAAGACCTCCTCTCGGGCCTGGAGCTGTAGCAGTGAGGAAAACTTTTTTATCACCAAAAGCACTTCTGTTTGGAATTCTTGATATCCAGTCAAAAATATTTTTGAAAGCCGTGGAATAAGAACCATTATATTCCGCCAACGAAATAATAAGCAAATCCGCTCCATCTATCTTCGCCGCAAAATCCTCTGCTAGTTTAGGAACACCGCCGCTTACCTCTCGGTCTATGCTGTAAATAGGCATTTCGTAATCGTTAATATCAAGAACTTCTACATCATGCCCTTCAAATTTACTTGAAATATGGGAAACCAACTGTTTATTGATAGAGTTGGAATGATTACTCGCTGCAAATGCTAATATTTTCATATTTTTAATTTTAAAATTTATGAAGCAAAAGTATAAGTTTTAATTTTATTGAAAATTGATTTATGTTAATAAAGACAAAAGACCATCAAAAAATTGACAGCCTTTTGTTTTAAACTTATGAAAAGATTATTTTATTCATCATCTTCATCGTCTGCTCCTGCAGCACCTGCGTTTTTCATCGCATTTCTAGACATCTTCACAGCTGCGATTACAGCATTGTCTGGATGTAAGAATGTGTACGCATCAGTTTTGATGTCTCCCACATAAATTTTGTTACCAATTTTAAGTGGAGTCACATCTACCACGATTTCATCTGGTAAATTAGCAGGAACTGCTTTTAATTTCAGTTTTCTGAATGATTGTCTAAGAACACCACCCGCTACAACACCTTTAGCACGACCTGTAATTTTCACAGGAACTTCCATTACTACTGGTTTGTCAGCACTCAACTGGTAGAAATCCACATGAAGGATTCTATCTGTAATTGGGTGAAACTGAATGTCTTGTAATACTGCTGGAATAGTCTGTCCACCTACCTCAATAGATACCGTGTGTGCCTCAGGAGTGTAAACCAAGTTTTTGAAAGATTTCTCTTCTGTAGAGAAATGTAATGGTTCTTTACCTCCATAAACAACACAAGGAACTAATTCAGCATCGCGTAGAGCTTTTGTAGATTTTTTACCCACGCTTTCTCTTTTCTGTCCTTGAATTGTAATAGATTTCATTTTATAAAAAATTTAATTATTTTAAAATATAAACTTATCATTGATGGATTTCTTGTTATGAACAAGATTCATCACATCTGCAAATAACGGGGCGCAAGATAGCACTTTTATTTTAGATGACAAATTGTTTTTAAGAGGAATTGAATCCGTGATGATAATTTCCTGCAATTTAGACTTCTCTATATTCTCATAAGCCTTTCCAGAAAGGACTCCGTGAGTAGCGATAGCTCTTACACTTTTTGCTCCTCTCTCCATGATGATATCCGCAGCCTTGCAGAGGGTTCCCGCTGTATCCACCATATCATCCACCAAAATCACATTTCTGTCTTCCACATTACCAATAAGGGTCATTTCCGCTATTTCATTCGCTTTCTTTCTCTCTTTGTAGCAAATGGTAACTTCTGCTCCCAAGTGGTTTGCGTAGTTTTTAGCTCTTTTAGCTCCTCCCATATCAGGCGATGCTATGGTCAAATTATCCAAATTCAAAGAGTTAATGTACTCCACAAAAATAGCCGATGCATAAAGATGGTCTACTGGAATTTCAAAAAAACCTTGAATTTGGTCTGCGTGTAGGTCCATGGTCATAATTCTCGTTGCTCCCGCTGTTGTTAGAAGATTTGCAACTAATTTTGCACCTATCGGAGCTCTCGGCTTGTCCTTTCTGTCTTGTCTTGCCAAACCAAAATATGGAAGAACCACCGTAATGTTCTTTGCAGAAGCTCTTTTAGCTGCATCTATCATAAGGAGAAGCTCTAAAAGATTGTCCGCTGGAGGAAATGTAGAACCTATTAAAAAGACCCTTCCGCCTCTTACAGATTGGTCTAAAACAGGCTCAAATTCACCATCACTAAATTCTTGGAAATTGATTTTTCCTAGTTCCTGCCCATAGTAATGAGCAATTTTTTCAGCTAACTGTCTACTAGTTCTAGTGCTGAATAAATAGGATGTTTGAGAAGCCATTGTTTAATTTGAGTTTTTTTGAGAGCTGCAAAGTTAGTAAAAAATAAAACCACTTGAAAAATATCAAGCGGTTTTTATTTAATTATAAAATGTTATGGAAACTTCACTCCCGAATAGTTATTTGGATTTACTTGGCGTAAGTTGGATTTATACTTAGCATTGATAGCTTTGATAAATTCATTAGCAATCACTGCATACCCTTTTCCTGTAAGGTGTACGCCATCCAGCGAAAACGAACCTCCTGTAACGAATGTCGTAGAATAGTTCACTCCATTGTACTGAATTCCAGAGTTTTTGCCCAGTTCTACCATTTTAGCATTAGCATCTACAAAAGCCAATCCATAAGCCTCTGCTAAAGCCTTTATTTGAGTATTATAAGCATTAGTCGCTGTCTGAACTTGCGCCACTTCTGATTTAGTCAATACATATTTATCTTCCAAAGGATAAGTAATTCCTAGTTTATTAAATGGATCAGAAACATTTGCTACATCTGTATTGATAACAGGTTTTGTAGATAATAATATCAAGTCTTCACTTGTAGTATGACGAGCCTGTCCATAGGTAGTCCCGATGAAAGCCGCCTCAGCAGCAGAAACACCATTTCTTGTCAAAGCTGCCGTGATTTGAGATGATAAATCAGTCAAGGTTTCATCTTTTATCAATAATGGATTTTGCCCAACTACCAATGTTTTCAATCTATCTCCTTGCCCTAAAGCAGTCAAAACAGGTTTTAATTTTCCTACTAACTCAGCATTATAGGTAGCAGCATGAGCTTCATCCAATGGAGCAGCATTATACGGAACCGTTGTAAAGAAAGGAATAGAAGTCACATTCGGAATGTTTGCTATCACTCCTTTAGTTGCCCCTACTGATTTCATCCCTTCTAAAACAGCTCTGATAGACCCCGCCAAAACATTAGGATCTGTGATATCATTAGAAGAATATGTTCTTGGATTGGTATTTCCTGTTTGGTTCGTTCCTACTCCTCCTGAAGTCGCATAAGAGAGCACATCATTATTCCCTATCCAAAGAGAGAAAAATGTAGGATTCTGAGCCATCGCATCCTCTAAAACACTAACAGTAGAAGAAGACGCAAATCTCACGAAATATGGGTTCGCTGTTCCTGCTGCCAGCCCAGCCATGTTACCATAGCCATTAGCTACCAAATGAAAAGACTTAGCACCAGGCACTCCCATATTATTGTATGTTCCTGTTAATCTATCTAATGTACTAACAGCTGTAGAATACACTGGAGTCAATGTCCCATTCACCACTTGAAGGGTTAATTTTCCTTTAAACCCTGGTATATTAGCGAAACCACCGATGTTATCAGGCACCAAAGGCTGAGTAAAAGTTCCTCCACCTGCTTTCTGCATCTGTTCAGCAATCATCGCAGGATAAGACTCCAGCTGCCCGTCTAAATACACTGTCCCATCTCTATATCCAGAAGTCAAGGAATTCCCAAGAGCCACATATTTACTAAAATCTGCTTCTCCGCTAGTTACCGCGATATCCGCCACATCGGTTTCAAAATCAGTTTTACAACTTGTAACTGACAAAACAGCCAAAACAGCCATTGATGATATAAATACTTTTTTCATGATTTCAAATTAAAAAGGGTTATAAGAAATTCCTAGACCGAAATATGCTGCTTTGGATTTCAACTGTCCATAAAATCCTAAATTATCATTCATACTATTTCTTCTCTTCATAAATGCATATCCTCCAGAAATATCAACATTAAATTTATTAAACTTCAGCCCAATACCAGCCGTTATCACATTATTATCAAAAGATGGAGTTTCTGGAATGAAATCTTTATCCTCATATGGAGACTGGTCATAGTAATATCCTAAACGCCCAGCAATCATGTCAGTAAACTGATACTGCGTTCCAAAACGCCAAGTCTGAGTATTCTTAAAGTTTTTAAGGTTTTTTAATACTGTTTTATCTTTTTGATTTCCTATAAGTGCGTTTTCAAAATCAAGCGTCAGAGCATCATAGCGAGACCATCCTGTATAGTTGAAATCCGCTGAAACTTGCCATTTCGGAGTGATTCTGTATGTAGCTCCTATTGTGTATTCTTCTACTAATGGAAGTTCCGCTTTGAATTTATCCTGACCATTAGCATCCACTTTCAATGCTGAATACAATGCCGAAGATACATTAAAACTCACAACTCCATCATTAGCCTTCACATTTACAGGTGAACGGTATGCAACACTTACATCAAGCTTATCCGTTGGTCTAAAATAGAATCCCAATCCTAGACCATGTCCACTTGCTTTGGTGTCTTTTAAATTTAAACTACCATTAAATTTATTAAGTTTCTTATCCCAGTCCACTTGTCCTTTTACATACATATAGCTCAGACCTACTGACATCCAATCCGCCATCTTCACAGAAACTGCTGGCTGGAAGAAATAACTCTTCAAGCTCATTTTAGTTACGATTTCATCTCCTGTCCATTTTTCTGGCCATTGAATCGTACTTCCGAAAGGCGTGGTAAAACTAAATCCCACAGAAACATTATCCACCACCTTATACGCTACAGCTGCATAAATAGGCGTTCCCAAAGGATTTTCAGTAGAATAAGTCTCTCCTGTGTCTAGATTCTGGTATGTCACTTTACTTGCCACTCCAAAACCACCAGCTACCACACTCAGTTTACTCGGAATGAAAGACATTCCCGCTGGATTAAAAAAAGCTACACTCGCATCCTCTGCATGGGCACTCGTGTGCGCCATAGCCAACTGCTTCACTCCCTGTAGCGATACTCTGAACCCTCCTCCATAAGCTAAGGTTCCCGCCAATAATGTTATTGGTAACAAAATTTTTCTCATGTTTCTCGTTTTCACTTTTATTTTGAAGGTGCAAATATAAAAATATTATTTCTTTAATTTTAAACATTTTTTCAAAAACAATATTTGTTTAAATTTTAAAACAATATTAAATATCTTTAAATTAAAGAATTAAAACTAAATTAAATTTAATAAATACAATATCGTTTAAATTTAAACAATGATTTAATTTATCATTTGGTCAAAAAAATCTTTATCTTTGGTTCTCAAATAGATTAGAAATGCCTGATTTTTTGCATCCAGATAAAGAGAATTACTCCTCCGAAGAACTTTTACAAGAGGAAAAAATCCGTCCACAGAGTTTCAAAGATTTCGCAGGACAGAGAAAAACATTAGACAATCTAGAAGTGTTCGTTGCCGCCGCCAAAAACAGAGGAACAGCATTAGACCACACGCTTTTGCACGGGCCTCCTGGGCTTGGGAAAACCACACTTTCGCATATCATTGCCAACGAACTGGGCGTAAACTGCAAAGTAACCTCTGGCCCTGTGCTGGACAAACCAGGCAGTCTGGCAGGAATTTTGACCAATTTGGAGGAAAACGATGTTCTTTTCATCGATGAAATCCATCGTCTATCGCCTATTGTAGAGGAATATCTATATTCTGCGATGGAAGATTTTAAAATCGATATTATGCTGGAAACAGGCCCTAATGCCCGTTCTGTTCAGATTGGGCTAAATCCATTTACCCTAATCGGAGCGACGACCCGAAGTGGAATGCTTACCAAGCCTATGCTGGCGAGGTTTGGGATTCAGAGCCGATTGGAATACTATAATGTAGAGCTTTTGGGTATGATTATCGAACGAAGTGCGAGAGTTTTGGGCGTTCCTATTTATGAAGATGCCGCCCTTGAAATCGCACGAAGAAGCCGAGGAACACCGAGAATAGCCAACGCCCTGCTCCGCCGAGTGAGAGATTTTGCGGAGATAAAAGGCAATGGAGAGATTGACCTTAACATCGCTAAATTTGCCCTTAATTCACTTAATGTCGATGAATATGGACTTGATGATATGGACAATAAAATCATGCGGGTAATGATAGAAAATTTCAAAGGAAAACCCGTGGGAATATCCGCGCTGGCAACTTCTATCGGAGAAAATGCCGAAACTTTGGAAGAGGTGTATGAACCCTACCTCATTCAGGAAGGATTCATCATCCGAACACCGCGAGGAAGGGAAGTTACCGAAAAAGCGTACCGACATCTGGGCATATCACAACCAAAAAATTTAGGCGAACTTTTTTAACCAATACATTAAATATGAAAAATTTACTAATTCTTGCCCTACTCTGCGGAGGAACAGCACAAAGCCAAATCAAAAATTTTTATCCTAAAAAAGTAGTAAAGCCTGACCTCAGCGCAAAAAGAGAAAAGGAAATTAACCGACAAAATGAACTTTTACAGAAGAAAGCTCCTACAGCTTCAGAGCAAAAAGAACTAAATATCCTCCTCGAAAAATACGGCGAAGTAGTGGAAAACGCTTGGGATATCATCGATGGCGGATGCAGTTGGTACTGCGGCGGTGGAAATTACAAAATAAAAGCATCATCCTCACTTGGAGACTCTTACAAAGCTGAATTTGCAAATGATTTAAGCTACAAGACCGCTTGGGTAGAAGGTAAAAAAGATGAGGGCACCGGCGAATATTTGGAATATTATTTCAAAAATGACAGCCCTAGGATTACGGAAATTATTATTTCCAATGGATATATGAAATCCGAGGAAACATGGAAAAATAACAACCGTGTGAAAAAATTAAAACTTTATGTAAATGGCGTTCCTTTCGGGATTTTAAATTTAAAAGACAGCCGAACAGATCAATATTTTGAAGTGGGAACACTCGGTCACAACAAAAACGGAACAGATTTGATTTTAAAATTTGAAATCTTAGAAGTCTACAAAGGGAGTAAATACAACGACACCGCAATTACAGAAATATATTTCGATGGGATAGATGTACACTAATTTTCTCATTTAAAAACAACAAAAAAGCAACCCTAAAATAGAGTTGCTTTTTTATTTTTATCTTTTATTATTCTCCAAAGATGTAACTTACACCTGCACTCAGAATATGCTGAGATTTTTTTCTATACACATTCGGGTTTCCTGTCCAAGATTCTACAAGGTCTGGATAAACGCTAGATAAACCAAAATCATAACGAGCAAGTATCTCGAATTTTCTGTTTATACTATATCCCACACCTCCTGATAAAGCAAAATCAAAACCTCTTGCTTTACCCATCTTTTCTTTCACATAAAGAGGGCTAGATGGATTCTCAACTTTTTGGTTAAGTAAGAAAGCAAATCTAGGTCCTGCAAATGCAAATAAAGAATGTCTTCCTTCTGTAAAATATCCTTTAAAATAGATAGGAACACTGATATAGTTGTTCGCATAAACTGTAGATCCTTCCCCTTTTTCTCCTGCTGACAAATATTCTACCTGTGGCTGAATATAAAACTGATTTTCAAAATCTAATGGAATCAATGCTAAAAGCCCTCCATAGAATGAATATCTTGCTGCAGAAGGGTTATGGGCATTTCTTACTCTGGAATAGTTAGGTCCTCCTATCACCCCTATTCTAGTATTTTCCAACTGTAAAGAAAGCTGTGCTGACATAAGGCTTGAAAACACCAAAAAACTTCCTAATAATAGTTTTTTCATAATTTTTTATTTTTATTTAACAATTTTATTTTTTCTAATTCAAAGTACAAAAGTAACATTTTTTTATTATCCTTGTATCAATCGTGTAATTTTTACTTGTTTTTTGTAATATTCCTTGGCTTCCTCCGCAGGTGCTCCGAAATAAGTTTTACCTTTTTTCAAATCTTTTGAAACCCCTGAAGTTGCCAAAATAACCACTCCATCTTCTACTGTAATATCTGAGGAAACTCCTACCTGCCCCCAGATGGTAACATCATTACCTATATTACAGCATCCTGCAATCCCAACTTGTGAAGCAATCAGACATCTCTTCCCTATGATAGTATCATGCCCTATCTGGATTTGATTATCCATCTTCGTTCCTTCTCCTATAATTGTAGTATCTGTAACACCTTTGTCTATGGTGCAGTTCGCTCCTATTTCCACATCATCTTCCAAAACCACATTTCCTACCGAAAGCATCTTGATATAGCCTGTCGGCAGTTTTCTGTAATAAAACGCATCTCCTCCAAGAACTGTCCCAGACTGGATAATACAGCGATTTCCTATCTTGGTTCTATCGCCTATCACCACATTTGGCATGATGATACATTCTTCTCCTATCTCCACATCATTTCCTATAATTACAGAAGAATGAATCTGGCTGTTTTTCCCTATTTTCACATTTTCTCCACATGTTTTAAATGTCTGTATTGGAGTAAAATGAGCATTGATTTTATTAAAATCTCTAAAAGGGTCATCCGAAACCAAAAGAGCCTTTCCCTGTGGACAATCCACTTCTTTGTCGATAAGAATAACTGTCGCCTCAGAATTTAAAGCCTTTTCATAATATTTAGGATGATTTACAAAAACAATCTCTCCCGATTTTACTCTATGAATTTCGTTCGTTCCAAAAATAGGAAAATCATCTGCTCCAATGTATTTAGCATCGATAATTTCTGCTATTTGTTTTAATGTCTGAACTTTAGGAAATTTCATAGTAGTTATATAAATTTATTTAACTCTCTCTAAATAAGAGCCGTCTTCTGTATTTACTTTAATCTTATCTCCTGGCTCTATGAATAGCGGAACCAAAACTCTAGCGCCTGTTTCTACTATACAGTTTTTCAAGGCGTTAGTTGCTGTGTTTCCTTTCACACCTGGGTCTGCTTCTGTCACTTCCAAAAATACTGTTGCAGGAAGTTCAGCAGAAAGAGGCGTTTCATCTGATTCTTTCAAAATTACAGTGATTTCCTCTCCAGCCTTCATAAACTGAGCGTTTTCTATCATTTCTTTATTTAGATAGATTTGAGAAAAATCTTCATTGTTCATGAAATGATATCCATTCTCATCATCATAAAGATACTGGAATTTACGCGTAATTACTTTAACTTCATCGATTTTATGACCAGCAGAAAAAGTATTGTCTAATACTTTTCCATTCGTTACTGATTTTAATTTTGTTCTTACGAAAGCTGGACCTTTCCCTGGTTTTACATGAAGGAATTCTATTACCTTGTAAATATCATGATTAAACTCTATACAAAGTCCTTTTCTAATATCAGCTGTTGTTGCCATTTTTTATTCTAATTATTTTTAATCTTGATTATCTTCTTCCTCTTTTTTCATACTACCACCTCTGATGATTCCTCTCTGAGATGATTGTATAAATTGCACAATTTCGTCTCTTTCTGGCGTAGACAATACTTCTTTTTCTACATATGCCAATGCTTGAGATACATTCATTCCCATTTGGAAAATCACTCTATAAATGGACTGAATCTCCAAAATTTTCTCATTAGAAATTCCTCTTCTTCTAAGCCCAACCGAGTTGATTCCTGCATAAACAGGCGGTTCTCCTCCTACTTTGACATAAGGCGGAATATCTTTTCTAACCAAAGAACCTCCCGCTGTGATTACATGTTTTCCTATTCGTGAGAACTGATGCACAGCACTCAGCCCACCAATAATAGCATAATCGCCAATTTCCACATGTCCTCCTATCGCACATCCATTTACTATAATGGCATTATCACCGACAACGCAGTCATGAGCGATATGAGATGTAGCCATGATTAGACAATTATTCCCAATTTTAGTATATCCTAAGGCCTTAGTTCCTCTATTAACCGTTACGCATTCTCTAATGGTCGTATTATCACCAATGATAACTTGTGAATCCTCTCCATCAAACTTCAAATCTTGTGGTATCGCAGCGATGACAGTTCCTGGAAAAATTCTGCAGTTTTTGCCAATTCTTGCTCCATCCATAATGGTTACATTAGAGCCTATCCATGTCCCTTCTCCTATCTCCACATCCGCTGCTACGGTGGTAAATGGGTCTATGGTAACATTTTTCCCGATTTTCGCTCTTGGGTCTACTGCTGTAAGCTGATGAATCATTTAATCTATTTTTGTTTTTGCTACTTGAGCCATTAGTTCTGCTTCCACCACTACATTGTCACCTACATAGCCATACCCCTGCATGTGTACTATTCCTCTACGGATAGGAGCTAACAACTCTAATTTAAAGACAAGTGTATCCCCTGGGATTACTTTCTTTTTGAATTTAACATTATCTATTTTCACAAAATATGTAGAATAGTTCTCTGGATCTGGGACACTTGACAGCACCAAAATTCCCCCAATCTGTGCCATTGCTTCTATCTGTAAAACTCCTGGCATCACAGGTTCTTTCGGGAAATGCCCTACAAAGAACGGTTCGTTCATTGTGATGTTTTTCAACCCTACGATATGATTATCTGACAGTTCCAAAATCTTGTCTATTAACAAGAACGGAGGTCTATGCGGCAATAATCTCATAATGCCATTGATATCATAAATAGGCTCTTTACTCAAATCAAAATTTGGAACATTTTTCTTCTTTTGAGCTTTGTATATTTTATTTAATTTTTTAGCAAACTCTGTATTTATGTAATGCCCTGGTTTATTAGCAATTACCTTTCCTTTTAATCTTACTCCTGTCAATGCCAAGTCACCGATAACATCCAATAATTTATGACGAGCTGCCTCGTTTGGATAATTTAAAGTCAAGTTATTCAAAACTCCATTTGGCTGAATGGAAACATCATCTTTTCCAAAAGCTTTTTTAAGTTTTTCAGCTGTTTCAGGAGTCAATTCTTTATCTACATAAACAATCGCATTAGAAATATCTCCACCCTTGATTAGACCTGCATCCAAAAGCATTTCTAATTCATGTAAAAAACTAAATGTTCTAGCAGAAGAAATTTCATTTTTAAAATCAGAAATATTTTTCAAAACAGCATTCTGAGTTCCTAAAACATTAGTCCCAAAATCCACCATCGTAGTTACTTCATAGGTATCTGCTGGGATAATAGTAATCTCAGAACCAGTCTGTGGGTCAGTGAAATTAACAACCTCTGTAACAGCAAAATACTCTCTTGGCTGCTCCTGCTCTACTACTCCTGCTTTCTCTATAGCTTCTACAAAAAACTTGGATGAACCATCCATAATAGGAGGCTCTGCACTATTCATCTCCAAGACAGCATTATCTACATCCATCCCCACCAACGCCGCCAAAACATGCTCACATGTGTAGATTTTAACTCCTGATTTTTCTAATGTAGTTCCTCTATCAGTAGAAACCACATAGTTAGCATCTGCTTCTATTTGTGGATTCCCCTCTAAGTCTGTTCTTACGAACACATACCCTGTATTTTCCTTAGCAGGTTTGATGGTTAGGGTCACTTCTTTCCCTGTATGAAGACCTATTCCTGATAAGGAAACTTCTCCTTTTAAAGTTTTTTGTTTATCACTCATTAGTTTTATCTTTTGAGTTATTTTCTAATTGATTTATTCTTTTTACTATTTCTGTCAAGTTTCTGAAATGCACATAGTTTCTTCGGTAATCTCCTGCATCTATTGCTGGCGCCCCGTACAGTGCCTCGCCATCTTTTACATTCTTATTTACACCACTCTGCGCTTGTATTTTCACTTGATTTCCTATATTGATATGTCCTACAATTCCCACTTGACCACCGATCATATTCCAATTGCCAATGGTAGTAGAACCTGCAATTCCTGCCTGCGCAGCAATCACATTGTTTTTTCCAATTTTCACATTGTGTGCGATTTGGATAAGGTTGTCTATTTTAGTCCCTTCTCCTATAACAGTAGAACCTATGGTAGCTCTGTCAATACTACAGTTAGAGCCTATTTCTACATTATTTTCTATGATTACATTTCCCAGCTGTGGTATTTTATCATAACCGTTTGGTGTAGGCTGAAAACCAAATCCATCTCCTCCTACCACAGTATTAGAATGGACAACACAATTTTCTCCAATGATACAGCCGTCATAGATTTTCGCACCGCTGTCTATTTTAGAGTTTTTACCGATTTTCACATTTTTACCAATGAAAACCTGAGGAGCAAGCTGGACACCATCGCCAATCGTTGCATTTTCCGAAATATAAGTGAATGCTCCTACATAAACATCCTCACCTAAAACAGCCGTTTTATGAATAAAACTCTGCTCTTCTATTCCTTTTTTCTTTTCGGTCATCTGCTGATAAAGGTTCATCAAAACCTGAAATGCAAGATATGCATCTTCCACCTCTATGATGACTGGTTTATAATTTTCTTCTTTCAAAAGATTTTTTGAAACAATAAGCACAGAACTCTCCGTAGAGTGTAGAAAATGTGCAAATTTTTCATTCGCAATAAAAGACAAATGTCCATGCCTTCCCTCTTCTATAGGGGAAAATCCATGAACTTTTATTCCTTGGTCTCCAATTACTTTTCCTTTGATAAGACCAGCAATTTCAGCAGCTGTAAACTCCATAATCGTGCAAAGATAAGAAAAATACTATTAGTATAATAAAAATTTATATTTGTTTATATTTTTATCATCAAAAATCATGAAATTTCCTTTGGAAAAGACAAAATATATCTCGTTGTTTTTTCATTAATATTCATTGATAAAATCTGGCTTCCCGCCTGTTCCAATGCCACTTTTTCCATGTCATTTCGCAGGAGATAGATAGGCTGTTTGGTTTTATCATAAGGCAGCAGGTTTCTTTCAATATTATCTACGAGTAAATCTCCGTTTTCTATCCCAAAATGCAAATTCGTTTCCCTTATTTTCTCCCTTACCAAATCATCCGAAAAAGGCGTAGAAGAGTAAATAATTTTAGGAAACTTCCTGTTAATAACCGTTTTACAAAGATACGAAAGCACGAAATCTTCATGATTTTTCCATGATTTTATAGCCTGTAACACATCCGTATCATCCAGCTCCATAAATCTCGCTATATCTTCCTCCGTAGCCTCTATGGAGCTCTCTCTGTACAAGAAATATTTAAGGTTTTCGGAAGCTTCTACTTTCACATTTTGCGAAACCAATGTTTTGGCTCTGTTCATTATTTTTATCAATAAATTTTCTGCCAATACTGCTGCTTTATGATAATAAACCTGCCAATACATGAACATTCTCGCCACGAGATAATGCTCAATGGAATAAATTCCTTTTTCATCCAAAACCAGCTCATCATCAAGGACATTCAGCGTTGATAAAATCCGCTGTGTATTGATATTCCCTTCTGAAACTCCCGTGTAGAAGCTGTCCCGTTTTAGATAATCGAGCCTGTCCACATCAAGCTGTGAGGAAATCAATTGATTAAAAAATTTACGATGATATTTTCCCTGAAACATCTGTATCGCAATGGTTAGTTCGCCTGAAAACTCCTCGTTCAGCTGCTCCATCAGAAGAAGGGAAAGTTTTTCGTGATGCCAGTTATCCATCAGTATATTTTCCAAAGCATGAGAAAAAGGCCCATGTCCCACATCATGAAGCAGGACAGCCAGCATCGCTCCCTTTTCTTCTTCCGTAGAAATTTTCACACCTTTTTGTTTCAATATTTCTAATGCATTAAACATCAAATGCATCGCGCCTATCGCATGATGAAAACGAGTGTGGGTAGCTCCTGGGAAAATCAAACTCAGCAATCCCGTCTGAGAAATTCTTCTCAATCTCTGGAAACAGCGATGCTCCATGATATCAAAAATAATTTCATACGGGATTTTTATAAATCCATGAACAGGATCATTGATGATTTTCAACTTATTAGCCATAAAAAGATTTTATCGTGTAAAATTATAAAAAAACTTTAACCAAACATTAACATTTCGTTGGTATAATTTTAATATTTTTTCTCCATACTTTTGAAAACAGAAAATTAGTGGAAAAAATTATGTCAAAAATACTTTGGGTAGATGATGAGATAGAGATGCTGAAGCCGCACATTGTTTTCTTGGAAAGCAAAGGTTACAGCGTTACTCCTATCAACAATGTGAATGAGGCTCTGGAACTGATAGAAGAAAACAGTTTCGCACTCGTTCTTCTTGACGAAAGTATGCCTGGCATATCTGGCTTAGAAGCCATTCCGATGATTAAAAACTTGGACAGCTCCATCAAAATAGTGATGGTAACAAAAAATGAAGAGGAGCACATCATGGAGCAGGCCATAGGTTCACAAATTGCAGATTATATTCTAAAACCAGTGAACCCAAATCAAGTTCTACTTTCACTAAAGAAAAATCTTGAACAAGACACTTTGGTAGAACAGCAGACTATTTCTGAGTACCAGCAGGAGTTCAGAAATCTGAGTATGGAACTTTCCAACCTTCACAACTATGAGGACTGGGCAGAATATTATAAAAAAATCCTGAATTGGGAGATAAAATTTGATAAGGTTTTTGATAGTGAGTTTTCAGAATTGCTTCAAAATCAAAAAGAAGAAGCAAATATCCAATTTGCTAAATTCATAGAAAACAACTATGAACATTGGCTTAACTCAAATGACAAGCCTCTGATGAACCACACCCTTTTCAAGGAAAAAGTAAAACCAGAGATAGAAAAAGACAAAGTTCTTCTTTTGGTGATAGATAACCTGAGATATGACCAATGGAAAGTAGTAGAGCCACTTTTCACTAAGTTTTATAATAAAACTTCGGAAGAGTATCTATACAGCATCTTGCCAACGGCCACTCAGTATGCTAGAAATTCTTTCTTCGCAGGACTACTGCCTTTGGAAATAGAAAAAAGATTTCCAGACAAGTGGTTCAATGACAATGAAGATGGAAACAAAAATGAATTTGAATTTGATTTCCTAAAAGACCAGATGAAAAGACTCGGTCTGCAAGGAAAAAGTTCAAAATATATTAAAATATTAAATGCTGATTTTGAGCGAAAAATATTAGAAGATTTTAATCAGCACAAAAACAATGATTTATTGGTGATTGTTTATAACTTTATAGACATTCTTTCTCACGCGAAAACCGATAATACCATTGTAGATCAGCTAATTAGAGATGATAAAACATTCCGTTCATTAACATACAATTGGTTTGAAAATTCATCTCTTATCAAAATCATCAAACTGGCAGCAGAGAACGGCTTCAAGCTAGTGATAACTACTGACCATGGAATGATTTATGTAAGAAAACCAAGCAAAGTGGTGGGTGATAGAGAAACCTCTACCAACATAAGATATAAAACAGGAAAAAGTCTAACCTATGAAGACAAAGATGTCTGGGCGATTACCAATCCTGAAAAACTATTCCTTCCGAAAGGGAATGTGAGCAGCAAATATATCTTTGCGAAGAACAATTTATTCTTTGCTTACCCTAAAAACTACAACCATTTTGTAAATTATTATAAAGACACCTATCAGCACGGAGGGATTTCCCTAGAAGAGATTATCATCCCATTCTGTGTGTTAGAACCAAAGTAGTTTTAGTTTTTTCATTATATTTTATTTATTTTAGACGAAATCGGATATCCTTGGATATCCGATTTGTTTTTTTTATAAAAGCTGTGTAAGAGCATAAATCACCAGACCTACCATACCTCCTACCAAAGTCCCATTGATTCGGATAAACTGCAAGTCTTTCCCTACTTCCATTTCCAGCTTTTGGCTCAGCTCCTTGCCTTCCCAGTTTTTGACCGTATCACTGATAAAATCTCCTATTTTGGTTTTATTTCTCAATGCAAATCTATAAGCCGTCTTCTGAAACCAAACATCCAGCTTTTTCTGAAATTCTTCATTGGTTTTAAATTCGCTAATCTGCTTATTTACATTATCTTGCAGGAGTCTTGTGATTTTATTTTCCCATTCAGAAGAATTCAGTTTTTCAGAAAAATCATAGAGCTGCGCCGTCATTTCTCGCCTTACAGAATGCGCCTCATCTCTGGTAATTTTCATTACAAATTCCTGCAAACCATCCACCACCTTTTGCGAAATTGCTTCTCTGATGAAAGATGGAATAAGCGGCGGAAACTGATTGTCTATTTCTCTCCGAACCACATTTTGGTTTTCAGAAATATAAACTTCTATTTTCTGGAAAAGTTGGTTAAATAATTCCTGATGTTTTCCCTTATCCAAAAATTCTACAAGCATCTGACTGGCTCTCACATTGAGGGACATTCCCTTTATGATGTTTTCTATTTTTTCAGGAGTAGTTTTTTTGGAAAGCCATTCTACCATATATTTAGATACTTTAATATTTTCAATATGAGAACGAATCTGCTTCGGTTTTAAAAAATTCTCTACAACAAATCCTCCCAAATTATTCCCAATATCTGCCTTTCGTTCTTCTATCAAATTAGTGTGTGGAATGGGCAGTCCCATTGGCTTTTGGAATAATGCCGTTACCGCAAACCAGTCGGCGAGAGCTCCCACCATAGCGGCCTCCGAAAAAGCCTTCACATAACCTATAAAGGACTGTTCAGGATATTTTTTCTGCAAAAATACCATACTTATGTAGATTACGAGCATCAAGACAAGAAGCCCTGTCGCCAAATTTTTATGAAATTGTAATTGTTTTTCTCTCTGATTCATGTTTTTATATCTTTATTAAAAAAACTCAGCACAAAATCTTGCACTGAGCAGTTATTTATTTCGTAAAGAGCAGTTCGCGGTATTTGGTCATTGGCCAAAGCTCATCATCCACCATCATTTCTAGTGCGTCTGATGCTTCTCGTATTTTTGAGAAAAGCGGCTTCACTTCTTGACAAAATGCCTCTGCTTGTTTCTGATTGTCCTTTATAGATTGGGCTTTTTGTTTGGCTTCCAAAAGTTCATCCACGCCTATTTTTATTTGGTGGACATTATGAGAAATCCTCTCTATCAGATTCATCTGCTCTTTCGCCAAAGGCTTAAAGTCTATTTCACCATAAATTTCTTTCAGACCTTTCACATTGTCTATCAGCCTGTTCTGATATTTCAATGCTGATGGAATGATATGGTTTCTCGCCACATCTGCCAACACTTTCGCTTCTATTCCTACAATATTGCTGTATTTCTCTAACTTGATTTCGTTTCTCGCCTCTATTTCACGCTGGGTGTAGATTCCCATTTCTTCATACATACTGATGAATTTTGGATCTAATTCTCTTTTCAAAGCCTCTGGCGTAGTTTTTAGATTGCTCAGTCCTCGTTTTTTGGCTTCCTTTACCCAATCTTCGGAGTAGCCGTCTCCTTCGAACATTATATTTTTAGACTGCTTAATGTATTCTCTCAATACATTAAAAATAGCCTCATCTTTTTTCAGTCCTTTTTCTTCTATCAAAGCATCAACTTCCTTTTTAAAGACACGAAGCTGTTTTGCCATGATGGAATTCATGATGGTCATCGCCTCTGCACAATTCGCCGAAGAACCCACCGCTCGTATCTCAAATTTATTCCCAGTGAAAGCAAATGGTGAAGTTCGGTTTCTATCCGTATTATCCAGCAGGATTTCAGGGATTTTGCCGACTACATTTAGTTTTAAATCATATTTTTCATCAGCGCTGAGTTTCCCCTCGCTCACTTTTTCCAATTCCTCCAAAACCCCATAAAGCTGAGAACCGATAAACACAGAAATAATTGCTGGCGGCGCTTCATTCGCTCCGAGACGATAATCATTCCCCGCAGTGGCAATTCCCGCACGAAGAAGGTCTGCATATTCGTTCACCGCTTTAATCACATTTACAAAAAAGGTCAAAAACTGAAGATTTTTTTTCGGGTTTTTCCCTGGGCTCAGCAGGTTTTCGCCTGTATTGGTAGAGAGCGACCAATTGTTATGCTTTCCACTTCCATTGACTCCCGCAAATGGCTTTTCATGGAAAAGAATATGAAAGTGGTGCTTGTGCGCTATCCTCGCCATCAAATCCATCAGCAGTGAATTATGGTCAACCGCCACATTCGCCTCCTCAAACATTGGCGCAAGTTCATATTGATTTGGTGCATTTTCATTATGTCTTGTAGATACTGGAATGCCCAGTTTCACGCATTCTATCTCTAATTCCTTCATGAAATTCATCACACGAGTAGGAATAGAACCGAAATAATGGTCTTCCAGCTGCTGTCCCTTCGCTGGTGAGTGCCCTAAAAGGGTTTTTCCTGTCATCAAAAGGTCTGGTCTGGTCTTAAAAAGTGCCGAATCTACAAGGAAATATTCCTGCTCCCAGCCAAGTGTAGCTGTAACTTTGGTTACATTTTTATCAAAATACTGACAAACCTCCGTAGCCGCCTCATCCACAGCGTGTAACGCTCTCAGAAGCGGAGCTTTGTAGTCCAATGTTTCGCCTGTATAGGAAATAAAAATAGATGGGATACAAAGGGTAGTTCCCATGATAAACGCTGGAGAAGTAGGATCCCAAGCGGTATAGCCTCTAGCCTCAAAGGTATTTCTAATTCCTCCATTAGGAAAAGAAGATGCGTCTGGCTCCTGCTGAATAAGGTTCACTCCGTTAAAGCGCTCCATAGCTTTGCCCTCACCTATCGGCGTGAAAAAAGTATCGTGTTTTTCCGCAGTAGTTCCTGTCAATGGCTGGAACCAATGCGTGTAGTGAGTAACACCCTTGGTCATCGCCCAATTTTTCATGCCGAGAGCTACTTGGTCTGCTACTGACCTTTGGATTTTAGTTCCATTCTTTATGGCATCCATCACGGCTGTGAAGGCTTCTTTGGTCAAAAACTCACGCATTTTCTCTTCGGAAAATACATTTTCACAAAATAATTCTGATAATTTGGGCGGAGTTTCCACAAAATTATCTTTTCTATAATTGATAAAAGGCAATTTTTCTAACGCACTAAACCTTAATATTGACATAAGTATATGTTTTTATAGGGCAAAGTTAATAAAAATATTATTTTTCTCATTAACACCCCCTAAAAAAACACCCTTTATAAAAATTTTAGAAAATATTCTTGTTTTTTTAAATCAAACTATTTCTATCCTCATAGTTTAGCCTAAAAAACATAGCGGTCATTATAGAAAACGCCAAAAGGGAACTTCCCCCATAACTGAAATAAGGCAGCGGAATCCCCACCGTAGGGAACAGCCCCATAACCATTCCTACATTTATAGCAAAGTGCATCATCAAAATCGATGCAAAACAATATCCGAAAACTCTATTGAATACAGGCTTTTGGCGTTCGGCTAAGAAATAAATCCGCCCTATATACACCGCATAAAGAAGAACCAAAATAGAACTTCCCACGAAGCCCCACTCCTCGCCAACGGTACAGAAAATATAATCTGTACGCTGCTCTGGCACGAAATGCCCCTGGGTAACAGAGCCTTCCTTATACCCCTTCCCAAGAAGTCCGCCAGAACCTATCGCTGTTTTAGAGTAAAGCAAATTGTACCCCGCCGTATCACGGAATGCTTTTTCCCCTTTGAATAAAACCTCTATCCTTTCTCTCTGGTGTTTTGGGAGTTTTTCCATAACTTTAGGCGCACCAAAACTTATTCCTGCAAGTATACCAACACTCACTACAAGTGTAGAAATTGTACTAAAACCAAGCCGAATCCTACTAAAATAAACACCCAATAAGGTCAAAATCACTACTATACTTACAATATATACAGGCTCAAAAACTAATGACAATAGAAACACTCCCACTACCAAAAAACCAGCAGTAAAGAGCCATCCACTCAACCCCTCACGATACAGAGCAATGACAAACGCCATGAAAACCATCAAAGAACCGACATCTGGTTGTAATAATACTAAAAGCCCAGGAATACCAATAATAGCAAAGGCTGTGAATAACGACCTTCCGTTTTTCATGCTGAAATCAGGATTTCCTACATAAGAAGACATCATAAGCGCAATGGCTATTTTCACAAATTCCACTGGCTGTAAACTTATCGGCCCAAATACATACCAGTTCCTCTGTCCGTTGATTTCTTTCCCTAAAGGGAAAAGTCCAACCAGCAAAACAACTGCAACAATGTAAAAAAATGGCGCCAAACTCTCAAAAACACTTCCACGGACAAACAAAATCATCATCATAACAAACAATGAGATACCAAACCAAACCGCCTGTTTTATACCGCTATCCGTACTTACACTATACACATTAGCGATACCAAACAAAACGATAAGGATGTAGAGCAGCAGCCCTATTTTGTCTAATCCATTAGCCCATCTCATATCTATTATGGTGTTTTTTGAGTTTGTTTATTTTTATTATCGATTGTTTTATTTTTCTCGTTCAGAAGTCGCAGACTGTCTTGTATCTTTTTCATTGCAAGAGAATCTGGCTTAGGAGGTTCGTATTTTCCTATTTTTTTCAAATGAACTACCCATTGTCTGTTATATTCAGCCATGAAACTCGCTCCTGTCAGCCTTTTATAAAGATGCTCTCGTTTCAGCTCTCCTAAAAGATATTTTTCGGCTATCACCGTGCAGGCAGGCCCAGCCCAAGTCGCCCCAAAACCAGCATGCTCCATCACCGCTGCGACTACTATTTTAGGATTGTCAGCTGGTGCTATCATGGTGTAGATAGAGTTGTCCTTCCCTTGTGGCACCTGCGCTGTTCCTGTTTTTGCCAACTGAGTAAAATCATTAGATTTCAAAGCTCGTCCCGTTCCCCTCAAAACTACAGCTTCCATTCCTCTTATCACTGGTTCAAAATGTTTAGGGTCTACTAATGTCTGATTTTTTACTTTAAATCTCTTGTCTGGATTAGGTTTTCCGTCAATAGATTTTACAATATGTGGTGTGTAATACCAACCTCTATTCGCAATAGCGGCTGTAAAATTAGCGATTTGTATAGGTGTTAAAAGGATTTCGCCCTGTCCCATCCCGTTGAAAACGGCTTGGAGAGGTTTCCAATTTTTACCATATTTCTTTTCATAGAATTTTCCATCTGGTATCAGCCCCTTTGACCCAACAGCCAAATCGTTATTTAAAAACTGCCCCAGCCCAAAACTATACATGATTTTCGCCCATTCATCTACGCCTTTGCTTGGATTTCCTGGGTATTTATTGAGCATTGCTAAATAAGCATAGGAAAAATAACAGTTACTAGAAACTTGGATAGATGGTATAAGAGGGTCTGCGCCTCCGTGTCCTTTGATTCTAACCCCAGAAACATTGAACCCGCCACCACAAGGGAAAATAGTAGTAGGAGTCATCACCCCCATCTGCATAGCGGAAAGCGCTGTAACAAGTTTAAAAGTAGAACCTGGTGGATAAGCAGCCTGAATAGAGCGGTCAAACATCGGCTTATTCATGCTATCCATCTGCAGGCGGTATAGATTTTTTGTTTTTTCTGGACCTGTAAACAGATTTGGGTCTATATCCGGCCCAGTAGCCATAGCGAGGATTTCGCCATTATTTGGGTCTATCGCTACTATTGCACCTCGTTTATTTACCAGCATTTCCTGAGCCATTCTTTGGAGGTCGTAGTCTATTGTCAAAACCAAATCCTTCCCAGAAATCATCTCCTTGTCCAGCTCTCCATTTTTATATGAACCTATATTCCGAAGTTTTATATCTTTCTGAATATATTTCATCCCTTTTTCACCTCGGAGTACCTTTTCATAGGCTTTTTCTATACCACTCATCCCTGCTATATCCCCAGGAAGATAGTATAGAGAGTCTTTTTTGATGTAAGCTGCATTTACTTGGTTGGTATACCCGAGCAAATTCCCCGAAGTAGAAACTTCATATTTTCTCTGTGGTCTGGAAACAACAGAAAACGCAGGATATTTAAATATAATTTCTTGAATTCTCGCCACATCTTCCCTACTCAAATCCTTCATAAAAGTCATCGGAGTAAATTTAGAAAAATACTTATCTGCCTTTATCTCCTTCATTTTATGATTATAATCTGCCTCGGTGATATTCATCAACTTACAAAAACCCAATATATCAAAATCAGGTTTCATCAAAGCTTCTGTATAAGATATTTCATAGGCGGGCTGGTTTCCTACTAGTAATTTGGAATTTCTATCAAAAATAGCCCCACGCTGAGGGATGATATATTCTATCTTGATAGATGTATTGGCTGCATTGAGAGCATATCTATCCGTAAACAGCTGTAAATAAGCCAGTCTGGCGACAAATATCACAGCAATAAGCCCTAGGGAAATTAGAATTTTAAAATATGGTCTCAAACTCTCTGCTTGATTTTAAATATTAAAACATAAAATAAAACAAAAACAAACGAATATGCAGTGGTTATAGAGATATTGATAAGCACTTCTAACACTCTGCTCAACTTAAAATACTCTATAAACTGAACCAAAAACTGGTGTAAAAAAAGATTAGTAAGGATAAAACCCAGAAACTGTGTCCACTGCAAAGATTCGAAAGAGAAAAAATCTGATGTAGAATCCGACGAAGACCTAAATATAACGGTTCTTACAAAAGCTATCAATGTAGTCGCAAAGGCATTAATCCCCCATGTTCCCAAAAACATATCCATTCCTAACCCCAGCAGGAAACTTGTCCCTAAAAACTGATATTTATCCCTGTAAAAAGGATAAAACATCACATAGATAGGATACAAAATTGGCGGATACTTGCCCATGATGAGGATTCTATTCAACAAAAAAACTTGTAATATTACCAATACTACAATGAATAAAATATCCGTCAAAATATTTCTACTAATCATTTTCCTTTACAGCAACATCTAAAATCTCTTTTATCTCTTCTAATTCTGTTTTTTTGAGGTTTTTCACGACGAAAACTTTCTGCACCTGTCCCATATTCTGGCTCAGTTCCACAGAGATATCCCAGTGTCCTGTTTTGCTATCCACATCATAGCCAGCTACTCTTCCTATCATGATTCCTTTTGGAAAAATAGAAGATTTACCATCTGTAATTACGGTATCTCCCACTTTTACAGAAACATATTTAGGAATGTCTTTTAGGTGCATTACTCGGGTATCTTCTCCATCCCAAGTCAAAGTCCCAAAAAAATCTGATTTTTTTAGAGATGTGTTTATTTTAATATTATTTACACTCAAAACAGACTGAACCAAAGCATAATTGGCCGTTGTATTAACAACTATTCCTGCTATCCCCTGTGGAGCTATCACTCCCATCTGAGGCTCCACACCATGGTTTCTTCCTCTGTTAATCGTGAAATAATTATTATTTCTATTTATACTGTTTTGGATAATTTCTGCATCCATCACAGAGTAAGACTGACCTTCTGTAAGAGTATTGTCCACATGGACAAATCTGGCTTCGGTAGATTTTTTCTTACCATACAGCTGCTGCATGAGCATTTTATTCTGAGCGGTCAGGTCTTCATTTACTTGTTTCAACCTAAAATAACTCGCCCCCTCATCTATGTAGCCAGACACAAAGGCATTAAAAGCTGATGTATGTGCCGCCACAAAAGAACGCTGCATGGAGTTCCTACTAAAAATAAGAACTACTGATACCAACTGGAGAAAAACGAAAAAAGTACCAAGACTGTTCCTCTCCAAAAACCTCCATACAAAAGACAACATCTTGACTAAGGCACTTATCTAATCAAAAACTTAAACTTATCTATGTTTTTCAGTGCTATTCCTGTTCCTCTTACCACCGCTCTCAAAGGATCTTCGGCTACGAACACAGGAAGCCCTGTTTTTTTGTGTATTCTATCGCTAAGACCACGCAACAGCGCACCTCCCCCTGCAAGATATATACCTGTTTTCCAAATATCTGCTGCAAGCTCAGGTGGAGTCATGGAAAGGGTCTCCATAACTGCATCTTCTATTCTAGATATAGAGTTATTCAGAGCTATAGCAACCTCCTTATAACCTATCATAATTTCTTTTGGTTTTCCTGTAATAAGGTCTCTACCTTGTACAGAAATATCATCCACTTCTACATCTAACTCTTCCATCGCTGCACCTACTTCTATTTTAATTCTCTCCGCTGTCTTTTCCCCAATGTACAAGTTATGGTTGGTTCTTAGGTAATAGGCAATATCATCTGTAAACACATCCCCTGCGATTTTAACAGACTTGTCACAAACGATTCCTCCAAGTGCAATCACTGCAATCTCCGTAGTTCCTCCTCCTATATCTATCACCATGTTTCCTTCTGGCTTCTGAATATCTATCCCTACACCTATCGCAGCTGCCATCGGTTCATAGATAAGTCTAATTTCCTTAGCGTGAACTTTTTGAAGAGAGTCCTTAACAGCTCTAATCTCCACCTCTGTAATTCCAGAAGGGATACAAACAACAATTCTAAGAGCTGGCTGAAAAACTCTTCCCTTGATTCCTGGAATTTGTTTAATAAATTCCTTAATCATGCTTTCGGAAGCTTGGAAATCTGCGATAACCCCATCTTTCAAAGGACGGATTGTCTTTATTTCCTCATGGGTTTTCCCCTGCATGTGTTTTGCTCTGTCTCCTACTGCTATAATCTTTCCTGTGTTACGCTCCACCGCTACGATAGACGGCTGATCTACTACGATTTTGTTGTTATGTATAATTAGGGTATTAGCTGTTCCTAAGTCAATCGCTATCTCTTTTGTGAATACATTAAATAATCCCATTATCCGTTTTTATTTTTAATTTGCACAAATATATGAAATTTATTAAGTATTTTTATGTTTTCTATCACAGTTTTACAAAAACTTTAACATTAGTTGTTTTTAATCCTTAAAAAAGAAAAAAATCACAAGCCTCAAAAAACCTTATTTAAAATTCTAAAATCAGATTTTATAACAAAAAAATCTCCCTAAATTAGGAAGATTCTTCTACTATTTTATGTCCGCACTGCTTACAATATCTGGCATCATCATCATTATCAATATTTCCACAGCAGTCGCATAGTTTCTTTGCCTTGTTCATACATTCTCTCATCTGAGATGACACAATCCCAGTCGGCACGGCTATAATACTATAACCACAGAGCATAAGAACCACAGAAAGCAGTTTCCCCAGCGGTGTAGCGGGAGAAATATCCCCATACCCCACTGTAGTGATGGTGACCACCGCCCAATAGATACTCACAGGAATATTATGAAAGCCGTTTTTCCCTCCTTCTATGATATGCATAAGCGCTCCTAAAACAACCACAATAATGGTAATGAACATCAGGAAAATATAAATTTTTCTGGAACTGCTTCTGAGCGACTGCAAAATATAATGCCCATCATCCATATAGTCCATCATATTTAGAATCCTAAATACCCTAAGCAATCGGAATAATCTGATAATCATAAGATATTTAGCCTCGGGAGTAAAAATACCGATATAAAACGGCAGGATAGAAAGAAAGTCAATAACTCCCATCATGCTGAATATATAGTCTTTCTTGTTTTTGACAACCATTATTCGAACTATGTATTCTGCTGTAAAAATGATGTTCATGAACCACTCAATGGTCAAGAAAGTCTTATGGAAACGAATATTCTCCACACTGTCCAAGATGACTATCATAGCACTGAGAACTATCATTGCCAGCAAAACTACATCAAACAACTTCCCCAAGGGAGTCTCCGCAAAATATATTATTCTAAATACTTTCTTTTTCCATTCCGCTTCTTCAGGAATGAGATTATGTTCTCTACGCATGATAAATTCCTTTGAAATCTAAAATTGAAAGAGGCAAAGTTAGTCAATTTTTTATTTTACAAACCAAAAAACTTTTTCCATAGAGTCCGCCCCCTCTGGAACGGCATCTTTGGGAGTTCTGCCTATTTTTAGCCTATGGTCTTTGAGCCACCAGATTTTATCTGAAAAATCTTTTGCCAGACGCCAGTCATGTGAAGAAAACAAAATAGCCTTATTTTTTTCTTTTGCTAATTTTTTCAAAAGATTTAGAATTATCATTTTATTTTCTTCATCAAGATATGTCGTAGGTTCGTCCAAAATAATCATCGGTGTATTCTGTGCCAAAGCCCTTCCGATAAAAGCTTTCTGAAGATTTCCATCGGATAGTTTTTTGAGTGGAAAATCTTTATACAAAGTCAAATTCAGACTATCTATAATCTCCTCCACTTCCTGCAAATCATCAGAATTTAATTTAAAATAATATGGATAATGGATATATTTCCCTAATGAAACCAAATCCATAACCGTATAATTTTCAGGAACTTGAGTTTTAGAAAAAACCATAGAAATCCATTTTGGAATCTGCTCAGAAGAAACCAATTTCATTTCAGTTTCTTTCATCCAAATTTGCCCTTCCAATGGTGGAATCTGCCCCAGAATAGTCCTCATCAGGGTAGTTTTCCCAATGCCATTATTCCCCACCAAAAGACAAACCTCACCAAGCGAAAGTTCCGCATCAATGGACAAAATCAAAGGCTCTCTGTAGCCTATTGCTAAATTTTTTAGTTCTAAAAAAGACATGTTTATTCCTTATCCAGCTGAGTATAAATTTCCTCCAAAACACTCTCCATTTCCTGCATCGTAAGAACCTGTAAGAATTTGGTTCTATATTCCTTAAAATGCGGTATCCCTCTGAAATAATTACTGTAATGCTGCCTCATCTCTATCAGTCCTGCTCTTTCGCCTTTCCATTCTGCTGACCATTCTGCATGTTGTCTTACAGCTTCCAGCCTGTCTTTTATCGTGGGCGCCGGCAGTTTTTCTCCCGTTTGGAAGAAATGTTTTATCTCGTTAAAAATCCATGGGTAGCCTATCGCCCCGCGCCCAATCATCATTCCGTCAATATTGTATTTTTCTCTGTATTCTAGGGCTGTTTCTGGCGAATCAATATCACCATTTCCAAAAATCGGGATTTCTATATTAGGATTGTTTTTGACTTTGCTAATGTACTCCCAGTCAGCCTTTCCTTTATACATCTGAGTTCTTGTTCGGGCGTGGATGGTAAGGGCTTTTATGCCTACTTCCTGCAGTCTTTCCGCTACTTCCTCTATATTGATGCTCTCTGTATCCCAGCCCAGCCTAGTTTTTACTGTAACTGGCAGTTCGGTAGAATTTACCACTGCTTTGGTAAGTTTTACCATCAGATCAATATCTTTCAAAACTCCTGCCCCAGCGCCTTTACTGACCACCTTTTTCACAGGACAACCGAAATTGATATCCACCAAATCTGGCTGCACGGTTTCCACTATCTTAGCAGACATCGCCATCGCTTCCTCATCGCCCCCAAAAATCTGAATCCCCACGGGTCTTTCATAATCAAAAATATCCAGCTTTTTTTTGCTCTTTATCGCATCACGAATTAGCCCCTCGGAGGAGATAAATTCTGAATACATCAGGTCTGCCCCATGCATCTTGCACAAACGGCGAAATGGCGGATCCGAGACATCTTCCATCGGCGCCAAAAGCAATGGAAAATCAGGAAGTTCTATTTTATCTATTTTCAACATGTTGCAAAGATAGGCACAAAATGTTTTGGAATATTATTAAACTATGTTTAAATTTAGAAAATTTGAATTTAATAATCCTTATTTTATAATAGGAATTACATAAAAAACATAATAGCAAATATAAATTTATATTTCTGCAATTATACCTAAACTCACACTCTTTTATGTGTAAATAAAACGCTTTTCACTTATTCTCAATGACTTACAAAGATAATCCTTTCTTAAAGTTATCTTGAACCTTAAAAATTAACAATTAAAGATTTGATATTTTTCATTATTTACAGTTCCGAAAAATATTTTAAAAGAAAATAAATAAAACGGAAAAAGGAACTGTTTTTAGAAAAGATTTTTTGGAGGAATTATAGTTTCAAAAATCGACCCTTTTTTGAAACCTTATTTTCTTATCATTATCTCATTAGATTGTATCTTCCCGCTGAAAAGCTTATATCCTTTAAATTCTTCTTTTTGCTTTGGAGTTAAATAATCATAAATCTTTTTATCTATACAGATTTCTAAAAACATTGGATAATCTACATTTTTATCTAAATGATAATAATAGTATGAAGAATAGGTATCTAAACCTATATTAATATCATTTATATTAAAGTTTTTAAGATAGGTAATGGACTTCTTTGATTTTAATACTTTTAATTGATTATACAAATACCAATTAATATCAATGTTTTTATAATCTCCTTTTATATGATATTTCCTCTTCCAATTTTTTATTTTTTCTCTATGGATTCTTTCTTTTTCTTTCCTTTTTTCGGATATTGCTAAAAGTTCTTCTTCTGTGAAATGTATAAATCCTGACAATAAAGAATCCATATACTCATTTTTTTTGTTTTTTATTTTGAATATTATGCCTAAGTCAGGATAATTTTCTAATCTATAAAAATTAGCACATGTTTCTTCTGGAAAATAGTATCTATAATTTGCTGTATCAATAGGAATAATGTAATCATAATCACTATTATTAATTACTTCTATTTTTAACATATAATTATCCTCTTTCTTACTAAAAACACTTACTTTCATACTAATTTGAGAAAGAAGTGTATTGTAAATAAAAAATATAACTATAAATAATATATTTCTCATAATTAAGGTTTTTTTTGTATTCTTTTTAATAGATTTCGTTTACTATCTAAATACTTTTCTGAATCTATACTCATTCCATATCCTACTATTAATATTGATTTTGATTCATGATAACTTTAAAGGATTAGATATAAATTCTTTAAGCAAATATAAAAGCCTTACTTCACAAAAGTAAGACTTTTAATTTCATTTACATTCCCAGACTTTTTCTTACTCTTTGGAGAGTTTCTTGGGCTACTTTTTTGGTTTTTTCTGCTCCTTCTTGTAGTTTTTTCTCTAATTCAGGAAGATTGTCCATATAATAAGCAAAGATTTCTCTTTCCTTGGCATAGGTTTCCAAAATCAAATTCAATAATTCCGTTTTCGCGTGCCCATACCCGAAATTCCCTGCAAGATATTTCTCTCTCAATGCTTGGGTTTTGTCCTCTGTGGCAATGAGTGAATATATCGTAAAGACCTTGCAAGTGTCAGGATTTTTCGGTTCTTCCAGCGGTGTAGAATCGGTCTCTATGGACATTACTTGTTTTTTCAACTCCTTTTCTGGAAGGAATATATTGATGATATTTCCTCTTGATTTGGACATTTTATTTCCGTCTGTCCCTGGCACATATTTCGTGTTTTCCTGCAATTCTGCCTGTGGCAGCACAAAAACCTCGCCCATTTGGTTATTAAACCTCGCTCCTACATCTCTCGCCATTTCCAAATGCTGAAGCTGGTCTTTTCCCACAGGAACTACCTCGGCATCGTAGAGCAGAATATCCGCTGCCATAAGCATAGGATAGGTAAAAAGTCCTACATTCACATCTCCCAGTCTGTCCGCTTTATCCTTAAACGAATGAGCCAAAGTAAGCCTTTGGTAAGGGAAAAAACAAGACAAATACCAAGAAAGCTCGCAGGTTTCTGGAATGTCACTTTGTCTGTAGAAATAAGTTTTCTCTGTATCCAGCCCAAAAGCTAGCCACGCAGCAGCGATTTCGTAAGTGTTTTTTTTCAGCACCTCAGCATCTTTTATCTGCGTGAGGGTGTGCATATTAGCAATGAACAAGAAAGACTCATTCTCTGTTTTTTTAGATAATTCTATAGCTGGAACGATTGCCCCCAAAATATTCCCTAAATGCGGCGTTCCTGTAGCCTGTATTCCTGTAAGAATTCTTGACATGATTTTATTTTTTATTTTTAAACAAAATTAAATTTCACATTTTAAAACCTGCTGTACATTTTTATAAATCTCGATTTTAAGGGTTTCTATCGGCATTTCTTTGATTTCGGCAAGTTTCAGATAAACCTCATCAATAGACTCTTCTGCTGTATCCGTTTCCAAAAAAATCCTATCCAAAGGAATGTCCCGCGCGATTTCCTGCAAAGATAAGTTATAAAGCAGTGCTCTCCCAAAAGACAAATAAAAGCCTTTGCTCAAAAGCTCTTGGGCGGTTTCCTTTTTCTTATTAAACCCATGCACGATGAGCGGCACTTTTGCGATTTTCTGAAATCTCAGCAACTGAGAAAAACGCCGAACACAATGCACTATCACGGGTTTTTGGATTTCATTCGCCCAGAAAATCTGCTGTTCAAAAACTTGTTCCTGCAAACTCTCATCCACCGAGACCAACCCATCCAGCCCGCATTCGCCTATCGCAAGGCAGTTTGGGAGCTGGGATATTTCTTTTATTTTATCCAAATTCTGTTTGTAATTTTCATCAATTTTCTTCGGATGAAGCCCAACTGAAAAATAATTTTCTGGTATTTCTTCCGTAAAATCCAAGTTATAAATTCCATATTTCCTTTCCTGAAAATGATGATGAAAATCAAAAAACATACAGCTCTATTTTATTCTTTTCTTTCTTCTTTGGACAAATAGAATTTAGGCATTTCCCACTGATACCTCACCGCGAGAGTTCTCACCGCTACAATCAGCAAAATAGTAGAAACATGCACCATAATATAAGGCATAGAAGTGTATCTATACAACACTAAAAACAAAACTCCGCCCACAATACACGCCGTGGCATAAATTTCTTTTCTCAAAACCAAAGGAATTCTATTGAGCAAAATATCTCTAAAAATCCCACCAAAACAACCAGTGATAACCCCCAAAGTGAGAGAAATAATCGTACCATGCTCGGCATTCAGCCCTTTCTGAATTCCCATAATGGTAAAAAGCCCAAGCCCAAAACTGTCAAAAATAAACAGCGGTGTTTCGAATTTTTTCTCAAAAACCTTTACCAGCATCGCAAAGATACTTGCCAAAAAAACCACCGTACAGCTGAACATATCTTTCATCCAGAAGACAGGAACTTCCAGCAGTAAATCCCGCAAAGTCCCTCCACCAAAGGAAGTGACGAAAGATACTATAAGCACACCGAAAGGGTCTAATCTTTTCTCTATCGCTGCAAAAGCCCCAGACATCGAGAAGGAAACCAGCCCCAAAAGTTCAATTACGAAATTAAAATTTTCATACAACATAAATCAACATTTTATTTTTTCAAAACAATAACCACACAAAACGAGTCCGTGTGGCAAAAATCAAGTTCCTATGACCAACCTTCTTCCTACACCCTCACGGCATCTGGAACGAACAAAGTATAGTCGCCACCAAGCGAAATAATCTCCCTGACACTACTGCTGCTGATGAACGACTTAGCCGAGGAAGTCAGCAGGAAGATAGTCTCTATCTTGTTCTCCAAAGTAAGCGTTCTATTGATATGCACGATCGCCTTTTCAAACTCAAAATCAGCAGGATTTCTCAGCCCTCTGATGATGAAATTCACATTTCTCTTTCGGCAGTAGTCCACCGTAAGCCCCTCAAAAGAGTCAATCTCCACATTAGGAAAATCCTTAAAAGTATTTCTCAAAAACTCTTTTCTCTGCTCCAGAGAAAACATATATTTTTTCTGCACATTATGCCCGATAGCGATGATGATTTTATCAAAAAGTTTCGTCGCCCTTTCTACAATATCATAATGCCCCAAGGTAACAGGGTCAAAAGACCCAGGGAATACCGCTGTTTTCATTGTTTATTTTTAGTTTTCTTAAATATTATTCACTTCCCTTATAGCTTTCATTAGCAAAATCAATATTTCTGCACGGATACCAACCCACCATCATATCCATCACTTCTTCCAAAGTTTCTATAAGGAGCTCCTCTGTCCCATCGTTTTGTAATTCAACATCACTTTCGAGGTACATTTGATAGATTTCCTTCTCTGAAAACCCTTCTGCGTACAACTGCAATGCAAAATTTCTGAGTTTTTCCACCGCATCCTGCTCAAAGAGAAGTCGTTTTATCTTCTCTTTTACTTCATCTCTCTTTTTCATTTCGTTACCCATCATCATTACTTATTTCCTCAGTGTTTTCTATCGAGTTTGATTTGATTTTTCGTAAAACTGCTTCAAATTATCCAAATTCACGCTGCAGTCTTTATTAAAAACATTATTGGCAACTAAGTTTTCCATCAAGCGTGTTGCTCCAGTTACTTTTGGGTTTCTGTAAGCTTTTTTACCAATGATATTAAAATCTACAATACCTTTCCAATTTCCTGCTTCGTCTTTCTTCGCTACCCCAAAGAATAGAAGTTCTCCTTTCAGTGATTTTATTTCATAGGAATAAGGTACCAGACCATATTCTGTTTGCTTTTCTTCACCCTCATTATCCACATCATTTAGAGTTAATAAAAAGCACATTTTCTTATCCAAATATATTTCATCTGGCTCCACTCTTACTTCTTTAGCGGTATTCTTTGTTTTCGGAAGATTTAGTTTTAACTCGGTATATAGGTCTTCTTCTGTTTGCGCAGAGAAAAACAGAGGAAATAGAAATGCTGTCAACCAAAGTGTTTTCATAATTTTTATGTTTTTAATGTTTGTTTAAGGCTTTTTCTACTTCATTTCCGCACAAATCTTTGATGGAAATTCCGTAGATTTTCGCCTGCTGCGGCAGAATACTCGCAGGAGAAAAACCTGGGTTGGTATTCATTTCCAGCATGTAAGGCGTTCCGTTCATAATAATGTATTCCGAACGAGAAAAACCACTCATTCCCAATGACTTATAAGCTTTCTTCGCGATTTCTTCTACTTTTAGTCTTGTCGGCTCATCTATTCTGGCAGGTGTAATTTCCTGAGAAGCGCCCTCATACTTAGCTTCATAGTCGAAGAAATCATTTTCGGAAACGATTTCCGTAATTCCCAAAACGGTAATTTCACCTTTATAATCTACCACACCTACCGAAACTTCCATTCCATCCAAAAAGCTCTCTATCAGGACCTCATCATCTTCGTGGAAGGCTTTTTCCAGAGCGGCTTTGAACTCAGATTTTTCTTTCACTTTTGAAATTCCCAAACTAGACCCAGACTGATTTGGTTTCACAAAACAAGGAAGCCCAAGTTCAGAAATAATTTCATCTTCACTGAAAGCATCTCCTTTTCTCAAATAAATACTCTTCGCCGAAGGAATTCCATATTTAGAAAGCACCGCCAGAGTATCTTTTTTATTGAATGTCAATGCACTTTGGTAAAAATCACAGCCCGTATATCTCTGTCCCACAGCATCCCAATACGCCTGCAAAAGCCCGTTTTCACCAGGTGTTCCGTGAATGGTATTGAAACAAACATCAAATTTCAACTTCGTTCCATCGGCAAGTTTTACCGAAAAATCGGCTTTGTCTATCGGGAATTTTTCATCATTTTCATTTACAAAAAACCAGCCTTCCTTCAAGACATGAACTCTATAAACATTATACAAATCCCTGTCCAATTCATCAAAAATAAGCTGACCGCTTTTCAGCGAAACGATATACTCATCGGAAAAACCGCCCATTACCACGGCAACATTCTTTTTATTCATAACTCTTACAATTTAGGCAAAATTAACAAAAACTTTTTATTCACCTACGCTGTCTGATAAATTCTTTAACTTTGTGGCTAAAAGAATTTTTTATGCATCTATCCACCGCAAAAACTTTTTTTGAGAAATTCACAGGCTCTCCTGTTGCTAATTTTCAGGTATTACAGCAGAGCGGCTCATCGAGAGTTAATTTCATCGGAAAGTCTCATAATCAGGATTTTATCATTACTTACAACGAAAACATCAGAGAAAACGAGGCTTTTCTCTATCTTTCGGAAGAGTTTTCTTCATTAAATCTAAATACACCTAAAATACTGGCTGTCAATGAAGAAAAAACGCTCTATGTTCAGGAGTTTTTGGGCAAAAATACTTTGTCTGAAATCATCTCCGCCGAAGGACACAGCGAAAGGGTAAAATCACTAGTAAAACAAACTTTGGAAAAGCTATTCACTCTGCAGCAAAAAACCGAAGGGGAAATAGATTTTCGCAGAACCTTTGAATACGAAGCCTATGATAATCTGCCGATTACGCATGATTTGTATTATTTTAAAAATTTCATGGTGGATGTCTTGGAACTGCCTTATCACAAAAGTTCTTTGCTAAAAGAATTTCAAACTTTAACAACTAAAATAGAAAATCTCTCTCCTAAAACAATCATGCTGAGGGATTTCCAGTCGAGAAATATTTTAGTAAATGAAGAAAACGATGTGTTTTTCATTGATTATCAATCGGCTATGCTAGGACCTGCGGTCTATGATGTGGTTTCTTTTTTATTCCAAGCAAAAGCCAACTTCCCTGCCGAATGGAAAACAGAAATGCTGGATTTTTATTTCAGTCTTTGGGACAGCGAAACACAGCCTGCACTGAAAGAAGCTCTTCCCTACTGCCAGCTTATCAGATTTTTGCAAGTACTTGGCGCTTATGGTTTTAGAGGACTTATTCAGCGAAAAGCTCATTTCCTGTCGAGCATCGGACAGGGAATAAAAAACCTAACGGATTTTTCTACAAATTGGCAGGAAAACGCCGCTTTTCCAGAGCTTTATTCAGTTATAGAAAAACTCAGTGAACCCGACACTCAGAAAAAGATAAACGTTTTGATTTCTGGGTAAAAATTCTTTTTATTTTAAGATTTGTAAATTTGCGGGAATTATTTTATTATGCTACATATCGATATTTATAGTTTTTCTTACAAGAAAAGCGGAATTCCGAAGGATAACACAGACAATGGCGGTGGATTTGTTTTTGACTGCCGTGGAATCCTAAACCCAGGACGAATTGATGAATACAAGCCTCAGACAGGAGCTGATTTGGCTGTGCAGGAATATTTGGAAGAAAAAACCCAAATGCCTGATTTCCTAAATTCAGTTAAAAGCCTGATATCCATATCTGTGGACAACTATATAGAGCGAGGATTTGAGCATCTTCAGATTTCATTTGGCTGCACCGGCGGACAGCACCGCTCGGTTTATTCAGCAATAAAAATAGGAGAATTTTTACAACACAAATACGCTGATAAAGTAAGTGTAAAAGTAACCCACAATGAACAACCTCAGCTAAATGCATAGAGTATGAAAGCTTTTATATTCGCGGCAGGAAAAGGGACAAGATTAAAACCTTTCACAGACAAACACCCAAAGGCTCTGGCCAAGGTAAATAACATCACCTTGTTAGAAAGAAACATCAGATTTCTGCAGTCTTTCGGGATTAATGATTTTATTATTAATATTCATCATTTCGGAGAGCAGATTGTTGATTTTCTGAAAGAAAATAATAATTTTGGAGCTAAAATAGAAATCTCCGATGAGTCCGAAGAACTTCTGGAAACAGGCGGTGCCTTAGTTTTTGCCAAAGAACTTTTGGAGCAGGAGGAACATTTTTTAATCATGAATGCTGATATTTTAACTAATCTGAACATCAGTGATTTCATCAATTTTCATTTGAAATCCAATAACTTGGTTACTTTGGCCGTTTCGGACAGAAAAAGCTCTCGAAAACTGCTTTTTGACAGCGCAATGACCCTGCAAGGCTGGCGTAATGAGAAAACAGGCGAAGAAATCTTTGGAAACACTTATAAAAACCTAAATCCATTAGCTTTCAGTGGAATACATTGTATTAATTCTAATTTACTGAAACTTTTCACCCGCCGTGGGAAATTCTCCATTATGGAGGAATATTTAGACCTGATGAAAGACTATATTATCAAAGGATACGAACATGATGCTTTGCTGATAGATGTGGGAAAACCAGAATCCATCGCCGAAGCAGAAAAATATTTTAAATAAAAATGGAAGAAGAAATTTTAAGAGAAAGTTTTCGACAAAAAACTTGGAGCGAGCAGGCCACCAAAGACAGCTGGATGGTCTTTAAGATAATGGGAGAAATAGTCTCTGGTTATGAAAAAATGCAGAAAATGGGACCTTGTGTGTCTATATTTGGGTCAGCAAGGATAAAACCAGACACCAAATATTATAAGATGACAGAGGAAATTGCCAAAAAAATCACAGAACTAGGCTTTGGTGTCATCACTGGCGGCGGCCCAGGAATCATGGAAGCAGGAAACAAAGGAGCAAAAGAAAGCGGAGGAAAATCCATCGGTCTCAATATAGAACTCCCTTTCGAGCAGCACCTGAATCCTTATATAGACAAATTATACAGCATGGAGTTTGACTATTTTTTCATTAGAAAACTCATGTTTATAAAATACTCACAAGGATTTATCGTGATGCCTGGTGGTTTTGGGACTTTGGATGAACTTTCAGAAGCGCTGACGCTGATTCAGACAGGGAAAATCGGCAGATTTCCTATCGTTTTGGTTGGTTCAGAATTTTGGAATGGGCTGTTAGATTGGTTCAAAAATACTTTACTGGAAATGAAATTAATTTCAGAAGAAAATTTCTCTCTTTTCAGAGTGGTAGACACCGCTGATGAGGCTGTTTCACACATTAAAGCCTTCTATGACAAATACTCCATTCATGAGAATTTCTAAGTTTGGCACGGCTTTTGCCTTTATTTAACAAAATTTTAAGATTATGATTACGAAAAAGAAAGTCAATCTTGTTGGATTTTTTGTAATGCTGCTTATGGTAATGAGCTTTGCAGTGAGCCAGTTCCAATCTTCATTGACTAAAGTAGACTATGTGGAGGGAAGCAAAAC
The DNA here is from genome assembly GCA_963530295.1 of uncultured Flavobacteriaceae bacterium. Taxonomy (GTDB): domain Bacteria; phylum Bacteroidota; class Bacteroidia; order Flavobacteriales; family Weeksellaceae; genus JABCPE02. Next base: position 137,710 of record CAUSCF010000001.1, read on the forward strand.
TTTGAAATTTACCACCAAGGTAAGCACAGAGCAAATCGCAAATGCACTAAAGGTTAATGCTAGTTCTACAGGCTTTAATGCTGAAGTAGCAAAATATATTGGCAAAAATTTCTCAGTAGCCGTGAATGGAGAAAACAAATCTCTGAAAGTTACGGGTAGCCAAGTAAATGGAGAGACAGTGTTTATTTATTTTGAAGTAGATGGTGTGGCGAGTATTTCCACATTGAAAATTAAGAACGACATTCTGCTGGATGTATATCCTAAACAGCTAAACCTAGTGAACATCGCCTACAAAGGAAGCCAAAAAAACATGACCTTCCAGCGTGGGAAAGAGACCGCAGAAGTATCTTTCTAGAAACGAAATTGTTATATTATTTAATGTAAAGTCCTGCATTTTGCAGGATTTTTTATTTCTGCGATTTTTACTTTTTATAAATAGGAACACTGCTGCACGCCTCTCCAAACATCAGTGATTTCACCATTGGCTTTAATTTCTGAACCAGCTCTACATAGGCATTGGTAGGGATTTCCACATCGCTGCAACCTCTGATGAGAACTCTTTTGTCCTTATAATCAGAAAAATGGAATTTCTGAATTTCTTCATGAAATAAAACCAATTCCAGTTCATCCAGCGAACCAAAAACTATCTTTTTAGCAACGCATTCTAACCTAGATGTAAGTAAAAAATACGCCCAAAGCGGAACAATAGCATCCGTAGAACAATAAAGATACACAAAGGCGTTTTCATAAATTTCCATATCTAGATTTTCCACCTGCTCACGGAAATCTTTCTCCTTTAATATAAGTCCCTCATATAGAAATTCTTTCAGGTCAATACCCAAACGCTTCCCTTTTGGACGAAATTCAGCCACATCGATGTTTACTAGTCCGCTGTTCGCAACTTTATTTACAATTTCTCCTTGCTCTGACATATTATTTATTTATATTTGAGCAAAAATAAATCTTTTTTACTAAAATAAAATGTCTAAAAAATATTATATAATCTCAGGAGAAGCTTCTGGGGATTTACATGGCTCTAACCTGATGAAAGTCATCCTAAAAAAAGAACCCGATGCAGAGTTCAGGTTTTGGGGAGGCGACCTGATGAAAGAAGTTGGCGGAACATTGGTAAAACATTACAAAGACCTTGCATTCATGGGGTTCTTGGAAGTTGTTTTAAATCTTAAAACCATTCTGAGAAACATCAAATTTTGTAAAGAAGACATAAAAAAATACCAGCCAGATGTCCTTATTTTGGTGGACTATCCTGGCTTTAACCTAAGAATCGCAAAGTTCGCTAAATCATTAGGAATCAAAGTAGTATATTATATTTCTCCACAGCTTTGGGCTTGGAAGGAAGGCAGAGTAGAAACCATCAAAAAACATGTAGATGAAATGCTGGTAATCCTCCCTTTCGAAGAGGATTTTTACAAAAAACATTCTGTAGAAGCTCACTTTGTGGGACATCCTCTTTTGGATGCAATTTCAAATTTAAAACCAATTGACACTCAAGAATTTAAAAAACAAAACAACCTCGATGACAGAGAAATCATCGCATTACTCCCAGGAAGCCGAAAACAAGAGATAAGAAAAATGCTTGGTTTGATGCTCAGCGCGACTCCTTATTTTAAAGATTATCAGTTCGTTATCGCAGGAGCACCTTCCCTACCAAAAGAATTTTATGATGAATTTTTGACGGATGATGTGCATTTCGTGTCCAATAAAACTTATGATTTGCTTCGTTCTTCCAAAGCAGCCCTGGTAACCTCTGGAACAGCAACACTGGAAACCGCCCTTCTAAAAATCCCAGAAGTGGTCTGCTACCGCGGAAGCTGGGTTTCTTACCAAATCGCAAAAAGATTGGTAAAACACATTAAATTTATTTCTTTGGTCAATTTAATAATGAATAAAGAAGTCGTTAAAGAACTGATACAAAATGATTTAACAACAGAAAAAATAAAATCTGAATTAGAAAAAATCTTAAATCCAGAGCAAAGAGAAAAAATCCTAAACGAATACGAAAAACTAAACCTTCTCCTTGGAGGTAAGGGAGCGAGTGAGCGCGCCGCAGAAATCATCACAAAACTACTATGAACAAACAACCTTTGCTAATTTGCGCTATCAGTTTTGGATTGGGAATTTTCTTTCAAGACAAATTTGACTTCCCTTTTTGGGGAGCGGCAGCCATATTAGTTTTAGGAATTGTGGGATTTTTAGCAGGATTTTTTGTCCGAAATTTCTTTTTTGACAGACTGAAATCGGTGTTTTTGGTGTTTTTGTTTTTCGGCATTGGAATTTTTCTGCACTTTCTCAATTCAAATTCTGCACAAAATTTTGATTTTAAGAAAAATAAAACATCCGAAATCGTTTTTCAACTCAGCAAAAAACTGAACTCCAACGAAAGAAACAAACGCTACGAAGTTGAAATTCTTAATTTTGAAAAGTCTTTTTCGGCTGTAATTTCTATTCCGAAAGAACAGAAAGAGCTTGATTTTCTGCATTTTTATTCAGCCGAGGCTTACCTCAATCCCACCCAAAAACCGCAATACGATTTTCAGTTTGATTATCAAAAATATTTAGCTCGGCAAAATATTCATTATCAAGGATTTATTCCCAATGAAATTTCATTCAAAAAGAAAGAATCCGTTAGTTTCACTGATAAAATAAAGCAAAAACGACTGGATTTGCTTTTCAGAATAGATAATTCCAGCCTTCTACCACAGAATAAAGCGATTTTAAAAGGAATAATCCTCGCCGACCGAACGGAAATAGACCAAGAAATCATCAACCATTTCAGCAAAACTGGCTTAATCCATATTTTGGCGATTTCGGGTTCTCATATGGCAATTATCTTCTTGATGATTTTATTTGTCTTAAATCCTATTTCAGTAAAATACAGAAATATTCCGATTTATATTTCATTAGCAGCCATCTGGGGTTTTGCGATATTCATCGATTATGGAAATTCTGTGGTGCGTTCGTGCATCATGATTACAGTCTATTATATTATGATTTTTTTGCAGAGAAAACCTAATCTTCTGCACTCTTTGGCTTTGGCTGGAATGATGATACTTTCCATTGATACTCAGCAACTTTTCGATGTAGGTTTTCAGTTGAGTTTCTTGGCGGTTTTTGGGATTTTTTGGCTATACAAACCTATTACCCATCATTATAAACCACTAAAAAACAGAGCGATAAGATTCATTCTAAATACATTTTCTCTAAGTCTTGCCGCCCAGCTGACCACACTTCCATTGATATTATTCTACTTTCATCAGTTTTCTATAATGTCTGTTTTTATCAATGTTGTCAGCATTATGGTATCGCAGGGATTCATTATTTTTTCCTTTATCGTTTTTATTTTGTTTGGAATAGAATTTACTCCCGATTGGCTTTTAGAAATCTATGACTGGTGCGCGAGTTTTTTCCTGAATATGGTTGCTTTTTTCTCAAAAACAGATTTTAGTTTTGTGGAAAATGTTTCCATCCAAATTCCTGAACTTATTATTTTATTTGTGCTTGTTTATTTATTGAGAAGTGTTTTTGAAAAGCCTAATACAAAGACTTTCACGCGTTTTTCTTTCTTCATTTTATTATTCATTTTCACAAGAATATTGACTAATTTTTATTTTTGGAAAAAGGAAGAAATATTGCTTCATTCTTTTTTTAAACAAAATATTGTCTCAATAAAACAAAGAGACAAAGTTATTTTTATCGTAAGTAATGAGGCTGATATGGAAAAAATTAATAACTTTGTTATAAAATCCTATATTACATCCAGAAGAATAAAAAATATAGAAATAAAAAAAGTAAAACCTATGACGAAACTAAAAATAAACCAAACCACCTATGAAATAAAATAAAAAATCCGAGAATTTGTTGGCTCTCGGATCATGGCTAATAGATTCTAACATCTACTTTTGACCAATAATGGTCGGGGATTCTAAATATAGTATTTCAAAACAGATTAAAAGAAATACTACAACTAAAAAAACTAATTATAACATTGGGGGCAAAATTACAAAATTTATGCCAAAAATCATGTTTTTAATTTAGATTGTTTTTTGGGAATTTATATATCATTGATTTTCAGGCATAAAAATTTGTTTTTCGTTTCTTAGCCAATAATTTAATAGTATTTTTCGTTTTTTAACAATATTTAGACATTGATAAATTAAAAAAAAGTTATATTTGCAAATTGAAAATAAATAAAATAATTTTAGATATGAAAAAACACATAACATTTGGATTGTTTACTTTGTGTATGTTTATGGGATTTTCTCAAAGACATGAAATAGGAGTAAAAGGCGGATACTCAATTGTTGGAGGGGATGCTAAAAGTGTGATAAGATCTTTTCCTGATGGAGGAACAAATAGGAGAGTTCAGCCTACATATATAGGTTTATTTTACAAAAGAAATCTAAACCCAAGACAGGGAATAAGAGTTGAGGGAGCATATAATATTGCTTTCTTTGACAATATTTATACAGGGGGGGTTAAAGTTTCAAATGATATCTTGGAGGCATCTGCTTTATTTGAATATGCTTTTTTCTCTATCAATGATGAGTTAAAAAAGAATCAAACTAAATTTAGTCCATATGTTTTCGCAGGGCTTTCTGGGTTGATGTATGATTCTCCAAACCTTAATACTACTGTAACACAATCAGGTAGTGGATTTTTGATTTCTACGACATATCCTGGTGAAAATATTCACAAGAAGAAGGTGACTTTAGGTATTCCTTTTGGTTTAGGTCTAAAATACAAATTTGGATATAATTGGTCTATCTTTGCTGAGGCTATGTTTAGATATACATTTACTGATAATCTTGATTATAGTAATCTTGAAAAGATGAATCATACTATTAGATATAATGTTTCTCCTGCAAACCGTGCAGCTGCAGAAACTGCTCTACAACAGTATATGGATGGACACAAGGGTAAAGGAAAAGATTGGTTAAACTCTGTTACAATAGGTATTTCCTATGCATTTGGAAGACCACCTTGTTATTGTAAATAAAAAATAAATGATATCTGTAAAAGAAAAGTTAAATTTTGATAATCTGCCCAAGCATGTTGCCATCATTATGGATGGCAACGGCAGGTGGGCAAAATCACAAAATAAAGAAAGAACTTTTGGGCATAAAAATGCCATAAAAGCTGTAAGAGAGGCTATCAGTGCTTGTAATGAAGTGGGTATTCCTTATCTTACACTTTATACTTTTTCAACGGAAAACTGGAACAGACCAACGGAGGAAGTAGATACGCTTATGAATCTACTTTCTTCTACATTGTTACAGGAAGCTGAAGAGATTTTTTCAAAAGGAATTAGAATTCGTGCCATAGGAGATTTAGAAGCACTACCAGAAGATGTAAGAAGCCAGCTCTATAATATTATGGAGCTTACTAAAAATAACACCAAAGGAAACCTTACACTAGCTCTAAGCTATGGTTCACAAAAAGAAATACTAAATGCTGTAAAAGAACTGTGTAAAAAGGTAAAAAATGGAGATATTGATGGAAATGATATTGATGAACATCTTTTTGAACAGCATCTATATACCAAGGAAATTCCACCAGTAGATTTACTTATTAGAACAAGTGGAGAAGTTCGGGTTAGTAATTTCCTACTCTGGCAGATAGCATATGCGGAGATGCAGTTTATAGATGTTTTATGGCCAGACTTTACCAAAGAAACTTTTTTCCAATGTATTTTAGACTATCAAACTAAAGAACGCCGATTCGGTAAAATAAGTGAGCAGTTAGAAAACAAGTAGTAAAAGTAGAATTTAAGAAAAAATCACATGAATTTTAAAATATTGCCAATTATCCTTCTAATGGCATCTGCAACTCAGGTTCAAGGACAGATTACCCAAAAAGAAAATGCAACACAGATTTCTGAAAAACAAAGCGGAAGTTATACCCTTCAGGGAATCGTTGTAGATGGTGTGAAAAAATACACTCCTGAGCAAATATTAAAATTTACAGGTCTCTACAAAGGAGAAGTTGTGGAAATACCTGGGCAGAGAATCAGTAATGCAATCAAAAAACTTTGGGATACGAACTCTTTCTCAAAAGTGGAAGTTTATGTAGAAAGCATAAATGGGGAACAAGTCGTTTTAAGATTTGCTTTACAAGATTTGAAGGAACTTAAAGATATTAAATTCACAGGAAAAGGCATTAAAAAATCCCAAAATGAAAAGTTAATCAAGGAAAATGATCTAAAACCTGGAACAAAAATTACTGAAAATTTAGTTTCTACGCTTCAAAATAAAATCCCTCAACAATACATTAAAAAAGGATTTGCGGATGCTAAAATCAATATCCAAGAAAAACCAAATGGCGAAGATCCGAATTTGGTAGATTGGACCATTGAAGTTGATAAAGGGAAAAAAGTAAAAATAGAAAGTATCAACTTTGAAGGAAATGAAAATATTTCTTCCAAAAAACTTAGAAAAAAAGGATTTAAAAATACTAAACAAAAAAGATTTTTCGCTGGTATTCTTAAACCATCTAAACTCATAAAAGAAAAATACGAGGAAGACAAACATAATTTGATAAGCTACTATAAATCACTAGGTTACAGAGATGCTAAAATCATTTCTGATACTATAACGAGAAGTGACAAAGGTTTTGATATCAAAGTAAAATTAGAAGAAGGAAAAAAATACTATATTGGAAATATAGAATTCTACGGAAATACTGTTTTCTCCACAGAAACACTACAAAGACTTTTGGGATACAAAAAAGGAGACATCTATGATGCCGTAGGATTTAATAAAAAAGTAGGAGAAGACGGCGGTAAGGATGATGATTCTGATTTGAAATCATTATACATGAATAACGGTTATCTTTTCTCTAACATTACTCCGATAGAAAAGTCTGTAGAAGGAGATTCTATCAACCTAGAAATTCGTATCACAGAGGGCGAAAGAGCTACTTGGAACAAAGTTACTTGGTCTGGAAATACCACTACCCATGACCATGTTATCCTTCGTGCATTGAGAACACGCCCTGGGAAACTTTTCTCTAAGAGTGACATCAAAAGAACTTATTTCGATTTAGCAGGGATGCAGTTCTTTGACCCTCAAAAAATCGGACAAGAGATAAAACCAAATCCACAGGATAACACGGTGGATATCCATTGGACATTAGAGGAAAAAGGTTCTTCACAAATCCAGCTTCAGGCAGGATATGGTGGAAACACTTTCATCGGTACATTAGGGCTTACTTTCAACAACTTCTCTTTGAGAAAATTCTTGAAGTTTAACAAGTTAATTCCTCAAGGGGACGGACAAACACTTTCTCTACAAGCGCAGGCTGGGCAGTATTTCCAGACTTATAGTGCATCATTTGTAGAGCCATGGCTTTTCGGAAAGAGACCTACTGCTTTGTCTGTAAGTTTCAGCCACTCTCGTGTGAAATATTCTGATTATTATGGTACCCCTATGAAGTTAAATATTCTATCAGCATCTATTGGGCTTAATAAACTTCTAGAATGGCCAGATAACTATTTTTCACTTTATACAGGACTTTCTTACCAGAGATACAGTTTTAATAATTATACATTCTATTTTGGGGAAGAAACTCTGACGCACGGTACAGCGAATAACTTTGCATTTAATGTAAGTTTGAGCAGAAACTCTGCCGGATATGACCCTATATTCCCTACTACAGGTTCTAATATAGAATTGTCTGCTAAATTCACTCCACCTTATTCATCATTTGGTAATAAGGATTATTCCACTATGTCTACTGCTGATAAATACAGATGGATGGAATACTATAAGATAAAATTCAAAGCTGATGCTTATAATGAAGTTCTGGGTAAATTGGTTCTTAGAACTAGTGCAGAGATGGGATTCCTTCATGGGTATAATAAGCAGCTGGGAGCACCTCCTTTTGAGCGTTTCTACATGGGGGGAACAGGTCTATACAGTGGTAGATATGACGGTAGAGAACTTATCCCGCTTCGTGGATATGATGACCCATCTACATCAGGTGGAACATCTACAGATGTAACTCCTACTGGTGGTGGTATTTTGTACAACAGATTTGCTCTTGAGCTGAGATACCCTATTTCTATGAACCAAACAGCAAAAATCTACGGATTGGCTTTTGCTGAAGGTGGTAACACATGGAAAGGATTTAACACTTATAACCCATTCAAATTACAGAGATCTGTGGGTGTAGGTGTGAGAATCTATATGGGAGCATTCGGGCTTATCGGATTTGATTTTGCTTATGGAATTGATAAACTGCCTTATTCTACATCTAATTCTCCTTCAGGATGGCAGACTCACTTCTTGATGAATCAATCACTATAAAAGATATAAAAATGAGAAAATACGCATTATTTTTAGGAATAATTTTCATGTTTGGGGGATTTGTAGTATCTTCGGCACAGAAAATTGGCGTGGTAGATTCTGATTTTATCTTGAAAAGTCTTCCCGAATACAAGGAAGCTGATGAAAGATTTAATAAGCAGATAAAATACTGGCAGATGCAGCTGGATTCCTTGCAGTCAAACTACAATAAAAAGAAAGAACTCTTTGATAATGAAAGAATCCTTTTAGTAGGAGAACAACTGAAAACAAGGGAAAAAGAAGTGGCTGATTTGGAGAAAAAAGTGCAGGCTCATTTGAAAGAAAAATTCACTGCACAAGGTGAAATCAACACATTCAGAGCCAAAGTAGTCCAGCCTTTTCAAGAAAAAGTGTGGAACGCCATCAGAACTATTGCTGAAAAAAATGATTTAGGCATAATTCTTGATAGAAGTTCTGACAGCAGTGTATTATTCACGGATAAAAGGTATGACTACACCAAGATGGTGCTGGATCTCCTGATGAGGGACAACCCAAAAGATGGAGAGAAGGATAAAGAAAATAAAAAGGAAAAAAATAATTCCAAGAAAAATAAAAAATAAGAATATTAAATTTAATCAAAAGTTATGAAAAAATCAGGTTTATTATTTGCATTCGCAATGTTTTTAATGTCTTTCGGGACAGTTAGCGCTCAGAAACTAGCAACTCTAGATGTTGCAGAAATCTTGAACCTAATGCCAGAAAAGAAAAAAGCTGACCAGCAACTAGAAGCTTTCAGCAAAACTAAACAAGCTGAAATCGAAAAGCAAATGACAGCTGCTGAAGCTAAATTCAAAAAATACCAAGAAGAAGCTCCTAAGCAAACTCAAAAGGTAAATGAAGAAAGAAACCAAGAATTGCAAAAATTACAACAAAATATTCAGCAAATGACTCAAGTAGCTCAGCAAGACTTAGCTAAGAGACAAAACGAGGCATATGCACCTATCGAAAAGAAAGTGAATGATGCTGTAGCAAAAGTAGCAAAAGCTAACGGATGGGATTTTGTATTCGATACTAATACAGTTGGTCTTATTTACAGAGGTGGAGCAGATGCTACTGCAGCAGTAAAAAAAGAATTAGGACTTAAATAATTTTTCTTAATAATTAAGACACAAAACCACTCAATATTGAGTGGTTTTTTTTAAATTTGACATTTAAATACTTTACAATGGAACTATTTTCAAAAGCAAAAATCAGATTTACAGACTGTGACCCAATGGGGCACCTTAATAATTCTAGATACATAGACTACATGCTCAATGCCCGAGAAGACCACATGGCAGAGCATTACGAATTTACCCATGAAGAATACGCCCACAAAACAGGCTGTGTATGGATAGTTATACAAAACGAAATAGCCTATCTGAAAGAAGTGAAATACAACAAAGAAGTGATTATTTCCAGCAAACTGATAGAACTAAATGACAGAACCTGCAAAATAGAACTTCTCATGAAAGACCTAAACACAGAGAAAATATACGCTGTGCTTTGGTGTACTTTCATTCATTTTAATCTAAAATCCAGAAAATCAGAAGTGATGGGTGAGGATATCATTCAAGCAAACCAAAAATTTTTGACCAAAGTAGAACAGACTGATTTTCAGTCAAGAGCTAATTATCTAAGAACTCTAAACAAATAATCCATGAAAAAAATTCTTGTAATCGGTGGAAATGGACAGCTTGGAAACTGTTTGAACAAAATAGCTTCTGACTATTCTTTGGAGTATGAATTCTGTTTCACAGATTATGATACTTTGGATATCACGGATAAAAATCAAGTTGATAGTTATTTCTCTGATTATCAACCTGATTTCTGCATCAATGCTTCTGCATACACAGCTGTAGATTTGGCTGAACAGGAAAAAGAAAAAGCTTTCGCGGTCAATGCCGAAGGCGTGGGATACCTTGCCGAAGCCTGTGCAGAGCTTAACATTGATTTAATCCATATTTCCACAGATTATGTATTTGATGGCGAGACCGACCTTCCCTACACGGAAGATGATTTTACCAATCCTCTCGGAGTTTATGGTGCGTCCAAATTAGAAGGAGAAAACCTTGCTTTGGAAAAAAATCCGAAAACCATCATCATCAGGACATCTTGGCTTTATTCTGAGTTTAATAAAAATTTCGTGAAAACGATGCTCAATCTATTCAGCACCAAAGATGAACTGAATGTAGTAGCTGACCAGTTCGGACAGCCTACTAATGCCAATGACCTTGCCGAGGTGATTATGAAAATCATCCGTACAGAAGAAAAAGAATACGGAATTTTCCATTTTTCTAACTATCCTGAGACTACTTGGTTTGATTTTGCACAAAAAATCGCAGAACTATCCGAAAGTAAAATCAAAATAAATCCCATCACCACAGACCAATATCCCACTCCTGCGAAACGCCCTATGCGAAGCACGATGTGTCTGGACAAAATAGAAAATAGCTACAACATAGAGCCAAGATACTGGGAAAACAGCTTGGAAGAGTGTATGGAAACTTTACTAGAAAAATAAAAAATTATGAATATACATTTCATTCAACATGAGACTTTTGAAACGGCGGGAGCTTATTTAGACTGGGCGGAAAAGAGAAAATACAATATTTCTTTTTCAAAAGTTTTTGAAGGCGATAAACTTCCTGACTCCGCTGAAAACATCGATATGCTCATCGTACTAGGCGGCCCACAATCTCCTGCTACCAACATGAAAGAATACCCATATTTTAATGCAAAAGCAGAAATGAGCCTTATCAAAAATTGCATCGATGCAGGGAAAGCCGTTGTAGGGGTATGTCTTGGTTCTCAGCTGATTGGAGAGAGTTTAGTATTTAAATTTGGACATAGTCCAGAAAAGGAAATAGGAAATTTTGCCATCGAGCTTACGGAACAAGGGCTTCAAGATGCAAAAATCAATCATTTTGGGAAAACTTTGGTCGTGGGACATTGGCACAATGATATGCCTGGGCTTGAAAATGATAATCAAATCCTTGCATTCAGCAAAGGCTGTCCGAGACAAATCGTAAAATATTCTAATATTGTCTATGGTTTCCAGTGCCATATGGAACTGACAAAAGAAATAGTCAAAGAACTGATTGACAGTGAAAAAGACCTACTAAACCTCAGCCAAATTCATCCATTTGTGCAGTCTCCAGAAGAAATTCTTGATTTTGATTATTCAGAAATGAATGAAAAATTGTATGTTTTCTTAGATAAATTGACCCAAGATTATTTACAAAATAAAAATCATTAATCTTTCCAAAATTTAGTTTCGCCATGCTAGTCAAAGTTTTTGGTAGTGCCATACATGGAGTTTCTGCCCAGACCATCACGATAGAAGTAAATGTAGACCAAGGAGTGGGCTATCATCTCGTGGGGCTTCCTGACAATGCCATCAAGGAAAGCAGCCACCGTATTTCGGCAGCCTTGAAAAATGTAGGTCACAAGCTCCCTGGCAAGAAAATCACCATCAACATGGCGCCTGCTGACCTTCGCAAAGAGGGTTCTGCGTATGACCTAAGCATCGCGATAGGGATTTTGGCGGCTTCGGATAAAATTCTTGCTGAAAATTTAGACCAATACATCATCATGGGGGAACTCTCCCTCGATGGCGGATTACAACCGATAAAAGGCGTTTTGCCCATTGCAATAAAGGCGCGAGAGGAAGGCTTTAAGGGAATTATTTTACCTAAACAAAATACCCAAGAGGCTGCAATAGTGAATAATCTGGATGTTTATGGAGTGGAAAGCATCAAAGAGGTGATTGACTTTTTCAATGGAGAAAGAGATTTGGAAAAAACCGAAATAGACACTCGCAAGGAATTTCAAAATAAAATCAATGAATTTCCTTATGATTTTTCGGAAGTAAAAGGGCAAGAAACCGCCAAAAGAGCCATGGAAGTGGCTGCAGCTGGTGGGCATAACATCATTCTGGTAGGCCCTCCAGGGAGCGGAAAAACCATGCTCGCCAAAAGAGTTCCCAGCATCCTGCCTCCACTCACGATGAAAGAGGCTCTAGAAACCACTAAAATCCACTCTGTAGCAGGAAAAATGGGCAGCAACACCTCACTGATGACCGTTCGCCCGTTCCGTTCACCTCATCACACTATTTCTGATGTTGCTCTGGTGGGCGGCGGCACCTATCCTCAGCCTGGGGAAATTTCCCTCGCGCATAATGGAGTTCTTTTCCTCGATGAGCTTCCTGAGTTTAAAAGAGCTGTTTTGGAAGTAATGCGACAGCCTTTGGAAGACCGCGAGGTAACGATTTCCAGAGCGAGATTTTCGGTAAATTATCCATCGAGTTTTATGCTAGTGGCAAGTATGAACCCGAGTCCTTCGGGCTATTTCCCTGATGACCCGAACAACACCTCTTCCCAAACCGAAATGCAGAGATATATGAATAAGCTGTCTGGGCCGCTTTTGGACAGAATAGACATTCATATAGAAGTCCAGAAAGTAGAGTTTGAGCAACTTGCAGAAAAAAGAAAAGGCGAAAGCAGTATAGAAATACGAAACCGCGTGCTGAAAGCCAGAGAAATACAAGCCCAAAGATACAAAGAACTGGACATCAACTACAATGCCCAAATGGGACCAAAAGAAATAGAAAAATACTGCGATCTGGACAGCACCTGCCAGCAGCTGATAAAAAATGCCATGGAAAAACTAAATCTCTCCGCTCGTGCCTACGACAGAATCCTAAAAGTAGCCCGAACCATAGCAGATTTAGATGATTCTGAAAACATCAGTCCTGCCCATATCTCCGAAGCCATACAATACCGAAGCTTGGACAGGGATTTTTGGAGGGCGTAAAAAATACAAAACCACCTAAAAAGGTGGTTTTTATTCTTTATCAATAATTTCTTGGTTCAGCTCAATTTTCTCACCATTTTTTTCAAAATAGTACATCACTCCAATAGCGATAGACACCATTAATAAAAGAATTACTGCTATTTTCTTTTGATTGGCTTTTTTTGAAAAAATAATGAAACTAAGCAAACCTAACCATGTAATACTTAGTATAAACCCTATAAACATCACAGGATATGCATGAAGAGTTGCTACAAAAAATATTATATAGTCTATCTTACTTATAAAAAAGAAAAGTAAACACAATAAAACTAAAAAGAAAATAATATAAGCTAAATTCCTATCTATTTTTAATTTGTCTATAATATCCCACCTGAATATCATAGATAATAAAACGATTAAAACTATAAAAATCACTAAAAATATCATGTGCTGTTACTATTAGAAATTTTATTAAATCCAAAAACCGTTTTTATAGCAAAAAATCTGGAACATTGTCCAGATATTAGCTTTTACTAATGATAGCTGTTCCTTTTTGTAGGAACAGGTTATTTGGGTAGGAAATTCGCTCTCCACTATCAGTTTTTAGTAGTGTGTATAGCAGTCTTATGTCTATTATTTCAGCTTCTATCGGAACATCTTTGTCTAGAATTTTTATTTTGTCTCCTATTCTAAACGGAAATGAAAAGAAAATAATAATCCCCGCTGTGATATTACTCAAAATAGACCACTGGGCAAACATCGCCACGCCTATCACGGTAAAAATAGAAGAAATTACCAAAAATGCCTGTTTTCGCTCCACTCCCCAGACTGGAACCAAAGTCAGGATTATAAAAATACTTATAAGAAAATCTATATACTTGAGAACCAGCTTAATTCTTGGTTTTGAAAACCCAGATTTCTTCCCAAATCTACCCACCAAAGTAGAAATCACAAACCTAATAAGCAAAGAAAAAAGCAGCACCACAGCAGTTGCCACTATCTCACGCTGATACGAATTAAAAAAGACATTGTCTAACACTTCCATTTCCCAAAAAGATATTTTGAAACTATTTTTAGATAGATTTTACAGAGATTATTTTCACAGGGCACGCCTTTGCTGCCTTTTCGCAAGGTTCGTAGGCGTCTTCTATCGGTGTTTTTAAGGTGTGGAAACCTTTTTTCTCTACGGATTTCAGCAGAACGGATTTTCCATCTTTTTTGGACATTCGGAAGTATTCAGGAGCAAACTCAGCACAGTAGTTACAGCCTATGCATTTCTCCCTTTGTAGTGTAACGATTACCATTTATTTTTGATGCGAAGGTAATAAATAATTTTAAAATTTCTTTACTCTGTTTTCCTTTTTGTGGTCACTTTGAAAGTAATTACGACTTTATTTAAATCTTCATATATTTTAGTTGATTCTAAATATCTTTATTTTAAGGATAAAATTCCATAACCAAATAAAAATAAAATAAAAAAACCTCTCCCAAAAAGGAGAGGTTTATGCTAAGCTATTGTGTCGTTTTTTACTATTTTGTAGAGTTTGTCGCTTGGTCTTACACGGAAATCTGTCTTAAAAGTAATCACATCCGCTTTGGTTGCTTTTTGGCTTTCGCCCTTCCCTTCTACCATCATACTTTCTACAACCATTTCTTGGGAACCTGTGGTAGGCCCTTGGATAAGAACCTTGTCGCCCACATTCAGATCAAATGCTTCTATAAGAAACTCCGCAATGCTGGTCTTTGGGTAATAGTGCGTTCCTCTTCCGATATAGACTTTTTTCTGTGTAGCATTAGAACCAGGGTTCGGCGACCACTCGCCCAGTTTCTGCCCAAGGTAGTAACCACTCCAGAAACCACGGTTATAGACTGTTTCTAGTCGGCTCATCCAGTCAGCCACTTTTTCTTGGGAATAGGTGCCATCCGCTATGGAATCTATCGCCTCACGATAGCATTTGGTAACCGTTGCCACATATTCTGGCGCCCTGCCTCGCCCTTCTAATTTAAGGACTTTCACTCCTGCATCTACGATTTGGTCAAGGAAATTAATGGTACAAAGATCCTTTGGCGACATCATATATTCGTTGTCTAATTCTATTTCAAAACCACTTTCTTGGTCTATCACGGTATATTTCTTACGGCAGTTTTGCTTACACGCGCCTCTGTTCGCAGATGAATTGTGAGAGTGAAGACTCAGATAACACTTCCCAGAAACCGCCATACAAAGCGCACCATGTCCGAAAATCTCTATCTCTACCAAATTACCAGAAGGTCCTTTTATCTGCTCTTTTTCTATCTGCTGACAGATTTTTTTTACTTGAGTAACGCTGAGTTCTCGGCTCATCACCATCGTATCTGCAAAGAGCGCATAGAACTTAACTGTTTCTATATTGGTAATATTTATCTGCGTGGAAATATGCACCTCCATGCCTATCTGCCTTGCATAAGCGATTACAGCCTGATCCATCGCAATTACAGCCGTAAGGTCTGCCGCTTTGGCTTTATCCAAAAGGGTTTTGATGATGGAGAGGTCGTGGTCGTAGATAATTGTATTGAGCGTAAGGTAGGTTCTCACACCTTTTTCCTTACATCTTCTGCTGATTTCAGGGAGGTCATCTAGGGTAAAGTTCATGGAAGCTCTTGCTCTCATGTTAAGCTGTTCCACACCGAAATACACTGAATCTGCTCCATTATCCAAAGCCGCCTGCAAAGAAGTAAAATCTCCCGCGGGTGCCATTAGTTCTATTCTTCCTGTTTTTGTCATTGATAAATTTCAAAATTTTTGCAAAGATATGCTTTTTAAAATTTTATTTTCTAATTCTTTATTTGTACTTTTCGGAGTTTAAAAAGTTAAGGCATGTTTTATTTATTTTTAGGGCTTGGGCTGGGTCTCATCATAGGCGGTGCAGCTGTATATTTTGCATTAAAATCTTCTCTAATTTCTCGAAATATCTTTGAGGAATTACAGCAAAATTTCGTTAAAAAAGAAACTGAACTCAGCAATGCAGAAGGCAAAATCGATGAACTTTTGGAACAGATTAAAGAAGAAAGAGAATTTTCTGCCAACCAAAGGGAAAAGCTGAACACCACCGAAAACCAGCTTATAAAAATATCAGCAGAGAAAGACCTTCAAAACGAACAAATCGCAGAACTCCGAAAAACAAATGAAATTCTAAATCAAAATATCTCTCGTCTAAATCAAGAAAAACAAGAGTATTTTGCTAAAATATCTGAACTTTCGGCAGAAAACAAAAACCTGCAAAGCTCCATGGAAGAGCAGAAAAATCTTTCCCAAAAACTACAAGAGGAAAGCAAACTCCATTTTGAGAACATTGCCAATAAAATTTTAGAAGAAAAAACAGAAAAATTCACGAACCTGAACCAAACTCACCTGAAAAATATTTTGGATCCGTTCCAAGAAAAAATAATAGAACTAAAAAACCGAGTAAACGAAACCTATGACAAAGAGGCGAAAGAACGCTTCTCTCTCGGCGAAAAAGTAAAAGAACTAGCCTCTCTGAACCAGCAGATTTCGGAAGATGCCAAAAGGCTGACCCGCGCCCTAAAAGGAGAAAGCAAAACGCAGGGAAACTGGGGCGAAATGATTTTGGAGAGTATTTTAGAGAAATCTGGCCTCGTAAAAGGGCGGGAATATTTCCTAGAACACGAACTGCGAAATGAGGACAACAAAGCCCTGTTTTCCGAATTTTCAGGAAAGAAAATGCGCCCTGATGCCGTGATAAAATATCCCGATGAACGAAATGTGATTATAGACTCCAAAGTTTCTCTCACGGCTTTCACAGAGCTGGTAGATGAAACCGACCCAGAAGTCTATCAAATAAAACTGAACCAGCATTTGGCTTCGGTCAAAAACCACATTCAGCAGCTTTCTCAGAAGGCGTATGATGATTATGGAAAATCATTGGATTTCGTGATGATGTTTATCCCAAGCGAGCCAGCCTATATCGCAGCGATGCAGGCTGACCAAAACATCTGGAACTACGCCTATGAAAGAAGAATTTTACTACTGAACCCAAGCAATCTTATCACTTCTTTAAAACTGATAGCAGACCTTTGGAAACGGGAATACCAAAACAGAAATTCCATAGAAATCGCAGAAAGAGGCGCCAAACTCTATGATAAATTTGTGAATTTTGTGGAAAACCTTGAAAAAGTTGGGAAAAATATAGACCAAGCAAAAGCGTCCTATACAGAAGCTTACAAACAACTGCACAGCGGAAGGGACAACCTCATCACGCAGACCCAAAAGATGAAATCTCTGGGAATAAAGAATAAAAAAGAGCTTCCACAGAGTTTGATTGATAATTCTGAACCAACCAATGAATAAAAAATCATGATTATACAAAGTCTTCAAAACGAAAAAATAAAAAAACTAACCAAAATTCTCACTAAAAATAACGAGAGAAAAAAACTCAAGATATTCGCTGCAGAAGGAAGGCAGGAAAACGAAAGAGCTTTGAAATTTGATTTTGAAGCGGTGGAATTCTTTATTTGCGAAGATATTTTCGGGACAGATTTCCCAAAAGGTAAAATACATCTGGTTTCTCGCGAAGTTTATGAAAAAATAGCTTACAGAGGCGCTTCCGAAGGAATTATCGGTATTTACAAAGAAAAAGAAACCTCATTGAATGATTTTAAACCAAAAGAAAATTCCTCCATCATCGTGCTAGAAAGCATAGAAAAACCAGGGAATTTAGGAGCGGTTTTGCGCAGCTGCGAGGCTTTTGGGATAGACGCCCTTGTCATCACGGATTCTAGAACAGATTTTTATAATCCTAATGTTATCCGAAGCAGCGTGGGCTGTCTCTTTGGAATGAATTTCTTTCAAGCAGAAAACCAAGAAGTGGTCGATTTCTTAAAAAAGAATGATTTTCAGATATTTACTACAATAATGAATACTGACTCCAAAGGGATAAACGAAAAGAACCTGACTGGAAAGTCAGCCATTGTATTCGGAACGGAGCATTCTGGTTTGAGTCATTTTTGGAGAGGAAAAGGAGAAAACATCATCGTCCCAATGGCAGGAACCATAGACTCTCTCAATCTAAGCAATGCTGTCGCAATCAGCTGCTACGAAATACTAAGACAAAAAATCTCTCACTAAATTAGTGAGAGACTTTTAATTGTTTTAAGAGTTAAATTATTTTTTAACTGCTTCTTTAACTTCTTCTGCTTTAGTAGCAACTTCTTCTTTAACTTCTTTTTTAACTTCTTCTGCTTTAGCAGCAACTTCTTCTTTAGCTTCTTTAACTTCTTCTTTAACTTCTTCTGCTTTAACAGCAGCAGAATCAAGAGCAGCACCAGCTGTAGAATCAACAGCAGCAGCAGTTTCTTGAGCTGTAGAATCAACAGTTTCTTTTACTTCTTCAGCTTTTTTGTTACAAGATACTAATGCTAATGCTACAACAGCAGCTGCAAATAATGACTTTTTCATAATAATAAAAATTTTTTAAACGGTTAAAATTAAATTTCTTGACTCAACTTGTTAATCTGATTCATCAAATCAACGAGGCAAAGATATAGCGAGAAAAAAAATTGCCTATGAAAAATAATTGTAATATCTTTGTAAAATATTTTACAAATAAAGGATACTGACAATCAGTGAATTAAATATAAATTCGTGTTTTGAATAATTTGGATTTAGAGTGTTTTGAGCGATTAAAAAAGGAAATTCAGATAGAATATTTGAAGAATCACAGCCCTTCCGAGGAGGATATTTCTCAATGGAAAGGAATAGACATTGTATATTTTCAAGAAGATTTAAGAAAAAAAGTCAAAGGAAGTATCAGTGAAAAGACTTTTTACACCTATTTCAAATCTACAAACATAGATAAGCTGCCAAGAATAGACATGTTGAATATGTTTTCAGCATATATCGGATACCAGTCTTGGTATGAATTTAAAAAAAGTTTTTCTGAGGAAGCAGCAGATTTAGAAGACAAAGTTGAAGCTGAATCCTTACCAGAGCCTGAACTTGAAGAAAAAATAGAAAACACTACATCTTTATTAGATACAAAAATCACTGAAAACCAACCCAATAAAAAATCATCATTTTCTAGTATAAAAGCCTATATATGGGTGATTACTTCTGTTGTTTTGGCTTTATTTATCATAGTTTTATTGTATTCTGACAGCTTGTTCAAAAAATCTTATCAATTCTGCTTTACAGATGCTGACAGAGGAACAGCCATCCAAAGCACAATAAATATAAAGGTAATCAAGGAAAATGAATCGCCTATCCTCTATAAAGTAAATTCTGGCGAATGCTTCTATATCAATACAAAAGACAAAACTCTACGAATGGAAGTGAGTACTCCTCTGTACGAAAAAGTAGAAATTTTTAGAAATCTAGAAGATGCACCAGAAGTTGAGCATATTGCCTTAAAACCAGACGATTACGCGCTTATGCTTTATTATTATTCAACAAAGGATAAGGATAATTCATCCCTAGAACATATTAAAAACAGACAGCAAAAACTAAATCACCTAATCAGTGACAATGCTCTGATATACCAGATATTTGACAATGAAATATACGGCGTAGAAACGCTCAGTAAACAGAAATATATCGGTCTGGTAACTACACCTACCCAGTCCTTACGAAACCTCAAAGTTCTCGATACAAAAATCGAAAATGGAAAGATTATTGCTATTAAATTCAAAATTGAAAACAATGAAAAAAATTAAATCATTATTTCTCATCTTCATTTCATGTCTTTTTGTTTTTTCTTGCTCTAAAAAAGAGACTGAAGAAATGAGTGATTTGGATAAAATAAAACACCATAACAAAACTTCCTATCCTTCTATAAAAATGGATAGCGCGCAGGCCATCAATAACATCACAAAACAAAAAATACAGGAACTACTAGACCTTTCTGCTATCTACGCTTCTGGGAACAGGAATACAGGAGTAGATTCACTGATTTATAACCAAATCAACAGCTATTTTTTATCGCCAGATTCTATTAAAACAAAGCCTCTCATTGCTGAGCTTGATAGTCTAAGGGTAAAAAATATTCGGGTTATAAATCTTGATATCGATAAACAAATTACCGATAAAGACACTCTTAATATCGCTAATTTTACAGTTGAGTATATAACAAAAGACAGAAAAAGTATTGGCTTTTTTGATAAAAAAGCAAGCTACATCCTCAAGAAATCTCCTGTGAAATTCGTGAAAGAGTTCAAGTTTTACTTTATCGATTTTGATATAAAAGACAGCGCTTCTGTAGGAGTTACCAAGTAATCCAAGGGAATATCGAGCTCAGAAACATCTGATATCAATGCCGTTGGTGGGAAAAAACTAACTCCCACTTTTAGGGCGTTGTGGTTCATTTTTGAGAAAAACATATCATAAAAACCTTTGCCATAGCCCACCCTATTTCCCTGATTATCACAATATAATAAAGGTGTTATAACAATATCAAACTTAATATTTTCGACAAAATCATCCTCTGGTTCTAGAATTCCCCAGTCATTTTCTTTCAGTGGTGTGTCTGGTTTCAGTTGGATAGTCTTTATTTCGTTTTGTGCCATTTTAGGAATAAATACCGATATTCCTTTATCCCAAAAATATTTGATAAAATCCCAAGTAGAAACTTCATTTTTCTGTTTAATCGGGAGGAAAATATGCACATTTTTAACTTTTGACATATCAAAAGCTTCTAAAAACTGCTCAAAAATACTTTTGGACAAATATTCCACCTCCACAGAAGACATGGATTTCCTTTTTTCTGTGTAGATTTTTCTGAGTTCTGACTTTGGTAATTTCATTTTATAAAGGAAAGAGCAGCCATAATTCAGCTGCTCTTTATTATTTTATTGATTATTATTTACTGGCATTTCACCTTTAAATAAGAATGAAACGATTTGTTTATTTACATTATCCACCATCTCGCTAAACAAATGGAAAGATTCCTGTTTGTAGATTACCAGCGGGTCTTTCTGCTCATAAACAGCACCTTGTGAAGAACGGCGAAGATCATCCATCTCTCTCAAATGCAACTTCCAGTTTTCATCGATAATCGCAAGAGAAATATTCTTCTCAAAATCCGTAATCAGACTGTCACAATGGCTCTCATACGCTTCTTTCAGGTCTGTCACGATGTTCAGCATTCTATGCCCATCTGAGAACGGCACCTGAATATTCTTAAATAGAGAACCTTGCTGATTATACACATTCTCAATAATAGGGAATGTTTTCTCTTTCAACACTTGAAGTTTCATTTTATAATCTTCGGATGCTTTTTGATAAACAATATCCGCTAATTCTGACACTTGTTTATTCTTAAATTCCTCCTCAGAAACAGGTGCTTCCATAGTGAAATACTTGATTACTTCATACTCAAATGTTTTGTAATCTCCTGTTGGTTTAGTTTGTGATACGATAGCAGCAGCGGTATCATAGATCATATTTTCGATATCGTACTTCAGATGGTCTCCAAAGAGAGCATTTTTTCTTCTCTTATAGATTACATCTCTCTGCTTGTTCATCACATCATCATATTCTAGCAATCTTTTTCTGATACCAAAGTTATTCTGCTCCACTTTTTTCTGAGCTCTTTCGATAGATTTTGTGATAATAGAACTTTGGATATATTCTCCTTCTTTATGTCCCATTCCATCCATTATTCTTGCAATTCTCTCCGAACCGAAGAGACGCATCAAGTTATCTTCCAAAGAAACATAGAACTGAGAACTTCCTGGATCTCCCTGACGACCTGCACGACCTCTAAGCTGTCTATCCACACGGCGTGAATCATGTCTTTCGGTACCGATGATAGCCAATCCTCCTGCTTTTTTCACTTCGTCTTGTAGTTTGATATCCGTTCCTCGCCCTGCCATATTGGTTGCGATGGTAACGACACCTGGCTTACCAGCCTCTGCTACGATTTCCGCTTCTTTTTTATGCAGTTTAGCATTCAATACTTGATGTGGTATCTTCCTCAAACTCAATGCTCTCGATAGTAATTGTGAAATTTCCACCGAAGTAGTTCCCACTAGCACAGGTCTTCCCTGAGCCGTAAGTCTTTCTATTTCTTCTATTACAGCATTATATTTCTCTCGGTTGGTTTTATATACCAAATCTTGTTTGTCTATTCTCTGAATTGGCCTATTGGTAGGGATAACAACCACATCTAGTTTATAAATTTGCCAAAACTCTCCTGCCTCTGTTTCCGCTGTTCCTGTCATTCCAGACAATTTGTTATACATACGGAAATAGTTTTGTAGAGTGATGGTTGCGAAAGTCTGAGTTGCCGCCTCGATTTTCACATTTTCTTTAGCCTCTATAGCTTGGTGAAGTCCATCTGAATAACGGCGACCTTCCATGATACGCCCTGTCTGCTCATCCACGATTTTCACCTCGCCATCCATTACCACATATTGGTCATCTTTCTCAAAAAGTGTGTAGGCTTTTAGCAATTGATTCAGTGTGTGAACTCTTTCGGATTTAATTGCGAATTCTCTCAATAATTCATCCTTTGCAGCAAATTCTTCTTCCTTAGAAAGGTTTTTAGCCTCAAGTTCTGCGATCTCTGTCCCTATATCCTGAAGAACGAAGAAATTAGGATCCGAGTTCCCTTGGGACATATATTCCACTCCTTTGTCTGTAAGGTCTATTTGGTTATTCTTCTCATCAATCACGAAATACAAGTCCTTGTCCACCTTATGCATCTCACGACTGTTGTCCTGCATGTATTGGGCTTCTGTTTTTTGAAGCAAAACACGATTTCCATCCTCAGAAAGGAATTTTATCAAATGTTTATTTTTTGGAAGACCTCTATATACTTGGAGCAATTTGAACCCTCCTTCTTTTGTATTTCCTTGTGCAATTAGTTTTTTAGCTTCATTAAAAATCGTAGAAACTACTTTTTTCTGAACCTCTACCACTCTATCCACAGATGGTTTTAGAACATCAAATTCGTGTCTATCTCCCATAGGAACAGGCCCTGAGATAATCAAAGGCGTTCTCGCATCGTCTATCAAAACAGAGTCCACCTCATCCACTACAGCGTAGTTTAACTCTCTTTGAACTAGCTCATCTGGCGAGTTCACCATGTTGTCTCTCAGATAATCAAAACCAAATTCATTATTCGTTCCATAAGTAATATCACATGCATATGCATTTCTTCTAGAATCTGTATTAGGCTGGTGATTATCGATACAGTCTATCGTAAGCTCATGGAACTGATAAAGCGGTCCCATCCACGCAGAGTCCCTTTTCGCAAGGTAGTCATTCACAGTAACCACATGCACTCCTCTTCCTGGTAAAGCATTCAGATAAATAGGAAGTGTTCCTACCAATGTTTTCCCCTCTCCCGTTGCCATCTCTGCGATTTTTCCACTATGCAATACAGCTCCTCCTATGAACTGTACATCATAATGCACCATATCCCATGTGATGTCTGCTCCTGCTGCGTTCCATTTATTTTTCCAAACAGCTTTGTCGCCTTGTATTTCTACAAAATCCTTTGTCGCTGCCAGCTCTCTATCTCTGTCCGTAGCCTGTACTACAATCTGCCCGTTCTCTGCCCATCGGCGCCCTGTGTCTTTAAGGACAGCAAATGCCTCTGGAAGAATTTCATTAAGAACTTTTTCCTCTATTTGATAAGCATCTTTTTGTAAAGTTTCTATTTTAGTGAATAATGCTTCTTTCTCATCAATATTGGCAGTGGTTTTTATCTGTTCCTTTATCTGCTCTATTTGAGTAGTTATATCCGCTGTCGCACTTTTTATCTTTTCTCTAAATTCTCTGCTCTTTCCTCGCAGTTCATCATCAGAAAGTTCTCTGATTACAGGTTCTACTTTCTTTATTTTTGCGACTATTTTACCAACTTCCTTTAAATCTCTTTGGTTTTTATCTCCCAAAAAGCTTTTTAAAATTTTATTAAAAAAACTCATAATTCATCTACACCAATAGTTTTTACCATTGGTTTTTGTATTTATTTAACTATATTTCTGCTTTTTATATATAAATATAACAGAGAATCTGTGAGACTTTCTGTCATTATTTTTTAGTATTCGTCTTCATTCCAAAGGAAGTCTTCATCCGTTGGGTAGTCTGACCAAACCTCCTCTATGCTTTCATAGATTTCTCCCTCATCCTCAATCGCTTGTAAATTTTCCACAACCTCCATCGGGGCACCTGTTCTGATAGCATAATCAATCAACTCTGCTTTAGTCATCGGCCAAGGGGCATCACTAAGATAAGATGCCAATTCTAATGTCCAGTACATACTATTATTTTAATTTTCTACAAATTTAATGTTTTTTTCTCAAAAACCATTCCACAAATTTTTTTATGCCATTTTGGAAGTTGGTTTTCGGAGAGTATTTTACTAATGTCTTTGCTTTTGTAATATCGGCGTTGGTTTTTTTGACATCACCAGGTTGCATTGGTAACTTATACAAAACTGCTTTTTTATCCAAATTCTGCTCAATTTCTGACAGCATATCTTTAAGCATAACCACCTCATTTTCACCAAGATTTATGATTTCATATACTCCTTGGTTGTTCTCTAAATATTGGGCAGATTTAGCAATTCCATCTATAATATCATCTATAAAAGTGTAATCACGGGCTGTGGTGCCATCGCCATAGAACGGGATTTTTCCATTCTCAGAAATTATTTTAGTAAATTTATGAATAGCCAAATCAGGGCGCTGGCGAGGCCCATAAACAGTGAAAAACCTCAGCTGAATCATATCTATTCCATACAAATGATGGTAAGTGTGCCCTATAATTTCCACACTTTTTTTAGTGGCTGCATAGGGAGAAATAGGGCGGTCTACATTATCTATTTCTGAAAAAGGAACTTTTTCATTGTTTCCATAAACACTTGATGATGAAGCGCAAACGATTTTTTTAACTCCAAATTCTTTACAAAGTTCAAAGATATTCATAGAGCCTAATATATTGACCTCCGCATAGTCCATCGGCCTCTCTATGGAAGGGCGCACACCAGCCAGAGCCGCCAAATGTATTACTATATCTATATGATGGTTTTGAAAAATTTGTTTCAAGCCATTCACATCACGAATATCTTGGCAATACAACTGGTAATTATCTGATTTTGTTTTATTTATCAGATTTCGAATGTCAGATTCTTTATTCTTATAATCAAATTCTTCTGAAGAATTTACACTCTCTAAAGTATTTTGGATTTTGATTTTGTAATGATAAAAATCATCAAAATTATCTACATTGATGACAGAATGTCCGTTTTTTAACAAATATTCTGTCAGATGTGAACCAATAAAACCACTTCCACCTGTAATGAGATATGTCATTTTATATTTTTTAGATATACAAAAGTATAAAAAAAGAAGTTTCTTTTAAAAGAAACTTCTATGCTTGTTGAATTTTATTTTTTAGTGAAGAGAAACCCAATTAGAACCATCACACCCTTGGAATTTCTTTAATGAAGATTCATAGCGGATAGCTCCTTCGTTAGCTGTTGAGCAAGACGCTGTAGTCCCTCCTACTCTGATATCTCCATTAACATCTAATTTTGCCTGAGGAGTATAAGTTCCCACTCCTACTTTTGGCCCTGTTGCTGTACTATTTCCTAAAACGATAGTATTATCTGTAGTAGGTGCAATGCCATGACCTATAGCAATGATATTATCTAACGATGCCGTATCTGTACCAGCTTCAGAGTTTCCTATGCTAATATTCCCGTTTCCATTATCTATATAAGAACCTCCTGTTCCTATTACAGTATTATAATTTCCATTTACAATTTGGTTAGCAGAATTATATCCTAATGCAATATTATAAGAACCTCCTTCGTTTAGAGGCATGGTATTATATCCAAATGCCATATTATATCCACCATTTGTATTTCGTGAAAGAGCTCCATTACCAACCGCCATATTAGCTTGTCCTATTGTGTTTGCCTCAAGAGCATTCAGACCAATAGCAAAGTTATTATCTGCATCTACATTTTGTCTGAGTGTATTTGGTCCAAGAGCAATATTATTTTTCCCTTTTTTGTTATTAGTAAGAGCCTCTCCTCCTATGGCAACATTATTAGTTCCCTCTGTATTAAGATTTAATGCTGTGATACCAATAGCAATATTATTATCTGCTTCTGTATTTTGTGTAAGAGTATTAGTTCCAATAGCAATATTATTCTTTCCTTTAGTATTTCTTATAAGAGCATTGGTACCTATAGCAACAGCTCCACTTCCTGAAGTATTTTTCAGAAGAGC
The DNA here is from genome assembly GCA_963530295.1 of uncultured Flavobacteriaceae bacterium. Taxonomy (GTDB): domain Bacteria; phylum Bacteroidota; class Bacteroidia; order Flavobacteriales; family Weeksellaceae; genus JABCPE02. The sequence goes on from CAUSCF010000001.1 coordinate 164,082, forward strand.
ACTAGCACCTACTGCAATATTATTTGACCCAGTATTCGCATTAAGACTTCCTTTTCCTATTCCTATATTATTGCTCCCTGCAGGAAGTGAAGTTCCATTTTTTCCAGCATCCATGGTTATATGATTTCCTCTTCCTACATATCTAAGGTCATTAAGAGGAATCCATTTTAAAGCTGTATTATTCCAATAGTAGAATCCCTCATCTGTTACATATTCATGCTTATCTGCCTGGTCTGCTGTTGGCATAGTGTCCATAAGATATACAAGGTTTGAATGCTGATCCCCTCCAAAATTTGCATCTCCTGACATAGTTTTCATTTCTGTTGCAGTTACTCTTGGTATCAAGATACCTTTTATATTATCTACTGAACTACCATTGATATCCAATGTAGCTTTAGGAGTGTCTGTATTAACTCCAACTCTTCCTTTTTGTGCATAAATGTTTGTCAATCCTACAAACCCTAATAGAATAAATATCCTTTTCATTATCTTTTTTTACAAACGGCAAATGTATGAAAAAAAATAAGAATTTCATGATTCACTCTTTCTATCCATAAAATTTATATTTTTGTATTTATAAAAAAGAAGATGTTATTCAGAGGACAAATTCGTAAAATGATAACTCAACTTGCTGAACCTGTGCAATATTATCTAAATATTTCAGGAGACATCATACACCTAAATGAGTTATTTGGAAAGAAAATAAGCATACAACACATTGGTTATCAATGTATAGAATGCGGAAGCAGCGAACCCGTTTTCCGAATGGGATTTTGTAAAAAATGTTTTTTTGAAAGCCCTTTCGCTAGCGACTCCATCTTAAAACCAGAGCTTTCCACTGCTCATCTCGGTATAGAGGAGCGAAATTTGGAAATAGAAAAAAACATTCAACTTCAGCCTCATATCGTGTATTTGGCATATACTGGTGATGTAAAGGTGGGCGTAACCCGCGAAAGCCAAATCCCAACACGATGGATAGACCAAGGTGCTACATTTGCCCTGCCCATCGCACGAACCGAAAACCGCTACGAAGCAGGCGTGATAGAAGTTGCTCTGAAACAGCACATTTCGGATAAAACCAACTGGCGAAAAATGCTCCAAAATGAGTATGAAGATGAGATTGATTTGATTGATTTTAGAAATAAAATAGAAAGCCTTCTTCCTATAGAAAGTAGAAAATTCGCCATCAATGAAGAAAAAATCTGGAAAATAGATTTCCCATACACAGCTCCCGAGAAAATTTTAGCTTTTACCTTGGACAAACAACCTAAATTTAGTGGCATTTTACAAGGAATAAAAGGACAATATCTTTGTTTCCAAGATGGAAATGTCATCAACATAAGAAACCACGAGGGCTATGTAGTTGATATTGAAATATAAAAAAGAGCAATTTTTCATTGCTCTTTTTTTGTTTATTTGTTTCTTCCAAGAATACTTCTGATTTTATTTCTAATTTTGATCAGAGTAGGCTCTTCATAGTTTTTGTCTTCATCAAAATAACCGTAGCCATAACCGTAGCCATAGCCATAACCGTAGCCATAACCGTAGCCATAACCTTGTTTAGATACAAAATCATTATAAATAAGCCCAAGATGCTTAATCTCCTCTGCGTGATACTTCTCTGTTACCATTCTAAGCATGTGTTTTTCTGTGTATTCATGTCTCACTACATACACATTGGCATCAGTAAGTTTCATCAATTCAAAAGAGTCCGCAACCAACCCTACTGGCGGCGAGTCTATGATGATAAAATCATACTCTTTTTTCAATAATTCTATAAATTCCTTGTTCTTGTCACTCATCAAAAGCTCCGAAGGGTTCGGTGGAATCGGTCCAGAAGTCGCCACATCCAAAGCAGGAATTTTAGTTTTATTGATAATCTCGTGCATTTCTATATCTCCCGAAAGATAATTAGAAATTCCGTATTTGTTGTTTATCTTAAAGTCTCCAAAAATTTTAGGCTTCCTCAAGTCCATTCCAAGCAAAATAGTTTTTTTGCCACTAAGCCCTAGAACTGATGCTATATTGATGGAACAATATGTTTTTCCTTCTCCTCCTACTGATGAAGTCACCAAAATCACTTTGCTATTTCCATCTTCATTATAAAGGAATCTTAAATTTGCTCTGATTCCCCTAAACGCCTCTGAAATAGATGATTTTGGCTGTTCCAATACAGTAAGGTTGTTCTCATGAAGGTTTTTACCAATAACACCTAGAAGAGGTATCTTGATAACGCCTAATAGCTCTGCTATCGATTTTACCCTATTGTCCAGTATCTCTGTTACTAAAATCAATAACAATGGTATAAGCATAAAACCAAACACAAGTCCATATTTCACAATTGCTACATTTGGTCCAATAGGAGCTTGCCCTAAGTCTTTTGCTGGGTCTATGATGTTCAGGTCGGATTTAGCTGTTGCGAGTCTGAGCTGAGTCTCAGCTTGTTTAGAGAGTAGAGTATTATAGGTTGTTTCTATCACCTTATACTCCCTTTCCATGTCTATATATTTCCTTTGGTCATCAGGCAAATGCACCAAATCTAGTTCTGCTCTTCTGATATCATCATTTATTTTGGCCAATTGTTCATTATAAACAGAAGAATAATCGTTCAACCTACCATAGGATTTTCCCCTAGCTTCATTTATAAGTTTGTTAATCTCCCGCATAGGTTCAGAATCAGGCGTATAGATAGTAGACATCTCCAACCTTTTAAGATACAATGCTTTAAGCTCCGAAATAGTCGCCATAAAACCTCCATCTTCTATCCCTGCACTATTAACATTGATAAGGTCTTCCAAACTTCTACTTACAGAATTTCTTATGCTATTAAGAGAATTCATTTTGGTAAGTAGTTCGGCTCTTTTTATTTCTAAATCATAGATTTTTTTCAACAACTCTTGGTCTTTCCCCTCTACGCTGAACATCTTTTTATCTATTTTCAGCTGGTTAAAGTTGTTTGCACTAGAATCTAATTTTTGTCTAACCTTTTTGAGATTATCATTGATGTATTGAAGAGTATTCTTATCCACAAGGGTTTTGTCCTCTTCTCTTTTTTCAATAAGTTTCTCCACAGATTGATTTAAGAAAGATACCGTCTCACGAAGGTTATAACCTTTCTTACTGATAGTCATTATGGTGTTTAATTCTTTATCAAATTCTACATTTATAGTAGAAATTATCGTCCTAACAGCTTGATCTACTGTGCTTAAATTGATTATAATTTTATCTAACTTAACTTTTGCTTCTGGATTATGAACCAGCCTAAACCGTAGGTTAGGTGTCTCATACCATTGATTAACTGAAACAACCTTATTTGCTGGTCTTCCATATGCAGAAACATCTTTAAACCCTTCTGTTTTATAACTATACAAATGTGTAGAATGCCCCTCCTCAGGGAGTTCTATTTCATATTTCCCGTTTCCTTTTGGGTAAATCGTTATAGGATAATTGACCTGTTGTAAATGTTCCTTATCCACTTCTACAAGAACAGGAGAGTCATATTTGTCCAAATATGTAGATTTTAGAAGTCCCTTTGTAGAATATCCTACAAATAAATCCAATTCCTGAACCAAATATTCATTATGGCTTCTAGATAGAACCATTTTTTTGAGGAACACTCCATCTTGATTTCCTTCCTGCCCCCAAATGAAGTTAATAGACTGATTAGGTGTAAAATAGCTAGCTGTACCGCTTGAGATACTCAAAGACAAATTTGAAGCATAAATTCTCTGAACATACCACTTATTATAAATATAAAAAATACTATATCCCAAAATAGCAAGCCCTACAAACCAATACCAGCTTCTAATAACCCTCTTTATAAAACTCTCTACACTAAATATGCTGAAAGTCCCCACCTTACTTTTTTCCTGCCCTGTGGGGATTTGTTCCTGTGTATTATTATTTTTTCCTGGAATCATATTTTATAATCTTGAAAACAGAAGATAAACCGTAAGAGCCGATGTAATAAGGGAAACTGCTGTACTAACAGCTTGAATAGGCTCTTTACCAAATCCATTAAGATTTCTTCCTCTAGTATTTAAATAAATCTCATCTCCATTCTGAAGCCAATAATACTGTGAATTCATCACATCTTCTCTAGTAAGGTCTAGTTTTACTATCTTTATTCCTTCTGGAAGTTTTCTATGTAGAACTATGTTCTTTCTATCTACAGTTCTATTTAGACCGCCATTCATTGCCAAAGCTTCTGTAATAGTAAGTGTCTGTTTGTAAGCCACTTTTTCACCTGTAATTCCTATGGTTTCTACATCTCCAAGGATATAGTATCTTATCCCGTCTAAATTAAGCCTTACCTCAGATTTTCCTCCTAAGAAATTTTCGTTTACACGAGTTTGGATTTCTTGAGAAATATCTTCCAATGTTCTTCCTTCAGCTTTTATAAAACCAATTCCAAAAACATTGATGTCTCCTTTAGAGTCTACCTTTAGCCCTCGGAAATAGTAATTCCCATTACCACCAGACATGGTTCCTGTACTACCACTTCCAGATGTTGTGCCAGATGCTCCCGATACACTTGGATTCAAAATTCCTGCTCCTGCACCTTCTCCTCCTGAAACATTGTATGAAGAATAAAACTGAGCCGCATCCCCCTTAGGAGTTGTAATCACATTAAGAGAAAGTATATCATTTTTTGTAACTCTATATACAGGAATATTGTAAGGAACTAATCCTTCAGAGTTAATCTCCAGATTTTCATTTTTTTGAAGATATTTTACATCTTTTGTTCCCACACAAGATATCATCATCATTGCTGCCACTAGGCCTAAAATGCTTTTTCTTTTCATCGTTTTTATTATTGATTCTACAAAAATATGATTTTTATTATTATTTCTTCATTTTTGATATAATATTTGGCAAATATGCTCCAAAAAAACCTAAACTAAGCACCACTAAAAATAATAAATTAATATCTATATGACGCAGAAAATATGTAATCAAAACTATTCCCATGTAATAGGTGATAATAAATGCTGTAGCCTTTTTATGAGTAAAACCTAAATCCAAAACCTTGTGGTGGATATGGTTTCTATCTGCTCTTAATGGCGATTTTTTATTCAAAAGCCTTACAATAATAACATTCAAAGTATCTATAATAGGGATAATCAAAATAGCAGCCGCTATAATAGGAGCTGTTTCCATATGATATTTTGGCCTTCCTACAGACACTGTGTCTCCACCACTGATAAACAAATCAATAAAATAAAATGCCGTGAACACAAGGATAAATCCTATAATCATAGAACCTGTATCTCCCATAAAAATCTTTTGCCGCCAGTCATTGGATAAGTTATAATACAAAAAACCCAACAAAGATCCTATAATCACCACACAAAGAATGACCATTGGATAATTATATTCTCCCAAACGATAATAACTAAATCCAAAAATAGAAAAACTAATCACAGCAAATATTCCCGCTAACCCATCTATTCCATCTATCAAATTAAACGCATTGATAAGTATAATAAATGAAAATATACTAAAAAATACACTTACAAAATATTCTAATTCATAAATACCAAACAAACCAAACAAACTTCTTATTCGTACATCAGAACCCACTACCATCATGGTCGCAATAACAATTTGCCCAATTAGTTTTTTATAGGCTTTCATCACCAAAATATCATCCATTACTCCTATATAAAGCAAGATAACCAATGCAGGAAACAAAAATCTATACTGCACAAATAGTTCATAAGCAAAAATTGGCGCACAGATGCCTATTGTATAAAACAAAGCTATTCCACCAAGATTAGGAATTTTATACTCATGGGAACTTCTATCACCTGGTATGTCCATTAGATTTTTACTTTTTGAAATTCTAATGATTACTGGTATAGCTTTATAGCTTAACAAAAAAGAAAGTAAAAGAACAAAACATATTTTCACAAGAAAAAACATTTGCTCTTCTAATCCAAAAAATAGTTTTATTTCATCCATAATATTTTTATTCTATCCATAAAATATTTCTATATTCTATTGTATATCCTGCTCTCAATCCATGCTGATTAGCATATACAAAATATTGGAAAGCCACAAACATCATAAGAACATACTGTAGGGACTTTCTTAGTCTATCACTACTTACTGCTGCAACTATATTTACCAACACCATAGGCATATAAATAAGAAAATTGGCTATCAATCTTGATGCAAATATATCATTCCATCTAAAAATAAAATACAAACAAATACCCAAAACTCCTATATTTCTCATATACTCATAATATGGAATTTTTTGACATGCTACTTTATCATATGCAACTAAAAAGTAAGTATATACAATACAGATCAAATCTGTAAGCTTAACAAAACGAGCAGAAGACTCCTCTATATCCAGTGACTCATAAGATTGAAAACCAGAATAAGCTCCCGTAGAAGCAAAAGAATCCAATAATGAAATATACTGATAAAGTTTTAACGGAGATAATGCCATACATATTAAAACGGCTATTAAAATACGAGTAGAATTCATAGGAATCAAAACCACCCAATAGGCAATAATAAAAATCGTTGTTGATGTATGAAAACCTATAGCTAAATATGCTGTAAACAAAAACATAAGAAGTTTTCTTTCCTTGATATATCTAAAGGAAAAAAGCAGTATAGCCATAGCCATTCCCTGCCTCATCTGCCCTCCATCAGAAACAAATATTGTAGGATACATAAACAACAACATCGCAAATGCTGGATACACCGCATTTTCAGTAAAGACTTTATATTTAATTGAAATAGAAACTATTGCTAATAGAAAAGTAAAAACATAAAAAGAAAAGTCCGCCTCATATATTGCATTTGCAAAGAACAAATACAACCATTCCATGTGTATATCCTTTCTCCTTTCTCTAATCATATTAAGGATATCCGACATATCCAAATCTTCTCCAAATTTATGATATGCCTTAAAATAATTTGCATAATCCGCACCTATCCAATATCTTAACCCAATAAATATTGTCAAAAAAGCAATCACCACCCACACAGAGTTATAATTCTTATTGTTGTCTATCTCCAAAAAGCTATAGACTATTAGAATTATTGTCAGTATCGTAAAAACTGGGTGTAGGAAATGTAACATCTTTTTTTCTATTTCAGTATTTTTCTCAAAAACCATTCCTGCCTCAAAAAATACAATAAATAATATACTTTTTTCTTAATTGGCAAAGATACGAGATAATTCTTACCAAACCGCTCATAATTAAGAATTTCTATCAAAGATATTTTTCTCTCCTTAATGAATTTTCTGAGTTCTGTTGACATTCTTTGGTATAAATCATCATCTTTAACAAAAGCCAAATACGCCAAATAAGAATAAACTGCCTCCATTATCCAAAATCCTTTCAATGCTTGTTTTTCATTAGAATATTGAGATTTTTGGAACGCTTCTTCCACATCTTTCACGGCTTTTAATAAATCCAAACCTTTTTCCGTGTGGGTTTTCGTAATAGAATCCTGTCGTTCAAGATATTGATAATGATAATTCTGAGTTTGAGCCAAAGTCTTACAACTCAACAAAAGCTGTGGAACAAGTTGTATATCCTCAAAATGTACTCCTTTTTTAAATCGTTTATTTTCAAACAATTCCCTTTTAAAAAGTTTATTACAAGCAAAATATCCCAAATCCGAAAAAACAGAAAGATTTTTCGCTAAATCTATTTTCTCTGGCATATTGGGAACTTGAGTGAGTTTTTGAAGAATTTTTCCGTTTTCATCAACTTTTTGAAGGTTACAGATTACCATTTCAGCATCATATTTTTGGGCAAGAGAATGCATCTCCTCAAACATCTCCGCTGTAACATAATCATCACTATCCACAAAGCCTATATAGTCTCCACCCGCCCTATCCAAACCGAAATTCCTTGCATCGCTCAGCCCTCCATTTTCTTTTACAAAAGATTTTATTTTATCTGGATATTTGGTCTGGAATTCATCTATAACCTGCTTAGAATTGTCCTTGCTTCCATCATCTACAACAATGATTTCCACATCCTCCAAAGTCTGATTCACCAATGAATCAAGACATTTTGCAAGATACTTTTCTACATTATAAACAGGAACGATGATGGATACTTTCTTCATAATCTTATATTAAAAACCTTTTATTCAGTTCGCCTCTCTTCGCGTTTTCGTAGTCTTCTCGGGAACAAGGAATCCATTTTTTCACCTCATTTCCCTTCGCGAAATACCACAATCCGCTGAAAGTATCCCTTTTAAAACTAAATTCCTTATTGTCTATCAAAACCACAAAAGTATCATAACTACGCTCCTTTGGATGCGTCCTCTGGATATTTATTCCTTCTATCAAATACCAAAGCATCTGCGCCATAAGCTGATGATTTAGAACGCTTTCCGAATGAATATTAAAATTAAACACCCCGAAAGTTTTCAGATTTTCGCTCAATCCTATTTCTTTCATACAGGCACAGATTTCGCGGCGATTCAGCCCATTTACCTGCGGATTTGTAGAAAAAGCCTCCGTAAAACTCTCCACTGCATCACAATTGAGCGTAACCATATCTGCCCTGCGAAAAAAAGGCTCTGCCTTCTCCGTCGTATTCATCATATCAGCAAGGCGAAGGACATCAAAATCCACTTCTTTCATCAGCTTTAATAAAGCGATTTCATTCAAATGCCTTTGATAACCCAAAAGATGAAAATTTCGCAAAGAAGCTTCTTTTTTCGTTAAAATCTTGTGTAAATAGTTCGCTTCCGAAACCTCTTCTCCCTCGTTAGAAAGAGAGGCAACATTAGAAACATGAGCGTAGTTAATGCCTTTTTGATGGAAATTTAATGCTGAAAATAATGCATAAGACAAATCCACACTTCCTCCGATGACAACTGGAACTGCATTTTTATTATAACAAAATGTCAGGATTTCCTCCAAAACATATCGCGTATCAGCCTGAGTTTTGCCTGAAATAAGCTCTCCTAAATCACAAATAGGAACTTCAAAATCAAATGATGACAAGGCATAAAATTCTTTTCTGAGTTTGCTGAAATCCTTTACCTCAGCACTTCCTCCGCTCCCTCTTTCATCGGAACAAAAAATAAGCACCACTCCATTTTCCTGAACTTCATTGGAAATAGCGTTTCCCAGCTGCCAATGCTCGCAACTGATTTTTTCTGTCTTTATAAAAATGTCTTGTAAATCCATTCCTTTACACAAAATATAAGAGAAAAAGGCAAAATATTCCATTACCTTTTCCTCTCATTTTCATTATTTTTTCTTTGCTGTTTTTTTCTGTACAAAAGCTGTTTTGTCCTGCTCCAAAATCCACTTTTTAACTTGATCTAAGGAAATTTCTTTCAGTTCCTCTGCCGTATATTTAGTGTCATCTTGTTTTTTAGGAATCTTGAAATTCGCTTTTTTAAATTTTATAAAAGGCCCCCATCGCCCATTTTCTATTGATATTTTTTCTTCTTCCCACTGCTGGATGTAGCGGTTGGCTTCCTTATCGAGCTTCGCCTCTATGAGTTCTTCTACATCTTTTTGGGATAGATTTTCAAAATCATATTTTTTAGGCACATTGATGAAGATATCCTGATATTTCAGATATGGGCCAAATCTTCCCACGCCCTTGGTAACAGGTTCTCCCTTATAAGAAGCCACTGGCGCATCTGCCTTTTTCTTTTCTTCTATGATGGACACTGCTCGGTCATAGTCCACCGAAAGCGGATTTTCTCCCTTTGGAAGACTGATGAACGCCTCGCCCCATTTCACATATGGCCCAAAACGCCCTACTCCTACCGTAACGGTTTTTCCTTCGTAGTCTTGTAAATCAAACGGTACTTTAAAAAGTTCCAGCGCCTCCTCCAAAGTAATGGTAACGATGTTTTGAGTCGCCATCAGTGATGCGAAAATAGGTTTTTCATCGCTGTCTGTTTCTCCTATCTGAACCATCGGCCCAAAACGCCCAATTCGAGCATAAACATTTTTGCCTGTTTTAGGGTCTTGTCCCAGCAGTCGCTCTCCTGTCGCTCTATTTGCATTCTCGCCTACATCCTCTATTTTTGGGTGAAAACTACTATAGAAGTTTTTTAGAACATCTTTCCATTTCTCTTCTCCTCTGGCTATCTCGTCGAAATCCTGCTCCACTTTCGCAGTGAAACCATAGTCCAAAATTTCATTGAAATTAGTTGTCAAAAAGTCATTTACGACAATTCCTATATCTGTTGGGACAAATTTATTTTTATCTCCTCCGAATTTCTCCGTTAGGATTTCTTTTTTTAATCCTGTTTTTGTCAAAGTAAGCTTTACTATTTCGCGTTCCTTTGGTTCTATTTCGCGCTTGTCTACATACTCACGGTTCTGAATAGTCTGAATAGTAGGCGCATAAGTAGACGGCCTTCCGATGCCCAATTCTTCAAGTTTTTTAACCAAACCTGCTTCCGTAAAACGAGACACTGGACGGCTGAATTTTTCTACCGCAGTGATTTTTTTATACACCAAAGCTTCGCCTACACTTACTTTTGGTAATATTTTGTCGCCATCTTCCTGCTCCTCATCTTCATTTTTATAAATACCATAAGCACGAAGGAAGCCATCAAAAACAATAACCTCTCCCTGCGCCTCGAAATGCTGCGGCAGCTCTGGATTTCCTATTTCTATTATGGTTTTTTCCAGCTTGGCGTTGGCCATCTGGCTGGCTAATGTTCGTTTGTATATAAGCTGATAAAGCTTGTTCAACTGAGCATCTCCGATGGATTTTACTCCAAAATCCGTTGGACGAATCGCCTCGTGAGCCTCCTGTGCGGATGCCGATTTTGTTACATAGTTTCTTGGCTGAGAATACTCCTCACCGAATTCTTTTAAAATCTGGCTTTTAGCTGCATTTATCGCCTCTTGAGAAAGGTTCACGGAGTCCGTTCTCATATAGGTAATGTATCCCTCTTCATAGAGTCTCTGCGCTACACGCATCGTCGTCGTTACGCCATATCCCAGCCTGTTACTCGCTTCCTGCTGTAATGTAGAAGTGGTAAAAGGAGCCGATGCCGAACGCTGTGCAGGTTTTACATCTACATTAAGAACCTTAAAATCAATGTTTTGAACTTGATTTAGGAAGTTCTCTGCATCCTGTTCTTTGGTAAAATCTTTCTTTAGTTTTGCGGAAATTTCTTGTTTTTCAAGGTTGGTAAAAACTCCTTCCACTTTATAAGTAGGAACGGGCTTAAACTCTCTGATTTCCTTTTCTCTTTCTACGATGAGCCGCACCGCTACGGACTGGACACGCCCAGCCGAAAGCCCTGGTTTTACTTTCTTCCAAAGGACTGGCGACATCTCAAAACCCACAATTCGGTCAAGAACTCTTCTTGCCTGCTGGGCATTGACTAGATTTTGGTCTATTTCTCTAGGATTTTCTACTGCTTTTAGTATTGCATTTTTAGTAATTTCGTGAAAAACTATTCGTTTGGTATTTTCAGATTTTAGTTTTAGCTCTTGTGCAAGATGCCAAGCGATAGCCTCTCCTTCGCGGTCTTCATCGGAAGCTAGCCACACTGTTTCAGCTTTTTTAGATGCTGCTTTCAGCTCAGCCACCACTTTTTTCTTATCAGCAGAGATTTCATAATCTGGCGTAAAATCTTCCAAATTGATACCCATGCCTTTTTTAGGAAGGTCTCTGATGTGTCCAAAACTAGATTTCACCTCGAAATCCTTACCCAAATATTTTTGAATAGTTTTTGCCTTTGCAGGAGACTCTACAATTACTAGATTTTTTACCATACCAAAACTTTTTGCAAAAGTATAATATTATTTTGAATTAGTGGATACCCAGATTTGGAATTTGATTTTACGATATTAAATGTCACTATTTTTCAGATTTTATTCTAAATTTAATATCTTTGCGCCAGCAAAAAGGGGTGCTGTAAAAGGCTGAGATCATACCCAATGAACCTGAACAGGTAATGCTGTTTAGGGAAGTGTTTAGGCACGATTGTGTTCTCTTATTTTTTCGCATCCTTTTATTCTCAAAATTGTTTAACTAAAAAATTATTGAAAGAATGAAAGGAATTATTTATTTAGGGCTATGCGCTAGCTCTATGTCCTACGCACAGGCAGACTCTGCCAAAGTTAAAGAAATCGAAGCTATCAATTTCACCAAACGGCTTCCTGTCACCAAAGAAATCATCCGTGTGGAAAATTTAGCCCAGAAAAACCTCGGGCAAGACCTTCCGATGCTCCTCAAAAATCAGACTTCTGTCCTCTCCTCATCGGATACTGGGAACGGAGTGGGCTACTCGGATTTTAGAATTCGGGGCGTGGCAGGAACTTCTATCAATGTGATGATGAACGGCGTTCCGTACAACGACAGCGAATCGCAGGGGACTTTCTTCGTAAATGTCAGCGATTTAGCCAGTTCAGCCTCTCAAATCCTAATTCAAAGAGGTGTGGGAAGCACATCCAACGGGGCGGCGGCTTTCGGGGCGAGTGTAAATATCATCACCAAAAATCCAGAAGAAACACCATACTTCCGAACCGACCAGTCCTATGGTTCTTTTGACACCAGAAAACACTCTTTCGAGGCTGGAACAGGGAATTTTCTTCACAACAAACTTTCCATCATGGCGAGATATTCCATCATAAAATCAGATGGATACATAGACAGGGCAACCTCTGACCTGCAGTCCTACAACATCACCGCTTTATTTAAAACTGAAAAAACAAAACTAAAATTTTTGGCTTTCGGCGGAAAGGAAAAAACTTACCAATCATGGAACGGAATAGATGAAAACACTTATAAAATCAACCGAAAATTCAATTCCTCTGGAGCAATCTACCAAGGCGGAAATATCGTAAAATTCTACGATAACGAAACAGACAATTACCAACAAAACCATTATCATCTTATTCTAAATCAAAATATTAGCAACCATTGGGATTTGGAAACTACCCTTCATTACACCAAAGGAAAAGGTTTCTACGAAAACTACAAACAAGACCAAAGACCCGAAAAATACAATATTCTCAATTCTGGAATCATAAAAACAGACCTCATCAGAAAAAAATGGCTGGACAATGATTTCTATGGAATGGTTGCGCATATTTATGGAAAGTATAACCAACTGAAAATCAACCTCGGCGGCGCAGGAAACCAATACCACGGAAAGCATTTCGGAAATATGAGCTCGGCGTTTGGGCTGCCGCAGATTCCTTTTGAGCATGAATATTACCGAAATCATTCGGTGAAAAACGACCTTTCTTTCTTCGGAAAATTCATTTATTCTTTGAACAAATTTGAGCTTTTTGGAGATTTACAATTTAGACATATCTATCACAATGCCAAAGTCTTAGAATATTCCAAAGGAGAAGGAGGCGATTTCAGCCGAGCGTTCAATTTCCTAAACCCAAAAACGGGAATTAACTTTAATTTTAACCACGGAAAAATCTATTTCTCCTACGCACTGGCTCACCGAGAACCGAGCCGAAAGGACATTATTTCTAAAAATGACATCCTGCACGAAACACTCCACGACTTTGAGCTAGGACTGGAAAAAAGCGGAAAATTCTTTTCTGTTTTTGCGAACCTCTACTACATGCACTATAATAACCAACTGGTTTTCAGCGGCAAAATCGATAACACAGGCGCTTTCATCAGAGAAAATTCAGGAAAATCTTTCAGAAGAGGCGTGGAATTTGGCTTTAATCTAAAACCCATCAAAAACATCCAAATTTTGGCTAATGCGACTTGGAGCGAAAACAAAAACCTTAATTTTCATGTGAAAAATGGTGGAGTGCTGGAAAATTTGGGAACTACGGACATTGCTCTTTCTCCGAAATTCATCAGCAATATCGGTGTGTCTTATCAGCTGAAAAACTTTAATTTCGGTATTCAAAACCAATTTGTCAGCGGACAGTATCTGGATAATACCCAGACGCTTGCGATTCCTGATTACAATCTTTTGGATTTCTTGGCTGGTTATAAATTAAGCTTAAAACATCACGAACTGAATCTTTATTTCAATCTCAATAACCTCCTCAATAGAATGTACATGACCAAAGGGCATGTCTATGATGGAGCCGCCTATTATTTCCCACAAGCAGGGCGGAATTTCATGCTGGGAATGACTTGGGTCGTAAAATAACCACACAAAAAAAAGAGCATCTTTTACAGATGCTCTTTTTAGTTTATAAAACTTCGTTTAGTATTTTCGCTAATCTCAATCCTGCATGCAGAAGCTGTCTTTCTAACAAATCTTTATACTGCTCTTGATAATCGTAGCTATAGTTTTCACCAGGTTTTACACTGGCATAGAGCTGGTTAGCCGCTTGGTGGCTTTCATAGAGCCAGTCTTCTAGGCTTCCACTCTGGATTTTTTGGATTTCTTCTTTTGATTTCACATCCAGAACCCTTGCAAACTCCGTGTAGCTGTATTTTGTATTGTCTATCAGACCGCTATCCCAAAGGGCGTGAAGATTCGTATCTTTCTTGAAGAATTGTATTTTGATGAGGTTTCCTCCTAAATCTTCTTCTCTTCCTGTGTGCATTGGTTGCATCATATCCCCAATGAAATGCACCAAAAATCTTAGATCAATTTCTTTATCCTTATTAGCTGTTCTTTTGTCCTTGATGGAATCCATTATTTCTTGTATCGCGGTATAGACATTTGTATCCTTGCTTTTCAACTCCTTAATAAATTCTTCCTTCGAATTTTGTGGCGTAATATTGACATAATGCAAAACCCCAGTATCCTTCCATTCTGGGTCATTTCTCACATTATCAGCCCAATTTGCCCAATAAGCCAATTTCTGCTTACCTATGAGTTTTTTCAGTTTTCTTTTCGCTCTGTTAGTCAGGTGATTTTCTGCTATTTCAGCTACTACACGGTGCCCTGTAACTCCCCAAGCCGATGCTTCCGCTATTCCGAAAATAAAGAATACCGCGATGAAAATCTTTTTTAAAATTCTTGTGTTCATTGTTTTATTTCAAAATTTTCTCTAAAATTCGTAATGTAATCAAATAAGTAGGCTTCACACCTGTAAGCCCCAGCCCTCCCGAAGAAAGCGTGCTTCCTGTTTCGAGTGGATTATCAGAAGCATAGTAAGCATAGCATAAGAATAAATTCTCATTGATATGGTGGCGGATTTTAGAAGCCACCTGTATCGCTTTCTGATAATGAGCACCTTCCATCTCCAGACCGATAGACTTCCACGAGGTATTCATGAAATAAGACAAAATATCCTTATTCTGAAGCGATGTTCCCAAAACAGTGACCATACTTCCCTCAAAGGCTTTCAGCTCTGAGTCTTGGAAATCATCCAATTTCAGTGCGTTTTCAAATGGATAATTATCCGCCGTTCCTTCAAAAATATGCGATGTAGGAATCATGATATCGCCTTTTTCTCCTGTAAGAATTCCCGCTTTACCCATGATAGAAATGGATTTCACATTGAGTTTACACTCCTCTCCTTTCACATCGAATGGGCGCAAAAGCTCATCCATAATCTCATAAGCCTGCTCTCCAAAGGCATAATCAAAAACTATCAAAACATCCTCGCCAGAGAAATTAGCCTCCGCGAAAGGCGTATTTTTTAGGTTAATTTTCTTTAAATCAATGATTTGCACATCTATATTACTTCCACTTTCGTCATTGATGTAAATCATCCCTTGAGAAAGAGCGTAGTCCAAAATCTTATCTTGAAGGTCTTTTTTATTGCTGATTTCCTCGTAAAGTGTGTAGTCTATTCCTGTTTTGCAAGTTTTTTTCAAGGCATCATTCGCAAAAAGCATATTTTTCACCGAGTGCATATTCGCACTGATGATGTTAAGCGGTCTTTGGTAAAGATTTTCTTTAACCAAAATTTCTTTAAGTGTATTTGCCCATTTTTCTCCGAAAAGGTGGTGTCCCACACGCTCCTGTAATATCGCAGAAAAATAAATTTCGCGTTCTCTTTCCTCTGCCCAGTCTAAGAAACTCACTTGCCCAAGGTTATAGACAATCTTGAACAATCGGTCTGGATTGTCATCACTTCCAAATTTTTTATAAGCTTCCAAAGTCTCATCAAAAGACCTTCCCAATAACGCCGAAAGATGAATAATCGCCGTTTCTTTTTCGGTTCTTGTGAATTTTTTCTCTCCTTTGGCTACTTCCTCTATTATTTTCCAAACTCTTCTCGGTCTGCCCTCTTCCATATCAAAACCGATATTTCTGATTTTGTCTGCTTCTATATAAAGAAAAGTAAGGTGAGTAAGGATATCATAAATCTCTGAACGACCCAGCAGAACCTCTATATTCATCTGGTGCTGGTCTATACGGTAGCAGTTTCTTCTTCGTTTTTTAGGGACTATGGGCGTGAAACTCGCTTTGTGAAAGCCTTCATCCGAAGTCAAATGAATAAATGCACATTCCTCTATTCCTTCTGGAAGCCTATCCAAAACATAGAGCAATCCGTCTAATTCTATCTTGTTCGGATTGTTCATCGTTCCGTAGATTTCAGGATTGATGGTAGAAAGCAGCGTTCTGATATTCTGTCCTGACCTTCCACCAGGTTTGAAAGAACCTCTATAAAAAAGATGGCGCATAGAAACATATATTTTCTCTATCGCCTCCGTGGTTTGTCTTGCTCGCGATTGTGTCATATTTATATTATGATTTTTGTAAAAGTTACAAAATTATGATAAACTCATGGATGTACAAAAGAATTTAATCCGAAATTGATGTTTTCTTTCAAAAAATTATTGATTTTTTAAGTTTAAAAACTCAAATATTGATAGAGAAAAACTATTTAGATTGTTTATAAATTAAACCAAAACTATCGGTTAGGAGAATTTTATTTCATAACTTTGTAAAAATAAATCCTAAAAATATGAAAAATTCTAACATTATTGGTCTTAGAGAAGAAGACTGCAAAAACATTGCTGAGAAGCTAAACATCCTTCTTGCAAATTATTCTGTTTTTTACCAAAACACTCGTGGCGCTCACTGGAATATAAAGGGAGACCAGTTTTTCGTTCTTCACCCGAAATTCGAAGAACTTTATGACAATCTTGTTCTTAAAATTGATGAAATCGCAGAGAGAATCCTGACATTAGGTCATGTGCCGAACCACAACTATTCTGACTATCTGAAAGTTTCAACGATTAAAGAGAGCAAAGAAGTGCATAACGGCAAAAAATGTATAGAAGACATTCTAAACTCTTTCAAAGTAGTGATAGACCTACAAAGAGAACTTTTAGAAATAACTGACAAAGCAAATGATGAAGGGACAAACGCCCTTGTGAGTGGATACATCACAGAGCAGGAAAAAGATGTCTGGATGTACAATGCTTATCTTGGATAATCACGAATTAAATCAATAAAAAAGGGCAGAAGTAGAAAATTACTTTTGCCTTTTTTCTTTATTTTGTTCCTTATTTCTATTTTTGTAAAAAATTTGAATTTTGAAATATCAACATCTTAGTGCAAATCAACCTATTGGGATTTTTGACAGCGGCGTGGGAGGACTGACAACAGCGAGAGAAATCAAACGAGTAATGCCGCAGGAGAGTTTCATCTATTTCGGTGATACCAAGCATCTTCCATATGGCGAAAAATCCAAGGAAGCCATCATAGATTATTCCCTGCAAATCACCAAATTCCTTTTGGAACAAAACTGCAAAGCGATAGTAATCGCCTGTAACACTGCCACTTCTAACGCACTGGAAGAAGTAAAAAAAATGGTGAACGACAAGGTTTTTGTATTCGATGTTATCAATCCCGTTGCCGAAAAAGTAGCCTACGAAATCCACCAAAACATAGGAGTAATCGCTACCAAAGCAACCGTAAATTCTAAACTTTACAAAAAAAGCATCAGAAAATATAATAAATTCATCAATGTGGAAGAATTGGCAACCCCGCTCCTTGTCCCTGTGATAGAGGAAGGATTTATCAATCATCCCATTTCCCACAGCGTAATCTACAATTATCTTTCTAATAAAAAGTTAAAAGATATCGACACGCTCATTTTGGGATGCACCCACTATCCGCTTCTGATGGAAGAAATCAAACAATACTACGGCAATAGAGTGAGAGTGATAGACTCGCCGAATATTGTGGCAAACTACATCAAACTTACTTTGGAAAAACATAAATTACTGAACACAAATAATCCTAATCCGAAGTATGAATTTTATGTTTCGGATATGACCAAAAATTTCCAAAAAATTTCTAAAAAATTCTTTGGAAACAAAATAGAATTGGAACTAAAAACCCTTTAACCAAATGATTACCATTATCGCTGCTATCGGAAAAAACAACGAATTAGGAAAGGACAACCAGCTGCTGTGGCATCTCCCTGCGGATTTGAAACATTTCAAAAATCTCACCTCAGGGCATCCCATCATAATGGGCAGAAAAACCTACGAAAGCATCGGAAAACCTCTCCCAAACCGTACCAATATAGTGGTCAGCAGAAAGGAAAACTGGTTCGAGGAAGGGATTCTCATCGTTCCGAGTTTAAAAGATGCCATCAAACACGCTAAAAAAATCAATGAAAATATATTCATCATCGGCGGCGGAGAAATCTACCGCCATACCATCGATATGGCTGACCGACTGGAAATCACCCAAGTAAACCACCAAACAGAAGCCGATGTATTTTTCCCAAAAATCGATGAAAAAAATTGGATAAAAACTGATGAAATCCACTACCCAAAAGATGAAAATCACGCCTATGATTTTTATTTTCAGACTTGGGAAAGAAAAATTTAAAAAATTTAACTAAATTTGTCCCTTAAATACAGATTATGAAGAACCTTTCACTCCTATTTACAAAAGATGGTTTGCAATGGCAAATAAATGAAGCAGACAATGTTACAGAGGAAGAAGCTCGTTTCGTAACGGATGAGACTCCAGAAAATTTTATAGAAGATGAACTTGACAAGATTCTTCGCAGAGAAAATTGGGCTGAGATAAAGGTTTTCTCGGCTTTCAATCATTTCTCACTGACTCCAGAGGTTTTCACAGAAAATCAGCTCGGGCAGCAGATTATATCTTATAATTCAGATGTAAAAACCGAATCAGAAGAACTAATGCAGTCTATCAACCAGAAATACGGCGTTCAGTTTTATTATTCTTTCCCAAAACATTTTTACCAAAAGATAAAATCTCTTGCGGCGACTTCTCATTTTCAGTTCTCAGGAGAGCGATTTTTGGATTCTGTAAATGTAAATAAGGACAATGAAATCCATATCAATCTGTATCACAACCAAGTAGAGTTTCTTGCATTAGAAAACGGAAAATTGGTTCTTTATAACAATCTCGATGCTACATCAGAAATAGATTTCCTTTATTTCATCATGTTCACACTGAGCAAAATAGGTTTTGATGTTAATAAAACTCATTTCTACATTTATGGAGAAATTTCTGAAAATGACACCTTTATATCTGAGTTAGAAAAATTCGTTCCAGCTATCTCCATCGTGTACGAAAACTTTAAAGGAAAACATTTCATTGTTAATTCATAAGTATGTATCGTATCATTTCAGGCGTTTGGAAAGGTAAGAAAATCTCCGCTCCGAAAAATTTTGAAGTCAGACCAACTACGGATTTCGCCAAAGAGGCTCTTTTCAGTATTTTAGAACATCGTTTGGATTTGTCTAGTTTGTCTGTTTTAGACCTTTTTGCTGGGATTGGTTCTATCTCGCTGGAGCTCGCCTCTCGTGGCTGCAAAGACATTACCAGTGTAGAGATGAACCCTAAACACGCTGGTTTTATCAATTCTACGGCTAAAGATTTGGATTTCAGTTCACAAATCAACATTCTAAGAGCCAATGTTTTTGACTGGCTGAAAAAAGCACAAAATCAAGGAAAAAGTTTTGATTTGGTTTTTGCTGACCCTCCGTTTGACCTGCCCGAAAATGAATACCAAGAGTTAATCTCTCTCATTCTTTCTGAAGGAATTTTAAAAGAAAATGGATACTTCATACTAGAACATCAGTCACGCCATAAGATAGAACATCCTGATTTACAGGAAACTCGTAAATATGGAAATGTAAGTTTTTCATTCTTTACAAAAAACGAAAATCCTTAGTTTACATCTTCTATTATCGCCATTCGCCCTTCCTCTATTTCTTCAATGGAGGAGATTAGTTTTGCTTCTTGAGATTTTTGATAAAGTGGCTTCATGAAAAAAAGCGTCTCGAAAAACTGGCGGTGAATTCCCTCCAGCATAGTCATAAAGAGATTCATCCCTATTTGATTATTATGCAAATCCATCGCTCTAGCAACCAACTCATTTACAAAGAGTTCCTCATGCATATCTGTAATCTGCTTACACCATTTCAGACTTTTCTGTGGAGAAGAAATTTTACAGCAGTACATCATTATCAGACAGCACCAGAGAGCATGGCGAAAAGCATTTCCTCTTCCGTTTTTATGATGAGTTTCTGGGAATTTTTTATTTGTAATTTTAAAGGTTTTAATAGTGGCTATGAAGGTAAGAAAAGCAAATAGCGGATACCTCAGCAACAGTCCTAACAATTTGACAAGCCGCTTAAAATCAAGCTGCAGAATAGCCTTAAAAATCGTTGTCATTCTTTCTAAAATAAAATCGCAAATCAAAAAAGACTTACGATTTTATCATTTTTATTTGTTCATTAATAGTTTTACAGTTTTAGAAATGGTCTCTTTTATTTCCTTCCTTTTTACTATAAAATCTACAAAACCTTTTTCTTGTAAAAACTCCGATGTTTGGAATCCTTCTGGCAAATCTCGCCCAATAGTCTCACGGATAACCCTAGGTCCTGCAAAACCTATCAAAGCGCCTGGCTCCGCCATGATGATATCGGCAGTCATAGCGAAAGAAGCCGTAATTCCACCAAATGTAGGATTCGTAAGATAGGCTATGTAAGGCAGCCCTGCATTAGAAAGCTGAGCCAATTTTGCCTGAACCTTTGCCATCTGCATCAGTGAGTAAGCTGCTTCCTGCATTCTTGCTCCACCTGACTGACAGATAATCATATAAGGCAGTTTTTTTTCTATACAGAAGTCTATTGCTCTTCTTATTTTCTCTCCCATCACAGATCCAAGAGAACCTCCGATGAAGTCAAAATCCATACAGGAAATCACCATTTCTACGCCATTTACTTTTCCATGTGCGTTTCTGATGGAGTCTACTAGTTTGGTTTTAGCTTTTGCTTCTTTCAGCCTATCTTTGTAGGATTTAGAATCTTTAAATTTAAGAATATCGATACTTTCTACATCTGCGTTTAATTCCTTAAACTTAGAATCATCAAAAATAATATCGAAATATTCCCTGCTTCCTATTCTCACATGGAAGCCGTCCTCTGGCGAAACATAGTTATTTGCTCTCAGTTCGTCGCTCTCTATTATTTTCCCTGTGGGAGTCTGATGCCAAAGCCCTTTTGGGACATCCTTTTTTTCCTCCGTAGGAGTACTGATATTTTGTTTCTTTCTTTTGAACCAATCAAATGCTGACATTCTTTATCTTTTAATAATTCTGCAAATTTAAGAAATATTTTTTCTTTAACTCAAAAACTCATCCGTAACATTTTCCCACGCGGAAAAATCTATGCTTTCATCATTGAAATATTTTTCGAAAAAAGGAATAGCCGCCTCTGATTCTTCCACAAAAGTTCTATAATGCATAAAGCTCCCTTCGTCATAAACTCTGCTTTCCACTACAAAGCTCTGCCCATCCTCAGCCATTTGGATATAGTTTTTACTTTTTTTATCAAAAAGAACTATAAAATCTTCCTCATAAATTCCTGTTGTTATCAGTTCCTTTATTTCATCCCAAGTAAGCGGTTCTTCTGTTCTAAACTGTGTATTTACTATTTTCATAATCTATTGATTTTTAATTTCTTTTATCATTTCCCCAGAGGAGTTTTTGTCTCAAAGTTTCATAGAAACTGACATTTTTCGGGAAAATAAGATTTAGGCTAAAATCCGCCTTTTTCAAAATCATCTCATCTTCCTCATTCATATGATAAAGCCGAGAATCCAAGCCCAATGAATACAGCGGCAGCCTGCTGGAGACTTTTAGTTTTATTTCTACATTGTCTTTCAGGATAATTGGGCGCATATTTAGGTTGTGCGGAGCAATGGGCGTAAGAGAAAAATTATCATTTTCCGGCTCTATAATAGGTCCGCCGCAGCTGAGCGAATACGCCGTAGAACCCGAAGGCGTAGCCACTATAAGCCCATCTCCCCAAAACATACTCAGGAACTTGCCGTTGATTTCTGCCTCTACGGTAATCATGGAGGTGGTCTCTTGGCGGGTAATCACCACATCATTCAGCGCATAGGGAAAATCTATCCTATTTTCAGCTGTTTTCACCTCTATCACCGAACGCTGGCTGACATGGGTATCGCCGGCAAAAATTTTATCAATATTATCAAAAATCTCTTCTTTGCTGAAATTTGCTAAAAAGCCGAGCCGTCCCATATTAACACCGACAACAGGGATTTCCAAATCCTGAATCAGCGTAAGCGCACTCAGAATAGTGCCATCTCCTCCGAAAGAAAAGAAATAATCTATTTCACATTTTTCGAGTGAATTTTTATCACTGAAAATCTGATATTTACACAATAAACTATTCTTTTCTAAAATTTTTTCGTGGAGAAAAATCTGCACATTTTCCCTTTTCTCCAATTCAAGAACAAACTGATGAAGATAAGCCTGAATCTCATCTCCATTTTTTTGTGAATATATTGCGATATTTGGCATTAGAATTCAAGATATTTTTGCATAAATTCGTATCGGCTTTTCAGCAGTTCTTCCTTTTCATCGGTATAGAATTTCTGCACGATAATGTAGCCGTAGCGCTCAAAGGTTTCATCTATGGAACTGAGATTTTCATTGCTGATTCTCATTGTCACCCTCACGAAAGCCTCATTCATCTCCGTAACTAGTGCGCCGTAGAATTTTCCGTTGTTACTTTCTACGATTTGGGCTATTTCCACCATAGAATAATTGGTTCTTGGGATTTCCACCGTAAGCAGTGCCCCTGTTTCCGAAAAAAACGGATATTTAGACAATTCATCTGCAATGCTGTCCCAAGCGATATACCCCTGATATTCCTCGTTTTTATTGATTACAGGAATTACATTGGTATTAAATGTATGGAATAATTTCACTCCATCCAAAAGAGTACTTTCATAGAGAATAGAAAATCTATCCATATACGGAAGCAGTTCTCCTAAGTTTTTTCCGAGATTTTCCTCCAAGCACTCCTTCATTATCGCACCCTGAAATACCCCTTCATTTTCCACGAAAACATGGGTAAAATCAAAATCAACAGCAGTCTGCAAAGCCTCCTCCGCAGTAGTATCTATGCCCAATATGGGAAAATCATTTGCGATATAATTTTCAATTATCATAAATCATAATTACTTCGGTAAAGGTATGAAATTTGATTAAAACTATAAAAACTTTACCTTTGTGAAATTCTAATCAGACATTTATATGAATTCACAAATTCTCTACGAAGACAATCACATCATCATCATCAATAAAAAAGTAGGTCAACTGGTTCAGGGCGACAAAACAGGCGACCATAGCCTTCTGGAACAGCTTAAAGATTTCATAAAAGAACGCGACCAAAAACCTGGGAATGTCTATCTTGGCTTGGTTCATAGGATAGACCGACCGACTTCTGGGCTGGTAATCTATGCTAAAACCTCCAAAGCGCTCTCCCGCCTGACCCAAATGGTAAAAAACAGAGAAATTAAAAAAACTTACTGGGCTGTGGTTCCCAAAGAGATGATTCCACAAAGCCAGACCCTCACTCACTATCTCAAGAAAAACGAAAAAAACAACAAAGCCATCATCTACTCCCACGAGACAGAAGGAGCAAAAAAAGCCATTCTGAGCTATAACATCATCAAAACCTTGGATAATTATATGCTGTTGGAAGTGGATTTACAGACAGGAAGACACCACCAAATACGGGCACAGCTCTCTAAAATAGGCGTACCTATAAAAGGCGATCTAAAATATGGCGCTCCTCGTTCTAATCCAGACGGCGGAATCAGCCTTCATGCCAGAATGCTGGAATTCATCCATCCTGTGAGCAAAGAACTTATAAAAATAACCGCTCCCGTTCCACAGAACGATGCAATATGGAAAGCCTGCGAAATGTAAAAACGATATGTTAATCCAAAATAAAAGAGCCACTCTATGAGTGGCTCTTCTATCATCTCAAAATATTTTATTTATTTTAGAAATTTTGAATTAGAGACAATGATACACGGAAGTTATCCCCTGTTGCATCCTTAGCCAATTTCTTAAGCTTTCCTGTTACTTCTCCTGCTGCATTTGTTTCTAAGCCTGCCCAAGTAGTAGCTGTGTAGTCAAACTCTACCGCTAGCTTAGTGTTACCAGATTTCCAACCAAATCTTGGAGACACTCTCCATGTATTGATAGGAACAACTCCATTACTAGGAAGAGTAGTATATCCAGGGTTAGTAACAGATGGTAAAGTAGCTAAATTTTGAAGATATGCATGAGAGAAGTTAAGGAAATTATACCCATTACTCTTGTTATATCCAAAATCTTGTGAGAACCCACCAAATACACCCCACTCAAAGCTTGGAGAGAAGTTTCCATAGAACTCAGTCCAAAGAGCTAAATTTCTAGAGTTTTGTAATTTGTATTTATTATTATTTAGATTATAAGTAACACCTACACCTCCTAATTCCAATAACTCAGAAGAGTTCTCCCCATAGTTACCATAGATCTGCCAAGCAAAGTTTTCAGTAAACTGAGCTTTAGCATATGCTAAGAAGTTAAATGCTCCTACATTTTTTCTTTCATCTACATTAGTAAGCACATTTTTCCAAGCAGCTTTAGTAGTTTTATAATTCACTCCAAATCCTCCTACGAATTTATCATCTCTACCAAACTGGAACTGTGCATGGAATGCTGGTAACCCAGACTTAGCAGCATTGGATTTTGTAGTCTCAGTAGATAATACTGTAGAAGTAAAGTCTCTCTCAGTAATTGCAGCAGCCGTGAATCTAAACACCTCTCCTTTAGTAGAGAATCTGATTTGCGGAGAACGGTTAAACGGCTGGAATGGACTTCCTGCATTGAAGTTGTAAGTTCTAGGAGAAACATTCGTTACGAACATTGGGTGCCAGAACTGACCTACTAACCATTCTACTTTATCACTAGATAATTTAACATAAGCATGTCTCAATGCTAAACTGTTGATATTAGCATTAGAACTTCCAAAGAAGTGAGACTCGATCAAAGCTTCAGATTTCATTCCGAAAAACTCAGGACCAGCGATTTTCACTCCTAATCTTGATTCTACTCCCCATCCGTTGAAATTAGCAAGACCATTTAAGTCTTTACCATTTGTTGTTTCTCTGTTAATTGGAGTTGCTAAATCGATATAATTACCTTCTCTAGCGGCAATCACCTGACGAGAGTCAAAAGCGAACTCTCCTCTTACATACCCATAAAGTGTAGCACTTGTTTCTTCTTGTGCTAACCCCATTTGTGCTACTGCCAAAGCAAATAGCGCCATGATCTGTTTTTTCATAATTGTAATTATTATAATTTAAAGATTTTCTTCCGTGATATTATTTCACATTGCAAAGATATAACATTATTTTATATTTTTTTTAACAAAAAAACTAATATTTATCATATTTCCTATTTTTTATCCTTTTATACAGATATATATTAAGGTATATAACCTTGTCAAAATTAGTCTTTTACCCTATAACGCTTATTTCATATATTTATTTATGATTTTTTAACATTTTATAAAATCAGACACTTAATTATGCTTTTCAAACTTCTCCTTAATTACCAAAAAATCATACTTTTAGGAAGTTAGAAAAACAAAGTATGATTTATATCATCTTTTAAATAAGGATTTATTATTTTATTTTTGCCCCCGATTTTCAAAAAGGTTTAGTAACTTTGTAGTAGTAAAGATATGTATTATGCTGGGTAATGGTGAATTTTATATTTTTATTAACAAAAAATAGTGCCAATTCAAAAAATAGTATTAAATTGCACCCCGATTGAATAAATCAAATCATCTCAAAATAATTATAAACTTTAAAAATAACATTTAAATAATTATACACAATGGATTTACAAACAGCAAAAAAGAAAGCTACGAGAGTCCTCATAGCTGGTATAATTTCCAACTTCTCGGTTGGGATATTATACACTTGGAGTAACTTGAAGGATGCCCTTCAGTACACTGCGAAAAATGGATTCCAAGACAACACATTGGCGATTGATTCTGCTGACAGAATGTATTCGGCTTGGGGTCAGTCTGACCTAGCATTACCTTATGGTATTGGAGGTTTTACTTCAGCGTTTATCGTTGTATTCGCTGGAGCTTGGCAGGATAAAATCGGTCCTACTAAGGTTATCTTGATTGGGGTGTTAATGACAGGTGTAGGAGCTATCCTTTGTAGTTTCTTGACTAACCACCCTTATTTATTTACTTTCGTATTCGCTATGATTGTAGGTAATGGTATCGGATTCGTATATGCTTGTCCTCGTGCGGCTGCGATGAAATGGTTCCACCCATCTAAAAAAGGGATGATCAACGGTCTTGTAGTAGCAGGATTCGGTCTTGGAGCTCTTTGGTTAGGACCACTTGAAACATTGTTCTTAAAGCAACAAGCTTTCATCTGGACTATCGATTCATTCCCTCACTTATCATTAGAAAATACTTTGAGAGTATTAGGATGTGCTATCCTTGCTATGGGTATCCCAGCTGCATTGAATGTAGTGAACCCACCTGCAGGATATGAAGTACCTGAACCAGAAGTTGATACTAACAAACCAGTAAAAGAAAACGCTAAGAAAACTGCTTCTATCGGAACTGCAGCTATGGCTAAAACTTGGCAAGCTTGGGCATTGTTCTCTATCTATGCTCTATATTGTTCTGCTGGTGCGATGGTTATCTCTAACTCTTCTGACATCATGAGAGTACAGTCTGGACTAAAAGCAGGAACTATTGCTGCTGAATATGCAGAAACAGCTACTGCATTACTAGGGGTGATGGTACCAGTAACTTCTATCTCTAACGCTACAGGTCGTGCATTAGGAGGTATGATTTCTGACATCATTGGTAGAAAGAATGTATACTATGTAATCCACACTATCCAAGCGATTAACATGTTCTTCTTCCACACTTATGACACTCCTGTAAAAATCATCTTAGGAACTATCCTTACTTGTGTGGTTTATGGTTCTGTAATGAGTACAACACCATCTATCGTAGCTGACTATTTCGGTCTTAAAGCTTACGGTGCTAACTATGGTGTAGTTTATACAGGTTGGGGGGCTTCTCTAATCATTGGTCCACAAATCGCAGCTTACTCCAACAAATTGGCTGAAGCAAATAATGCACCTGGTGAAGCTTACTTCTTCGCTTACCACGCAGCTATCGTGTTGATCGCAATTTCATTCGTTCTTGCATTCTTGGTTAAAAAACCTAAATTCAGACAAGAAGATGTTATTGACGATTACATCTTAGGACCAGATGAACTTAAAAAATAATTAAGTTTAATCATAAATAAAGACTCCTAAATGGGAGTCTTTTTATTTTGAGAATATTTTAAAATCATATCAAAAATAAATCCGAAGCTATTCCATCTGCAAAAAACCAATGCTTTTCAGGGATTTTGAGATGATTGTTTTCTATGAGGAGAATCCCCTGCTGAATTTTAGGCTGGATATCGGCATTGAATTTTTGGATAATTTCATCTGAAAAGTCGTTTTTTATTTTTCCTAAATCTACACCCCAGCTCGTGCGGAGTCCTATCATCAGCATTTCATTATATCTATCTTTTTCCGACAATATTTCTTTTTCTAATGGTAGTTTGCCTTGCAAAAGATCTTTGATGTATAGCGAGTTGTTAGCAATGTTCCACGCTCTAACTTGTCCTCCGTCGTAGGAATGCGCCGAAGGCCCAATCCCTAAATAGGGCTTGTATTTCCAGTAAGAAGTATTATGTTTGGAATAAAAATCAGGCTTCCCGAAATTTGATATTTCATAATGGTCAAAGCCATTATCTTTCAAAAAATCTACCATGTAGTAGAATTCCTCGTTTTGTGTATTTTCTTTCGGAGGGCTTATTTTTCCTTTGGTTATCCAGTTTTCAAGGGCTGTTCTTGGCTCTATGGTCAGTGCATAAGAAGAAATATGCGGAACTTCCAGCGCTATGGCTTTATCCAAATTCTGTTTCCAAATCTCAAAATTCGATGTAGGCGCTCCGTAAATTAAATCTATACTAATGTTCTGAATACCTGCATCTTGTGCCCTTTTCACCGAAGATTCTGCTTGTGAGGAACTGTGCGCACGATTCATCAGCCTCAAATCTTCATCATGGAAACTCTGTATCCCGATGGAAAGGCGGTTAATCCCAATTTCTGCAATTCCCTTCAAAAATTTTTGGTCTAAATCATCTGGGTTCGCCTCCAAGGTAATTTCTATATCCCTAGAAAAATCAAAATATTTCAGGATTTCATCTATCAGCATTTTAATTTCATCCACTTCCAAAATAGATGGCGTTCCTCCTCCGAAATACAGGGTTTCTAAGGTTTTGTTTTTCAGTTCATTATTTCTTAATGACAATTCGTTTTTAATGGCGAAAAGCATCTCATTTTTCAATTTCAAAGAAGTAGAAAAATGAAAATTACAATAGCTGCACTTCTGTTTACAAAAAGGAATATGAATATAAAGCATAAAGAAAAAACTCCCACAATAGGAGAATACATTTCATAAAAGCGAACCTCAAAGGTACGCCTTTATTTGCAATAAAAAAATAGTTTTATCTGCTTTTTTTAGCGTAAATTTGAGATATATAACTTTCTCGTAATAAATGAATTAAATCATAATTTAACCTAAATTTTTCTAAAAATGAACAAAGAACAAATGTATGCTGCTTGTGAATTTGACAGCAAGGGAAATCTACTATGGGCAGGAGGAACTGCTGAAAAGCCTTGGATAGTATCTACCTATAACGCTGGTATTTTGAATAAAGACTGGGTCGGTGGAAAATCCGCAAAACAAGCCGATATTTTCCGAAAACTGAATGGACTAGACAGCCACATGTCTCCAAAAGCACAGGAAATTATCAATTCTTTGAAAAATCAACCTCTTCATGTAATTGCTGAAAATCAGTTCGCGGTAACAGATTATGCATATCAGTTGTTCATCGCTCCTCTTCTTCCTGAGTTGAGAAAATTTTTAGATAGAAATATATTAGATTTACAAAACAATGAAAGTTTTTCCACTGCGGAAAAAAACTGCCAAGACCTCATCAGAAAAGTAGAATTTTCTACGGAATTTGTAGAAGCGGTGCGTGTCGCTTTCGAATGGCTGGACAAAAAAAATCCTAATGTTCCTAGGGCAGTCCGCTCTACAGCGCCTTCTGAAGATGGAGGAGAATTCAGCGGAAGTGGAAAATATTCTACTAAACTACGCCAGTTTGGTTTTGAGGAAGTTCTCAATGCTATCAAGGCTTGTTTTGTCTCTCGTTTTAATCGTGGTGCACTGCACTATCAGTTTTCGGCTCCACACGCTTTCGGTGAGGATTTGGCATCGCTTTCATTTGCTGTGATGGTACAGGATATGCAGCCGAGCATAGATGTAGCGGGAACTATTTTCACGGCTGACACACAGAGCAATCACCCTGGTTTTGTGGAAATTAACTTCACTTATGGACTTGGCGAGGCGGTGGTTTCTGGTAGAGTTTCCAGCGATTCTTGGATTTTTGCAAAAAGACCTTTGAGACTAAAAAAAGATGGTTTAATAGACTTTAAACTTGGTGAAAAACAAGAGTATTTCGATGGAGAATGGCACAAAAACACTCCTGAAAACTCCGCAAAAAAATGTATGTCTGATGAAACCGCTTCTACTCTTTCTACGATAGGAATGCTCCTCGGTGACTTATTCAGAGAGCTGGATGCGGAAAGTGTGGAAAGTGATTTGGAGGCGGCTATTAACTTCAAGACAAATACCATCATCATCACTCAGCAAAGGGCAATTACAACTCTGAAGCACGAGCCTGTGCATAGAAAATTCACTCTCGATGGACTGAATGAAGATGGACAAGAAAACGCTACTTTAGAAAGTACGCTGCTTCTAAAATCAAAAGGGATTAATGCTGGTATTCCAAGTATCACGCACGGAGTTGTAATCTCTCTCTTTGGCGAAGGTGCCGAATTCAAAAGAGATTTTGAAAAGAAATTTAACGAAAAGAAAAAACAAATCACAGATAAATACGGCGACAAAATAGGAGTAATCCTCGTAACTGCGATGACTTACCCTTGGATGGAGCCTTCTATGGAACAGACTGTAGCCTGCATCACTACGCGTGGAGGTAAAAATGACCACACTCCTATCTGGTGTAAAGAACATGGCTTGCCGTGTGCTGTATCCGTAAAGGGCGCGCCTGAATTCCTAAAAGACGGCAGCCTAATCACTTACTATGGCGTGGGAGATACTCCTGCATTCTATGAAGGTCGCCACCAGTATTCTGTAACAGAAACTCAATTAGAAGGGTTAAAACCTTCTCCTATTCCTATCCGTCTGATAGTATCTGATGCAAGTACAGCAAGGTCTGTATGTATGCGTTCTTATTTCCCTTCTCTTAATATTGGTAGAGGCTCTGGACTAGTTCGCTGGGAAATGCTGGCTGCAAAACTTAGAGTGCATCCTATGGCAGTGATGAATTATTCTACTTTGGAGAATGACTTCTTGCAGTTGGTAGGTCAGGGAAGAATGACAAAAGAAGAAGCTGTAAAAACAGCCGAAAGCGTAGCTGAATTTATCCGAACTGAATCTGGCGAGCTTTCTCCTGTGGATTGGTATGTAAAAGCCCTCGCAAGGGAAATTGCAGGAATCGTTTCGCCATACTATACTGATGATATCAATGAACCTATGGTCGTGCGTCTTCCTGACTTTAAAACCAATGAACACGCAGATTTATTAGGTGGTAGAGCCTATGAGCTAGTGGAAGAAAACCCAATGCTGGGAGACAGAGGTGCAGGAAAATATTTAGGTGCATATCAAAAAGCATTCCTTGCCATAGACCTAAAAGCTTTGGCGTATGTGATAAATGATATGGGATATACCAATATCCACATAGAAGTTCCTTTTGTGAGAACGCCTGATGAGATGAAAGAAGTCGCTAGATTAGTAAAAGAAAGCGGTATCAATATTCCTCTTCAAATGATGTTCGAGCTTCCTGTGAATATTTCTCGCGCGACAGAGTTTTTCAAAGTGTCTGATGGCGGTCAGATAGGGTCTAATGACCTTTTACAACTAGAATTTGGATTAGACCGCTCAGGAGGAGATATTCTTCCTTGGCATATACAACATCTACAATCTAGAATAGAAAACCTTATCCAAGAAAGAAATACTACGAAACCAGAGTTTCATTTAGGTCTCTGTGGTAACCTTCCTTCTACCAATCCAGAGTTCGCAAAATGGCTGGTAGATGCGGGAATAGACGAGTTCTCTGTAACGCCTGATGCCCTGATTCCTGCCCTGCTGGGAGTAACAGGAGAGACACCTGATGGGAAACAAAACATCACAGTTTATACCGCAGAAGGCGAAGTATTTGTAAATGGACAAAAAGCATAAATCAAAGAAGAGAGAGACCAAAAATTTCTCTCTCTTTTCTTTTTCAATAAACTCAATATTTTATTTTTAATTCGAAGTTAAATAATTTCTCCATTTATCAACTGCCTCCTGCATATCCTTTGGCATTGGACTTTCAAAATACATTTCCTTTTTGGTGGTCGGATGGATAAACCCAAGTGTATGAGCATGCAGAGCGTGTCTTGGTAATATTTCAAAAATATTTTGGATAAACTGCTTGTATTTCGGCAGATTTTGTCCCCTTAGAGGAATATGTCCTTCATATCTTTCATCATTGAAAAGAGTGTGCCCTATGTGGCGGAAATGAGCCCTTATTTGGTGTGTTCGTCCTGTTTCGAGTTTACACTCTACCCAAGTCATATATCGGAAACGCTCTAAAACTTTATAATGAGTCACAGCATGCTTGCCGACACTTCCATCTTCATAAACTGCCATCTGCATTCTATTTTTTTCGTGGCGTCCTATGTGTCCGCGGATAGTCCCCTCATCATTTTCTAAATTTCCCCAAACAAAAGCCCAGTAGAGCCGTTTGGTTTTTCGTTCAAAAAACTGTTTCGCAAGGAAACTCATCGCATATTCATTTTTAGCAATGACAAGGAGTCCTGATGTATCTTTATCAATCCTATGAACCAGCCCCACACGGTCTAAATCCGTTTTCAAGCCATTTTTCTCAAAATGATAGGCTACGGCATTGACTAGTGTTTTATCCCAGTTCCCAAAACCAGGGTGGACAACCATTCCTGCTTCCTTATCCACTACCAATACATCATCATCTTCATAAACGATATTGATAGGAATATCCTGAGGAATGATAACATTTTCGCGAGGAGGATGAGCGAGAAGAACCGAAATATGGTCGTTAGGCTTTACTCTATAGTTCTGTTTTACAGGAACTCCATTTACAACCACATTACCAGCGCGGCAAGTCTGAGAAATTTTATTTCGGGAGGAATTTTGTCTAAAAATCAACAAAAATTTGTCTATCCTGAGAGGTTCCTGATTCTTATCTACGACAATATTGAGATGCTCATACAGATCACTCCCTTCCTCCAAAGATTCATTGAGAACCTCATCTTCTATAAAATCTTCATTTTCTTCTATCATCTTATTTTCTCTACTCTACTACTACTTTTTTAGGTTTTGGTTTTTCGGCTGGTTTCGTAGTGTTTTCTTTAGGTTTTTCCTCTGTTTTTTTAGTGTCTTTTTTCTCCTCAGGTTTTTTCGTTTCCGCTGGTTTAGCAGGAGAAGACTCTACTTTTATGTTTTGCTTTGTAGAAGAAGGATATTCCATCGGTGTATTAGCCTGTCTGGTTTCCCTTGCTGGTTCACTTGGTTCATCCTTCGGAAGTCCATATATTTTATCCAGCTCTCTTGCTTTATCGACCATTTCGGCAGGCGTTTTCTTACTTGCCCAGACATCTATCTGCATTCCTTGGTCTCTAAGACTACCCACTGCAGGATCTTG
Source organism: uncultured Flavobacteriaceae bacterium (assembly GCA_963530295.1). Taxonomy (GTDB): domain Bacteria; phylum Bacteroidota; class Bacteroidia; order Flavobacteriales; family Weeksellaceae; genus JABCPE02. The sequence goes on from CAUSCF010000001.1 coordinate 197,157, forward strand.
GTAGTAGACTATATCATTTTCGTCTTTTACTCCACTTTCGTATTCTGCGATACCAAACTCAAAATTATTAGCCATAATCACTTCACGGGCTTCTTTCACCGTAAGTCCTACTACATTTGGAACGGCAATATCTCTAAGCGGTCCAGAACCGATAATCAAATCTATTACAGAAAACTTCGGTAGGAGAGTTCCTGGCTTTAGTTCCTGCCCCTTATATATCATTTTCAGAACGGCATCTTTCTGGATACTTGGCTCATAGATGGTATCACCTACTTTTAGTCCTACAAGCTCTAACCTGCTAAAAGCCAATCCTTTATATTTTTCTAAAAGATTAGGAACTTCCACTTTTGCCCAAGTTTTTGGATTGATTCTCAAGATAACAGTCCTACCTTCTTTTACACGAGAACCTGCAGCAGGATAAATTTGTAACACCTGAAAAGGCTTATATTTAGGGTCGTATTTAAAACTATCCACTTCCACATCCAGCCCCATGTTTTCTAATTCTTTTACGGCCTCTTGGACAGACATATTTACTACATTCGGAACGGGTACTTCTTTTCCGTGGTTGGTATGGGTGTCCAGCCATCTGAATGTCCCCCAAACCAAACAAAAAAATATCCCTAGAGTAATTAAAATATTTACCCAAACTTTCCAGTGAAGAAATGATTTAAACATATTTTTAGTGTCAATTAAATTGCAAAAGCAAATATATAGTTTTTCATTAAATTTTTCCTATTTTTTTGTTTACTTTTGCCCAAAATTATCATAATGTTTGATGACCTAAAGCCTATTCTTATCCTGTTATTAAGGTTTTTGGCGACTTATCTGGGATTGATTTTACTTTATCAGTTTTATCTAAATCTATACTCTGATGCCGCCGCAGACCCTTTGACCAAAATTATAGCAGAGCAGTCTACTTTCTGTATGAATAAAATGGGCTACAATACCCAGCTGATAGAATCCACCGACAAGAGCGGTATATATTTCTATATCAACAACATATGGGCTACCACAATGATTGAGGGCTGTAATGCCGTTTCTATCATGATTTTGTATCTTGCCTTTATTTTTACTTTTTATAGAGGAATTCAGACTTTTTGGTTTGCTCTTTTGGGACTGGTTTTTCTTTATGTAGTGAATGTTACGAGAATAGCTCTTATTAACATTGTCTATATGGAGCTTTCACCAGAGCATTTTAAGATTGCTCATGATTATGCCTTTCCTGCCATTATCTATGGTGGTGTTGTTTTTCTTTGGATTATCTGGATTAAATTTTTTGTTAAAAGATGAAACATTGGAACTGGATTGGTGTTGCGATTTGTGTAGCAGGACTTATTGGTGTGAGATATCTAGAAAATATTCTATTCTACGACCCTTTTTTAGATTATTTCGCGAATATTGGTAACCCTGCATTTCCTCAGTTTGAGTGGGGAAGGCTCGTCAGCAGCCATCTTTTCAGGTTTTTATTAAATCTTATTTTTTCTTTGGGAATCGTTCATTTTCTGTTTTTAAATAAAAAATGGACTTTCCAAGCGATGGTTTTAATCACTTTATCTTT
>CAUSCF010000002.1:0-144395 GCA_963530295.1 uncultured Flavobacteriaceae bacterium
CAAGCCAAACTTCCTGAAGTAGAAGCTGATTACAAGGCAAACCCTTCCTTGCTGAACAAAGTGCGCTTAGGGATTATTTATCACGAAGTAGCCTTAAATTTAGGCTTTTTTAGCAAGCAGTACAAAGGTTATGCACAAAAGAGTCTTACGATTTTATCAGAATGCGAAGCCAACCCCAAAACACCTGAGGCGTTACAACCTTTTATCCTTTCTTACGAGGCTTCGGCAATGGCTTTGGTAGCCGGCGAAACTTTCAAGCTGTCACTTATCGGCAAGTGTTTTAAACTCTTTGAAACAGCTATTAAAAAATACGGAGAGGTGCACTATCTACCTGAATTTATGCGTGGTAGTGTAGCCGAGAACCTACCTTGGTTTTATTTCAGCAAGCGTGCTTTAGCTAAAATCGACTTTGAAAATATTATCCGAAAGGAGGCTCAAAATCCCGAGTACGCTTCGTGGAAGATAATGAGTTTTGTGTATTGGGCGTGGGCAAAGCAACACCCTCAGCGCAAATACCGCGCGCAAGCCCTTGCCTATCTACAAAAAGCGATAGAGCTTGACCCTCATTATTTAGCAGGGCGCAAACGATCAGAAGAGCTGATGGCACAATTTACTAATTAGAAACTAATGATTATTAATTGATATTTTTTGTACTTTTGACATTGCTAAAAGCACAATGTTTGAACCATTTGTTTTACTCTATATTATGTAGGTTTAGATGGCGAAAATCCCATAGGCAACACCCAGCAGACTTACAAAATATATGATGAAGAAGGCAATCTTATTTCTGATTGTAGCGAATTGGAAGCCAGCGCTTATGAATACTTTCACGAGCGTAAATATGAAATTTAAATTCTTAAAAACAATTTAAATTTTCTCATTAGTTAATTAGTATCTTTGTTTCATATTAAAAATAAAAAATGACCAAATTCATTACCCAAAAAGACCAAATCATCGCGCAAATGCGTGCAGAACTCTCAGAAACCATTGAGGAAGACCGTTACTATACAGAACAGAATATAACTGATTGTAACGCGCATTTGGGGGCTTTTTTGGCAAAATTAGAAAAATCCAATCAAGCCACTGATAAACAGACCTACCTCGCAGAAGCTATACAAACCCTTTGTGAGCAACTCTCCACCTTCAACGATCCTGAGGAAGAAGAAATGCCTGAGTATCTTTGGGGTTTTCTTTACAATGGTTATACGGTGGAACTTTCTAACTTTATCCGTGAAGCTGCTTTGGCGTATGGTTTTGAAACACCAGCACCTACAGTAATTGCGCTAAATAATTGCAGCGTGGAAATAGATGATTTTGATTGGTTTTCAGTAGTATTAGGAAATGAGGAAGACAATTTTGTATGTTTGGAATACGACCCTAAAACACATCAATATTTCTATGATGAAAACCCTTACGGAGACGCTTATCCTCTACCTCTTTACAATGTGCAAGTAAATGCCGATTATAGCGAATTATCCTTTGAAGTGCTTTCAAAATGGAAAATAGAATGCTTTCAGTTCTTGGCTCAATATCCATCGGACAAGATATGGATTAAAACTATTTATGATTTGCATACTAAACAAGCCCTCTTAAATAGGCGAGAAAAGCACTGGAGCACAATTAGATTGGGAACAGAAAAAGGTAAATTATTTGAGCTAAGAACTACTGAATATGACAATGAAGGGCATATAATCCCTTCTGCTGAAGAAGGCGGAGGCTTTAGTATTTTTACTATGGGAATCAATGAAGAGAACAAATTACAAAGCCGTAATGAAGTTGCTGATACAAAGATTTTGTTTGAAAAAACATTCTTTAGAGATGCTCGTGAAGAAGAATGGCGACTCTATGAACTTCAAAATATCACTATACAAAACGGGATAGTAACCATTACTTCTACAGATGAGGTCATAACTCGTGACGAAAATTGGGAACTGATAAGAGGAAATATTGCTCCTATAAGTCTAAGCTATGAACTCAAAAACAGCGACTTCGTATTGAATTTCATTCAAAAGGTTATAGAGACAATAAACTAATTATCATCGTCTTGGTTTTATAAACTAAAAAGGAACAAACATGAAACAGAAATTGCGCAAATTGATTCATAAAGACAAAGAGTATTTGTATAGAATAAATACAGCCTACAACACGAAAAAAGACAACACCTCTCTGCTCTCTGTGCGTATCTTTTTGGCAGGAGAAAAAAACACGCCTTTATGTATCGATTTCATCACCATTGAGGATAAATACATGGGACAACCTCTCAACGGCAATATCAGTTTACTGAACAAAAACACACAAACCAAAGAAACCATAAACCTCAACGAGCCCAAATATATCCCAAAACTGATTGACTGGGGAGAGGAGCAAGGCTGGAAAGGAGACAACAAAATCCCGCCACTAAACGGACTTCTTTTCTTGGAGCTTTTAGGGTATGATATTGCTCCCATACAAACCGATTGAAAAAGCCCACACTACTAGTCTGAGTTATTTTTCATTGTTAATTCATTGATTTTTATATCTTTGTATTACAACATAAATGTATTGAAATCAATATTATTTTTATTATTTCCACTTTTTCTTTGGTATTAAACCTTTTTAAACAAAATTAAAATCAAGTTCTTATGAAACAATATAAAATCACAGATTTTACACAGGACAGCAACGACCCTACTTCTTATGATGGGACGGTGGTTGTTGGCGGAAAAGAATTAGGTGTGAGCATCATCCTTGAAGATGAAGGCGAAACTGAAAAGGTAGAGCAACTGATGAACACCTTTATCAGTGAGATAGACACCCTATCTCCAAAAGCAAAAGAATGTATTGCTAATGAATTTTTAGACCTCTACAATGACAACTGGCGTTTTGGTGATGATGACGAAGATGATCCCGATAAACCTGAACTCACTAAAGAGGAATTTATGGAAGCCCTTAGCTTGCGAAGTCTCTTGTTTTACAGCGAGGATGTAGAAGTCTTCTTTGATGACAACGATATGTTCTTAGGACACTCACTTATCGCCTCAGACTTTGATGGTGAGAATTTCAATGATGCCCAAATGTTTGGTTAGAATAATTGATTGAAAATGACCTTAGAAACTATCATTGCCCATTACAGAAGTCGCTTAGCCTCATTACCCGATGCCATACTTATTGGCGAAATCCCCGAAGGTGCTGAAAGTATTCCCCCAAAGGTGTTACAACTCATAGCTCCTGCACATTGTTCATTTTTAAAGCTTTGCAATGGTGGAACTTTTGGCGATATCATTCTGTGGAGTGCAGAGGAACTGTTGGAAAACCAATATCACATTCCTGCCGAACAGCCTTCGTGGTATGAAATAGGGCAGCTTTTGTACGAGCCGCTTTTCCTTGATAAACATACCCAATGTGTGATATTCCCTGCTGATGTCTATGAAGGGATTGAGGGCATAGAGGTTGATTTTGATACTTTTATAAGAGAATATATTTTTGGGAGCAAATACAAAGAAAAAATTATAGGCTATGACAATGAAGATGATGATTGGTCGGCATTTTTAAATGATTCTTCTATAAGTTAAACTTTTATATAGACAAGCTACAAGAAAGGTATAAGCAGGAATGAAATACGAAGTAAAACAAATCTTAGAAATTATAGTATGAAATTTTGTAGAAAAGATTTAGAAAATAAAGAAAAGTATGATGAATTAAATGTGTTTCTGACAGAAAAAATCGATGAAAATCCTCTTGAAACAGCAAAAATAATTCTAAATATCGCTTTGAAATTTCGCCAATCATCAGTATTATATTCAGATAATATACTTTTTCTAGAGCATGTAGCCCAGTTTGCAACATTTCATAAAAGTGATAAAAAAATTTTGGAAACCTGCATCAATGCAATTGGAGAGTTCGGCGGGTTATCAAAGGATGAAAATTGTAAATGGTTTTGTTTTAATTTTTTAAAGTCCTTTAAAAACGATGAGGATAAAAAAATAAAGTATGTAGCAAATCTACTGACTATCTCTCTATACCCAGATTTTTTCATGCAAGAGCCTGACTTTTTTGAAGATGCTATGCACATATCCAGCCTCGCTCCAAGAGAACATACAATGAAAGCTTTTGCTGTTTTTATAAGCGGACAAATAAATAACATTCGAAAAGAAGACCTGAGTAATTCTTTGAAAATATTTGATGAATACTCAAAATCTTCAAGGAATATATTTACAAAACAGGAATATAAAAAACTGGCAGAGACTTTATCAAAGCATGTCGAAGGAAAAATCACTTTGAAAGCTTCAGAATTAACTTCAATTGCGACTGATTACGCAATCAAACAAACAAGGAAAATTGCTAATATTAACAAGCCATAGCCTGCATGTAAGTTACTCAGAAACCATCATCGTCAAACGCTTATTAGGCTTCTTTCTTAACGAATTACAATACAAACACGGACTCACAACTCGTGTTTTTTCATAATTATTCCTTTTTAAAAGAAGCCACAGCCTCACCAAGTTCCTTTATAATCATTGCAAGAGTTTTATCATCCAAAGAAAAAGTGAGCTGATATGGCTCTTCATCATAGGAAACAGGCGCTATATCATAGCATAGCAGCACTGTAAGTTTTTTATTTTGATATTCAAAGGCTAATTCAGGCTCTATAAAATCAATTTCTGTGGATTTCTCTTTATCAGCTGAAATCTGCTCAAACCATTCTAAAAGACCCAGCACTTCAGAAAAAAGCATACACTCACTTACTCGTGTATAATATTTTCCTTCTAAATCATCTTTCACCTTCACTTCTACTTTCAGCCAATCTTCAAAATTGTCCTTCCTTTCTCGGTGCCCATGAATAGAGAAAATGATTTTTTGATGAGCGTTTTGGATTTTGAACATGATTTTTTTCTGTTGCATTTCTTAATTTCTTTCCTTGAAACAAAGATAAACTAAAAATTCCCAGACACAATAACCACTATTCACGACTAATAACCATTTGCCATTTTAAAAATCTTATAATTCTTGTTAAACTTAGTTAAAACCAATGAAACAAGATCGTTTTTGCATTAAATTTGTATCAACAAAATCAAAGTAAATACAACATTTATATGAAAAACCAATTGAAAAAACTTGCTCCTTTTGCATTAGTAGGAATACTTTCTGGGGCGACGACCTTTGGAGCAATTAACTATTTTAATGATGAACAAAATAACGCCGATTTTTCTTATTTCACCACTTCTGGGAAAAACGCCATACCAGCAGGGCTGAACGGAGCGTCTTCTGACAACTTCGTAAAAGCTTCTAAAACAACAGTTCCTGCCGTGGTTACGATAAGAAACTATCAAAACAATATGCCTTCCTCTGGAAGATCTATGGATCAGGATATTTTTGAGTTTTTCTTCGGAGATGGATTCAGAAATAATAGAAGCCAAAGACAAGAAGCACCAAAAGACCTGCCTTCTGGGTTGGGTTCGGGAGTTATAATCTCGCCTGATGGATACATCATATCAAATAACCATGTGGTAGCAGGAGCTAGCAAACTAGAAGTAGTTCTAAGCAACAAAAAAACTTACACTGCGACACTCATCGGAACTGACCCGAGTACAGACATCGCACTACTAAAAATAGAAGACAAAGGACTTCCTTATCTTAACTTTGCGAACTCAGATTTAGTTGAGGTAGGACAATGGGTTCTTGCCGTGGGAAATCCACTTGGGCTTAACTCTACCGTTACGGCGGGAATTGTCTCTGCAAAAGGCAGAAATATAGACCTTCTCAGCCAGCAAAGTAGAACACCGATAGAAAGTTTTATCCAAACTGATGCTGCCATCAACAAAGGAAACAGTGGAGGAGCATTAGTAAATCTAAACGGAGATTTGATTGGGATAAACTCTGCAATCTCTTCATCTTCTGGATATTACGAAGGATATGGATTTGCTGTTCCTGCTAATTTAGCGAAAAAAGTAGTTGAAGATATCAAGAAATTTGGTCTTGTTCAGAGAGGATTCTTAGGAGTTGGGTCTTTAGATTTGTCTAATGATTTACAGGTTAAAACATACAACCAAAGAAACAAAACCAGCCTAAAATCTGGAAAAGGTATCTATGTCACAGATGTTGCTAAAAACAGTGGTGCAGAAGATGCAGGAATCAAAACAGGAGATATCATCACTAAGATTGATAATGTAAACATCGATGGATTCTCTGACCTTTCTCTGGCTATCGGCAGCAAAAGACCTGGAGACAAAGTTTCTGTAACCTACATAAGAGCTGGAAAAGAGCACAAAACTACTGCCGCTCTAAAAGACCAAAAAGGAAATACTTCTCTACGAAGCAAAGCTGACCTTAGTGTAACTGAAAAAATCGGAGGTGAGTTTGAAAGCCTAAGCGACAGAGTAAAAGTAAGCTACGGACTAAACAGCGGTGTCATCGCTAGAAACATCGTAGATGGCGGAGAACTCTCTAAAATAGGTGTCGTGGACAACTATATCATCATGGAAATAAATGGAAAACCAGTTAATTCTCAAAAAGATATAGAAAATCTACTAAAAAATTACAAAGGAACTGTTTCTGTGGTTTATCTTGATGAGTACGGAAGAGCCACTAGAAGAGGTTTCACCATGCCTTAAAACATAATTTTTAAACTTATATTTGATTAAAATCCTACAAGAATCTAAAAGATTTTTGTGGGATTTTTTTCTTGAAGTTTCATTTTTTCTACAAAAGTAATATCTTTGTGCCTATGGATTATAAAAAACTATTTATCCGAGGTATTTCATACAGCCAGACTCAGTCTGGTGCCTATGCCCTATTATTGGAAGAGCCAGAAACAGGGATAAAACTGCCCATCGTAATCGGTAATTTCGAAGCCCAGTCTATCTCTATGGGATTAGAAAAAGATTTTAAGCTTACTAGACCGCTTACTCATGATTTATTTGCAAGATTTATAGAAGACACCCGCTATATCATAGAATCCGTTGTGATTTATAAGATAGTAGACGGGGTATTTTTTTCTAATATCAATTTTACCAATAGACTCATCGGGGATAGTATCACCCTAGATTCTAGAACATCTGATGCAGTAGCGATGGCAATAAGGTTTGATGCGCCTGTATATACCACTCAGGAGGTCTTGGATGAAGCAGGAATTTTACTAAATCTACAGGAAGAAGATGATGAGGACGAAATAGAAGAAACTTTCCCTGATGTCATCACAGAACCAGTAAAAAGCATGCAGGAACTACAGGAAGAACTAGATGAAGCCGTAAAAAATGAGGATTTTGACCTCGCTCTAAAAATTCAGGAAGAAATAAAAAATAGAAATCATAATATAGAATAAACCAAAGAAATGAACATTAAAATCAGACTTATCATTCTAAGTTTCCTCCAATTTGCAGTTTGGGGAGCCTACCTTACTTCCATGGGAAATTATTTAGGTTCTATCGGACTTGGGCAGCAGATTGGGCTTTTTTATGCCATGCAGGGCTTTGTATCCATTCTGATGCCTGCCATTATGGGGATTATCGCAGACCGCTGGATTCCTGCACAAAAACTTTTGGGAATTTCCCACCTCATCGCTGCTATTTTCTTAGGAGTGGCAGGATATTATGGCATGCAGCATAGCGATAGCACGGACTTCACTACTCTTTTTACTTTGTATTCTCTGAGTGTAATGTTCTACATGCCTACTATTGCCCTTTCTAATTCGGTAGCTTATTCTGCTTTAATCAATAATAATTTTGATACTATAAAAACCTTCCCACCCATCAGAACTTTTGGGACGATAGGTTTCATCGTTGCGATGCTTTTTGTGAATTTTGCTGGATTTGAAAACGGTAGTTTCACTCTTAATTTTTCTAATTCACAAGGATTTGTGAGCTTCCAAAATACTTATGCTCAGTTTTTTGTATCGGCATTCTTGGGAGTTGTGCTGTTTGCTTATTCTTTCACTTTGCCACACTGCCCTACCAATAAATCCGACGAAAAACAAACGCTATCCGATGCCCTTGGTCTGAAGGCTTTTGCTTTATTTAAGGACAAAAAAATGGCGATTTTCTTTGTGTTTTCAATGTTACTAGGAATTTCCCTACAAATAACCAACGGCTACGCCAATCCTTTCATTACAAGTTTCAAGGACATTCCGCAGTATGCAGATTCTTGGGGCGCTAATAATGCCAATGCTTTGATATCACTTTCACAAGTTTCAGAAACACTCTGTATCTTACTGATTCCTTTCTGCTTAAAGAGATTTGGAATAAAGAAAGTGATGCTTATGGCCATGTTCTCATGGTTCCTAAGATTCGGGCTGTTCGCTGTGGGAGACCCTGGCAGTGGAGTTTGGATGTTTATCCTTTCCATGATTGTTTATGGTGTTGCTTTTGATTTCTTCAATGTATCAGGTTCGCTATTCGTAGACCAAGAAACTGATCCCAATATCCGCTCATCTGCGCAAGGAGTTTTCATGATGATGACCAATGGTTTCGGCTCTACTATCGGGATGCTTGTAGCTGGAGAGATTGTAAATCACTATCAGATTTTCTCCGACATAGACCCTGTCACAAAGATGAACGGCTGGTACAGCGCTTGGGCGATTTTTGCTTACTATGCCCTTGCTGTAGCGATTATGTTTATGATAGTTTTCAAATACAAACACACACCCGAAAAACTAGAAAATATCAATCATTAAAATACAAATTAAAAACACACTTTCCATTTTGGGAAAGTGTGTTTTTAAAATAATAAAACAGATTAAAAATTAAAAGTGTACAATTATCTTATTCCACAACCTCATAGCTTATCGAAACTACGCCACTTCTGAGGTCTGCTATCTTACTAAACGCTGCCTTACTAAGATCAAAAGCTCTTTTCTTAGAAAAAGGCCCTCTGTCATTCACCCTTACGATTACGCTTTTTTCATTCTTTAAATTGGTAATTTTTACCTTTGTCCCAAATGGAAGGGTTTTATTTGCAGCTGTTAATTTTTTATTGTCAAAAATCTCACCACTTGCTGTTTTTCTACCATTAAATTTATCATGGTAATATGAAGCTGTACTCGTTTTCACTCCTTTTTCCTTGTCAAATGAAGCTCCAAGTGTAAAGGCCATTAGACCAAAAAAAATAAGTCGTTTCATGTCAAATAGTTTTGTTTTTGAATTAGTTGAGGCAAATTTATACCCATTTATAGAATCTTCATATTTTTTTCGTTCTCTGCTGTCTTTTCTTTGATATTTTAAACCAAAACTAAACCGCTACCCTCCTAAAATAGAGCAAAAAACAAGCTTTGTTAAAAAAGGTTAAAAAAACAAGCGCATTTCTTAACGAAATTAACACAAAAGAAAAAAAACACTGAAAATCAGTGTTTTTTTATAATAATCCTAATTCAAATTTAGCTTCCTCGCTCATCATGTCCTTTTCCCATTCTGGCTCGAAGGTTATCTCCACCTTGGATTTTGTAATTCCTTCTATTTCACCTACTTTCTCTTCCACCTCCATCGGAAGGCTCTCCGCTACGGGACAGTTGGGCGTAGTCAGAGTCATCAGCACCTTTGCTTCCCCCTCATCACTTATCTGCACATCATAAATCAGCCCCAATTCGTATATATCCACAGGGATTTCTGGGTCGTAGATGGTTTTCAGCACCTTTATAACCTCCTCTCCTAGCGAAGCGATTTGTTCATCTGTTAATTTCATATAATTTCTATTTTCTCTAATTATTCGAATTTAGTCAATAAATCTTCCTGCCTCATTTTTCGGAAAACATTCGCCAAAGTTAAAACATCTTTTTCACAATATTCCACTATTCTCTGCAAATCCTTTTCCTTATAATAAATTTCTGCCACCATAGAGCCGTCAATATCGTCTTTCGGTGTAGGAACGCCAAAGATATGCGCCATCAGTTCTAAGGAAATAAAACTCTTCCAATCGCCGAATTTCCAAAGCTCCATGGTATCCAAATGCGAAATTTCCCAAGGTTTTTTCCCAAAAGTCTGGAACGGAACAGGCGGCTGAAAACCATTGACAAGCATCCTTCGGGCAATCCACGGAAAATCAAATTCCTTGCCATTATGGGCGCAAAGGATTATATTTTGCAGTCTAGGGCTGTTGAAAATATTTCCAAAATCTTCCAGTAGTTTTTTCTCATCATCGCCATAGAAAGATTTGATTTTCAAACGATTATCTTTTTCCAGCATCCCCACAGAAATACAGATAATTTTACCAAATTCTGCCATAATTCCAGCTCTTTCCTGATAGAAATCCGCTGCTGAAACATCTTCTCCACGCTGCCGCAGAGTTTTCTTATCCCAAAGATTTTTTTCTTCTTCAGAGACTTCGTTCCAGTTTCCAACTTGAGGAACCGTTTCAATGTCCAAAAACAAAATCCGCTCTATGGGAATACTCTTTATCATAAAAATAAAATAGGCTACAAAAATAAGTTTTAAAAAACTAAATGTACTAAAATATTTCAAAAAATTTTGTTTTTCGTATTTGAACAATGAAGAATTAAATGTAAATTTGTTCCAATGTAAAAAAATTTAATCATTATGAAAAATCTAAAATTTTTATTTGCTTTTTTAGTTTATTTTGCTGCGCTTTCTTGCTCAGCGGTACCTTCCCAAAAAGACACTAAAAAAGGTGAACTGGGTCTTTCTATTTCCAATCCCATAAAAGTAAACAGTGTACCAGAAGAATACCAATACATCAGAGAAAACTGCGAAGGCTGCAGAGTCATAAGTCAAGCATTGATAAACAAAGGAAAATCCTACTATGATGAACTAAAAGTACAAAAACCAGACGGAACCACAGTCAGCTATTTCTTTGATATCAATTCTTTTTACCTTGATTTTTGATATTTATCTATATAAATAAAAAGCTGTGTAATATTACACAGCTTTTTTTAGTTTCAACTAAATTATTTTTCAACTGAAAACGAAACAAGTTCAGATAAGTTTATTTCCAAATGCTGAGCTATTTTGTAAAGTGTGTAGATATTTGGGCAGGTTTTCCCAGCTTCTATTCTGCTCATATTGGATTTTTCAAAATCACAAGCATACGCCAAATCCACCTGCGAGATATTTTTGCTCTCACGAAGTTCTTTTATGCGCTTGCCTATTTTTATCTGAAGTGATAATTTATCCAATCTGAACAACTATAAATTATAATAGTTGACAAATTTGATAACTATTCCCGTTTTTAAAGTTATCATTTTTGATAACTTTTGTTTATATTTGCCAAAAAATTTACACTTTATGGAAGCGGAAATAGCAAAGAACATTAGTGATTCAGGTTATTTATTAGGAGAAATAGCAGCAATAGCAATTATTGCATGTATTATTGCCTTTATTATCAGTCGTATCAATGAAAATTATACTTTCAAGAATACATTTGCACAAACTCTTTTATTTTCATCTATTGTCTCTTTATCAATCAACTTGTATAGAGCTTATCTATACTCTAATCTCCCTTATGATTACTATTATCCTTCCGAAAACCTTTACAATAGAATAGGAGCAAATATCTTATGCTTTATAGTTTCTTTAATCCTAATCTATAACAGTCCTAAAAAAGACAAGTTCGCGAGATTTTCAAGAATAGATCAAGCAATTACAAATTATTTAAATCATTTTGAACTTACTACACAAAAACTAGTACAACAAAAAGAAAATTTAAAAAACGCCCTACAAAGTGAACTCATCTCTCAAAACGAATATGAAGAAAAGCTAAAACAGATAGAAGCCAAAATAGAAAAAGAACACCAAATAACTGAAAGAATAAAAGAACACCAAGCTAAAGTAGAAAAATTAAAAAGCTTTGAACAAAAAAAGGAAGATTTACTAAAACTTTATAGTAATAAAATCTTAGTCCAGTCCGAATATGCTGCAAAACTAGAAGAATTAAAAAAAGAAGAATTTTTAGGTCTAAAAGAAATTAATAATGACTAGGAAATCATAAAAAAAATGACAATGGAACACCTTAAAATGAAGTAATAAAAAAAGATTACCGAAATGGTAATCTTTTTTATTTAAGTTTAATTAGAAAATTTCTCTTCCTGAGAAGTGGAATGCTGCTTCTATCTGTGCGTTTTCATCAGAGTCAGAACCATGAACAGCGTTTTCTCCTACGCTTCTTGCAAACATTTTTCTGATAGTTCCTTCTGCTGCTTCTGCTGGGTTAGTAGCACCAATCAATTTTCTGAAATCTTCTACTGCGTTGTCTTTTTCCAAAACAGCTGCTACGATAGGCCCAGAAGACATGAATTCTACTAATTCTCCGTAGAAAGGTCTCTCTGCGTGAACTTCATAGAATTTTTTAGCATCAGCTACAGTAAGCTGAGTAAGTTTCATTGCTTTGATTTTAAATCCAGCTTCTGAAATTTTTCCTAAAATCGCTCCGATATGCCCGTCTGCTACTGCATCTGGCTTAATCATTGTAAATGTAATCTTTCCTGCCATTTTCTTAAAATTTATTTTCGGCAAAAATACGATTTAATTTTCACATATGTATATTTGTTTTTAATATTTTTGGCACGATATTTGATAATACCCAAAATAAGATTCTCATATTAAATTTGAGTTTTCATGGTTATTAGTTTTTACCTCTTGTAAATTTCAATTTGCAGGAGGTTTTTTATTTTTAACTTTTTAAATTTAATTTTAATTTTGGCACGGTATTTGATAAATGTGATAAAGAGTAGATTCTCATGTTTAATTTGAGTTTTCATGGTTATTAGTTTTTACCTCTTGTAGATTTTAATTTACAGGAGGTTTTTTTATTTTCAATTTTTTAATTCTATATTTGCCGTGACAAGTGTGGCTTGTTGATTTCTTTATGAAATAGGAAAGTCTGGACACCACAGAGCAGCATAGCGGGTAACGCCCGTCCGTAGCGATACGAGGACAAGTGCAACAGAAAGCAAGTACAGTACGGCTGTAGTGAAATCAGGTAAACTCTATGCGGTGCAACACTAAGTATATCGGCAACTAAGGGTAGCTCGTCCAATGCCGAGGGGTAAGTGGCTAAAGTTTTATAGCAATATAAAATGTAGATAAATAACAAGCACTTTGATTTTTCAAAGGACAGAATCCGGCTTATAGCACTTGTCTTTATTATATTTTGGTTCTATTTGAAAAATAGATGAAAAGGGAATCGGGCGAAAATCCCGAGCTGTCCCCGCAACTGTAAATTGCAAAAAAAGTTTCTACAAAAAAGCCACTGCTCACGCGGGAAGGCGTAGAAATGCAAAAGCCAGGAGACCTGCCAGATATAAAATTAATAACAAAACTTTCGGAGGAAAAGTAGAATTATGATTAAAAAGTATATTTCCCTAATCATTTGGGGAGCCGCTTCCTTTGTCGCTGCACAAGAAAAAAAAATAGATACAGTTTTTATTTCGGATAAAAAACTGAACGAGTCTGTACATTTTCAGAAGGTTATCAATCTTTCGGACAATATTCATAAAAATACCAGCAATCTTTCGGAAACCCTTCGGTTTTCTACACCTCTCTACATCAAAGAAAACGGAAGAGGAATGGTGTCTTCGCCCTCTTTTCGTGGGACTACTGCACAGCAGACAGCTTTCATCTGGAACGGCATCAATATCAATTCCTTATTTTTAGGGCAGGGAGATATAAACAATATTGGACTTCTTAATTTTGATAAAATCAGCATAAAAGCTGGTGGAGGAAGCATTTCCTATGGAACGGGAGCTATCGGTGGAACGATACACTTGGATGATAAAATCCAGTTCGGAAAGGGATTTAACGGGAATTTGTTCTCGGAATTTGGGTCTTTTAACACTTTAAATTCAGCCTTAAAAATAGCTTACAGCAATGATAATTTTTCTGTAAAACTGAACACCGCCCTTGCCAAAAGCGAAAACAACTACGAAGTCCCAAAAGAAAAATACATCAATAGAAACGGAGCCTACTACCAGTACAACTACTCTATTTCCGCTGCCTATCGTTTTAATGAGCATCAGAAAATCGCAATGTTTTCGCTGTGGAATACAGGATTACAGCATTATCCCATTTTTTCTGAAAGCCAGACAAAAACGAAATATGCCACTGATGGACTGAAAACCATGATTAACTGGCAGAGCGATTACGGCAATTTTCATAATGATTTGAAACTGGCTTTTCTGAACGAAAAATACGATTATTATAGCGATATAAATTTACCCAAAAGCAATGGTGCAGAGGGAAAAACTTGGCTCATCCGCAATGATTTTTCTTACAAAAAACCTAATAATTTCAGCATAAATCTAATCAGCGAATACCAATACAATACTGCTGATGGCTACTCCTCTGGAATCACAAACCCTAAGAGAAATACTGGTTATCTGGCGATTACAGCTGGTAAAAATCTATTTTCGCGCCTTTATTTAGAAGGCTCGCTCAGGAAAGACATGATAGAAAATATAGAAAGTCCTTATCTTTTTTTCGTGGGCTCTCGTATAGATTTTACCAAAAATTATTCATTAAAACT
The DNA here is from genome assembly GCA_963530295.1 of uncultured Flavobacteriaceae bacterium. Taxonomy (GTDB): domain Bacteria; phylum Bacteroidota; class Bacteroidia; order Flavobacteriales; family Weeksellaceae; genus JABCPE02. The sequence goes on from CAUSCF010000002.1 coordinate 14,443, forward strand.
AAACGCTTCTAAAAACTTTAGATATCCTACTTTTAATGATTTATACTGGCAGCCAGGCGGAAATCTGAACCTAAAACCAGAAACTGCATACCAGTTTGAAATCAATCATTTATTCAAGTTTAAAAACCTGAATATAGATATCGCTTCTTTTTATAACAATATAGAAAATCTTATCCAGTGGCTGCCCACTTCTTCTGGATATTGGTCGCCATTTAACAGCAAAAAAATCCGCTCCTTTGGTGGTGAAATTTATGCCGATTATACCCATAATATAGGTAGAAACACTTTGAAAATAAGCCTTTCTTATGCCTATACCAACTCCAAAGACACAGAAAAAAACAAATTTCTTTCCTATGTCCCAAAGCACAAAACCAACGGGATTATTTCACTGAAAAACAAATATTTAAACCTATTTATCCAAGGAATGTTCACCAGCGAAGTTTTCACAACGACCGATGAGAACAAAAACTACCTGCTGTCTCATTACACCATCGTAAATACGGGAGTTGAGTTTTATTTAAAGAAAAACATCACTTTAGGTGGAAAGATTAACAATATTCTAAATCAAGTCTATAAAACCAGCGACTACTATCCGCTGCCTTTGAGAAATTTTAATATCAATTTTAATATCAATTTTTAATAATTACATTCTATGAAAAATTTTAAAATCACAGGGCTTATCGCTCTTTTAGCCCTAACGGCTGTTTCTTGTAACCGAGACGAAGCAGATGCTATGATTCCTGCTGAAAAGCACGAAAACGGAATTCTCGTAGCAAATGAAGGTAAATTCGGAACTCCCAATGCAGAACTAAGCTACATCAGCAGCGGTTTTTCTTCCATCAAAAACGATATCTACAAAACTACAAATGGAGAAAACCTAGGAGATGTCCTTCAGCATGTGAATTTCCACAATGGTGAAGCTTATCTTGTGGTGAATAATTCTAACAAAATCGTTATCACTGACAGATACACTTTCCAGAAAAAAGCCGAAATCACACAAGATATAAAAAATCCTCGTTACATCACTTTCGCAGGAAATCAGGCTTATGTTACCAACAGCACTTACGGCGGAGATCAAAGCGTAACTATTTATAATACAGAGAATAACAGTCTAATTAAAAAAATCCCTAGCAGCGATACAGTTGAAAGAATCGTAACTGCTGGAACCAATGTATTTGTTCAAAATGCAAGTTTTGGAACAGGAAACAAGCTGACTATCATTTCCTCTTCATCTAATAATGTAACAGGAACAATCACCGTTCCTAATGGAGCTATCAACAAAACCATTTCTTATAACAACGATGTCTATGTAATTGCAGGAAAAGCTACCGAAGCTAATTCCTACATTTATAAATATAATTCCAGTGGAAGCCTCACAAATACGATAACTCTCACAGGAATAAAAAATGCCAACAACATCGAAATAGACAATGGATACATCTATTTCACAGGAGGAACAGGAGTATATTCTATGGAACTTTCTTCCAGCACTGCTCCAAGCAGCCCTGTATTTAGTGTCGCAGAAAACGGACATTCCACTCTTTATGGATTCAATGTGATTGATGGGCTTATATACATTTCCGATGCCAATGGATTTAAGGAAGCCAGTAAAGTAAGCATCTACACTCCTTCGGGAGTTCATATAAAAACTTTCTCTTCGGGAATAGGAACGAATGCTTTTTACAAAAATTAAAATAAAAAAATTGGGCTTAGATAAGCCCAATTTTTTTTGCTTCTTGTATTACTAATTCTTTTGCGGCTTCATGTTCATTAGGAATTTCTCCCTCCAAAACTGCCTCTTTTACTCTTTCCTTCAAAATTCCTATCTCTCTGCCAGGCTTCATGTTAAACATCTGCATAATTTCCTCGCCTGTTATTGGCGGCTGGAAATTTCTTACATGGTCTTTTTCCTCTACTTCCTTTATTTTTTTCGCCACATATTCAAAATTCTTCTTAAATTTTTCCTGCTTGTAAGAATTTTTTGTTGTGATATCAGCTTTACAAAGGGTAAACAAATCCTCTAAATCCTCCCCTGCATCAAACAGCATCCTGCGCAGCGCACTATCCGAAACATCATCTGAAATCAGTGCAATCGGTCTGGAAGACAATTTCACCATTTTTTGAACATATTTCATATCCTTTCCTAGTGGAAGTTTCAGCCTTTGGAATATAGTTTTCACCATTTTTGACCCTAAAAACTCATGCCCGTGGAATGTCCATCCTGTTCCTTTTACATATTTTTTTGTCGGAGCTTTGCCCACATCATGCAGCAGCGCTGCCCATCTCAGCCAAAGATTATCCGTGTTTTTTGAAATGTTATCCACCACTTCCAGCGTATGCCAGAAGTTATCTTTATGTTTATGTCCCTCTACTTCTTCTATCCCTTCTAATACTGTCAGCTCTGGTAAAACAATATCCAAAAGCCCTGTTTTTTTCATAATTTCCAATCCCACAGAAGGTTTTTCAGACAGCATAATTTTGTTAAACTCCACCATTATCCGCTCCACAGTGATTATTTCTATTCTTTTCGCTTCTTTTTCTATGGCTTCCAATGATTTTTGTTCTATCGAAAAACCAAGCGTGGAAGCAAATCTAATGGCACGCATCATTCTCAAAGGGTCATCCGAGTAGGTTTGGACTGGTTCTAGTGGAGTTCGAAGTATCTTCTGCTCCATATCTTCCATCCCATTAAATGGGTCTATCAGTTCCCCAAAATTATCTTTATTAAGGGAAATTGCCATCGCATTTACCGTGAAATCCCTGCGTTTTTGGTCGTCTTCCAATGTTCCTTGTTCCACCTGAGGGTTTCTGCTGTCAGCACTATAGCTTTCCTTTCTTGCGCCTACAAATTCCAGTTCTAAATTTTCATAACGAAACATGGCTGTTCCATAAGTTTTGAAAATAGAAACTTTAGTTTCAGGATTGATACTTTTTGCAACAGCTTGTGCCAGTTCTATTCCACTGCTTTCCGTTACGAAATCTATATCCGTAGGAGATTTTCTACCAAGCAGCAAGTCTCGGACATACCCACCGACAACATACACAGACTGCCCTCTATCATGAGCAACCTGAGAAATTATTTTGAATATTTTTAGATTTTTATTTTGTGTAAGATTTACTTTCATCACATAAAAGGATATTCGTAATTAAGAAAAACATTGATAAAAGTAACAAAAAAGACCTTTGATAGTTACCAAAGGTCTTTCTTTTGTAGCCCGTAGGGGAATCGAACCCCTCTTGCAAGAATGAAAATCTTGAGTCCTAACCGATAGACGAACGGGCCAACTATACTTTCTTATGCTAATTTATTAACATGTTTCGTTAATTTACTCTTCAAATTAGCCGCTTTGTTTTTGTGGATGATATTTCTTTTTACTAATTTATCCAACAAAGAAACTACTTTTGGTAATTGTTCTAGTGCAACAGCTTTATTTTCTTCATTTCTTAATACTTTCATAGCTGTTCTAGCAGTTTTATGATAGTATCTGTTTCTCACTCTTCTTTTTTCAGACTGTCTAATTCTTTTTAATGCTGACTTGTGATTTGCCATAATCTTTTAAATATTTTACAAAGTAAATTTATTACTACTATTTTAAATTCAAAAAGTAGCCCGTAGGGGAATCGAACCCCTCTTGCAAGAATGAAAATCTTGAGTCCTAACCGATAGACGAACGGGCCAACTGTTTTTTGCGTTTGCAAATATACTAACTTTTTTTATCCTACCAAATTTTTTTTGAAAAATTATTTATTGTTTTTTTGAATTACGGGATTTTTTATACCTTTTTCCTCCATCTGTTTTCTCAGTTTTACGGCTTCTTCAAGGGTTTTTACATTTCCTGCAGTATAGTAATGTGTATCTCCTATTTTTTCTCTTTTGACATCAGGAATTTTATTTACAGGAGAATCTTTTGGCAGCCTTGATGGTGAAGCAGCTAATTCTATAGTATAATAACCTTGTGATAACTTTTGGTCAGGTGTAAAATTAACCACCGTAGCGTTTTTAAATCCAGCATCTTTAGCTGTTTTCAAGTTTTCATCTCGTATAGATGCATAATTAGTCGTGCCGTAATAATATCTATACATAGAGCCATCCTTTATAGTCAAAATATATTTCAAGCCTCTGAATGCAGGGTCTCCTTCATTATATTTAGTTACAGAACTCATCAGCAGGATACGGCTGTCCGTTTTCATTGGTTTTTCTGCTTCTTTTACTGGCTCTGCTTTTACATTTCTATCGAGTCTTTTCTTATAATTCACAATAGCCTGATATACAGACTCCGCTATAGCTTCTTGCCCTTCTTGGCTGGATATATATTTAGCTTCTTCATAATTACTAACAAAACCCATTTCCACTAAAACTGAAGGTGTTGCATTTCTTCGTAAAACATGGAGGTTCTGCTGTTTCACACCTCTTGAATATCTTTTATCTTTATTCACAAAGTTATCTTCTATAAGTCCTCCCAATAAAAGACTGCTTTCTAAGTATTTACTTTGCTGAATTTTTAGGGCAATCAGAGATTCTGGAGAATTCGGGTCATAAGAAGCAAAGGTTTCTCTATCCTGCTCATCGAGATAGATTACATCGTTCTCAGCTTTTGCTACTTCTAAATTTTCTTTGTTTTGGTTTGGTCCTTGTACAAAAGTTTCTGACCCATAAGCCTCTGGTCTTTTGGAAGCGTTACAATGCATTGATACGAATAAATCCGCCTTACTTCGGTTGGTTAAATTAGTCCTTTCTGTAAGTGTAGGATAAACATCTGTTTTTCTAGTGTATATAACTTTAAAATCTTTATTTTTTTCTAATTTTTTCCCAATCAATAGAGTGACAGCCAAGGTGATATCCTTTTCGTTCAGAGTTCCCAAATCCGAAAAAGTTCTGTATGAACCAGGGTCTGACCCACCATGCCCTGCATCCAAAACAACCGTAAACTTCTTATTCTGGGCGTAGGCTGGGATGAAAAATAATGTTAAAATTACTGTTAAAGTTGCTCTTATTAAAAATTTATTTATTCTCATCTGTTTAAAATTATTATTTTTGGGGCATTAAAATCTTACCATTGATAAATAAAAAGTTCAAATTTACCTTACAAATCTTAATTATCCTAATTTTTAACAATTTTTTAGCACAAACACGCCCTAAAAATATTGAAGAAAATAAAGGAAAAAAAGATACTGTCGTTGTAGTAAACGAACAATTAGAAGACATATTGCTCAGCAAAGCAGAAAACAGCCGTTTTGATGTTGAGAAAAAAATGACTTTCCTTAACAAAAACGCCCAGATAAACTATCAGGACATGCAGATAGAGGCTGACTATATCAGTATAGACTGGGAAGGAGGAACTATTTTTGCAAGGGGAATGGTGGATTCTTCAGGAAAAATCACAAAACCTGCTGTGGCCACACAGGGCGGCAAAAAATATGAATACAACGAGGTAAGCTACAACTATAAAACCAAACAAGCCATAGCCTACAACGCTAGGACAGAGGAAAACGAAGGGGCTATCGTAGCTGAAAAAACCAAGAAAGTAAACGACTCTGTATTCTACATGAGGAGAGGTTTCTTTACGACTGATGAACTTTTCAGAGCTAAAAAAGATACCCTTCCTGACTACCATTTGTCTGCTCCTATCCTAAAACTTGTCAAAGGAAAAAATTCAGGAAAAGTAGTTACAGGGCCTATTCAGCTTTATATAGAGCAGGTTCCCACGCCTTTGGCTCTTCCATTCGCTATTCTTCCTTTCACTGAGAAAAGAAGTGCAGGGCTCATCATTCCTAGTTTTGGGGAAAGGGCTGATGTAGGATTTTATCTCAATGGTTTAGGATATTATCAGCCTTTGGGGAAACATTTTGACCTAAAAATACTCACTGACTACTACACCAAAGGAAGTTGGAACATCCGCCCAGAGGTGAATTACAAGAAAAACTACAAATACAGCGGTACTTTCCGCGGTGATATAGGAACCACCATAAGAGGAATAAAAGGCCTTGATTCTTATTCAAAATCAAGTACTTACAGAATATATTGGTCTCATCAGCAGGATGCAAAAGCTAATCCTTTCCTGCAACTATCTGCTTCTGTGGATATTGTAAGTAACCGATTTTATAATAATAATATCAACAACTCTTATATATTCAATCAAGATGTGCTAAACGCCCAGCAGAACTCATCCATTACGCTTACTAAAAGATTTCTAAACCTACCTGTAACACTTACTGGGAACCTTACCTATTCGCAGAATTTTTCTACTGGACTGACTAACCTAAGGCTTCCATCCCTCACTGCGAGTGTGAACCAGTTTTATCTATTCAAAGCTAAAGATGGCGTAAGAAAAGGGCTAATAGAGAACATCACGGTAAATACTAAATTTGATTTCAGAAATGAAGTTAATGCCCAGCAAAACGAAATGTTCACAAAAACAATGTGGGACAAAATGAAATATGGAGCTAGAAATGTATCTACATTCAGTACCACCACTACATTTTTGCGATATTTCAACCTGTCACTATCTGCATCCACAGATAATGTTTTGACAAATAAAACCATTAGAAAAAACTACAACTCTGCTACCAACGCCGTAGAAACCACGGATGTAAAGAGCATCACTGGATTTAGCACCTTTAACACAAGTGCTTCCGTGCAGACTACGCTCTACGGAATGCTTAAATTCGGGAAAAACAGCAAAATCCAAGCGGTAAGACATGTCTTCACGCCGAGCATTGGTTTCTCCTACAATCCTGATTTCAGTAGTGAGAGCTGGGGATATTATCAAAAATACATAGATGCTACAGGAAATCCTATTTCGTACTCTATTTTTGAAAACGGAGTTTATGGCTCACCTAGTGCAGGTCTTTCAAAATCAGTTACTTTTAATTTTAATAATAATATTGAAATGAAAGTAAAATCAAAGAAAGACTCTACGGGAGTAGCGAAAATAAAACTTTTTGAAAACATTGGGGTAAATTTCAGCTACAATGCCGCTGCGCCTACCTTTAAGTGGTCGTATATCAACATCAATGCTCAGAATTCGTTCTTTAATAATAAATTAAGTCTAAATTACAATGCATCGTTTGACCCTTACAAAATAGCATTTACGCCAGGTTCTGAAATAGGAACAAGGCTTGACAAGCTGGGGAATTTCAGATTGCAGTACTTTAATTTAGGAGCAAATCTATCACTCCATGAGATTTTAAAACCAAAAAACAAAGAGAAAAAAACATATCACAAAAAAGGCTACGCCATGATGGAAGCCTACCATTTCGATGATGATAACTACGCTCGTTTTGACCAAGACTGGACGATGAGCATCACCGCGAACTATTCCTACAACAACTCTGCAAAGAGGTATGGAGACCGCACAGCATCCATCGGGCTGAATGGTTCTATAAAACTTACACCTTACTGGAATATCACGGGAAGCGCCCATTATGACTTGGTTAATAAAGCTTTCTCATACTCCAGATTAGGCTTTGCAAGAGACCAAAGGAGTTTCACGATTACTTTCAACTGGGTGCCTATCGGACAGTACAAGGTGTATGATTTCTTCATCGGAATAAAAGCCAATATCCTAAGAGATGCTTTAAAATACAAAACTCAGAGCTTCCCACAATCCACAAGTTCTTTCTAAAAAGAGAAGAATTTTGTATCTTTGCAAGTATGAAAAAGGTAATTTCTACTCAGGATGCTCCTCTTGCTATTGGAGCTTATTCACAGGCTGTTTTAGTGGATGGCATACTTTATATTTCTGGACAGATTCCTATCAATCCAGAAAATGGTAATCTTGTAGAGGGAATAGAGGAAGAAACCCACCAAGTGATGAAAAACCTAAAAGCCATTCTCCACGGAGCTGGGCTGGATTTTGCTAATGTTGTAAAAACGAGTATTTTCCTTACAGATATGAAAAATTTTCCTTTGGTAAATGATATTTACTCTTCATATTTCAGTAATGATGATTACCCTGCCAGAGAAACCATACAGGTAGCAGCCCTACCGAAAGGAGTAAGTGTAGAAATTTCCATGATAGCCCACACCAAAATTTAGTTATGAGTTTTTTGAGAAATACTTTTGCTGTGCTGCTGGGACTTGGTGTCGCCATGCTTATCATCACTATCGGTCTGAGAATCAACTCAGAATGGATAACTTATTCTGGCTTCACACCCTTTGAAAAATGGAGCAGACTATTGGAGGACATGCGTGGAAACAGCTGGTTTTTCGTAGCATTATTGATTTCTACAGGAGTAGCATCCACCATTGGAGGTATCACCACTGCTCTGATTGTGAAAAAAGCCAAAGTAGCCTATGCCATCTTGATTGGTTTTATTCTGCTTTTTTTAGCCGTTTTAGATATTGTCTTTTTCGGATACCACCCTACTTTTTATCAGATCGGAATATTCCTTACGATATTTCCTTTTTCTTGGGTTGGTGGAAAAATTATAGAAGTTATCTTTAACCAAAGAGAAGAAAAAAATAGGAAAATCCAAGCAAACAAACATCAGGAATAATCCTATGAGCTGGGAGTATTCTATAAATTTAGACTCGGAAGAAGCTGTGAGTTCAGTTGTAACGGATTTGAAAATTTGCGAATTATTCTCCTCTTCTACAACGGATTACATCGATTGGGAAAATCCAAAATCAATAGATGACATCCCATACGATGCCAGATTTTATACAGACAATAAAAAAACTATTTACATTGCTATAAATAGTTTTTCTAAAAATATTTTTTCAGCTTTAAATTTAATTTTAGCGAAACAAAATTATCATCTAACTGATTGTGACACAGATGAAGAAGTCACTTTGGAGCATATTTTTCGCTCTGTTATTTAGTGTTTTTCTTCGCTTTATTCCTCATTCTCTATTCTCTTTCCTATGTCTTTCAGTTTAGAATATTGTTCTATCAATGATGGCATATCATCTAGACTAATCACAAAAGTCCAAAGATATGTAGTAACAGAATAGATGTGTCCTGCACTTTCATAGCCTTGTGTTGCCATAATCCCAAATGCCAATCCAAACAATGCTGTTGCAAAAATCCCTACACAAAAATAACCAAAAGCCTCCCTATTAGAAATCAATATTCTCAATTTTGTCGTAAATTTATAATGTTTCTCGAGATGTTCTATTTTATTTTTTTCTATCAAATACACCTCATTTTCTAATCGGTTGTTTAGTTTTGAATATAATTTGTCATTTATTTTAGCCAAACGAGGTATCCATAAAACCAAAATAAACATAATAAACAGCCCTAAAATCCCAACCCAAATTTCCAAAAACAAAAGCATAACGAGAGCTCCTACAATGGAAACCAAAGAGGTGATGAATATCGGTAAATGAAGTTCAAAAAAATCAACAAACTCACGAGAAAGAGCCACACGAGCCGCTACCGCAGAAGCATCATTGCCTTTATTTCTTTGATTAATAATCATAGGCACCGCCATTTCTGCATAGATTTTAGTGAAAACCCGAGTGTCCACACGCCTTCTGAGCATTCCTATTGTCCACATAACAAAAACGACAACAGCATAAGATAGCGCATGTAAAACATCTCCTTTAACTACTGCATTAATCGCAAATCCTGCAAAAAGAGGATATAAAATTGCCATCAATTTTCCATTGCAACCAATAAAAAAGTTAAAAACAATTGTCTCTTATTTTTCTTTGCGATGTCTTTTAAAATCTTCCACATACTAGAGTTAATTTTTATTTTTCTTCGCCTCATCCCAGAATTCGTCCATCTGTTCTAGGCTCATTTCAGACAAAACCAAATTCCTCTCTTGGGCTAATTTTTCCATCTCCTGAAAACGAGAAATAAATTTCAAATTAGTCTTTTCCAAAGCACTATCAGGATTTAGACCTATAATTCTGGAATAATTTATCAATGAAAAGAAAACATCGCCCAGCTCCATTTCTTTTTTCTCCTTATCGGTCTCTGCATGAAATTCTGACAACTCCTCTTCCACTTTTTTCCACGCCTCCGCTTCGTTAGGAAAATCAAACCCCACACCTCTCACTTTGTCTTGTATTCTATACGCCTTTATCATAGACGGAAGCCCCTTCGGAACGCCCGAAAGCACAGATTTATTCCCTTCTATTAGTTTTAATTTTTCCCAATTTTGTTTCACCATTTCTGCATCCTCCGCTTTGGCATCGCCATAAATATGCGGATGGCGGTAAATCAGCTTTTCACAAAGAGAATTGATAACATCCACGATATCAAATTTTCCCTTTTCCGAGCCTATTTTTGCATAAAAAACCAAATGCAGCAGGACATCTCCCAGCTCTTTTTTTATTTCATCCATATCCTCTTCCAGCAGGGCATCAGACAGCTCATAGCTTTCTTCCAGTGTGAAATGCCGTAGGCTCTGCATGGTCTGTTTCCTGTCCCAAGGGCATTTTTCCCTCAATTCATCCATGATATCTAGTAATCTCCCAAAAGCTTCCTGTTTTTCTGTTTTTGTATGCATTTCTGTGAATTTTTCCTCAAATTTAACTTAAAATTATAGACAAAAAAACCTTTATCCTGAAAACATAGAATAAAGGCTTGTTTATACTAATCAAACATATACTGATGACTATTCTGCTGGCTGCTCCGCTTTTACAAAGCTGTTCGGAGTGATGTACCCTGCTTTTTGAAGGATGTTATACCACTGAGCCAGTTTTTTAATATCTGAATCATAAACTCTCTCAACATCGTAGTTTGGAAGCACTTCCGCCATGAAACCTCTCAACTCTTCAGAAGAAGCTTTGTGAGAAATAGTAGCTTTGTAGTCTTCTTTTTTTGCTATATTTTCAAATACATCGAAAAGAGGCACCTCATTATCAAAGGTATACATAGATATATTATCCAAAAGACTCACTTGGCTGGTGTTAGAAATACTTATTTTTTTCTGTGTAGTCACATCCTCTATAATAAACCCATTTCTCAACTGAGAAATCAACTTAAACAACCCTGGTTTTCCAGAAATTGAAATAATTTTTTCTAATTGCATATTCTAAATTATTATTATATTTTTATTTTTTAATTACTTCGGAAATCGCATTTTATAGCCTACATTTACATTTCCTTCGCTGATTTTGTTAAGCTTTCCTTTGATTATTTTTTTCTTTAAAACACTGAGTTTATCCGTGAACAAAATTCCCTCTATATGGTCGTATTCATGCTGGATAACTCTCGCTCTCATGTCAGAGAAAGTTTCTGTATGTTTAACGAAATTTTCGTCCAAATATTCTATCAAAATCGTTTCTTTTCGCGAAACATCCTCACGGACATCAGGTATGCTGAGGCACCCTTCATTGAATTTCCATTCCTTTCCGCTTTCCTCTAATATCCTAGCATTGATAAAAACTTTCTTAAAATCCTTCAGTTTATCCGCAATATCCAAATAATCTTCATCCTCTGCCAATGGGCGGATATCAATCACAAAAAGCCTGATATCCAAGCCTATCTGCGGCGCTGCAAGACCTATTCCATGAGCATCATACATCGTCTCAAACATATTGTCTATCAATGTTTTCAGCTCTGGATAGTCCGGCGTAATATCTTTACATTTCTTACGAAGAACAGGGTCTCCATAAGCTCTAATAGGTAAAATCATAGTTTTTGTTCTAAATATTGTTGTAAAATAAGCGTAGCGCTTACCTTATCTATCAATCCTTTTTCTTGTCTCTGCTTCTTATTTTTGCCGCTTTGGCTAATGAAATACGAAGCTATTTTAGAAGTAAATCTCTCATCAAACCGCACCACCGATACCTCTGGAAATTCATTCTTAAATTCTTCTATAAACTTCTGAATATCCTGCTCCACTTCGGACATATTTCCCTTCAAATCTGTAGGAAGCCCTATAACCACCTCATCTACAGTATTTTTCTCAAAATATTTTCTCAAAAACTCCATCAAAGCGGTAGTTTCCACAGTATCCAAACCACTGGCTATTATGCGTAAATCATCTGTTGCAGCCAGGCCACAACGCTTTTTACCAAAATCTACTGCCAGTATTTGTCCCATCGTGGCAAAAGTAATAAATATTTTTCAGATAATGGGAAACGAATGTAGGATTTAGGAAATCTTTGATGAAGATTTTTTCTAATTTTCCAAATCAAAATAAAGATAATAATGATTAGAGCATCTAGGATTAAATTGTTTATTGCAGTTCGGGCAAGAATCTGTATTTAGATATTCTCTGATACTCAGCGTGTTTCTACAACAGCCACACAGAATAGCCTTCTCATCTAGCTCTTCAGAAGACCAGCGTTTTGGCTCGTGGTTTTCGCAGGCATTGTGACATTGGTAACATGGATAAAAAGTCTCACAGCATTTGAATTTTATAGCGATTATATCCAGCTCGCTATGATAATGTTCACAGCGAGTTTCCTCATCTACAAGTAGTCCTTTTAGTTTTATCATCTGATACTTCCAAGAAAAAATCCAACTCTGAGAGTTGGATTTTATTTATATTATATTCCTCTTTTATATACGATTACATAAAGATCTGGCACATTGTCTCCATTATGATAAATATTTTTAGTAGACCTAACTCTAATTTCACCATAAGTCACACTGATAAGATTCAGTTCTGATTTAGTTCCGTCATTACGAGTCATTGATATTTTTTTCGCAGCAGCATCATACTGATATGTTCCTAAAAACTCTCCTTTGTCAGAACATCTTCCATCACTACCTGTTTCATATTGATGCTCATTATAAGTATCATCATTTGCAAAATGATACCCATTATTAGTCTGACAACCTACTAAATTACCATAATCTAATATAGTATTTTTATCTCTTCCATCATAGATTACATATCCTGATTCTTTCCATGTTCCTACAACTTCTGATTTGAAATACTCAGCATTATATTCTGGTCCTCCATCTCTATAACATGCTGAAATAGTCAGCATACCAACAATAGATAATATTACTTTTTTCATAAAAAATGTTTTTTATTCAAGGCAAATATAATCATTTTTTTTCATTATACAAATCGTATTTGCCTTTTACATAATGATTTACATATTCCAAACATCATCAAACGCCCTATAAACTTAGGTTTCGGTGCGGTTTAATTGTATTTACAAGTTTCTAAATTATTTTTTGATAATTCTTTTTATTTTAATAAGAACTAAAAAATTATGTTAAAGAATTCTTCCCAAAAATCTTCTCCACGAAATTTTCATCGGTGTATTCTTTTGGATTGGCAACATTCAATTTTTTCAAGCCTTCCTGCCCGCTTTTGTATAGATAAAGAGCATTTTTATCCCTGAAATAATATACATAATTCACCTTTACGGAAGATTTTCCATTGCCATCACAAGGAGAAACCACCTCTACAGAAGAACCCACAAACTCCATCGTCGCAAAATCTCCAATGTTTTTTATTATCTTTTTCTCTATCAATATTTTATCGTCAAAAGCAAAAGCCAGTTTCAAATCCTTAATCTTTGATTTATATGAAGATATATTTTTCTTCGTTTTGCTATCGCGCTCCCAGTAAAACAGATTTTTACCATCCGCCCAAAACGCTGGCTGCCCTTTATACGAATAAAGTCCTTGATTTTTGTAAAACACAAGCTTCTCAAAATCAATATTTTGAAGACTTGGATTTAAGGCTAATTTCGCATCACTATTCATTCCTAATCTAAGCTCATAGTTATTCTCTCCATCGCTATAAACATCCTCAAAAACCTGTTTCAGCTTTTCTTTATGTTTAACTTCTGAAACATCCAATTCATTTCGTAAGTTTAAATAAGCTCTGTTTTTATAAAAAAACAATTTACTCTCTGGCTTAAACTCTGCTTTACTAGCCACAAAATGAACATCACCTATACCCTTAAGCGAAGCCAATGAGTAAAACCAAATCCCTCCCTCGTTACCAAAATCAAGACAATACCCTAGCCATATCTGTTTCACTTTCAAGTTATTAAAATTACCATCAAAATCCTGCTTTCTAAATTCTGCCGTAACATCCGTAAAAATTGGGAAATTCACCAAATAGAAAGTATCTTCATCGTAAAGGAAAAACTTAGTTTCATCCTCTTTAAAAATTTGGGTAGTTTTAGGGTTTAAATCTGGGTAATCCTGCATTTTTTTCTGATCTACACGATAAGAATACACCTTTTTATCATCTTTCATAATGTAGAAATACCCATCATTCGATCTGTATCCAGAAGCCAAAATAATTGGATTTATAGGAAATTCGGGAATAGGAACAAACTTAAACTCATTACTATAAATATTAAAATCCAAATAATGCCACACACCACTGATTAAGAACAAATTACCATCCATCACTTTGGTAACTTTCTCACTTCCAACAATTTTCGTGCTTTTATACTTTTCAAAAATAACCTCACTATCAGGAAAAACATAGTAAAAATAAGCATCCGCAACTATCGTATAATCACCATTAATACTGACAAATCGTGCATCTTTCGGCGAAACTCCTTCCAATAGTTTTTTCCCATAAGAAACAACACTTATTCCATTAGGGTCTTTTGTAATATTCACCAAAAACACCTTGCCATTTTCCACTTTTACACTAATTTCTCTCCTTGTATGGTAGCGGTAGCAGTCACTTGCTTTCACCTCATAAAATACTGAAAATAAAAACAATAGAACAAATCCTATTTTTAAAAATCTGGCTTTCATACTTTCATTTATTTGAGTTCATCTTGCTAATTTAGTGTTTTTTAGGCTAAAAAACCGACTTTTTATCTGAATTTATTTTATATTTTTGTAAAGTTTAAAATCAAAAAATGTATTACAAAAATATTCGAGAAGAAGAACTTAAAAATAAAGTTGGTGCAGACTGGTTCAAGAATTTTGACACTACCGAAATCATTGGTAATATAGACTTTTCTGTATTTCCCTCTCAGGGGGATTTGTTTGGCAGAATTCCACTGTTGTGGGCAGAAGCCAAAACAGGAAACTATGATACTACCACAATGTTCGTGCAACTTATTCTAACCATAGGAAAGGCTAGAACCTTTGATAAAACCCTTCCTCCAGCATTCTTAGGAGCTTTTGATTTTCAAAAAATAGCTTTCGTGCCATATATCAGCATTCAGGATATTTTTTACCTGAATGATTTTAACTGGAATGTAACTCCCAGCAACCACGAGACCAAAGAATTTCAGCTTATCAAAGAAAGGATAGAAAAAACCTTAAAGCAAAATACTCACATCTACGATTATGAAAAAGATGCAAAAGAGTTGAAATTTTTTATTGATAGAAATATTGCAAATTCCACCCATACCGCCAAAATAAAAATTGACAAAAACAACTTTATCCCCATCTATCTCCGCTGGTTAGATATTGTAAAACCAAGTATAGAGGTCAACTGGGATGATTTGAAAAAAGTAGGCATTCTAGACAGTGATTTCTATCTGGCAGACTTGTTTGTCGATGACAAAAACACCCAGAACATAGAAGATGATCAGTCCATAAGGGACAGTCTTTTTGTAATTTATCAAAATCAAGGTTACAAAATCGCCAAAGAAAACCTAAACCAGATGTTTGATGCCACTATCAGTATTCGGAATAAAGAAGTCTATCAGCAGTTCTGGAAACGCTACAAACGCCCGCCTCTGAAAGAATATCAAGAATACATCATTGAGCGGAGAGACCTGCTGGTTCCACAGGATATCCGTGAGCGGAAGGGGGCTTTCTTTACTCCAAGACAATGGGTAGAACTTTCCCAAAAATATCTTACAGACTATCTTGGTGAAAACTGGCAAGATGAATATTACATCTGGGATTGTGCGGCAGGGACAGGAAACCTCTTGGCTGGGCTTACCAATAAATTTAATATCTATGCTTCTACCCTAGACCAAGCCGATGTAAATGTAATGCATGAACGAATAGAACACGGAGCCAACCTGCTGAAAAATCATGTATTCCAGTTTGATTTCTTAAACGATGAGTTTATCCCGCAGAAAGAAGGCGGAAAAATGCCTGACAGCCTCTATGAGATTATCTCCGATGAAGAAAAACGAAAAAAATTAGTTATCTACATCAATCCGCCATATGCAGAGGCAGGAACCACACGACAAAGAACAGGAACAGGGATTAATAAAGAAAATGTAAGTAAAGGAAATAAAACACATACCAAATACAAACCCATAATAAAACAAGCTGCTAATGAGATTTTCGCCTTATTTCTAATAAGAATTTATAAGGAAATACCTCTATGTAAGATTGCAGAATTTTCAAAGTTGAAAATTCTGCAATCTTCAAACTTCTCGTATTTCAGAAATGAATATCGAGCGAAGCTCGAAAAAATTTTTATAGTTCCAGCCAATACTTTTGATAATGTAAAGGGAAAATTCCCAATAGGTTTCAAAATATGGAATGGAGAAATAAATGAGATTTTTGATAGAATAATAAGTTCTGCTTATATCTATGAAAAAGGAGAAATAAAAAGAGATATTGATGAAATATTCATTTTACCCAAATCATATATTACTAAATGGATAAAAAAAGGAAATCAAAAAGAAAACATCGGAATGATGAATTCTGGAAGAACTGATTTTCAAAATCAAAATTTAGTTCATATCCAAAATGAAACTAATGATAAAAGTCATTCCATTTATATAGATAAAAATAACCTTATACTCACTTCTTTATTTTTTGCCATTCGTTGGGTAATTGAAGCTACTTGGAAAAATGATAGAAGACAGTATGAAATTCCCACAGATGGCTGGCAAACGGATACAGAGTTCCAAAATGACTGTCTTGCTTATACGCTTTTCCATGGACAAAACAGAATAAGCAGTAAAGAGGACATCAACCACTGGATACCTTTCACTGAGCAAGAAGTAGATGCCCCTGAGAGGTTCGCCAGTAACTTTATTACGGACTTCATCAAAGGAAAAATAAAACCTACGGAGGAAGAAGAACATCAAAAAATCTTTAATCAAGACAATTTAAATCTAATTCCTTCGGCTCCATTGGTATTTTCTTCAGAAGCTCAAGCAATTTTTGATGCAGGGAGAGAACTTTGGCGCTATTACATGAAACAAGAAAACAGCAATCCCAATGCCTCGCTATACGACATCCGCGAACATTTCCAAGGCAGAAATGATAAGGGCAAAATGAATAACAACAGCAGTGATGAGACATACACTCAGTTAATCGGTAAACTGAGAGAAGCCTTAAAAGTATTGGCTGAAAAAATAACTCCAAAAGTTTTCGAATACGGATTTTTAAGAAAATAAAACTACAAAATGAAACAAATAGACGAAAAAAGTCTGCAAAAAGCCTTTCAGCTCTTTGAAAGTGGAGATATAGAACGAATGGAAATAGGCACCACCAAAGGATTACAACAAATCCATAAATATATTTTCGGCGGATTGTATGATTTTGCTGGAAAAATTAGAGACAAAAATATTTCCAAAGGAGGTTTCCGTTTTGCCAATGCTCTCTATATCAACGAAATTCTCCCAAAAATAGAGCAGATGCCAGAAAACACCTTTGAGGAAATCATCGCTAAATATGTAGAAATGAACATCGCCCACCCATTCATGGAAGGAAATGGAAGAACCATGCGCATTTGGCTGGATTTAATTTTGAAAAAACGCCTTAATAAAGTGATAAACTGGCAATTTGTAGACAAAACCCTTTATTTGCAAGCAATGGAAAGAAGTCCCATCAATGATTTGGAAATCCGTTTCCTTTTGAAAGAAAACCTCACCTCAGAGACCGAAAACAGGGAAATTATTTTCAAAGGTATTGAGCAATCCTACTATTATGAAGGATATAAGAAAGAGGAATAAGATAAATTCACTATTTTTGCCGATTATTTTAAAAACTTTTTACATAAAATATGCTTTCAGTTCAGGGATTAGGATTACATCATTCAGGGAACTATTTGTTTCAAAATGTGAATTTTACGATTAAAAGAGAAGATAAAATAGGCTTAGTCGGGAAAAACGGCGCTGGGAAATCCACGCTCTTAAAGATGCTTTCGGGCGAAATCAGTTTCTATGAAGGAAATGTAATTCCCGAGGGAAACATCACCATTGGTTTCCTTAAACAAGATTTGGATTTTGTAAAGGGAAGAACCGTTTGGGATGAGACTATGCAGGCTTTTGAGAAGATAAACGCCATGAAAGCAGAGCTGGACGAGGTTAATCATCAGCTCGCTACCCGTACGGATTACGAGAGCCAAGCCTACCATGACCTCATCGAGAGAATGACAGAACTAAACGACCTTCTGCACCACCATGATGCCTACAACCTAGAAGGAGATGTAGAAAAAGTACTGCTCGGGCTGGGCTTCAAGGCGGAGGATTTTAATAAAATCACTGATGAATTCTCTGGCGGCTGGCGAATGAGAATAGAATTAGCCAAACTTCTCCTCCAAAAAAATGATTTGATGCTGCTGGACGAGCCTACCAACCACCTCGATATGG
Source organism: uncultured Flavobacteriaceae bacterium (assembly GCA_963530295.1). Lineage (GTDB taxonomy): Bacteria > Bacteroidota > Bacteroidia > Flavobacteriales > Weeksellaceae > JABCPE02. Next base: position 32,852 of record CAUSCF010000002.1, read on the forward strand.
AATCCATCATCTGGCTGGAAAACTTTTTGAAAGACTACCCTGGCGCTATTGTTCTCGTGAGCCACGACAAGCAGTTCATGACCGCGGTCTGCAACCGAACTTTTGACATCAATAATAAGAAAATTGACGATTATAAAGCCAACTACACCAAATACCTTGAACTAAACAAAGAACGAAGAGAAAAACTAGAACAGGCGAAGAAAAACCAAGATGCCGAAATCAAACAGATGGAGGATAATATCAACCGTTTCCGTGCTTCGGCTACAAAGGCAAGTTTTGCTCAGTCTTTGATTAAAAAATTAGAAAAAATAGAACGAATAGAAATAGACAATGAGGATGTTTCTAAATTCAATATTCGTTTCCAGCCGAGCATCACGCCTGGGAAAGTCATCTTCGAGGCTGAAAATTTAGGAAAAGCCTACGGCGACAAGCAGGTTTTTGACCATGTGAATTTCTTCGTTCAAAGAGGAGAAAAAATCGCCCTTTTGGGACAAAACGGACAAGGGAAAACCACCCTCGCAAAGATACTTGCAGGCGTAACCAAAGATTACACAGGAAGCTGGACTCTGGGACACAATGTAAACATTGGGTATTTTGCCCAAAACCAAGAAGAAGTTCTTGACCCTAATAAAACCGTTCTCCAAGAAGCCGAAGATGCCGCTACAGAAGAGACCCGCCCGCGCGTAAGAGACCTTCTAGGAAGCTTCCTTTTCCAGGGGGATGCCGTAAGCAAAAAAACCAAAGTACTTTCTGGGGGAGAAAGAAACCGTCTGGCACTGTGCAAACTGCTTCTTCGCCCGTTCAACACACTCATCATGGACGAGCCGACCAACCACTTGGATATCCAGTCCAAGGAAATCATCAAACTGGCTCTTCAGAACTTTGAGGGGACGCTCATCGTGATTTCTCACGACCGAGAATTCCTGCAAGGGCTCTGCGACAAAATTTTTGAATTCCGAGATGGGCAGATGAAAGAATTTTTGGGCAATATTGATGAATATCTAGATTACCGCCAAAAAGAAAGCATCCGCGAAGTTTCCATAGAAAAAGCGAAACTAAGCGAAAAAACTGAAATAAAAGAGAAAACCGAGCCTGTAAAAGCCGAACCTGCAAAAAACACTTTCATCAGCAAAGAGCAGAAAAATCTGCAAAATAAACTCAAAAAAACAGAAGAGAAAATTGCGGATTATGAAGCAGAAATCGCTAGTCTAGAAGAGATTTTCAGTAAAACTAATCCTACCGATGAAGAACTGAAAAAATACAACCAACTGAAAGAAGAGCTGGCAGAAATCATGAAAGAATGGGAAGAAATCATGGGAAATTTGGAGTAATCCTCTAAAAAAACTTTTGATGAAAAAAGCGTTTGTTTTCATTTTAAAAACCATCGGCGTTCTGCTAGGAATAGTGGGATTGTATATTGTTTTAGGGCTTTTGCTTCCTTTAATAAAAGTTCCTGCCGAGGAAACCTCCGACCCGAAAACCATTCCTATGTATATCTATACCAATGGGATGCATACGGATTTGGTGGTTCCCATCAAAACGGAAATTATAGACTGGAGCCAGCAGATTCCTTTTGAAAACACCCTTTCCAAAAGAACTGATTTCACCTATGTGGGCATCGGCTGGGGAGACAAGGGATTTTATCTGGACACGCCCACTTGGGCTGATTTAAAGGTTTCCACAGCAATAAAAGCCGCTTTCTGGATGAGCGAATCTGCCATGCACTGCACTTTTTACGAAAAAATGCAGGAAAATGATGACTGTAAGAAAATAATGCTGACCGAAAAGCAATACAGCAATTTGGTAAAATTCATCAAAAACCAGTTCAAACAAGATGAAAATGGGAATTTCATTTTAATAAAAACGGATGCTGTTTATGGAAAAAATGATGCCTTCTACGATGCCAAAGAAAGCTACAATTTCATGCAGACCTGTAACACTTGGGCGAATAACGGACTAAAAGCAGCAGGACAAAAAGCAGCACTCTGGACTCCTTCTGATTTTGGGATTTTTTATCATTATAAATAAAAATATAATTTTATTTTTTATCTAATCGTAAAAGATTATATTTGCCGCCAATAAATACACTATAAATTATATGGAACCTACAAATTATCAAAACCCTACAGAATTTAGTACACCACCTAAAAACTGGTTGGTAGAATCTATTTTAGTTACTTTATTTTGTTGTTTACCACTTGGAATTGCTGGAATTATCAATGCTTCTAAAGTAGAAGGACTATTCCTAGCGGGAGACATTGCAGGAGCTAACAAAGCTGCGGCTGATGCTAAAAAATGGACAATGTATGGTCTATTCGCTGGATTAGCTGTTATTGTATTATATTTCCTATTTATATTACTTGCTGTTATAAGTGGAATGGCATCTTAAAACGACTACTAAATGGATTGTAGGTCTTTTGTTTATTTTTATACTTATTTTAGTATACAAGACCTACAACCCATTAGATAGTGCTTTTTTTCCAAAATGCCCATTCAAGGTGGCTACTGGGTATGATTGTGCAGGGTGTGGCTCACAGAGAGCTGTCCATCATTTATTAAACCTAAATATTAGTAAAGCTTTCAGAGAAAATATGCTTCTTGTGATATCTATTCCCTATATCATCACTGGATTTTTATTTAATATCTATAAAGACAAACAAAATCCTATTTTCCTAAAATGGCGAAGAAGACTCTTTGGTCTTCATGCCACTTACATTGTCTTGTTTATCGTTATTTCTTTTTGGATTCTTAGAAATATTCTCTAATTTTTATCTTTTCAGAATATATTCTCTCAGTTTTTCCTTGGTAGAACTATAAGTCATAGCATCCACCACTTTATAGTAATTTTCTCGGTCTACGCAGTTGTCATATGCTGTTTTTGCCAACTCTAAACGATTGTCATCAAAGGAAAGTGCTTTCACCATTTGAACTATCTGATGAGTGGTAAAATTCATTCCTTTTTGTGCGACATAGAAAGTTTCCATTTTATCTTTATCAAAAGGTTTTCCTGCATAACTTCTATAAAACTGCCCAAACTCCTCATTACTCATCATTGGTTTATATCCACCGATATTTGGAAAAACTTGGATGCCATTGTCTTCAATATTTTCTTCACCAAAAAGATAAAGGTCATAGCCGTCAAAATCTAACATCAACCTAGTATTTTCCCTCAATTCCACCTGTGTCCTATACACCAAGATATTTCCTTTTTCATAGATTGACAGCATCTGTATTCCTCTATTTAAATCAAAGAAGCGATACCTTCCTGTGGAATTTTCCATCATCTGCCCTCCTACTTCTACGCGAAATCGCCCTTCAGCGAAAACCCTAAGCCACAACTGCGGCTGCCTGCCGTCTCCATACATATTTCTATTACGGAAAATACCTCTATCAGTGGGATTTCTCCTACTTACATTTACTTCATTTCTAAATTTTGTTACCCTAATATCTTGCGCATAAACAACCGAACATAAACCTAAAAAGGCTAATAATAAATATTTTTTCATTTCATCAAATTTGTTTTCAAAAATGAAAATTTAATGCCAAAAATTTCTGCCACTTTCATTTTATTATGTGATTTTTATCATTAAAAATAAAAAATGTATCTTTGCCGAAATTTTAAAAAACTTAATGAATTTATTTAGCGAGTCCAATTTAAGTCCTGAAATCATCAAGGCAGTTGGCGAATTGGGCTATGAAAGCCCTACGGAAATCCAAAAACAGACCATTCCTTTCATTTTATCGGACATCAGAGACCTTATTGCTCTGGCACAGACGGGAACGGGGAAAACAGCGGCGTTTTCTTTACCTATTTTGGATATGATAGATGATACCAGCCGTAAAATACAGCTTTTGGTATTGGCCCCAACGAGGGAATTGGCGTTACAAATCGCCAAAGACATTAAAAACTACACCAAATATTTGCCGAATGTGAAAACTACAGCAGTATATGGTGGAAGCAGCATCACAGACCAAATACGAAATTTGAGAGAAAAACCTCAAATCATCGTGGGAACGCCTGGGAGAGTCATTGATTTAATCAATAGAAAAGCTTTGGACTTCTCTCAAATCCATTGGCTGGTACTGGATGAAGCGGACGAAATGCTGTCTATGGGCTTCAAGGATGACTTAGAAACTATTCTTTCTGAAACTCCTGAAACCAAGCAAACATTACTATTTTCTGCTACGATGAACAAGGAAGTGGAGAGAATTTCTAAAAATTATCTTACCAATCCTCATCGTATTTCAGTAGGCTCTATCAACGCGGTTAAGAAAAACATAAAACACGAATATTATGTAGTAAACTACCGTCAGAAAAAAGAAGCCCTAAAAAGACTGATAGATGCGAATCCAAATCAATATTCTATCATTTTCTGCCGAACTAAAATGGAAACTCAGGATGTAGCTGATTTCTTAATGCAAAATGGCTACGCTGCTGATGCCCTTCATGGCGACCTCTCACAAGCACAGAGAGACACGGTAATGAAGAAATTCAGACTGAAAAACATTGATATTCTGGTTGCTACAGATGTTGCTGCCAGAGGACTTGATGTGAACAGCCTTACCCATGTAATCCACTATTCACTACCTGATGACCCAGAAGTTTTCGTACACAGAAGCGGAAGAACAGGGCGTGCTGGGAAAGATGGTGTCTCTATGGCTCTGATAAAACCAGAGGAAACCAGAAAACTAAACCAAATCAAAGGTCAAACTAAAATAGAAATTGTCGAAAAACAAATTCCAAAAGGAGAAGACATCATAAAAGCCCAAGTAGCGGGAGTTTTCGAGCAGCTTTTCACGGAACACGAGGATTTCTTTGACTTTGATGACAGCCTTATCCCAGACCTTTCTAATTTCTCTAAAGAAGAATTGGTACACCAATTACTTCAATTCCAACTGAAAGATTTGGCTCTTTATTATAAGAATAACAATGATTTAGCAGCTCAAAAACTAAAAGCCGAATCTGAAACCAAAGAAAGCAGAAGAGACCGAAGAGGAAGAGACCGAGATAGAGATAAAGGCGGCAGAAAGTCTAGAAAAAACAATGAGAACATGGTGAGATTTTTCTTTAATTTAGGAAAAAGAGATAAATTAAAGAAAACTGATGTTCTGGACATCATCAACCAAGCTACCAAAAAATCTAAAAAACGAGCTGATATCGGAGATATAGAAGTTTTAGAGAAGTTTTCTTTCTTTGAGGTGGAAAAATCTTTCGAGAAAGATATCCTCAATAACATTGCCGCGATGAAATTCAAAGGAAAAGAAATGCGCGCAGAAGTAGCAAACTAAATAATTCCCTATAAATGTATTTAGATTAGTGCATTTATAGGTTTTTTATTTTGTAAAAGTAAAATTAAGTTTATATTTGTAACCGAAAAATTTATACATTAGAACTCATGGGAATTGGTAATATTTTTAAGGCATTTCAACCGAAAGACACGGTTTTTTTCACTTTATTCGAAAAAGTGGCGGCTAATCTAGTAGAAATGTCTGAGTATTTTCATAATGGAATTCAGAATTTTGATGCTAATGATGAATCTTTCTTAAAGAAAATTCATGATTTTGAACATCAAAATGATGACCTTACGCACCAAATCTACATGGAGCTGGGTAAGAATTTCATCACACCTTTTGACAGAGAGGATATACAGTCTTTGGCGACATCTCTGGATGATGTAGCGGACTATATTTATGCTTCTACAAGATACATTTTTCTATTCAAAAGCCCTGAAACAAAGGCTTACCAAGAGTTTTCTCTTCTTATCCAAAAGGCATGTATAGAGATTCAGAATGCTATCATCAACCTTAAAGATTTTAAAGATTTAGAGGCTGTGAAAGAATCATGCATCAAAATCAATAGTATAGAAAACATTGCTGATGATGTGCAAAGTTCGGCTCTTATTAAGCTATTTGAAACCAATGACCCTATTACCATCATCAAAGTACAGCAGGTGCTAAACTACCTAGAAGAGGTAACTGACAAGGCGGAAGAAGTAGCTGGTGTAATGAGCAGCATCATCATCAAATACGCTTAATTTCTAACTCTAACTAAAAAATAAAGTATGGAACTTCCTATACTTCTCATAGCAATCATTGGACTAGCCCTTATTTTTGACTACATCAATGGGTTTCATGATGCGGCTAACTCCATTGCTACCATTGTTTCCACAAAGGTTCTCACGCCTTTTCAAGCGGTTTTGTGGGCGGCTTTTTGGAATTTCGCAGCTTTTTTCATTGCTGCTTATATCACGCAGTCTTTTAACATTGGAAATACCATTGCTAAAACAGTAAGCGAGGATTTTATCAACCTTGAAGTTATTGTCGCTGGACTTGTCGCTGCTATTGCGTGGAATTTACTGACTTGGTGGCTTGGTATTCCATCCTCTTCGTCACACACCCTTATTGGTGGGTTCCTTGGAGCAGCCCTGATGCACGCTCTTCATGGGAATTATGTTGAATTTAGAGATTTAAATGACAATGCTTCGTTTTTTGAACTACTCAAATTATCTTTTGAAAAACTATTCACACAAGATGTGGTGAAATATGACAAAGTCATCCCGATATTCTTATTCATTTTCCTAGCGCCTTTTATAGGGATGTTTGTTTCTGTAATTATCACGCTTATCATCGTAAATATTTGCAAAAAATCCAATCCTCATAAAGCTGAAACAGCATTCAAAAGATTACAGCTGGTTTCTTCTGCTCTATTCAGTCTAGGGCACGGGCTGAATGATGCTCAGAAAATCATGGGAATCATAGGTGCAGCGGTTATTTATCACTATGTAAGTATAGGAGACCCTGACTACATCAATGCTCCTGATAGATTTAAATACTTTACTGAACATTTCATGTGGGTTCCTTTGGCAGCGCATATTGCTATCGGTTTAGGAACGATGAGCGGAGGATGGAAAATCGTAAAAACGATGGGAACTAAAATCACGAAAGTAACTTCATTAGAAGGGGTAAGCGCAGAATCTGCTGGTGCTGTGACTCTTTTTATCACTGACCACCTAGGAGTTCCTGTTTCTACTACCCACACTATCACAGGTTCTATCATAGGTGTTGGTCTTACTAAAAGGATTTCTGCCGTAAGATGGGGTATTACTGTAAGTCTTCTATGGGCTTGGGTTCTGACAATTCCTATCAGTGCGATAGTAGCTGGAATTACCTACATCATCGTAAATATGTTCTAAAATTTTCCCAAAAGATAAAAGAATTAAACCACCAGAAAAATTGGTGGTTTTTTTGGCTTATTTTCATTTTAAAAATTTAAATTTGCTGAAAACAATTTCATCATGCATTTTGCTGAAAAATACATCAATCTAATTTCTGAAAGTATAGAAAAATACAAATTCGAAGAAGCTCCCTTTGAGCTGTATCAGCCCATCAATTACATCATAGCAAATGGAGGAAAACACCTCCGCCCTATGCTTACATTGATGGCAGCGGATGCATTTGGAGGAGATATAAACACCGCAATAAAACCAGCTCTAGCAATAGAGTATTTTCATAATTTCACACTCATTCATGATGATATAATGGATGATGCACCTCTGAGAAGAGGAAAACCTACCATCCACGCTTTAGAAGGTATCAACACGGGCATTCTCTCTGGTGATGCTCTGCTCATCAAATCTTATCAGTTTTTCGAAGATTTAGAACCTGTTTTGTTTAAAAAATGTATTCATTTATTTTCTGATACAGGAGTGAAAATATGTGAGGGACAGCAAATGGACATGAATTTTGAAAAAAGAGATGATGTAAGTTTTGATGAATATATCCAAATGATTACTTACAAAACTGGCGTTCTGAGTGCTACAGCGCTAAAAATAGGCGCTTTCATTGCTGAATGTCCAGAGCAGGATGCGGAGGCTCTCTATCAGTTTGGGATTCACCTTGGAATCGCATTTCAGATGATGGATGATTATCTGGATGTATTTGGAAATCAGGGAGATTTTGGAAAAAAACAGGCAGGTGATATTTGTGAAAATAAAAAGACTATTTTATACCTCACTGCGCTAGAAAAAGCGGATGAAAAACAAAAAAAGGAACTCCAAAACTGGTATTCCCAAAAAGATGAAAGCCAAGAGAAAATAGATGCTGTTTCTAAAATTTTCCTAGATACAAAGGCGGATGAAATCACATTAAAACTCGTGCAGGAACATCATGATAAAGCTCAAAAATACCTAAGCCAGACTAGTCTAAATGCAGAGAAAAAGGCATCTTTCTTGGCTCTGGCGGATTATTTACTAAAAAGAAATATTTAAATCTTGTTTATGAAATTTCGTACCGAGGTAGAAATTCCGATTTCTGAAAAAAAAATTCAAATTTCGGATTCTTTGTTTTCGATAGGGTCTTGTTTTGCAACGGAAATTTCTGTAAAACTAGCTGACAGCAAGTTTCAAACGCTGAACAATCCTTTTGGGACTCTCTTCAATCCTTGGGCTGTGAAAAACAGCATTCAAGAAATTTTTGAAAACAAAATTTACACAGAAGAAGATTTAGATTTTCATCAAGGAGAATACTTAAGTTTTAATCATCATACCTCATTTAATTCTGAAAATCAAGAAGAAACACTCAGAAAAATCAATAAAAAAATAAACCTTGCACACGAATTTCTAAAACGAAGCAACTGGGTGATTATCACCTACGGAACGGCTTTTGTTTATGAGCATTTATCAAAAAATATTTTTGTAGCAAACTGCCACAAAATTCCACAAACAAACTTTAATAAACGCCTTCTGACGCACGAAGAATTGGTAAATTCAATAACTGAAACCTGCCACATTCTAAATAAAATCTGCCCAAAAGAGGCGCAGATTCTTTTTACGCTAAGCCCTGTCCGCCACACCAAAGATGGTTTTAGCGAAAATAATCTAAGTAAGGCCAAGCTGCTCTGTGCAATTCACGAAGTTGTAAAACAGCACGAAAACTGCCATTATATCCCTGTTTATGAAATCGTTATGGATGACCTGCGCGATTACAGATTCTACAAGGAAGACCTCATCCATCCGAGCGAACAGGCTGTTCAGTATATTTGGGAAAAATTTAAAAAGGCTTATTTTTCTGATGAAGCCGATAGATTTTCCAATGAAAACCTTAAAATAAAACAGGCTTTGGAGCATCGCCCAAAAGATAAAAACAGCCCTAAACACCAAGCTTTCTTAAAACAAATACAAGAAAAAATCATCCAGCAGCAGGGAAAAGTGGAGCATAAGATTTTTACGGATAATCTGGATAATTTTCTTTAAATTTGCCCTGCGAAATGCAATCATATTTTTTCATTTTAAAAATCATGAAATTCTGTGATTATTGCACCGCAAAAATAAATATATGAACAGCAAAAATACCTCTTTACTAAAATATTTTTCTTATTTCAGAAACATTGCGGGATGGCACATGTATGGCTATATTTTAGTAAACTTATTAGTGGGTTTATTGGATGGTTTGGGACTTGCTATGTTCATCCCATTACTGGGCATTGCATCTGGAATAAACACTAATACAGGAGACGAAAACTCAGATGTTATAAATTTGATTGTCAATTTATTTGATTTCGTTGGTGTGAATGTAAATCTTGTAAATGCCTTGTTATTTATGGTTATCGTTTTCTCGATAAAGGGTGTTTTCTACTATCTGAGAAGCGTTTATTTTATAAAAATAAGAGTAAAATCTGTAAGTTTACTGAGGCTCAACCTGATAGAAAACCTTAATGAACTTTCTTATTCTGGTTTTACAAAATTAGAAGCTGGGCGCATCCAAAACACGATGGTCGGTGAATTGGGAAAAGTAATTGGAGCATTAATGAGTTTCTTCGTTTATTTACAGCATATTATCATGCTTGCCACTTATATTTTCCTTGCTTTTATTGCTAATTGGCAGTTTGCTATTTTGGTGGCGATTGGAGGTTCGTTGTCTAATTTATTTTATAAATACATCAACAGCTACACCAAGGAAAAAGCCACACTGCTTTCTAGTAAAGGAAATAGTTTCAATGCTGTTTTGATACAAATTCTTCATAATTTTAAATATTTAAAAGCCACAAACCACTATCGGTTATTTTCAAAAAAACTAGTGGATAACATAGGCGAACAAGAAAAAATCAATCTAGGTGTGGGCAAAATCTCATCCATTGGAGAAAGCCTTAGAGAGCCTTTTACGATTGTCATCATCACAGGGGTGATTATCGTCCAGACCTCTTATTTAGGGGAATCTTTTTCTTCCATCCTTTTGAGTTTACTTCTGTTTTACAGAGCGTTAGGACATTTGGTGAGTATGCAGAATTCTTGGAATACATTTTTATCCAACTCTTCCGGAATTGACTCTTTTGAGAATTTATTATCTGATTTTAAACATTATAAAGAACCTCTTCACTATCAAGAAAAGATTGAACACATTGATGACATCAATATTAAAAATATTTCATTGTCATTTAGAGGAAAAAAAGCCATTGATAACATAAGTTTTTCTATAAAGAAAAATTCTTCTGTGGCTTTCGTCGGAGAAAGTGGAGCTGGAAAAACAACTCTTGCTAATATTATATCAGGGCTTCAGGCTCCTGATGATGGGGAAATAATCATTGAAGGAAAATCTCTATATAAAACTAATCTTAATTCTTTCCGAAATCATCTCGGCTACATCACACAAGAGGCTGTGATATTCAATGATTCTATCTTTAATAATATCACTTTTTGGCAAGGAAAATCTGAAGAAAACAAGGAAAAATTCAGACAAACTATTGAAAAAGTTTCTTTATCCGAATTTGTTAACGAACTTCCAGAAAAGGAAAATACGCAGCTTGGGAACAATGGTATCCTAATTTCTGGTGGTCAGAAACAGAGGATTTCCATCGCGAGGGAACTTTATAAAGATGTAGAACTGCTCATACTAGATGAGGCAACTTCTGCACTGGATACAGAGACCGAAAGACACATCAAAAACAACATAGACCTGCTACAAGGACAGACTACCCTTATCATCATTGCTCACAGGCTTTCTACGATAAAAAATGTGGATATGATTTATCTTTTAGATAAGGGTAAAATCATAGCCTCTGGTGATTTTGACAGCTTGGTAAAAAGCTCAGAAAAATTCAGAAAAATGGTGGAATTACAGGAATTATAATACACCTCTACCCTCTTTCTACAACCAGTTTAATCTATATTTTTTAATTAGTTCTTGCTTATCCAATTGATTGGCTTCTATAATGTCATCAAAAAATGGTGATTTGTAGGCGTATTGGAAGAAAAGTCCACTATCCACGCCATCTCTCTGCCATGGTTTCACCTTTCCTACATAATGGTAAATATAGAACCAATGATTAGCCTTAATTCCTAATTTTTTCTTTAAACTTTCTAAAAGTAATCGATTAGGAGTAATTCTTATCGTGGCTGTATTATTATAAAAATTTGATATCAGTTTTACTCCTCCATTTCGTGAAAATACAGAGTTTAAGATGTCTTGGTCTTGCAGTTTTGGTTCTGTAATTTCTTTCAGTGCATCAAAAAGTTTTTGCTGAATGTCCATTTCCCGCATTTTCTTTAAATTGTAAAGTACCACTCCTGCATTGAAATACTCCTCTGGATTGGGCATTTTTAGAACTTCAGTGAAATAACTTACAGGATAATCTGGATCATCTCCTTGTAAAACTTTATTTCTAATGTATGGACTACTGCTACAAATGGCTAATTTATCCTCAAAATCCATATCAATGTATGCAGAAATGTCAGCATTGACTATCAAATCACTATCCAAATAGAGAATTCTGTCATAATTCATGAAAATCTCTGATAAATAAAAACGATAATAGGTGCTCACAGACATGTAAGAATTGAGATAAAAACTGCTTTTATCTATATTCCCAAGTTCATGAAATGTTATGCTAAAATTTTTATGAGGTCTAAGCTGAGATATCGCTTTTTGTTTATTTTCTTCGCTTATAAACTCTGTAAGAATATGTATTTCATAATGGACATTTCTATTTTGATTACTTAATATAGAAGTAATTACTACATCTGTGTATTTGAAATATTTATCATCACAAGTAAAAACAATAGGAAAAACACGCATATTATTATGTCTTTTGTGCAAATATAATAATTAAAAGCCTATGCGCCTAAATATAGGCTTTGTCAATATTAAATGAATTGTTAAATTTGCATAGCGAAAATTAACACAATGACCACTTCTCAACTTACATTTACGAGATTTATTGCGGCTTTTTTGTTATTTGTTTATCACTTTGGAGAAATAGAAAATAGTGAGCATCTTAACTTAGGAGTTAGTTATTTTTATGTATTGTCTGGCTTTGTGATGATTTTGGCTTATGGGAAAAAGGAACATATTTCTCCGAAAGAATATTATATAAATAGGCTTGCAAGAATATATCCATTGCACATAATGACATTACTTCTTGCTATAGCTGCTAATATTTTCAAATACATAAACTATCTAGAATATGTAAATTTTGATATTCCTTCACTGTTTGTGAATGCCCTTTTAATTCATGCATGGATACCACAAACGAGCCTTTCCTACAATGTCCCATCATGGTCTATATCTGTAGAAATGTTTTTTTATCTGTTGTTTCCTTTTATTTTCAATTCAGTTATCAAAAAATGGAAGCTTAAATATATCACGATATTCACATTATCTTTTTGGCTGATATGTCAGATAGGCATGAATATCTTCTATTTTTCGGAATATTATGGAGGATACAACTCTCTGGATAGATATTTTTTGAAATATAATCCTTTTCTACATCTCAATTCTTTTCTTGTAGGGATACTTTTTGGATTGGTATTTCAAAATATGCATTTATTTAATTTTAAGGCTGGAAACTATGATATACTGGTAATCATAACGACTTTGGGAATTATACTTCTTATCTATCTTACTAGAAATCTATTTATTCATAATGGTTTTCATTCAATAACATTTGGAGGATTGATATTATTAATTACTTTAAATACTGGTAGGATAACGAAGATTTTCAACAATAAACACCTCATCTATTTAGGAGAAATCAGTTTTGCTCTTTATCTTATACAAATACCTATTGGATTAATATTAACTAAAATCCTTAGTGCGGCAGGTATAAAAAGTCATGCAGTATTCTTTTGTTTATCATTTGTAGTGGTCATGATAGCTTCTCATTTTTCCTATAAGTATATAGAAATACCTGCAAGAAATAAAATCAAAAAATCATTAGGTAATGCTTAACAGATTGACACATAGAATACAAGAGGCTGTTTCTGTTCTTTTGGGAAAGAAAAAAACTATTCCCAATAAGATAAAGTCCTCATTTCCAGAACAAAATTATAAAAATCTAAAGTCTTTCATCATAGAAGATGAAAAACTCAAAGATTATCTCAGAAATATCTCAATAGAGTTTTGTTTCTGCGAATTTGGAGAAAACCGCACAAATGCAGGTGGGAATGAACTGAGCAATCAAGACAGGCTAGAGCCATCATTATCTTCACTAAAAAAATACTTCCCAAACGCTACATATACTGTATATTCAGACTTTGATTTAAATGTAGAAGGCGTAAACTTAAAAAAAGTGGCTCACCCAGAAGGTTTAGACAAAGACCACCCGAGATACATGTATAGAGTAACGGGATACTATAAATACAAATCCTTACTAGAATCCTCAGCAGATTTCAAATGCCTGATAGATTCTGATATGTTTGTTTTTTCGGAGGAAATATACAGACTTATATATCTTACAGAATTGTTTGGTTCTTGCGCAGCTGCTACTCCTAGAAATCTTGTCAAAAAAGATATGGAAATGTCACTTGATACTAAACCCATCACAGACATGAGCAATGGCTATGGGCATTCTTATAATCAAAGCCCGATGACCCTTTGGAAAGGGCATGAATTAGCAGAAAAATATTATCAAAACTGCTGTGATATCCTACTAAAAGACCCTTCCCGCAACTCTCGTATCATGTGGCTTGCCGCTCATGACACAAAATATGCTCCCTACCACCTACCTACCGAGTGGTGTGTTTGTGGAAACCAAGAAGGCATCGGTGATGAAATAATTTTACATATAGGGCATAAAAGTGTAGCTGAATATTATAACATAAAAATCTAAAATATGCTCTTTAATTCTATTAGTTTTGCGGTATTTTTACCTATAGTTTTTTCCCTTTATTGGATATTAAACAAACGACTTAAATGGCAGAACATTTTACTTCTGGTATCTAGCTATTACTTCTATTCCTGCTGGGACTGGAGATTTTCATTTTTATTGTTATTTTCTACTTTTTTAGATTATTTTTCAGGACTGCAGATTGCAAAAACGGAAGATAAAAACACCCGAAGATTTTGGTTTTGGCTTAGTATTTTGATAAATCTTTCTTTCTTAGGATTTTTCAAATATTACAATTTCTTTGTAGGTTCATTTGCTGAGCTTATGGGCAGTTTAGGGATTAAAGTAAATCCTTGGACTTTGGAAATACTGCTTCCTGTGGGAATTTCGTTTTACACATTCCACGGATTGTCCTATGTAGTAGATATTTACAACAGAAAAATAGAGCCTGAGAAAGACCCAGTCATCTACGCCTTGTTTGTAAGTTTTTTTCCTCTTTTAGTGGCTGGTCCTATAGAAAGAGCTACGCATTTACTTCCTCAATTAAAGGTAAATAGAGAGTTCAACTATCACAAAGCCGTGGATGGGATGCGACAAATCCTTTGGGGTTTATTTAAAAAGGTGGTCATCGCGGACAACTGCGCCCATTATGCTAACATAATTTTTAATGATTATGCAAACGCTGAATATACAGGAACCACACTAGCTTTTGGAGCGTTTTTATTTGCTATTCAGATTTATTGTGATTTTTCTGGTTATAGTGACATTGCTTTAGGGTCCGCAAGGCTGTTCGGCATCGAATTATTAAGAAACTTCAATTATCCATATTTCTCAAGAGACATCGCAGAATTCTGGAGAAGGTGGCACATTTCTCTTTCTACTTGGTTCAAAGATTATCTCTACATCCCTCTGGGTGGGAGCAGGGGAGGTGACTGGATGCGAATTCGTAACACCTTTATCATTTTCTTGGTAAGTGGTTTTTGGCATGGAGCAAACTGGACTTTCATTTTTTGGGGATTCCTAAATGCTTTATTCATAATGCCTTCTATCGTTATGAAAACCAATAGGAACAATCTTGACATCGTAGCACAAGGCAAAATACTTCCTTCTTTAAAAGAGTTTTTCCAAGTGGTGCTGACATTCGGTCTGGCTACTTTTTGCTGGATTTTCTTCCGTGCCGAAAGTATTTCTGATGCTTTTTCTTTCATCAAGAAAATGTTCACGACCATGCATATAGGCATCGGATATCCTTTGAAATTGATGGGAGAAGACTTGAGTCTGCTTTTCTTTATCGCTATTATGTTCGTTTTCGAATGGCTGATGAGAGACCGACTTTTCCCTCTAAGATTCGAGGATAAGGTAAAAAGGCCATTCCGCTGGATGATTTATATTTTCCTAACTTTACTGATTATTTGGTTCCATGGAAAGGAAGCTGAATTTATATATTTCCAATTTTAAAAGATGAAAAAATTTATCCATAATCTATTTTTGTTTGCAGGAGCTGTAGCCATTATTTTGGTTTTATCTATAGTTTTTTACTGTTTTATGTTCAAAACACCTCAGACCAACAAAATTCCTTTTTTAGGAGATTCGACTGGAAAAGCTACGATAAATCCCAAAATAGCAACTCGATACGAAAACTACTCACAGGGAGGAGAGGCCTATCTTTTCACCTATTTCAAGTTGAAACAACTTATGAAAACACAAAAAGTGGATACTGTTCTTATTAACTTTTCGCCGTCCAATCTTATCAATAATGAATTTGAATTTGCTAGTTCAGAATGGCGAGAAAGGTATCTTCCTTTAGTAGATGTTGAAGGACAGAAAGACTTATTTTTTGCTAATCCCAACATTTACATAAAATCTTGGATAGGATTAGGAAAAGAGGGGTTTCATTTATTAAAAAATAACACAATAAGTTTTGGGGGATACACTGCGAATATAAAAAAATATGATGAAAATTATTACAAACCAAAAGAAGAAACCCATATTCCCATTTATCAAACTAAATATTTGGATAAAATAGTCAAACTATGTAAAGAGCAAAATATTCACCTGGTTTTTGTGAATTTACCCAAATACATACATGACAAAAATTATCCAAAATACAATAGAAAAGAGTTTCTAGAATTTTATTACAAAAACTACTCAAATATAGATTTCATAGATATTTCTGATTTTAATTTTAGTCAAAAATGGGGAGGAAAAGAACAAGACTATTTCGCTGATATAGCACACACCTCAGATAAAGGAGGACAGGCTTTTTCTGAATTTCTAAGTAAAACAAGTCTTTCAGAATTATTAAAATCTAATTACAATAAAAAAATAAACACCAAAAAATGATTGTAGGAAATGGACTTATCGCTTCTCTATTCTACGATGTAGACCGAGAAGATGTTATTTTTTTCGCATCGGGAGTTTCTAACTCCTTAGAGACAGAACTATCTGAATTTCAGAGAGAAGAAGACCTAATCAGGGAAACTTTTACACAAAATCCTGATAAACTTTTTGTCTATTTTTCCACCTGCAGCATCTATGATTCCTCAAAGGCTGACAGCCAGTATGTTCTGCATAAACTAAGAATGGAACAAATCATCGCTGAAAACTGCCCAAAATATTTAATTTTAAGATTAAGCAACGCCGTTGGCAAAGGAGGAAATCCCAATCTGCTGATGAACTATTTGGTTCGTTCTGTCAGAAACCACCAAAAAATAAATGTCCACACAAAGGCAACTCGGAATATCATTGATACTGAGGATATTAAGAATTTAGTTCTCCAAGTTATCAATTATCAGAATTTTAATAAAGTGGTCAATATCGCTTATCCCTTCAATTATTCTATTATCGAAATTCTTGAAATCATTGAAAAAGAACTAGATATAGAACCTCAGCTCATTCTCATAAAAGCAGGTTCTGGCTATGAAATAAACATTCCTGATGTGGAAAATTATTTCAAAGAAAGAAACTTAACCAATAAAGAATCGTATCTTTGTAACATTCTAAGAAAATATTACATATAATAAAAAAACTTAAAAGATGAATTTCAAAGAAAAATTAGAAAATAAAAAAATATTAGTCACTGGCGGCGCTGGTTTCATCGGTTCTAATTTGGTGGAAAAACTACTAGAATTAGGAGCTGTGGTTACAGTTTTGGACAACTTTGCTACGGGACACAGACATAACATTGAGCCTTTTTTCAAAAATGAAAAATTCACTTTGATTGAAGGTGATATTCGTGATTTAGAAACTTGTAAAAAAGCTTGTGACGGACAAGATTATGTTCTGCACGAGGCCGCTCTTGGCTCTGTTCCTCGCTCCATCAACAACCCTATCACGAGTAATGATGTGAATGTGGGCGGTTTCCTAAATATGCTCGTAGCAGCCAGAGATGCAGGAGTAAAAAGACTTGTTTACGCTGCCAGCTCCTCTACTTACGGCAACTCTACATCCTTGCCAAAAGTAGAAGACATCATCGGAAAACCACTTTCACCATATGCTATCACGAAATATGTGAATGAGCTTTATGCCGATGTTTTCAAAAGAGTTTATAATTTTGATACGATAGGACTGAGATATTTTAATGTTTTTGGAAGAAGGCAAGACCCAAATGGTGCTTATGCTGCGGTAATTCCAAAATTCGTAATCCAGCTAATCAACCACCAATCGCCGACTATCAATGGTGATGGTACCTATTCAAGGGATTTTACTTACATTGATAATGTAATTCAGATGAATTTATTAGCCTTAATCACTGATAAAGAAGAGGCTCTAAATCAAATATATAATACAGCCGTGGGCGATAGAACAACCATCAGAGAAATGGCTGAACTGCTGAAAGAATACCTTTCTGCCTATGACAATGAAATCGCAAAAGTGGAAATTATCCATGGTCCAAACAGACAGGGAGATGTTCCTCACTCATTGGCAAGTATAGAAAAAGCTCAAAAAAATCTAGGCTACCAGCCGAGCCACATCTTCGCGCAAGGTCTGAAAGAAGCTGTAGATTGGTATTGGGAAAACTTAAAATAACTAAAAAATGAAAACAGGTAAATTTGTAATTTCTTTGGATTTCGAGCTCATGTGGGGCGTTCGGGACAAAAGAACCATTAATGACTATGGGCAAAACATTCTGAATGTCCATCAAGTAATTCCTCAAACGCTGGAATTATTTAGAAAATATGCCGTTTGTGGTACTTTTTCTACTGTTGGTTTTCTTTTTTTCAAGACCAAAGAAGAATTATTGGCGAATTTACCTTCTATCAAACCTCAATACGAAGACAAATCACTTTCGCCCTACGAAAACTCTTATTTCGATAGTCTGGGCAGTGATTTTAACCAAGATAAATATCATTTTGCTCCACTGCTCATCGATGAAATCAAAAAATATCCTGAGCAGGAAATCGGCACCCATACTTTTTCCCATTACTATTGTTTAGAAAAAGGACAAACGCTGGAATCTTTCAGAGAAGATACTAGAATGGCGGTGCAGATAGCAAAGGAGCAAGGAATAGAGATAACATCACTGATTTTCCCACGGAACCAGTTCAATGACAAATACTTACAAGTATGCTCCGAGCTGGGAATTACTTGTTACAGAGGGAATGAGCTCTCTTGGCTGTATAAAGCCAAAAGTGGTGAAAACGAAAGTCTATTTCGGCGAGCTTTCAGGCTGATGGATTCTTACATTAATATTTCTGGACATAACTGTTATTCAGACGAATACATAAAAAAAGAAACTCTAGTAAATATTCCATCTAGCCGTTTCTTGAGACCATTTTCGCCGAAACTGAGTTTTTTGGAAAATTTAAGGTTAAGTAGAATAAAGGAAAGCATGACCTTTGCTGCTAAAAACAATCTAACCTACCATTTATGGTGGCACCCTCATAATTTCGGGGCAAATATGGAGGAAAATTTCAAGTTTTTAGAGAAAATCCTGCAACATTATAAATTTTTAAATGAAAAGTATAATTTCCAAAGCTACACGATGAGTAGTTTGGCAGCAAAGATGAAAAATGAAGGGTAAAAAAATCGTTATTTTAGCGGGAAAGGGTGATTCCTCAAAAATTGTTTTCAATGCATTGGATAGTAAATTCGGCATTGAAAAAATCATTGTGGAAGACAAAGAAAACACCAAAAAATTTATCAAAAGAAGGATAAAAAGATTGGGGATTTTTACCGTTGTGGGACAGATTTTATTCCAGCTGATTATTGGTAAGTTTTTAGGCAGCACATCTAAAAAAAGAAGAGATGAAATCATGAAGGCAAATGGCATGAATGCTGCAGAAACTCCTAATGATAAAACGATAAATGTTTCATCTGTAAATTCAAAAAAAACTATAGAATTATTGAAGGAAATAAATCCTGATTTAATCATCGTAAATGGGACAAGAATCATATCTGAAAAAGTGCTTTCTGCCGTAGAATGTCCTTTTATCAATACTCATGCAGGCATCACTCCCAAATACAGAGGCGTTCATGGAGCCTACTGGGCATTGGTAAACAATGATGCTGAAAACAATGGTGTTACGGTGCATTTCGTGGATAAAGGAATAGACACAGGAAGCGTGATATACCAAGAAAACATCACAGTCACAAAACAGGATGATTTCTCAACATATCCTCTTATCCAGCTGGCTAGCGGTATCAAACTGCTAACCAAAGCGATAGAAAACTTTTTCAACGGAACGCTATCCTCCCAAAAAGAAAGAAATCTAGAATCTATCCTCTGGTACCACCCTACTATATGGGGATATCTGTATCATAGAATTTTTAAAGGTGTAAAATAAACTTAACTAATAAAGTATTGTATCTTTGCAAAGTCTAAGATAATATTATATAATGAAAAAACTAAAAAATGAATTTTAAAGAAAAACTAGAAAATAAAAAAATATTAAACCGCATTGCATCTCTTATCTAAGGTCTGAAATAAATAGTATCAGTATTAAGAAAATCTAAACTAAAATGCAATATAGATACGATATACAAGGCCTTAGGGCAGTGGCTGTCCTATTAGTCTTTTTCTTTCATCTGAACCCAAATCTCCTATCTGGTGGTTTTGTGGGAGTGGATGTTTTCTTTGTGATTTCTGGAT
Source organism: uncultured Flavobacteriaceae bacterium (assembly GCA_963530295.1). Classification (GTDB taxonomy): domain Bacteria; phylum Bacteroidota; class Bacteroidia; order Flavobacteriales; family Weeksellaceae; genus JABCPE02. The sequence goes on from CAUSCF010000002.1 coordinate 53,041, forward strand.
ATTTGATATCTGGAATCATTCTTCATAAAAAAGAGCAAAATAAATTTCAGTTTGTTGATTTCTATATTAGTAGGTTTAAGCGTATACTTCCAGCTTATCTTATTTTTCTTTTAGTTACATTTTTAGGAGCTATCATGCTATATCTGCCTTCGGATATTTTAGGGGTTAGAAATGGTGTTTTTTGGTCATCTATTTTTTATTCTAATAAGTATTTATCAACATTAGACACTTATTTTGGGATGTCCAGCCAAGAAAATCCTCTTCTGCACACATGGACACTTGCGATAGAAATGCAGTTTTACTTTCTACTTCCTATACTGCTATTTTTTATAAAAAATAAGAAATATCTTAATTATGTGATTTTTTTAATTACAATCGTTCTATTAGGATATTCTTTCGTAAATAGTACATATTTACATAATAAAGAAATGATGTATTTTTCTCTTCCTGCAAGGATTCCTGAGTTTTTGATAGGAACATTGTTTGTAATGAATCAAGAAAAAATACAGAATGCCACAAAAGGAGGAAGAGATATTATAAGCATTGTTTCGGTTATTACTATTCTTGTTTCTTCTGTCTTTTTTAGTGGAAACACCAATTTTCCTGGGCTGTGGGTACTTTTACCTTGTTTGGGGGCTGCCTTTTTATTGATAGATACAGAAGGGCTGGTTAGTAAATTTTTGTCGAATAAATTCTTAGTTCATTTAGGTGAATTGTCTTATTCTATATATTTGTGGCATTGGCCAGTAATGGTTTTCATCAGATATTATCATAATATTGATAACTATGTCTTTACGCCTTTGGAGCAGTTTATTATCATAATTTCTACTTATTTATTAGCTTATTTATCTTACACCTTTATAGAAAACACTTTTAGAAAATTAAAGGCTAAAAAATTTGTTTTTTCAATGTGTGTTCCTTCAGGATTATTAGCTTCATTAATATTTTATGCTCCACAACTAAACCTAAAAATGATAAATTTTCCACAAGAATATGCTACTCCTACAATAGGTATAAATTCCCATGGAAGATTTTATACAGGAGTAGAATTTATGGGGGATACGAATAAAAAAAATGATTCTATTCTTTTGTTAGGAGATAGTTATGCATTGGTATATAAAAATTTCTTAGCACTTGTAGGCAAGGAACATGGGTTCAATTTTAGAACAGTTTCTAATGACACCTACCCTAGTTTCCCTGGTATTTCAGAAAAAGATTTTTCTTCTAAATATACTAGATATCTATATGAAAATATAGTTAAAATAGCTGATAATGAATTGAAAAACAGTAAAATAGTCATCATTGGTTCTATTTATCGTAAAAATATTACTTCACTACAAGAAACTATAGAAAAACTTGTAAAAAACCATCCTGATAAGAAATTTATCTTTATAGCTCCTATCCCTAGATTAGATAAAAATCCTGTAAGAATTAACAGGGGATACAAAATAAATAAAAATAAAGACAATCATTATGATGTTTCTTATCAAGAAATTCCTGAAGGTGTGAAAAAAATAATTGATAATAACCCTAATGCATTTATGATATCAATGGATTATCACAAATTGAAGGGACTACCCTTCAGAAATGGAATCACCATGTACTATGATGAGGAACATATGAATGAGTATGGAACAACTATTTTAGCAAATGAATTTGGAAATGAATTCTATAACGATCTAAAAAAAATTATTGAAAAATGAAAAAAATAGCAATTATTGGACTTGGTTATGTAGGACTGCCATTGGCAAGGTTATTTGCCACTAAATTCCCTGTGGTAGGTTTTGACATTAACCAAAAAAGAATCACAGAACTAAACGCAGGACATGATGAAACTTTGGAGGTATCTGATGAGCTTCTGAAATCAGCTTTGGTTAAAGAAAACCCTTTCAATGCTGGTACCAATGGACTTTTCTGCTCTGCTGACCTAAAAGATATAGAAAATGCCAATGTATACATCATCACTGTACCGACGCCTGTGGACAGAAACAACCGCCCAGACCTTACTCCTCTTGTAAAAGCGAGTGAAACGGTAGGGAAAGTGATTAAAAAAGGGGATATTGTCATCTACGAATCTACGGTTTACCCTGGTGCTACTGAGGAAGACTGTATCCCTGTGGTAGAGAGAGTTTCTGGACTTAAATTCAATGTAGATTTCTTCGCTGGTTATTCTCCTGAAAGAATCAACCCAGGAGACAAAGAACACACCGTGGAGAAAATCCTAAAAGTAACCTCTGGTTCAACTCCAGAAATCGGCAAAGTGGTGAATGACTTGTATTCTTCGGTGATTACAGCAGGTACGCACCTTGCTCCAACTATCAAAGTTGCCGAAGCTGCCAAAGTGATTGAGAACTCACAAAGAGATATCAACATTGCTTTCGTGAATGAATTGGCTAAAATATTTAACTTAATGGATATCAACACTCACGATGTGCTGAAAGCCGCTGGAACGAAATGGAATTTCCTTCCTTTCAAACCAGGTCTTGTAGGCGGGCACTGCATCGGTGTAGACCCATATTATTTGGCTCAAAAAGCACAGGAGTACGGCTACCATCCAGAAATCATCTTGGCAGGAAGAAGAATGAATGATTCTATGGGAAAATATGTTGCCGAGCAAGTGGTAAAAGCGATGATTAAGAAAAATATCCAAATCAACGGAGCTAAATTACTCATGCTGGGAGTAACTTTCAAAGAAAACTGCCCTGATGTCAGAAATACTAAAATCATCGATGTAATCACTGCTTTGGAAGACTTCGGTGTTAAAGTGACCACTTACGACCCTTGGGCTAATCCGAGCGAAGTAAAACACGAATACGGAATAGAAAGCATGGAAACGCTTCCTTCAGATAAATATGAAGCTGTAGTTCTTGGTGTTGCTCACAAAGAATTCTTGGATTTAGACTTATCTAAACTCCTATCCCAAAACGGCGTTGTTTACGATGTCAAAGGAATACTTCCTCATTCTAAGGATATAGAATTTTTATAATAAACAAAAAACTCTCGCAAATACGAGAGTTTTTTTATTTCCTATAATTCGCCTTTTCCCTGTCTGATAATTTCTGGTATTCCCTGTGTCACATCTACTATCGTAGAAGGCACCAGCTCTCCCCAGCCGCTATCTATCACGATGTCCACGCTTTTATCGTATTTTTCGGCGATGAGCTCTGGGTCAGTAGAATATTCTATCACCTCATCATCATCTTTTATAGAGGTGGAAGCTATCGGGTTGCCGAGACTTTCTACAATCATCTGTGGCACAGAATGATTCGGAACGCGTATTCCTATGGTTTTATGCCCTTTATAAGCCAAAGGCAAGTTTTTATTTGCTTCTAAAATAAAGGTAAATGCCCCAGGGAGTTTGCTTTTCAAAAGTCTAAATGTAGAGGTTTCTATTGGTTTTGTAAATTCTGACAAGTGGCTCAGATCATTACAGATAATGGAAAAATGGGACTTTTCTAATTTTATTCCCTTCAGCTGGGCTAGTTTTTCCATCGCTTTCAGGTTATTGATATCACATCCCAGAGCATACACCGTGTCTGATGGATAGACTATCAGCCCGCCTTTTTTCAGGGTTTCCACCACTTCATTTATCTGTCTTTCCTGTGGATTTTCTGGATGAATTCGTATAATTTTTGCCATTTGTTTTTAAATTTTTTTTTTGCAAATTTAAACTTTCTTAAATGAAAAACCACATAAATAAAATCTATGTGGTTTCTCCGTTTTTAAATTAAACTTTATTGTTTTTCCTATTTTCAGTTATGGAACTTAAACTCAAATCCTATTTTATTACTTAGATTAAATTAAAGCCTTAAAGTTAAATTTTAAAAAAATTATGTCGTTTTTTTCTCTATTTTTTTGAGATAAACAGGAATAAGCTGGTCTAAAGCTGTCATTATTTTAGGAAAATTATTGGTTTTGATGTATCCCGCTACTTCTGGTTTTTGTGTCAGAGAAAACTGAATAAACTCTGCTACTTTCATCTCTGGAATTCCCTTGCTGATGAAATATTCCGAATCCACTCTTTCGCTTATCCATATGGCGTTATTTTGGAATTGCTCATATTTTTCCAGTCGCTGTTTTTGCTCTTTTTTCTTCTTCCCTGCGAACAGTGATGCCATATTAAAACTAATTCCCGCAGAACCAGAAATGCTTCGCACTTGTTTTTCAATGGTTTCTGTTCCGAGTGATTTTTGAATTTTAGCATTTACATCTTCCTTGTCCAAAGTTTTGGAATCTTTGGCAAGATTTCCCGTTAGTTTCAGCCTGCTGATAACCACTTCTTCTATTGTCACAGTGGATTTTTGTAGTCTAAAATATTTTTCTTCTTGAAAATCAACAGATTTCACAACATGAGAAACTCGGTCATAGCCTTTCTTTACAAAACGAATTTCATCCTGCAACTTCGCCGAAATGGTGAACTTTCCATTTTCATCTGTATTTACTTTTTCATTAGTTTTTAGATTGATAACCATCACATTACCAATGGACAAACCTTCTTCCGTCTCCACTTTTCCTGAAATACTCTGCGAAAACCCCAAAACGCTGAAAAAAAATGCCACTATGTATATTATTTTATTCATTTTCATTCTTTATATTATTCATTTCCAGTCTTTTATGATAGATTGGAAACAATTCCTCCAAAATCATCATGATTTGTGTTTGATTACCAGCTTTCATGTGTTTTTTAATCTCTGGTTTTTCAATAATAGAAAACTCTAAAAACTCATGAATTCTCTCACTTGGAATTTTATTTTCTATAAAATATTCTTCTCCTAAAAATTCTTTCACCTGCAAGATATCAGCCTGCATGTCTTCATATTTATAGCGGGTTTTCTTTCTCCGCGCATTCCCTGTCATCAGCTCCTCAAAAGCGTTTATATCAAATGCAATTGCTATAGGAATAGGCGCTATTTTAACAACATCTTTCCATTTTGCTGGTTTGGGTTTAAACTCTGTTCCTTTCTTCACGGTAGGAACTTCTATATCCTTTTTCAGCCTGTCTATTTTACTTTTTGGAATTATAACTACTTCATTTATAATAGTTTCAGATTTCCTCATTTGCAGTGAAATGTGTTTGTCAAAATCTGCAGATTTCACGATATGAGATATCCTATCATAACCTTTTTTAACGAAACGAAACTCATCCGAAATATTTGCAGTTATCTTAAACTCCCCACTACTGCTGGTATGCACCTGCTCTTTATTTCTCATGTTTATTACCAAAACCCGCTCTAGTGCTATCCCTTCTTCTGTAGTTACCTTTCCAGAGAAAATTTGCTGAGCAGAAATCTGAATCGCAAAAAAGAAAATACAAAATAAAATTTTCAGCTTTTTCATTGCCCTAAAACAAATATCGCAGGAATTTTATGCAAATCTATTTCTTCTTTCTGCCATTCCTTTATGGGAAGGGTTTTTATAAACTCTTTTTCTGGATTGTTGATGTCAGCAGCTATGCAGAGGGCTGTCTGTGGTGACAAAAACTTACACAAATCCTCCAAAAGCCTTTGGTTTCGGTAAGGCGTTTCCATAAAAATCTGCGAATATCCTGTTTCCTGCACTTGTTTTTCCAGCTGTCGGATTTTATTTTTCCGCTCATCTTTGTCTATCGGAAGATAACCGTGAAAAGCAAACTGCTGTCCATTAAACCCACTGGAAATCAGCGCTAAAATGATAGAACTCGGCCCATTCACAGGCACCACTTTGATGCCATTTTTATGCGCCCATTTTACCATAATATTCCCTGGGTCTGCGATACACGGCAGCCCCGCTTCCGAAAGCAGCCCAAAATCCGTTCCCTTTTTCATCAACTCTTGGGCTTCCTTTAAATCAGAAGTTTCCGAATACTTGTCAAGCAGAAATAATTTCAATTCCGATTGTTTCTTTTCAGGAGCGAAAAACTTGATGACTTTTCTCGCTGTTTTTTCATTTTCCACGAAAAAATAATCCAAGTTCATTATATATTCCTTAACAGCAGGAGCAAAATACTCAATCGGCGAATTTTCCGATAAATAGGCAGGAAGTAAAAACAGCATAATATTGTGTATCAATTGATTAAATAAAAAAAGAATTTTTCAACCAATCAAAGTTAAAAAATTCCCTTTGCGAATTATAAAATTTAATATACTTTAACTATTGTTTTCAGGCCAGTAGTGACTGTCTGGATACTCTCTCTTCCCGAAAATAGCAGTCCCTACACGGATAATCGTAGAGCCCTCCTCTATCGCCGTTTCCAAATCTCCGCTCATCCCCATAGACAGCTCCTTCATCTCTACATTTGGAATATTTTCGGCTATGATTTCCTGCTGAATTTTCTTCAATAATTGAAAACATTTTCTAACTTCTTCTATTTCAGCACTAAACAGCCCTATGGTCATTAACCCTTTGATTTCCAACCTGTCTAAAGTCGCTACTTTCTTCACAAAATCCACCGCTTCACTTGGATCAAGTCCAAACTTGCTGTCTTCATAAGAAGTATTCACTTGAATCAAAACTTCGATGGTTTTGTCCTCATATTCAAGGCGTTGCTGTAGTTTTTCAGCGGCATCCCAGCGGTCTAAACTCTCTATACACGCCACCTCTGCTTTTAGAATATCTTTAATTTTATTGGTCTGAAGATGCCCTATAAAATGTTTAGTATGAGGGACTTCCTTTAATTCTTCGTATTTATCTCTCAACTCCTGCACTTTATTCTCACCTATCAAGGTTTCTCCCGTAGCCAGAGCCAGTTTTATTCTATCCGCAGGAACGGTTTTTGTCGCCAAAAGGAGTTTTACCTCTTCTGGATTTCTTCCAGCTTTTTTACAAGCCTCAGCCATTCTGGCTTTGATTTCTGCTATATTTTGTGCTATTTCGTTCATTTTGGTTATTTTTTCAAAGGTTAATAATTATTTATTTTGCTAATATAAGTTTTTTCTGCGTTTTTAGCAAAAGAAGGATTTTAACGAGTTAAAATCCTTCTTTTGTTCATAAAACAACTTTATTATCTACGCAAATATTTTTTCCTTTAAATCTTTGATGTATTTCTTTACTTCTTTATCTATCTTAGAAAAATCTTTGATAGTATTGTAAGCATGCATTACCGTAGTGTGGTCTTTTCCTCCCATTTCATTGCCTATTTTAGCATAGGTAGCATTGGTATATTCTTTAGAAAAATACATTGCTAATTGTCTTGGCAGGGCTATTTCTCTTTTTCTGGTTTTGGATAGAAGTTGCTCTTTGTGAATTCCAAAATAATCACAAACCACATCTTGTATTAGTGAAATACTGATTGTTTTATCCTTATTAGTAGCGATTTTATTGATGGTTTCTTTCAATAAATCAAGAGTAAGGTCAGATTTATAAATCATGGAATGAGCTATAACTGAGTTAATTACCCCGATAAGTTCTCTAACATTAGATTTAACCTCTGATGCCAAAAAGTCTATTATATCCTCACTCAGCTGGATACCATCTCTATGAAGCTTGTTGCTGATGATTTTCTTTCTTGTAGAAAAATCTGGTGATTTTATCTCCACAGAAAGTCCCCATTTAAAACGGGAAACGATTCTTTCCTCTATATCTTGGATATCCACAGGCGCTTTATCTGAAGTCAGAACAACCTGCTTCCCATTTTGATGTAAATGGTCAAAAATATGGAAGAATGTATCCTGCGTTGCTTTTTTACCTGAAAGGAACTGAATATCATCTATAATGAGGACATCCACCATTTGGTAAAAATTAGCAAATTCTGCTCTTTTCTCAGGATTTTTGGTATTCGCTACATTGATAAACTGCTGAATAAACTTTTCTGATGGGACATAAACCACTATTTTATCTGGAAATTTGTTTTTAACTTCCAGACCTATCCCATGAGCGATGTGAGTTTTTCCAACTCCTACTCCTCCGTGGATAAAAAGCGGATTAAAAGATGTTTGCCCTGGTCTATCTGCAATAGCCTTTGCCGCAGTGAAAGCAAATTTATTACTCTCTCCTTCTATGAAATTTTCAAAAGACAATGTAGGATTCAGATTTGACTCTACATTTACTTTTTTAATCCCAGGTATCGCGAAATGATTATTCCCTTTCCCAATAAAAGAAGGAGGCATTACTTCCTGTTTTTTAGGAGTTTGCAGATTTGTAGCCTTATAGGTTACTTCCTTTTTTTCTTTTTCCTGTCCTTTTTCTGCTACAGCATACCAAAGTTTTATTCCCTTACCAAAATACTTTTTTAGGGCTACAGAAAGCAAAGAAATATAATGTTCTTCTATATACTCTTTGTAGAAGTTACTAGGAACTCCCAAAGTGAGATTACCATCCACAAAAGACAATGGACGAACCTTATCAAACAATAAAGCAAAAGAATCCTCTAATTTTTTAAGGTCTGATCCTTCCTCCGAAGAGGCAAGATTATCCCGCATAAAAAAGAGACAATTCTCCCACATTGTTTCTAAATTCCTGTCCATTTATATCTTTGAATTATGGTTAAAATTAATTTGATTTTTTTAGAAAATTTCTCACCGAAATTGTGTGTCGCAAATATGGAAAATTTAATTTTTAAAAAAAATTTTTGCTCTATTGGTTTTTTAAAAATATATTTGTATGAAGTTTAAAATTTTAACAAATGATTAACATAATACACTCATTACGAGTTCGTTACGGAGAAACCGACCCTATGAAATATGTCTACTATGGTAACTATGCTGAATATCTGGAAGTTGCCCGAGTTGAACTTTTTCGTGCTATCGGAATTTCATACAATGAGATAGAAAAAAGAGGAATTTGGCTTCCTGTTTCGGAGTATAAAATAAAATATATCCGCCCAGCAAAATATGATGACCTGCTCTACATCCACACCAAAATTACAAAAAAACCTACTGCAAAAATAGAGTTTCATTACGAGATTTTCAATTCTGAGGGAGAAAAACTCACCGAGGCTTCTACCATTCTATTTTTCCTCGATGCTAAGACACAAAAAATCATCCGATGCCCTGATTTTCTGATGGATCTAATAGACAAGCATTGGGAAGATGTTTAAGCTATTCTAAATATTTTATTAATAAAAAACACTGATAAACAGCCTACTGCATAACACAAAATATCTTCCCACGAGAAATAATTTCCTATTATAATATAGGCTGGGCTTCCTTTTGGGAAACCTAATTTTTCGGCAAGTTTGAAATACTGCAGCATTTCCACAAAAACCGCAAAAATAAAGACAAAAAACAGTAGTTTGTTTTTATTTCTGCAATCGAAAAACGAGTTTATAAGCGTATAAACGAAAACCACCACCAAAATATCTCCCACAAAAGCCCTCACGAAATACCAGTCTTTCAGAATGGTAGCGATGATCACTTCCACGCTGAAAATCAGCAGAGAAAGGAGAAAATATTTTAAACTAAATCTAAATTTCATATCTCGTGCAAAATTAGGGTTCTTTTTGGTTTTATTCTTCTTTTTCTTGAATTTCATTTTTTCAAAAACATGATAAATATCATATTCTTATTTTTATTTAGTATAAATAAGATTTATTTATCTTTGCAAAAAATTTAATTTAATATTTATGAAAAAAGCATTTTTTAGTATAGCATTAGCTGCTTTGACAGTGGCTTCTTGCAGCAGAGACAATGATGATTCTACTCCAGCACAGAATCAGGAGCAGACAAACCCAAATCTAAAAACAGTTGCAGATTTAGATGTTAGTAATGCTTCTAAATGGGTATATTTCTCTTTTTCAAAAGGGACGGCTGTTAATGTTGCAGACCCAGACAATAGCTCTGACTGGGATATCGCCTTTAAAGAATATAATGTAAGAACAAAAAATGGTGCTTTGAAAACCGAAAACAAGGATATGTCATCTGTAAAAGAAGCTCCAACATCAGGCTATACAGCGGATAAATCAAGATTAACTTTCGTAGGAAGAGGAATAGCAGAAGTTGTAAGTTCCCCTGTGATTTACACAGGTTTTTCAACTGCTTTTTGGAATAAAATGGAGCAATTTAATCTTTTCAAAGATTTAACTGAAGCTAAAAAAACAGAATTAAAAAATAATCTTATAAATGATAATGGCTGGCAGACTTTCTCATATCCTCCTTCTTTCACACAAAACAATTGGGTTTATATCGTAAAAACTGCCGATGGAAAAGCTGCTAAAATCCAATTAACAAGCTATAATCACAGCACCAAAAATACTACTGGATTTATCACTTTTAAATATCAAGTAGCAAACAGTAACAATAAATTTTAATTTTTACCCCTTAAATACATAAAAAATGAAAGCAAAAAAAATATTGATACCTCTTTTAGCAGTAAGTCTATTCACTGTAACATCTTGTAGCAGAGATAATGATGATACACCTTCTTCAAATAATTCAAACAATAATGCTCAAACAAAAGAAGTAACTTTAGATACAACTGATAAAACTAAATGGAAATACTTCTCTTTTGAAACAGGAACTGAAGTTACAGTTACAAACCCTAAAACAAGTCTGGAATGGGATATCGCATTTACTTCTTATTATGTAAAATTAAACGGAGGTGAGTCTGGAAGCGGGCAAGGAGAAGCTATAAATACTAACAGTAAAGACTATGCATCTGTAAATCAAGCTCCTACTACAGGATATACTAAAGACATAAAAGGAACTATGGAAATAGGATATCCTCCAACATCTCAGGAAGGAACATACTCTTCTATCATTTCCGGAGGATTTGGTAGCACAACCGGATATTTAAATATTTCTCCTAACAATAGAGTAGCTTGGCCTAGTGTTTATGCTCCAAATCAATGGGTGTATATCTTGAAAACAGCTAAAGGAAAATTTGTAAAATTCCAAGTGAACCACTATTATAACGATAGAGGTAAAGCAGGGTATCCTAAATTCAAGTATCAGGTTAGTTCAGATGGAAAATTCTAGTCGCTTTTTGTAGTAATCTTATTTTATAACAAAATAATTGTGAATGGAATTGCCATATTTTTACGGCAATTCCATTTTTATAAATCAAGAAAAATTAAACATGTTAAAAAAAGCATTTTTTCTCTCACTCATTGCCACAGTTCCTCTCTATGGACAGCAAAAGACAAAAGAGAAAGAAACTGAAATCAAAGAAGTTGTCATCACTGCCACCCACTCACAAAAAAAACTGAAAGATATCCCTATCACAGTGCAGGTGGTAACCGCTGAAGATATTAAAAAATCTCAGTCTACTGATTTCAAAACATTCTTGGAAAACGAATTTTCAGGCATCAATTTCACATACAATGGCGGAAGTCCTAATATCAATATGATGGGATTCGGTGGGAAATATATTCTTTTCCTGATGAACGGCGAAAGAATGGCGGGCGAAACCTTTGACAACATAGACTACGACAGGATAGATATAGACAACATCGAGCGGATAGAAATCATAAAAGGAGCTTCATCCTCGCTCTATGGTTCCAATGCCATCGGTGGAGTGATCAACATCATCACCAAAGATTCCAAAAGTCCGCTGGACATCAATGCTGGCTACCTCTACGACAGCAGCAGAGACCACAAGGTAAATCTCTCCATAGGAACGAAACAAAAATGGGGAAACCTCCGCATTTCTTCTTTCTACAAGATGAGAGAACCCTACATCATTACAGACAGAATTTCCACCGGCGGAGTCTATAATGAGCTGAATGTCGCTGGATTTACCAACTACGGAATCAATCCAAAACTGACATTTAACCTCAGTCCTAAAATAAACTTCAGCCTTACGCCTGGCTACTATTTCAGTGAACGAAACCCAGGCACGCCAGCGAGCAAAATAGTTAGAGAACAATATTATAATTATAATTTAGGTCTAAAAACCAATATTAAATTTAATGATAATCAAAACCTCATCGTTTCAGGGACTTTTGACCGATACGACAAGTATGATTATTTCCGAAAAATCAAAGAAAAAGAAAAAAAATACGAAAACGAAGTCTGGAGAATCAGCTCTCAATACAACCAGAATTTGTTTAAAAAACATACCCTTGTAGCAGGCGGCGAGGTGCTTTCGGAAAAACTACTGAACTTCATGTTCAAAAATGAAAGCACAGGAGGCAGGGAAAACGCCCAGACTTACTCCGCTTTCACACAGCAGGACTGGGTGATAAATCCCGCTGTGACGCTCGTTACAGGCGCCAGAATGGACTACCACTCTATTTTTAAACAATATTTCACTTTCCGCCTGTCGGGAATGTATAGATTTGATGAAACAATGACCATTCGCGCTGGATATTCAGGCGGGTTCCGTTCGCCTACACTTAAAGAACTCTATACCAACTGGTTTCACCCTTGGGGAGGAGGATTCCAGCTTATGGGGAACAAAAATTTAAGACCAGAAACAAGCGATAATTTCAATATTTCCATTGATTTTAACTTTAAAAAACTGAACCTGACTTTCATCACTCAATATTCAAAAATAAAGGATAAAATCAATCTGAGAGGGAACATCGGAGACACCCTTCGCCATGTCAATTTCCATGGAAACACAGATGTGCTAAGTTCCGAAGTATCAGCGATATACAAACTGAACAAAAACTTCCATTTCAAAGGTTCTTATTCCTACTACGACATTGGAAAAAAAAGATCCGAAAACCGCCCGCACACGCTGACTTTCAAGGCGGAATACATTCCTTCGGCTAAATATTACATCCCGAGCATCATCATCAGCGGGAAATACCTCAGCCAAACTAAAATATATGATGATGACAGCAGCTCTTTCGTCAGCTATGCGCCCTACTCTATCTGGCGGCTGCAGCTGGCTTTAAAGCTTCCGATGGGCTTTACTCTGACGGGTGGAATTAATAATATTTTCGACTACACTGCAGACAAAGTAGGCTTCTACTCCACCGTGGATATCGGAAGGACATTTTATTTAGGCTTAAAATGGAATTTCAATAAAAAAGTTCAAGATACGGACGATAACTAAATCATTTTCAACACCATAAAGATTCCAAAAATGGAAAATAAATTTTCGACCAATCAATTACAAGATGTTCCAGAAACCATGCTCATCACTCTTTGGGCAAAGGCTGAAGAAACACGGAAAAAACCTTCCAATGCCTTGCTTTATGATGAAAAAGCTTTAGAAATCATCAATAAAATTGATTACGATTTTTCTAAATTTAAAAATGCTAAATTTTCTCAGGCAGGAGTCTGCATCAGAGCAAATTTAATAGATAACGAAGCTCAAAAATTCGTCGAAAAACACCCTGATGCAGTAGTGGTGCAGATAGGCTCAGGGTTAGATGCTCGTTATCAGCGCATTGGCTCGCCTAAAATCACCCATTGGTACGACCTTGATTTACCAGAAGTAATTGAGCTTCGTCGGCATTTATTCACTGAAAATGAGACAAATACATTTATTTCACTATCTTTATTTGATTACAAATGGATAGAAATAGTAAAAGCTCACAGAAAGCCTGTTTTACTCATAATAGAAGGTGTTTTGATGTATTTTGACCCAAAAGATGTTCAGAACTTTTTTAATTCTTTGTGCGCTCATTTTGAAGAGGTTACCGTAGTGTTTGATATGCTGGCTTTTTCCTTGGTTGGAAATTCAAAAAAGCATGATTCATTAGGAACAATGAAAGGAAAAACACGCCCAGAATTCAAATGGTCTCTTCTAAATTCCAAAGAAATGAAAACTTGGAATCCCAAAATACACATTGAAAATGAATACTTTATGAGTGATTATGACAAGGGCAGATACCCTTTCCTTTTTAGAATCCTTTATAAGATTCCATATTTTTACAAAAGATTTAATCAAAGAGTTATAACCTTGAAAATCAATGATAAAAGTTAAACAATTATGAAAAATAAAAAAAGAATTTTATCCATTATATTAGGACTTCTTGCCGTTTCTTTGGGATATTTCGCATGGAGCAAATGGGCTTCTGCTACCCGCATAGCATTGGTGAATTTCCCAAATTACCAAGTGTCCAATATGGCGCTGTCCAATGAAGACAGCTTTATCAAATTCGAAGATGTGCCACTAGACCAGCTCGATAAATTGAAAAATTATGATTTCGTTCTGGCTTGGGGAATGGGTATTAAAATAGATGAAAATCAGCGAAATACCATTATAAAAACCGCTGAAAAAGTCCCTACGCATTTCGTGTCTGTGACCTCGCCCGAAAACGACATCAGCAGTCTGAGCGAATCTCAATCAGAAAAAGTGGACAGCTATCTTTCCAGCGGAAACAAGAAAAACTTCCAAAGCTTTGCGAGATATGTCCGAAAATACATCGATGGCAAAAAATTCTTTGCCGAAGAGCCTGAAAAAGTCATAGAGAAAAAAGAAAATGTTTTCTTTCATATTGATGAAGAAGTCGCATTTTCTGATATAAAAGCCTATGAAGATTACCTCAAAAAAAATAATCTTTACCAAGAAGGAAAACCAAAAATAGCCATCGTTTCTGGTATCCACGACCCTTTTTCTGGGAACAAAGCACACATAGACAGCATCATCGTTTCTCTTCAGAAATCTGGGCTAAATGTCTATCCTTTCGCTTCTTTCGGTAAGAGAGTTGAATTTTTGGAACAAATCAACCCTGATGCCGTGATTTATTTCCCACACGGAAGACTACAGATGACCAATCCTGAACAGACCGTGGATTGGCTAAAAGAAAAAAATATCCCGATTTTCACGCCTATTTCCGTTATTCAGCTGGAAGAAGACTGGCTAAAAGACCCTATGGGAATGTTTGGTGGATTTATGGGGCAGACCATCGTAATGCCAGAGCTGGACGGTGCGGTGTATCCATATGTCCTTATTGCTCAGGAGAAAAGAAACGATGGAATGGTCGTTTTCAAAACCATTCCTGACCGATTGAAAAAATTTACTCAGATTGTTAATAATTTCATCAACTTAAAAAAGAAAAACAATCAGAACAAGAAAGTTGCCATTTATTACTTCAAAGGACAAGGGCAAAACTCTCTCGTTGCGCAGGGATTAGAAACTAATTCTTCGCTGTACAATTTCCTGAAAAGAATGAAATCCGAAGGATACAATGTCGCAGGACTTCCTGAAAACGAGGCTGATTTTCAGAAACTCATCAACACACAGGGAAATGTCTATAACAGCAATGCGATGGGCAGTTTTGACAATTTTATCCAAAATGGAAAACCTGCTCTCATAAACGATGCAGAATACACAGACTGGCTCAAAAACTCCGTGCAAACCCAAATGTATGAAGAAGTAATGAAGAATAATGGTGCCGTTTCTGAAGGTTTTATGGGAACTAAAAAAGATGGAAAAGGATATTTGGCGGTTTCCAGAATAGTTTTCGGAAATGTGGCTATTCTTCCTCAGCCGCCTGCTGCACTGAGCACAGATGATGAGTTTAAAGTAAATCATGGCGTAAAAGAAATCCCTCCACATGCCTACATTGGGGCTTATCTTTGGGCTCAAAAAGGCTTCAAGGCGGATGCTATGATTCATTTCGGAACACATGGAAGTTTAGAATTTACCCCCAATAAACAAGTGGCTCTTTCCAGCGATGACTGGGGCGATGTTTTGGTGGGTGCTGTTCCTCATTTCTACTACTACACGATAGGAAACATCGGGGAAAGCATCATCGCAAAACGCCGCACTTATGCGACTTTAATCTCGTACCTGACACCAGCATTTACGGAAAGTGAGGCTCGTACTATATTCAATGAACTTTTGGATAAAATCAATTATTATTACAAAGCCCAAGACGAAGCCCACAAAAAAGATATTTCTCTACAAATAAAGAAAATAGCCGTTAAAATGGGCTTACACAGGGATTTGAGATTAGACAGCATCACTTCCAAACCTTATTCCGAGGAGGAAATAGACAAACTGGAAAACTTCGCGGAGGAAATCGCTACGGAAAAAATCAATGGAGAATTTTACACCATGGGCGTTCCTTACAGCTCGGATAAAATCAGCTCCACCGTTCTGGCAATGAGCACCGACCCGCTGGCGTATAGTTTGGCCGCTTTGGATAAAATTTCAGGAAAAGTGACTGACCAACAGCTGAAAAGAAAGGCTTTCTTTACCGAAAATTACCTTAATCCTGCTAAAAATATCGTTTTACAAATCCTTAATGGAAAAGCTGTAAGTCCTGATTTTATCGCAGCAACAGCAAAAATCTCGGTATCAGAAATCGAAAAAGCCAGAGAACTCCTCACGCCACAGCGAGAAATGCCTTATTTCGTAAAAAAAGCAATGGAGAAGAAAATGAAGTCCAAAAATGGCGAACTTACCGAAGTAGAGAAACAACTAAAAGCAGGTAAAATCCCTGATGGAATGCCCGAGTTCGTTGCTAAAAAGCTGATGGAAAAAGTAAAACGAGGAGAAAGACTTGGCGAAAAACCAAGCTTCGGCGGAGGAAAACTAAAAGTCTCCACGCCTAAAGCTGGACAAAAGCCTGAAACCAACCAAATCCCAAAAGAGCAGAAAGAAAGAGCGATGGCGATTTTGGATATAGAACAGACTATCAATAATGTTGTTTTCTACAAAGAAAGCCTGCTAAAAAGCCCTGAAATGGAGCTAAAATCTTTCTTCAATGCTCTAAATGGCGGTTATGTAGCGCCTTCTTCTGGCGGTGATGCCGTTGCCAACCCAAGAGCTGTGCCTACGGGAAGAAATCTCTATGCCGTGAATGCAGAAATGACACCTTCTGAAATGGCTTGGGAAAGAGGCGTGAAACTTGCCCAAAACACGATAGAAGAATACAGAAAAAACCACAAAGGCGAATATCCTAAAAAGATAGCCTACACTTTTTGGAGCAGTGAGTTCATAGAGACCGAGGGCGTTTCCATCGCTCAAGCCCTTTATATGCTGGGCGTAGAACCTGTGAGAGATTCTTTCGGAAGGGTGGTAGATGTCAGACTGATTCCATCAAAAGAGCTGGGCAGACCGAGAATAGACATTGTCATTCAGACTTCTGGACAGTTCAGAGATTTGGCAGCATCGCGTTTATTCCTTTTAACAAAAGCTGTAGAACTGGCAGCCAATGCAAAAGATGAAAACTTTGAAAACCAAGTAAACGCTGGAAACATCGCCATAGAAAAAGAACTTGTAAATGCTGGGGTAAGCCCTAAACAAGCCCGTGAAATGTCCAACTATCGTATTTTCGGGGGACAGCAGGGAAGATACGACACTGGAACTAAAGAAATGATGCTTGCAGGAGACAAATGGGATTCTCAAAAAGACATCGCCGAAACCTACATGCACAACATGGGTGCTTTCTACGGAAACGAAAAAGAATGGGGAAAATATGAAAAAGGAATGCTAAAAGCAGCCTTGAAAAATACGGATATTCTCATCCACGCCAGACAAAACAACACTTGGGGCGCTCTGAGCCTTGACCATGTATTCGAATTCATGGGAGGGATGAACACTGCCATAAAAGAAGTCACAGGAAAAGACCCAGATGCCTATTTTGCAGATTACAGAAACCGCAAAAATATGCGTATGCAGGAGCTGAAAGAAGCCGTAGGAGTAGAAGCCAGAGCGACTATTTTCAACCCTAAATACATCAAAGAAAAAATGAAAGGGAAAGCTTCCAGCGCAGGGCAGATTGCGGAAATCACCACCAACATGTTCGGCTGGGAAGCCACACGCTCAGAGCTGATAGATGATGAAATGTGGAACGAACTCTACGAAACCTATGTAGAGGACAAACACAAGCTGGGCATCAGAGAATTCATTCACAAAGAAAACGGAGCTTCCCTACAAACCGTAACAGCCGTAATGCTGGAAGCCACACGAAAAGGCATGTGGAAAGCCTCTGCAGAACAGATTTCCAACCTTGCTTCTATGCACAACGGATTAGTAAAGGAATTCGGGGCTGAGTCCTCCTCTTTCTCCGCAAATAACGAGAAACTGCAAAACTACATCGCAGGGAAACTTCATGAAAATGAAGCCAAAGAATACAAATCTGAGCTTCAAAAAATGAAAACAGGAAGTACTGAGGAAATCAATACCAAAGAAGGAAAAGTCCTGAAAAAAGAAGAAGTAAATCCAGAACAAGCCAAAGAAAAAATGCCGCTGAACGGACTGCTCATAGGCGGAGGAATTTTAGCTGCATTCATCGGGCTGCTGATTTATTTCAAGAAAAAAAGAAAAAATGAGTAATTCCTAAAAAAACTGTTTGGAGTACGAGCCGTATTTCAAACAGTTTTATTTTTAATTTTAAACTTAATAAATTGATAATTTTCGTTCATATTTAAAATTTCAGTTCTATCTTTGTAAGTACATTAAATACTAAAAACATCTTTATGAAACTAAAAGTTTTTTTCCTTTCGCTACTGGCATCTTGTAGTGTTTTTGCACAAAAATCAGACATCTGGACTTACTTTTATGATGATGAAGAATATCTTTTCGGCTTTAAAAACAGCAAAGGAGAAGTGATGATAGAACCCAAATTCAAGGGATTTACTTCGGCTAATAAGTTTGACAAAATCGCTGCTTTTATGGAAGATGCCAATGGAGAATTTAACAGCTACTACATGCTGAAAAACGGAAAAAAATTCGGAAAAGACAGCCTTTATGTCTTTGATATGGCGTTTGACTGCGAAAATGAAGGTTTCATCAAATTCCGAGATTCTAAAACGGGAAATGTCGGTATGTTTAACACAGCAGGAAAAGTGGCTATCCCAGCTCTATACAATGATATGACACCTTTTGAAAACGGACTTTCTGTTGCTTTAAAAGGAGCGAAACTAATGAAAGATAGTGATGATGATGAACATCCCTACTGGGCTGGCGGAGAAAACCTTCTTATCAACACTAAAAACGAGGTTTTGGTTAAAAATTTCCAAGATGACCAGCTTACTCTGGACTTCCACTCACTCCGTATCCAGAGCCAACCTGAAAAATCTACCGAAAGAGTTAGTTTTCTGGGGACAAATGGGAAATATTATTCCTTCATTGACAATGAAAAATTATTTGAAAACTTCCTAAACCAAAAGTTTTTCAAAAATCTAAGCAAAAAAAGCATTCTAAAAAATTCATATGAAAAAATCGTCTATTGGGACGAAGAAAAAGGCTGGATATCACAACCTGCAAAAGATTTTTTAGAAAAAAATCATGCTATTTTATTAGAAAGGCTGGAAGGCTACAAGAACAAGAAAAATGTGCAAATCATGGTAGAAAACTATACTCCGCTTACCGATGATATAGAGCAAAAAATCCAGCATCATTATAATAACTGCGGCAGAAGAAACATGTCTAAATATCCTTTTTTCAGTCTTGTTATCACAAATCATGACGAGAATGGGAAATTCCGTCACCAAGACCTTTTTAGTTTTTTAAGAACCGAAAAAGGCATCAAATTTATCAGTTGCTCGATAAGAAACCACACCTTGAAGTAGAGAAAAAATGCAGTTAGTTTTAAATATTTTATTGGTCTTTATCCTCATCAATGCCGTACTGAAATTCAGTTTTTGGAAACTTTGGCAAGTCGCGGTAGCCGCGGTTTTGTCGGTCGTGTTTCTGTTTTGGGCTTATCCATATGCGATGGAACAGTCGCAGGTAACGATACAAAACGCCCTCGAAACGCCCTCTATACTAAGCAATATCGCGGTGCTGGTAACCATAGAAGTTGCCCTCTGTCTTGCCTTTTGTTTCTCCGAACTGAAAGGACTTTTCTTCGCAGAGAAAAACCGATGGAACACCTTTCTAAAAGCCTGCCCTGCCCTGCTGATGTTTCCTGTTTTGTTTTATCTCCTTACACAGAGCTTTTTTTACTTTTCAGGAATGGATTTTTTCACCATTACCATGCTGTTTTCGGCAGGTTCGGCGCTGTTTATCATCGGTGGAGCGTGGTGCATCCAAGCGTTTTTCCCTGAAAGAGATTTCCGCATTGAGGTTCATCTGCTTACCAGCTTGTTCATCGGTATTTTAGGATTGATAATCACTTCCAGCAGCAATCTTATTTATGTTCCCAAAAGCGAACCTATTTCTTTCAAGTTCTTAGGAATTTCTTTTATCTTATTTATTGGAATTTTCATCTTAGGAATGATGATAAATAGATGGTATTGGAAATTAAAGAGATAAAATTAAAATCAATAGTCTATAAAAAAACAAAATCATAATAGAAACACATTAAATTAATATTAAAATTTAAAAAAACAAGATGATAAATTAAAAATAACATCTATAAAAATCAAAAAGGTAGATAAAAATATTAAAAAACAAGATATAAAATTTAAATTATCATCTAATAAAATAATAAAGTAAGATAACTTTTCATATTTTATTTAAAATTTAAAGTAAAACAATCTAGTTTATCTAATCAACAAATTAAAATTTAATCATAATCAAATAAAAAACAGAAACAATCAGTTATAAAAATGGAAACAATATCAAAGGTTTTATTCTGGGTAGCAAATAGCCTTCTTATTCCAGATGTTATTATTCTTCTAATACTTTTCGTTCGCGCTCTTCTTCTTACAGGGAGTTTTTACAATCAGTTTGTAACCAAATTCAAGAACGATAAAGCTCTAGACAATGCAATAAAAAACCTATCATCCGAAAATATAGACGAGCTGAGAAACCTTCTCCCAAAGAAAGATAACTCGCTCTACATCCGCTATCTACGCGACCTGCTCGCACATCCGCCGAATGACGCTTATTCAGATTTTATGATTTCTAATTTTGAAAATGAAGCTGAAAAAGATATCGCAACTTCTAAACTACTCGCTAAAGTAGGGCCTGTATTAGGACTTATCGGAACTCTTATCGCGATGAGCCCTGCTCTCACGGGACTTTCTTCGGGTGACATCTCTGGAATGGCTTACAATATGCAGGTAGTTTTCGCCACTACGGTAGTGGGCTTAGTTATCAGTTTAATCGGGATGATTACCCTGCAATTCAAACAAAGATGGTACGCCAAAGACACCAACAATCTGGACTATGTAGCACAAATTCTAACCCAAAACAAAGGCAAGATATGAGAAACAAACGCCGAAGAGTTCCTATTTTCAAGCGAGAAGAAGACACTGATCCGCTGAGTGTAGTGGTCAATCTTTTTGATGTAGCAATGGTTTTTGCTGTTGCTCTGATGGTGGCTATGGTAATGAATATGAACATGACCGAAGTTTTCAGCAAAGAAGACTTTACCGTGGTGAAAAACCCTGGGAAAGACAATATGGAAATCATCACCAAAAAAGGAAACAAAATAGAAAAATACACGCCTTCCGCTGACCAAAACAATTCCCAAAACAAAACCAAAGGAAAAAAAGTAGGGACTGCCTATCAGCTGGAAGACGGGCAAATCATCTATATAGAAGACTAATTTTGCTCATTTGAGAATAAAACGCTAAATTCGTACCCTTTTTAAAATCAAGAAAGATGAAATTTTTTATTGACACAGCAAATTTAGAACAAATCAGAGAAGCCCAAAATCTTGGTATTTTGGATGGAGTTACAACCAATCCTTCCCTTATGGCAAAAGAAGGAATCAAAGGAAAAGAAGCTATTCTACAGCATTATAGAGATATCTGCGAAATTTCAGATGGAGATGTAAGCGCCGAGGTGCTCTCTACTGACTACGAAGGTATGATAAAAGAAGGGAAAGAACTGGCAGCCCTACACGAGCGAATAGTAGTAAAAATCCCAATGACCAAAGACGGAATAAAAGCGATAAAATATTTCGCGGATAATGGGATAAAGACCAACTGTACTTTGGTATTTTCTGCTGGACAGGCTCTTTTGGCAGCGAAAGCAGGCGCTACCTATGTTTCGCCTTTTTTAGGAAGATTAGACGATATTTCTACTGACAGCATCCAGCTGATAGAGGATATCCGAGTAATCTATGACAACTATCTATTTGAAACTAAGATACTTGCAGCCTCTATCCGAAACCCTATGCATATCATAAATTGTGCTAAAATAGGTGCAGATGTGGTAACTTCTCCTCTTGCTTCTATTCTGAATCTTTTGAATCATCCTTTGACTGATAATGGATTGAAACAATTCATCGCTGATTCTAACAAACTACAATAAATTAAAAAGTATGAGTTTTCGCTCATACTTTTTTATTATCATTATTTCAAATACATTTTCATTTTTGTGATTTCCTCAGGAGTGGCTTTTATCTTCTTAAAAATCTCTTTTTCTGATGGAAAACTCACTCTGTAGAAAATAATTTTTTCGCCGTATTTTCGGAAATATGGATGCGTTTTCAGGAAATCCTCTGGAGCATCTGTGATAGCGTATTTCTGGATTTTAGAAACATCCATCGGGCTGGTGGAAATCAAATCCCTTGCCAAGTCTCTATCCACATTATAAGTTTCCAAAATCTGCTGTTTATCGGCAAATCCTCCTAATTTCTTTCGGTAGCCTAAATAGCTTGCCGCCGCCTTTTCATTAAAGCCAAATTCTACCAACTGCTTGAAAGTAATGCTGTTCAGGTCTATTTTAGAGAAATCTGTTTTGGCTGATACCACAGCTTTAGTAGGTTCTTCTTTCTCTCGGATTTGGAGTTTTATCCAAGGTTTCAGCTCTTGAAATTTTTCCGCCGAAATCACAAAGCATTTTTCAATATCTTCCAGATTTTTAAAACTTCCTTTCAGATTTTTATCTCTGTAATTTACGATTACTTGGGCTTGTTTTTCAGAAAAACCTAATCTCTGCCAGCCCTGCGCATCCAAAGCATTTGGGTCAAAATAAGTGTATTCTATTTTAGGTTTATTTTCTTTCGGTTTTGGAGCGAAATCAGGCGCAGTTTCAGGCAAAAGCAGATAAGGTGCCAGCCGCTGGTAATTTTCTGGGCTGATGATGAAACATTCCCTAAATTTCTCCTTGCTTCGGAAACTTCCACCGAGATAGTTTTTGTATTTAATAATCGCTTCGGCTTGCTTTTGGGAAAAGCCCATATTCTCCCAATCTTTCGCTGAATAGGAATCAGGATTGAATTTCCCTGATATTTTTAGTTCTTTCTTGGTAAAAGAATTTTCAAAATTATTTTTCTTACTGGTTTTCTCCGGAAGCAGAATATATGCCTCTATTTCCGCAAATTTTTCAGGAGAAATGGCGTAGCATTTTGCCAGCTGTTCCTTTGAGAGAAATTCTCCGCCGACCAGCTCTTTATAATTCAGAATGGTTTTGACCTGCCGTTCTGTAAAACCAAGATTTTTCCACTGCTCAGCGGTGAGTTCATTTGGGTTAAATTCTGATAAAACCAATTCATTTCCTGCATTTTCATTTACAAATTCTACAACGACAGGCTCGTGCTTTTCAGTGTTTTTAAACCAATAAAAAACCAACTGAAAAACCAAAATAAGGATTCCTAAAATCCCTAAACCTATAAACTGGTTTCGCCGCATCTGAAAAGGTAATTTTGAAAAATTTCTCATAAAAAATAAAAGCCTCTTTTTAGAGGCTCTTTGTTTATTATAATGTCGCTGAATGAGCCAGCAAATCTGTCAATTTGTTAGAATATCCTGTCTCATTGTCATACCAAGATACAAGCTTCACAAAGTTAGGAGAAAGCATGATTCCTGCTCCTTTATCGAAGATAGAAGTTCTCTTATCTCCTATAAAGTCCTGAGATACCACAGGATCTTCTGTATAGCCTAAAATTCCTTTTAATTCGTTTTCTGAAGCAGATTTGATAGCTTGAGAAATTTCATCGTAAGAAGTTGCTTTTTCTAATCTTACCGTTAAATCCACCACAGAAACATCAGCAGTAGGCACTCTGAACGCCATACCTGTCAGTTTTCCGTTAAGAGAAGGAATCACTTTTCCTACCGCTTTAGCAGCACCTGTAGAAGAAGGAATGATGTTCAACAATGCTGAACGACCACCTCTCCAGTCTTTTATAGATGGGCCATCCACAGTTCTCTGTGTAGCCGTAGTAGCGTGTACAGTAGTCATCAGCCCTTCTACAATCCCAAAGTTGTCATGAACCACTTTTGCTAATGGAGCGAGACAATTGGTAGTACAAGAAGCGTTAGAGAAAATATTTTGGTCAGCTTTTAGTTCTTTGTGGTTTACTCCCATTACAAACATTGGCGTATCATCTTTTGACGGAGCAGAAAGAACCACTTTTTTCGCACCTGCATTTAGGTGGGCAGTAGCAGTTTCTTTTGTTAAGAAAAGCCCTGTAGATTCTACGATGTATTCCGCACCTACTCCATTCCATTTCAAGTTGTTAGGATCTCTTTCAGAAGTTACTCTTATTCTCTTTCCGTTTACGATAAGGTCGTTCCCTTCTACAGAAACCTCTCCTGCGAATTTCCCATGAACTGAATCATATTTTAGCATATAAGCCATGTATTCAGCATTCACAAGGTCGTTAATTCCTACAACCTCGATGTTATCTCTTTCAACCATTGCGTTGAAAACTAAACTCCCAATTCTACCGAATCCGTTGATTCCTACTTTGATTTTTGACATGATGCTATAATTAAATTTAAAGTTTTCTTCTCATTATCTAAGGTCTGAAACTTGACCTGCACAAATTTACAAAATAAAGTCCAATAAAACGAGTTAAATTTAATATTTCATTTGGCATAATTTTTACTTTAATTTTTTCTAATTTTACCGAATATTATTTTATCATTATGGAAGTTATTAGAAACGCTAAAGATTTACAAATTTATATCGCTAATGCCAAAAACAAAGGGCTAAAAATAGGTTTCGCTCCTACAATGGGCGCGCTGCATGGTGGACACCTTTCACTCTACGAGAGAGCCAGAAAGGAAAATGATATCGTAGTTTCTTCTATTTTCGTGAATCCTACTCAGTTCAACAACCCTGAGGATTTAGAAAAATATCCACGAACCATAGAAGGAGACATTGACCTTTTAGAAAAAACTAAAAATGTAGACGCCGTCTATACTCCATCCGTAGAAGACCTTTACCCTAATGGATTAGAGCGAAAAAGCTATGATTTTGACGGGTTAGAAAACGAAATGGAAGGAAAATCCAGACCTGGGCATTTTGATGGTGTAGGAACTGTAGTGGAGGAACTTTTCAGACAGGTACAGCCTGATAATGCTTATTTTGGCGACAAAGATTTTCAGCAGTTGGCAATTATCAAAAAATTAGTTCAAAAACTGCAACTGCCTATCAACATTGTCGGAATGCCTATTTTCAGAGAAAACAGCGGACTGGCGATGAGCTCCCGAAATATGAGGCTAAGCCCTGAGCAAAGAGATAAAGCCAAACTTATCTATGCTACTTTGGTAAAAGCCAACGAGATGTTCAGAAAATCCAGCCTCTCTGATGTCAAAACATTTGTAGAAAAAACCTTTGAGAACTCTGATTTTGAGCTGGAATATTTCATCATCGCAGATGAAGAAACCTTGAAAGAAGTAGATAAAATCGAAAACGGAAGGAATTACCGAGCGTTTATCGTTGTTTTGGTCGATGGAGTCCGATTGATTGATAATATCCACCTTGACTAATTTCAAAAAATAAATCCCGCCAAATGGTGGGATTTTTATTTATTTCGGTTCTGTAAATCTGGTCAAATTCACCTCAGGAAGCAGGTCTTTTTTACCTTCAATAAAATCAAAAAGTTCCTTTGAAAAATAGCATCCGTTTAGGATTCCTCTCGCTCCCAGCCCATTGAAAACATAGAGGTTTTTATGCTTTTCATGTCTTCCTAAAATAGGTCTCCTATCCGCCACGGTAGGACGAAATCCTACATTGATTTCCTCCACTTCGAATTTTTCTGGATAAAACTGAGACAGCCCGTTCATCAGCTGCTCTTTCGCCTCTTCATCTACATTTTCATCAGTTCTTTCCCTATCGTAAGTTCCTCCGTAATAATATTTTCCGTTTTCCAATGGAAAAATAAAATGTTTTTTCTTAATCGTAAAATCCCCTTCCAGCGGCACAGAGAGATTTACCACCAAATGATGTCCTTTGTTAATATGAATAGGGATTTCTCTAAAATATGGATTATGCTTCACGACTATTCCTTCCGCAAAAACAATATTTTTAAACTTAATATCCTTATAATGAGAGTTTTCTACATCAAGAGCAGCGTAATCAAATCTTTCTTTTATCAGATATTCATTTTTTTGCAAATATTGTAAAATATCTCCAAAGAATGCCTCTACATCGAGCCTCGCAGAATGATTTACCCTACCTGAACTAAATGGATTTTTCACCACATCCAATTCCTCAAAAACAGGGTGCAAAAAAGGCCTAAGGCTTTCTTCTTTCATCTTTTTATTCCACAGTTCTCTTTCTTCTTCATTATGAAAAATCCTTTGGATAGGTTTATTTATTAAATAATTCTTGCCTGTATACTGCTGTATTTCAGACAGAGTTTTATGCAAAAAATCTATCTGCTCCTTTGCCAGCCAAAAAGAAGTAAAACGCTTCAAAACTACAGGATTTATCATCCCTGCCGAAATTTGTGAGGCGCTCTTTTTACCTTCTGAAAAAATAACAAAATTTTTATTTTCTTTTAGTAGCTGATGTGCAAAAAATAAAGCCGCATATCCATCTCCTACAATGATGTATTCTGTATCTCTCATAACACAAAAATAAAAAAACCTAGGCAAAATTTGCCTAGGTTATTATGTTAAAATTATAATAAAATTAATAATTCCACATATCATTCTCCATCTCGAGAATTTGGTTTTTGATTCTTTCACTCTCTTCTAGTTGAGCGTTAGCATCATTCGGGATGTAGTCTTTGATGTTCCCTGTACCATACCCATTTTCAGATCTATAGATGATAGAAGAGAATCTTCTTGCATTCAATAAATCATCAAAAGTAAGGTCAGAAGACAAGTTCTTATTGTTAAATACTACTGCATTTGCCAATACTTCCCTTGCACTTGGGTAGAATACCCAGAATAAATCAATAAGCTCATCAGCATTACCAAGAGGTTCTCCATTAGGTCCTGTCAAGGCATTTGATGATGGGTCTTTACCCATAGCAGAAATACCTAATAATCTGTATTTCAGCTGTGCATCTCTACGATCAATGTACCACATACCTTTGATCTTCAGCATCTTTACATTTTCAGATTTAGTTTCATAAACATCTATGTATTGTTGTTTCTCTTCTTCTGAAATTTTCTCCCCAGCATTGACTCTTTCGATATATGCATCAGAGATACGCACGAATTTCGTAGCATTTTCTATTTCTTGTTTAGTCATTCTATCTTTAAACATCTCATCTTTATACACTTCTTTAATAGAGCCATCATTTACTCCATCTAAAAGAAGTTGGTACAAAGATTTTGTAGAAGCTACCAATCCATCAGAGTTATAATAGAATGGTCTATTGATTTTTTCGTTCATATCAATAATTTCCCATACCACCATACTTCTAACAATATCCTTATCCTCTACATATCCGTATTTTACTGGATTGTTTTTTACGGAAATAAGAGAATCCCCTTTCTTAACTATATTCAAGTTTCTGTAGTGTCTCAACGCAGCTGGTGAATCTGAGTTAAGGATACTCAAAGAGTTCACTGGATTCAATGGAATCTCTTCCTCTTTTTTAACCTCTACAACAGGCTCTGCTGGTTGTTCTGGTTCTTCTTGAACAGTTTTAGTCTTTCCTGCTTTACCTTTTTTACCTTTTTTGGCTACAGCTGTCTTTTTAGCTCCAGCTTTCTTTTTTCCTTTTCCCTTCTGAGCATCTGCAAAGAAGAAGGTAAATACAAGAAAGAACAATAATATTCTTCTCATTTTATTTTGATATTAATTATATTTATTTACTACTGAACATTTATGACAACTGGGCTGATATTTTTAAGCATTTGTCCACCCAATCCTGTAGCAGTAGCTTGGATATCAAACACATAACATACATCACCAGCTCTCAATCCAGCTGTAAGGCTAGCAGCTGCACTTAGAGAGTTTCCGCTCACATACATTGCTGCTTTTCCAGGCGCTTTGAATCTAAATCCTGTTACTTGGAAACTTACAGGGAAGTCAAAATCAGGTATAGCAGCCGAAATCACTTGTTTTGAAATAGAACTTGCTGGCATAGAAACTACATTCTGAGATCTGATCTGTCCTTGTGGTGCAGGAACACTCTTAATACGGAATGGGAATGATTGAGAAACCACTTTTCCATTAGGTTGTTTTCCTGACACTGTAATGTTTACAGTATTTCCAGCTCCTGGTCTGATAACCCATTTACCTCTACCTCCTGATACACTTGCACCTGGCGCAGAAAGAGTTACTGTAGAGTTATCAACACCTAGCATAGATGCAGATATAGGGTTTTCTACACCTCTATATAGTACATTCATCTTATCAGCAGAAATCAAAGCTCCACTTTGAAGTTTAACTTCTTCTGCTCCAGCGATTACTCTATAGTTGTGTTTGAAAGGTAATGCTACCATTTCTCCTTTAGAGTTTCTATATGAAACTGTACCACTCATTGTATGCTCTCCTACTCCTCCTCCTAGAGTTTTGTATCCCATACCTCTAGTTGTTCTATCAACTCCTGTGAACTGAAGATTTGGATCATCAGAATAAGTTCCGATGAATACTTTAGCTTCTACGGGCTGACCTTGGATAATTACTGTAGGACCAGCAACGATAGCTTCGTATGCGTTAAACTTGATATCAGCGTCCACTTTCTCTTGAAGCATCAATGCTAAAGCATCTGACTGTAAGTTTCTAGCTTCTGACTGGATAACTTCCAAGTTAGATAATGCAGCAATCAATGGTTGGTTATGGAATTTATATTGTAACCATCCTTTACCATTTCTTGTTTCTCCTTTTGGAAATTCAGTAACCATTGTTTGGTTAGCTCTTTCTACTAGGTTTTTCATTTCTGGTACATTCCCAAAAGACTGAGCAATAAATGTTCTAAGATCATTTATTTGTTTTGTTAAGTCTTTAGCAACCTTAGAAGGTGCATTCTCGTCACCTTCATCAAAGAATTTATTTGTAGAATATTCTGTACCATTCAAAGCATTGAAGTTATCTTCTACTCCAGCTTTTTCATTATATCCTGCCTCTTTCTTCAATTGAGTTTTGATACCTTCTATTGATTCTACTAAAGCATTGATTTTTCCTTTCAATCCCTGATAAATCTCATAGTTTTGAGCTGCTGCTTCATTAGTTTCAGATTTAGCCTTTAAGGTTTGCTCAAAAATTTTATCAGTTTTATTTTCAGTCAACTCTCTTGACTCTTGTAGAGATGAATTAGTATCAAAATAAGATCTAATAATCTCTTGGTCAATTTGCATCGCCAACATACAGATGAAAACCAAGTACATTAGGTTAATCATCTTCTGACGAGGTGATAATTTCTCTTTTGCCATTTTTTAATTTTTTTTTGGTTTAAAATTATTTAAAAATCACAATGAGAAATTAAGCTTTCATCGCTGTTAACATACCTCCATAAACTCTGTTCAAGCTATTAAGGTTTGTAGTCAATCCTTTCAATTCTTCATTAAACTTCTCTGACTGTTCAGCTGATTTTTGGATGTCAGCTACATATTTTTTGCTGTACTCAGACTGTTGTCTTCCGTGTTCTAATTGTAGAGCATATAGTGCATTGATGCTTTCTAAGTGATTAGCAGCCAAAGCCATTTGCTCGTTATATTTGTGAGTAGAAGCAGAAACATCTACAGTTTGGTTAATTTGATCTACAGAGTGAGAGAATTTATCAATTCCTGTTCTCAATCTTTCGAACATAGCAACATCTAATTTAGCATCTGCTAACATTTTATCCAATTTATCAGATAAAGAAACTTCTAATTCAGAAATGTTAGATGTAACTTTAGACTCTACAGCCTTTCTTGGCTTTGGAGTAGCATTAGCATCCATCAATTCTGGATATACATTTTCCCATGCATATTTAGTTTCTTCTGCTGGCGGGTTGAATGCAAACACGATGAAGATGAAACATTCCACAGCAAGCCCTAATCCTAAGATAAAGTTACCACTTACACCTGGAATAGGAAGGTGTGTCATTTTTACTAACGCTCCGAAAATTACTACCGCTGCACCCATTGAATAAATGAAGTTTAATACAGCATCTTTTGATTTAAACATAACTTTTAATTTTTAATGATTATACTTTATTTAATTTTTTCTTGTTTTTTTATCTTCTTATTTTAGACGCTCCTTCTGGTATGTCTTGAACAGTTCTAAATCCTATGTAACTTCTAGCAGAGTCTTTACGCTCCCAGTCTCTAGAACCGACCATCAATAGGTATCCTATATCTTTCCAAGAACCACCTCTTACAGTTTTCTTAACATCCACATAGGCTCTGTTAGAGATGTAAGGATTCAATGTAGAAGAAAACTGATAAGTAGAGTTGTTATAAGGAGATTCTGTCCATTCAGCTACATTCCCTGCCATGTCATAAAGTCCATATCCGTTTTTAGGGAACTTTTTAACAGGAGCTGTATACATATATGTACCTTTTTTCTCATCCTCTATATAGTTACCTCTCTTAGGTTTGAAGTTTGCTAAATAGCATGCTCTATCATCCATCAAATAAGGACCTCCCCAAGGATAAGCTGCATTTTCTAGACCACCACGAGCAGCATATTCCCATTCTGCTTCAGTTGGAAGTCTGAATTTCATAGGAGAATGTCTTCTCTTTTTAGATCTTGCATTAGAATCTGCTTTTGCTTTTGTTTTATAGTCAGTAAAAGCTCTTGCTTGATCCCAAGTAACCCCTACTACAGGATAATCTTTATATGCAATATGCCAGAAATATTGGTCAAATAGCGGTTCATTATAAGCATAATTGAAATCTCTCAACCATACTGTTGTATCTGGATAAACAGCTATACTTGTTTTCTTTTCTGAACGAAGTCCTTTAGATCCATCTTTGATGTCTTCCCACTCATAACGGTACTGAAGTTTAGTAACATCTAGAATTCTCTTGTTATTTTCTCTCTTATCTGGCGCTACATACATAGACTCTAAAATCTCTGCATATTTAGCATCTGGATATTGATTAACATTCCAATCTAATGGAACTGACCAATCCAATCTTTTCGCCTCATTATAACCATTTCTCCCTCCTTGAGATTCCAAGAACTGCTGGTATCCAGACTTATTCTCTTTATCTCCTTTTTGAGACAAATACGCATAATTACGCCCTTCTCCTTTACCATCTCCTGAAGATTGTCCTCCTCCTGCAGCCTCTGCTAAAAGAGTTCTAGCAATAGAGTCTCTTACATAGTTGATAAACAATCTATACTGAGCATTAGTAACTTCTGCTTCATCCATGAAAAATGAAGAAACAGTAACTGTCTTTAATTGGGTTTTTTCTGGAGTCATTGTAAAGTCCTGATCTGCCTGTCCCATAACGAAAGACCCTCCTGGTATTGCTACCATTCCGTGCGGTCTCGCTGCAACAAAAGATTTTGAACTTTCTTTAGACACCAATTCTCCCTTGGTATCTGGTCTTCCAGAATTCCCTTTTTTTCCTCCTGAGGAACATGCCGCAGTTAGTAAAGCTGCGGAAACTAAAAGAACGATTCTTTTCATTATATTAAATCTATTTTTTTATAATTTATTTATTTTTCAAAAAGGATAACGATTTTTTTTAAAAATTATTTTCCTACCATCATATTTTTTTATTCTACTGTCACAGATTTCGCCAAGTTTCTTGGTTGATCTACATTCACTCCTCTATAAACAGCTATATAATAAGCTAATATTTGTAAAGGTATAGATGCTACTATTGGAGAAAAACATTCTGATGTTTCTGGTATTTCTATCACATAATCAGACATTACCGAAACCTGCTCATCCCCTTTATTAACAATAGAAATCACTTTCCCTTTTCTTGCTTTAATCTCCTGCACATTACTTACAATCTTATCATAATGACCTTTTCTTGGAGCGATGATTACTATTGGCATATTTTCATCAATCAAAGCAATAGGCCCATGCTTCATTTCTGCTGCTGGATAGCCTTCTGCATGGATATAAGAGATTTCTTTCAACTTCAATGCTCCTTCTAATGCAGCAGGGAAGTTATATCCACGCCCCAAATATAAGAAATTTGAAGCACTTACAAAATCTTTCGCCATTTTTTTAACATAATCATGTGTAGATTCTAGTACATCCTCTATCTTTTTAGGGATAGCATCTAGTTCTGTTATCAAACTCATGAAATCCACATTGCTAAGATTTCCATTATGTTTTCCTAACTTAAGTGCCAGCAAGGATAATATTGTTAATTGAGCTGTAAAAGCCTTTGTAGATGCTACTCCTATCTCTGGCCCCGCATGTGTATATGCTCCTGCATCTGAGAATCTAGAAATAGAAGAATCTACAACATTACAAATTCCAAAAATAAACGCTCCTCTTTCTTTTGCTAATTTAATAGCTGCCATAGTATCTGCCGTCTCACCTGACTGAGAAATCGCAATAACTATATCTTTATTAGTAATAATAGGATTTCTGTATCTAAATTCCGAAGCATACTCCACTTCTACTGGGATTCTAGCAAATTCTTCTATAAGATATTCTCCTATCAATCCCGCATGCCAAGAAGTTCCACAGGCTACAATAATAATTCTTTCTGCTTTGGTAAATTTATCCAAATAATCCCAAATTCCAGCCATCTTTATAATTCCCTCATCTACTAAAAGACGGCCTCTCATTGTATCATGGATAGATTTTGGCTGTTCAAAGATTTCTTTAAGCATAAAATGCTCATAACCACCTTTTTCTATCTGTTCTAAACTTAATTTCAATTCTTGAACTTCAGGAATAACAACTGAATTATCAACAATAGCTCTGATTTCTACTCCTTTTTCTAAAGAAATCGTCGCCATGTGCCCATCTTCAAGATAGATAGCCTCTTTGGTAAATTCAACGAAAGGTGAAGCATCAGATGCTACAAAATATTCATTTTCTCCTATCCCTATAGCTAAAGGCGAACCTAAACGACCTACAACCAAAAGCCCTGGGTGGTCTTTATGCATCACAGTGATAGCATATGCTCCATACACTTCGTTCAATGCATATCTCACAGCTGTAGGAAAATCCACCTCCTGCGTGTCCATTATATATTGAATCAGATTAACTAAAATTTCAGTGTCTGTATCTGAAGCAAAAGTAAATCCTTTCTCTATCAGCATAGTCTTAATGGTATCATAGTTCTCTATAATTCCATTATGAATAATTGCTATTTTCCCGTTATTAGACAAATGTGGATGAGAGTTTCTATCACTAGGAACCCCATGGGTAGCCCATCGCGTATGTCCCATACCCACATGAGCAGAACCTTCCAAGTCTTTAGAAATACTAACCAAATCGGCTACTTTTCCTTTCGTTTTCTTAAGTTCAAAGTCATTATTTTGTCCCTCTACTATTACCCCTGCACTATCATAACCTCGATACTCTAACCTTTTTAGCCCATTGATTACTATATCATAAGCACATCTATGCCCTGTATATCCTACTATTCCACACATAATTTGTTCTAAATTTATTTAGTAACATATGTTACCATTAGTTTTGGTCTATTATTATTTGCAGCATTTGTCCCTACAAACACAGCTCTGTAAGGAGAACTAACATTGTTATTATAATCTTCACTTACCAAATTTCCATTTGAAATAAGATACTCTCCAATATTGACAATCAAGTCTTTAGCCTCTGCTTCTTTTTCTACAATATCTTTGATGGTTTTTGTAATATCAATATCATAGTAAGAAGGATTACTATTAGTAGAATAAGCTTTTACTAAACTATAATTACTATTACCCAACATTGTTTTTAGGTCTGTAATAAAATCAGTTTCTCCTTGTTTTCTTACTAAGAAACCAACAGGTTTAGTATAAGAGTTATTCCATGTATTGGTATCTGTATACAATCTTACTTTTGCTGAAAGTATCGCTGCTCCACGCTCTTTGTAAAGTCTTTTCAAATCGCTAACACCTGCTCCATTCAGTTTTATTCCTGCTCCAGGTCCTCCCATTCCTTGCATATATAGTAGAGGATCTCCATTAGTACTATTGATACCAGCCATCACAGTATTAAATGTAGAACTTCTATTATAAGATATCTGGCTAAAATGAACATTAGAAGAACCTAAATCAAAACTAAAAGTATTTGATTTCCCTCCAGATCTATAATACATAGTCATTGTCACTTCATTAGGAGCAAAGTTTATCAAGTAACCATCATTTTCTCGAACTGAAATTTTAAGTCCTTTAAAATAATTGATAAAATTACTTTCGTTGCTCAACTCTGTAGCTCCACTTTTATTGGCTATTTTATCTCTAAAATAATTTTTATCTAATTGGATTCTTACTCCTGCTTCTCTTGTCAAAAGGGCTGTATTATCAGAAGTTTTATTTATACTAACAGCATAAACATTCCCTGAAAACACCTTAGTTCCTAACGGAAGTCCACTTGTAGCAACTGGGCTATTTGACAATTTTTCCGTCCCAACAGCCCCCAAATCCGTAGCAATTTCATGAACATCAATATTCATTGTAGCTGCTGGATTTCCATATTTTACAGCTTCGTATTTTGTCAATGCCTGTTTTGCAGCCTGTCCTCCATGGGTTACATCTGTTGTAGTAACCGTTTTGGTTGTAGCATCATACTGAGGTTTAATTTCTAAAACCACAGAATCCACCACTGGATTAGTCCCAAAGTCAGGAGCATATTTAGACAATCTCACTTGAGTAACATATGCTGACTTCTGCATACCAAACTGCCCCTCAGTGAAAGCACCTAATGTAGCTCTTTGCAATGCATAAGAATCAGCTCTTACAACATCTCCATTATTTATATTGTAGGTTACCAAATCATAAGAAACCTGATTTCCAGTAACTGAATTACCATCAAAAAGATTTTTCCCTAAGTCATCAGCATCAGAATTACAACTGACCATCAAACCTCCAAAAAGAAAAACTGATAATATTGACTTTATTTTATTCATCTGTTTCTTAGCTTTATTTATAAATTTCTGACATTCCCTCTTCATTAACTCCTTCTATTTTAGGCGTTTTTGTATTCTTAAAGCCTTCCTCTAATACCTTATTTAGTTTTTTATCTCCTTTTACAATCAAATCTACTAAATCCATCCCTTCAACAACAAAATCTTGTATTGTAGGATTTTCAATAGCCTTCAGATCACTTATTCCATCGAATTTCAATTTCTCTTCTATTTCCTTTCCTAAACTAAAATTTTTCTCATTGTATACTGATAAAACAAGTTTAGTATCTTGAAAATATGTATCTGATTTATAGAAATTCTTCAAATATATCGCTACAAAAGAAGACATCCACCCACTAAGATGTATCACATCTGGCACCCAGTTTAGTTTTTTGATAGTTTCTATCACTCCTCTTGTAAAGAATATGGCTCTCTCATCATTATCCTCGAAAGGCTTCCCTTCCTCATCTGCATAGTATGATTTTCTCTTAAAATACTCATCATTATCTATAAAATACACCTGTAACCTTTCCCCTGGTAAAGATGCCACTTTTACTATCAAAGGCTGATCCAAATCATTTATAATAATATTCATTCCTGAAAGACGGATCACCTCATGCAACTGATATTTCCTCTCACTAATCAGCCCAAATCTTGGCATAAAAACCCTAACATCATTTCCTTCCTGATGCATTTTCAGAGCCATCTTATTCACTTCCGAAGCCATATTTGTTCCCTCCTGATAAGGAAACATCTCCGTAGTGACATATAGAATTTTTTGATTTGACATACTGCTTAATTCTATTGACATAAGTCAATTCATTCTGCAAAGTTACAAAATTAAATTCATTTATAAACAACAAAAGTCTTATCAAAAATGATAAGACCCTGATAGTATTGCACTTATATTTTTATTTTAAAATTGATATAATCTGTTCTGCTAGTGAAATACCGATTCTATCCTGCGCTTCATTAGTAGAAGCTCCTGTATGAGGAGTTAGTGAAATTTTCGGGTGAGACAGAACACTCTTAGCAGGTGTAGGCTCATTAATAAATACATCCAGCCCAGCAAAAGCCAATTTACCGCTATCCAAAGCGTTTAGAAGCGCTTCTTCATCTACTACTCCACCTCTCGCACAGTTCACAAGTGCAGCTCCATTTTTCATTAAATCAAATTCTTTCTGACCAATAACAAATTCTTTTTGAGCTGGAACATGAAGCGTAACGAAATCTGCTTCTTTTAAAACTTCTTCTTTAGACTGAGTTTTGATTTCAAAATCTACTGACTGTCCATTGAAAAATTCTACTTTCAAATTTACTTTTTCAGCAAAATTATCCACTGCTAAAACTCTCATTCCCAAACCTAAAGCTATTTTAGCCACTTCCTGACCAATTCTACCGAAACCAATGATACCGATAGTTTTTCCTCTCAGCTCTACGCCTTTTGTATAAGCTTTTTTAAGCTCTGCGAATTTAGAATCACCTTCTACTGGCATTTTTCGGTTAGAATCCGTTAAAAATCTACATCCTGAAAACAAATGAGCAAAAACCAATTCCGCCACAGATGCTGACGAAGCCGCAGGTGTATTAATCACATTGATACCTTTTTCTCGTGCATATTCCACATCTATATTATCCATTCCTACTCCTCCTCTACCGATGATTTTGAGAGATGGACAAGCATCTATGATGTCCTTTCTTACTTTGGTTGCACTACGCACTAGAAGCGTTCTCACTTGGTTTTCATTGATATAGTTTATCAATTCTTCCTGTGGAACTTTGGCAGTAATCACCTCAAAACCTGCTTTTTGCAAACTATCAATTCCAGACTGGTCTAAGCCGTCATTTGCTAATACTTTCATAATAATATTTTTAATAAATTTCTAATAATAGTTATCCTACAAAGATATAAATTTGATTTTAAATATTTGATATTTCCAGACTAAAATAAATTGCTAAATTTGTCCTTTATTGAACAAATGGAAGAAAAAGTAGTTTTAATCACTCCGAATGATGAATTTTTAGGCGTAATGAACAAGCAGGAAGCCCACGAAAAGGGAGTTCTGCATCGTGCTTTTTCTGTTTTTTTGTTTAATGAAAAGGGAGAAATGCTCCTGCAAAGAAGAGCTGGTTCTAAATACCATTCACCCAATCTATGGACTAATGCGGTCTGCTCCCACCCTCGCGAGGGAGAATCCTATAAAGAGGCCGCTCTAAGGCGCATGCAGGAAGAACTTGGGATTTATGCTGATATAGAGGAAAAATTCCATTTTATTTATAAAGCTGATGTAGGACAGGGACTTTGGGAGCATGAGCTGGACTATGTTTTCACTGGATTTTTTGAAGGTGATTTTAGCCTAAATTCGGAGGAAGTTTCGGAAGTTCGCTATATTTCCGTAGAGGATTTGGACAGAGAAATAAAAGAAAAACCAGAAAACTTCACAGAATGGTTTAAAATAATACTCAACGAATACAAACAGCATTTATCATGAAAAAATTATTATTTAAATTATTTTTCGCATTGGCTTTCGCTTCTATTTCCCTGCACGGACAGGAGAAAATACAGCAAGTGGAATTTAGTAGTTTTGGAGGAATGGCTCTTTATTCAAGCCGATACACCCTCAATTCTCTAAAAAAAGAATTTAGTGCAAAACCTCTAATGGGACAAAACAAAGATCTCCCAAAGGAAATTTCGCTACCAAACACGCCCAAGAACTGGGAAGCTTTCACTAAAAAAATAAATCTGGATAAATTCAAAAAACTGAGAGATGGTCCTAGCCAACAGGCTTTTGATGGGCAGGACGCGGTCATTATCATCAAAACTGATAAAAAGACTTATAGAAAAATGAACGCCAGCGGCAACGACCATGACAGGGAAGTTTGGTATGATTTACTACAAATCATCGCAAAGGAATTTGGAAAAAAAGGCGTTTATGAATAAATAAACTATTTTATGAAAAAATTATTGTTTAAACTATTTTTCGCATTGGCTTTCACTTCTATTTCCCTGCACGGACAGGAGAAAATACTGCAGGTGGAATTTAGTAGTTTTAAAGGAATGGCTCTTTATTCAAGACAATACACCCTCAATTCTCTTAAAAAAGAATTTAGCAAAAAACCTCTAATGAGACAAAACAAAGAACTTCCAGAGGAAATTTCACTACCAAACACACCCAAGAACTGGGAAGCTTTCACTAAAAAAATAAATCTGGATAAATTCAAAAAACTGAGAGATTGTCCTAGCGAACAGGCTTTTGGTGGGCAGGACAAGGTCATTATCATCAAAACTAATAAAAAGACTTATAGAAAAATGAATGCTTACGGCAACGACCATGACAGGGAAACTTGGTACGATTTACTACAAATCATCGCAGAGGAATTTGAAAAAATATGAAAAAATTATTGTTTAAACTATTTTTTGCATTGGCTTTCACTTCTATTCCCCTGCACGGACAGGAGAAAATACAGCAAGTGGAATTTAGCAGTTTTGGAGGAATGGCTCTTTATTCAAGACAATACACCCTCAATTCTCTAAAAAAAGAATTTAGCGCAAAACATCTAATGGGACAAAAAGAAGAACTCTCAAAGGAAGTTTCGCTACCAAACACGCCCAAGAACTGGGAAACTTTCACTAAAAAAATAAATCTGGATAAATTCAAAAAACTGAGAGATGGTCCCAGCGAACAGGCTTTTGGTGGGCAGGACAAGGTCATTATCATCAAAACTAATAAAAAGACTTATAGAAAAATGAATGCTTACGGCAACGACCATGACAGGGAAACTTGGTACGATTTACTACAAATCATCGCAGAGGAATTTGGAAAAAAAGGCATTTATGAGTAAATAAACTATTTTTATGAAAAAGTTTTTCTTTATTTTCGTTTTGTATTGGCTTCATTCTTGTAATGGAACAGAGAAAGCAATGGCCACCAGCCCAGACACTCAGAAAACCAGCATTTCTGAAAAACAAAATGCTGAGAAAATAGAAAGGATAATTTATTCTCAAACAGGAGGAGATACAGGTGGTAATGGTGTATATTTAGTGATAACCAAAGATTCTATTATTTATCGTCTTACAGAAGGTGTAACTGATGAAAAAACCATAGCAAATTTGTCATTAAATAACAATAATAAAGATTGGGAAGCGTTCATTGATAAAATTGATTTAGAGGATTTTGAAAAAGGAAAACCAAGCAAAGAACTGATAATGGATCTCCCTACAATAAAAATCATAATAAAAACCAACAAAAAAGAATATTCTAAAACTGATATTCAAAACAATAAAACTTGGGATTACATTACCAAACAAATTATAGACATAAAATTCTCACAATTATATAACCATTTAAATTTAGAAAAATGAAAAAAACAGCACTTTATAACAAACATGTAGAACTCGGCGCTAAAATGGTGCCTTTCGCTGGTTTTGATATGCCTGTCCAATATGCTGGCGTGACGGAAGAACATTTCGCCGTGAGAGAAAAAGCAGGAATGTTTGATGTATCGCACATGGGACAGTTCATCATAGAAGGCGCAGGCGCAAAAGACCTTCTGCAATATGTAACTACCAACAACCTAAATACGCTGACTGATGGAAAAGCCCAGTATTCCTGCCTTCCGAACGGACAAGGAGGAATAGTGGATGACCTCATCATCTACAAAATGGCGGACGAAAAATATTTCGTGGTGGTCAATGCTTCTAACATTGAAAAAGACTGGAATCATATTTCTAAATTCAATGAAAAATTCGGAGCAAAAATGACAAACATTTCCGATGAAACTTCTCTAATCGCTATCCAAGGGCCTTTGGCAACGCAGATTCTGCAAAAGCTAACCAGCACTAATCTTTCCGAAATCCCTTATTATCATTTCACTATCGGAACAGTGGATGGCGTGCAGGATGTAATCATCTCAAACACAGGCTACACAGGAAGTGGCGGATTTGAGATTTATTTTAAAAGTGAAATTTCCGAGCAGCTCTGGAACGCCCTCACAGAAGCGGGAAAAGAGGAAGGACTCGTGCCATGCGGACTAGCAGCAAGAGATACACTGAGATTAGAAAAAGGATTCTGCCTCTATGGCAATGATATTGATGATTCTACTTCTCCACTGGAAGCCGGTCTAGGCTGGATTACAAAACTTGGAAAAGGCGATTTCGTGGATGCTGAATTTTTCAAAAAACAAAAAGAAGAAGGCGTTTCCCGCAAGTTAGTTGGTTTTGAATTACTAGATAAAGGCGTTCCAAGACACGACTACCCAGTGGTGGATGCAGAAGGAAATGTCATCGGAAAAGTGACTTCTGGGACATCTTCGCCAATGAAAAAAATAGGACTTGGACTAGCTTATGTGAAAACTGAATTTTCTAAACCAGAATCCGCTATTTTCATCCAAATAAGAAATAAAAACATTCCTGCGAAGGTGGTAAAAACGCCTTTCGTTTAAGATTTTAATTAAATTTTTAGATTATATTTATGAAAAAAACATTTGCATTTATCTTGTTGAGTATCATTTCATTAGCAAAGGCTCAGCTGACTGACATTAGATACATTCCTGTAATTTCTACCGATACTATTTCTACCAAGGCTAATCTTTATCCTCATGTATTGAGCAAAAACAAATTCAATCCGCTGGTTTTTGAAAACGGCTTCAAAGTCGGCGAAAGAAGAGAGGCGGTGAGACTTTGGGACAAGGATATTTTTTACCTTGAATTTACTGATAGAAAAATGAACAAAAGAGTTTTCCGACAAATGCCAGAGCTAAAGAAAAACGGAAAACTATTCGAAGTTATGCTGCAAGGAGATGTTTCTTGGTACAGAAGATATTTCAGTTACAGAGCTGACACTTGGGATGCCAACTACGAGCACGAAGACTATTTCGTAAAAGGCGATGAGATTGTAAACATCCCTGTAAAAGGTAGATACAAGAAAAAACTAAAAGCTCTGCTTTCTGACAAACCAGAAATCGCGAAGGAAGTTGATCGTATGGTGGGCGACCGCGACATCAGAGAAATTTTAGAAAAATACAACAGCAAATAAGAATAAATCCCTCTAAATTATAAGAGGGATTTTATTTTTCACCAATCACAAATCGGTCATTTTCTGATAAATCCTTTATAAGTTCGGATTTCGCAAGAACATCCTGAAACAGCTGCAATGTTTCTTTTCCTAATTTTTGGTTAATTTCCAAAAAAACAGAACCTCCTTTTTTCAGGTGGTTTTCAGAGTCTTGGGCTATTTTTTCATAAAAGGCAAGAACTCTGTTTTCAGGAGCGAAAAGCGCTATATTTGGCTCAAAATTCTTCACAGAATATGGTATTTCTTCCCTCTCAAAAACATCTACATACGGAGGATTGCTCACTATGACATCATAAATTTCATCCAGTTTTTTATTCAAATAATCTTTCTGTATAAAATTGATTTTCACCTTATGAAAATCGGCATTTTTTTTGGCTATATTCAGTGCTTTTTCAGAAATATCAATACTGCTGACCTCGGCATTTGGGAACATTTTTGCCAAAGAAATACTGATGCAGCCACTCCCAGTCCCTACATCCAGAATTTTTAGTTTTTCTTTTTTCAGATGGTTTAGTTTATTTTCTATCAATTCTATCAATTCCTCCGTTTCAGGGCGTGGAATGAGGACATTTTCATCAACAAAAAACTTATTTCCGTAAAAATAAGTTTCACCCAAAATCTGCTGGTAAGGTTTCCCTTCTTTTAGTGTGGATATGATTTTCAGAAACTCATTTTGGTTTTCGGTAGAAATAGAATTTTCGAGCTGTGAGCGAATATCGATCTTATTCAAATTCAATATTTTTTCGCAGAAAATAAAAAATAATTCTTTGCACTCTGCCGAAGTATAAAGGCTTTGGAACTCCTCGGAAAAAAGATTTTTGACTTGGTTGATGGTCATTGAAAAAATTTTATCCACAAAGATAAGAAATGTGTGGATAAATTTACGAATAGTTAATCTTTTGATTTATAAAGATTTACAGAATTATTAGTTTTTGACATACCGTGAAACATTAAAAATAATTGTATTTTTGGGGCCTAATATTTTGAATATGGGTAAAATTATAGGTGTTGCCAATCAAAAAGGAGGTGTAGGAAAAACTACCACTTCGGTAAATCTAGCCTCTGCATTGGGCGTTTTAGAGAAAAAAGTTTTGTTAATCGATGCCGACCCACAGGCCAATGCTACTTCTGGTCTGGGTGTAGAGGAAGTTACATATTCCACATATGACCTTTTGGAACATCACGCCAAAGTTCGTGAGTGCATCCTCCCTACTTCTTCGCCAAATGTAGATATTATCCCATCTCATATAGATTTAGTAGCAGCGGAGATAGAACTGGTGGACAAGGAAAACCGCGAATATATGCTAAAAGAAGCTTTAAAGGAGATAAAAAACGAGTACGACTATATCATTATAGACTGTGCGCCTAGTTTGGGGCTTATCACTATCAATGCACTTACTGCTGCAGATTCGGTTATCATCCCTGTTCAGTGTGAATATTTCGCATTAGAAGGGCTTGGAAAACTTCTAAACACCATCAAAAACATACAAAGTTTCCACAATCCTAACTTAGACATCGAAGGGCTTCTTCTAACGATGTTTGACTCTCGTCTAAGGCTTTCTAACCAAGTAGTAGAGGAAACCAACTCACATTTCCCTGAAATCGTTTTCGAAACTATCATCAGTAGAAACACTCGTCTGAGCGAGGCGCCAAGTTTTGGTGAAAGTATCCTAAAATACGATGCAGAGAGCAAAGGAGCTGTGCAGTATATACAGCTAGCGGAGGAAATTTTGCTGAAAAATGAACAAAAAATTCCAAGCAAAAAGAAGGAAAGTAAAAAATCAAAAAAGTAAATCGCTCTGATAATAATTAAGACAAAAAGAGCGTTCGTAAACATACAAAATCTATGAAAGATAAAAAAAGAGCTATGGGGCGTGGTCTCGGAGCTATTCTAAGCGCTGAATCCAAGGCTGTGCAGTCTGCGACAGATGCAGGAGCAAAGGATTTGGTAGGGAATATTGTAGAAATTCCTA
Organism: uncultured Flavobacteriaceae bacterium; assembly: GCA_963530295.1. Lineage (GTDB taxonomy): Bacteria > Bacteroidota > Bacteroidia > Flavobacteriales > Weeksellaceae > JABCPE02. The sequence goes on from CAUSCF010000002.1 coordinate 95,914, forward strand.
TCGAGGATATCTATCCTAATGCCAACCAGCCGAGAACCCATTTTGATGAAAAGGCATTGCAGGAACTTGCCGAATCCATCAAGGTTTTGGGGATTATACAACCCATAACGGTAAGAAAAGACGGAGCTAAATTTGAGATTATTTCTGGGGAAAGAAGATACCGTGCCTCCAAAATGGCTGGTCTAAAAGAAATCCCTGCCTATGTAAGGCTGGTAAATGACCAAGAACTACTGGAAATGGCTTTGGTGGAAAACATCCAAAGAGAAGACTTAGACGCCATAGAAGTAGCCCTTACCTATCAGAGATTATTAGAGGAAATTGGTCTTACGCAGGAAGCACTCAGCCAGCGCGTAGGGAAAGAGAGAAGTACAATCACCAACTCTATCCGACTTCTAAAACTAAACCCAGATGTTCAGCAGGCAATCCGAAATGGTGACATTTCCGCTGGACACGGAAGAGCGATTTTAAGTTTAGAAAACCCTGAAGACCAACAGGCTTTATTCAAACAAATTGTGAATAACAGACTAAGTGTAAGACAGGCGGAAGAAACTGCAAAACATTTCAAAAGTCCAAAAGAAAATTCTATTTCCAAGGAGCCAAAAACCCTTCCGAACAACCTTCGCAGAGCTGAAAAAACCCTTGCTGATGCTCTGGCACTAAAAGTAGAAATAAAATCTTCTGCAAAGGGAGACAAAGGGAAAATAGTCCTTAACTTTGACAATGAAGAAGAATTAGAGAAAATCCTCTCTTATTTTAACTAAATCAAATGAAAAAATTATTAGGTTTTATATTCGTGTTTATTTCTTGTTTTTTCTTTGCTCAAGAAGCAGAGAAAAAAGACTCTGTACAGATAGATAACGAAATAGTCACGGATATAGAACTACTCCATAATAAGAAAACTTCTTACTCTGGACTCAGCCCTACCAAAGCGGGCTGGCGGTCTGCCATCATCCCTGGCTGGGGACAGTACTACAACCGTAAATACTGGAAAATCCCTATTGTCTGGGGAGCGATAGGAACAGGTGTAGGTTTCATCATTTGGAACCAAAAACAATACAAAAGATACAAAAACGCTTTTGAAGCAGAACTAAATGGCGAACCGCACGAGTTTTCTGGAATCACAGGACTAGATTTAAAGACAGCCCTTGGAAACACCCAAGATTCTAGAAGAAGATACCGCGACTATGCCATCGCTATCACTGCGGGAATCTATCTGCTAAACATCATAGATGCGGTGGTAGATGCCCACCTTGATGAAGGGCGAAAAGACCCTGATTTAGCGATTTCTCCTACCATTCTGCACGATTACACAGACCCAATACATACAGCAAAGGCAGGTCTTGCTCTAAGATATAAATTTTAAACCAATGAAAATAGCATTAGTAGGATACGGAAAAATGGGGCAGATTATTGATAAAATAGCCCAAACACGAGGACACGAAATAGTGGCTCGGCTCAATGAATCTCCCTCTTTGGAAAACCTAAATAACCCTGATGTAGTGATAGAGTTCTCTAGCCCAGAATCTGCATTTGGAAATATCAAATTCTGCCTTGAACAGGGCATTCCCGTAGTATGCGGAACCACAGGCTGGCTTGAGAAAAAACCTGAAATAGAAAAAATCTGCATAGAAAACAACTCTGCATTTTTGTATGGTTCTAATTTTAGTCTGGGAGTGAATTTATTCTTCGCTTTGAATGAAAAATTGGCTCAGCTGATGAAACCTTTTAACAATGACTATGACTGCCAATTAGAAGAAATCCACCACATCCACAAGCTGGACAAACCGAGCGGAACAGCGATTTCTCTTGCACAGGACATTATCGCCAATTCTGATTTTGAAAAATGGAAATTAGATGATACCTTGGGTAAAGAGCTGGGCATCAAGGCTGTGAGAGAGGAGGAAGTCCCTGGAACCCACATCGTAACTTATCGTTCCGAAGTGGATGAAATCGAGATAAAACACACCGCTTTCAACCGAAACGGCTTTGCATTAGGCGCTGTAATTGCCTCTGAGTGGATTATCGTAAGAAAAGGAAACTTTACCGTAAAGGAAGTTTTAGGATTATAAGAATAAGAAAAGGCAAATATTTAGCCTTTTTTTTATATTTGCACTAAATAGAAAATTATGATAGAACGAATCAGAACTTTTTTATCAGATAATCCCATTGAAAATATTGAAACTTTTTTTGATAATGAAAATATTTTTTGGGTAGACTGGAGAGAATATGATGAAGATATCGTGAGCTATGTCAATGATGAGCTGAGTGAAGCAGACCAAATAGAATGGAAAACCATCCCTTCTGAAAAGGAAGGCACACTAGATACCGTTATCCTAAAAAAAGATGAAAAAGAAGCAGTTATCCCATATGATGAAGACAAATGGGATAGAGATACGACATTAAAATCTATCGGAAAATTCATCGATGATAAATACAAACTCTGCTGGTTCAAACCTTCTTTGGGTGGCGATACACTTAGTTTTGTGGTTATAGGAAATGAAGACTGGGAGAAACTATCCGCTGAATTTGGAGAGGAAAAACTAAAATTTTACTTCTCGCCTGTGACCGAAGAAAACGCAATGTTCAACCTATCAATGGACCAAGTCTTCTCACTTATAGAATCAAGAGAGAAAAACAATCCTAACTAAATCTACAAAATATTCAAAATGGAATACTTACTAACTTATTCATTATACATTCTCATTCTCAGTGCATTATTGGGAATTTCCACTTGGAATTTATTTAAGAAAATGGGATACAATCCGCTATTTGCATTTGTCCCGTTTTATAACTATTTCATCATTCTTAAAGAAACCAAAAGACCAAAATGGTGGGTTGTTCTGACCTATTTCCCTATCGTGGGAACGGTGATGATTTCTGTTTTTCATTTGTTTTTAATGGAAAGATTCGGAAAGACCAGCTTTGGACAAAAATTTTTGACAATCGCGCTGCCTTTTGTTTATTTGGCCGTTGTCAATTACTCCTCCTCTACTGAGCTTGTAGATGAAGAAGACATTGATGAAGAGGAAATTAAAAAGGATTCTTTCTGGAGTTCTATCACTTATGCTACTGTTTTTGCTACGCTGATACATACTTTCTCTTTCCAGCCTTTCGGTATTCCGACAGGGTCTATGGAGAGAACGCTTTTAGTGGGAGATTTTCTCTTTGTTAATAAACTAAAATATGGACTTAGGCTACCTATGAGACCTTTGGCGGTGCCGTTTTTACAATCTACCCTATTTGACAGAGCAAAAGACGGCAACCCTAAAAACGACCCTAAATCTTATGTAGAAAGCGTCAAATTACCATATTTCCGTCTTCCTGCATTTAGCAATGTTGAGAGAAATGACATCGTGGTGTTCAACTACCCTGGCGATAGCGTTCATACATCTATTGACAGAAAAGATCCATATGTAAAAAGAGCTGTGGCTGTGGCAGGAGATGTATTAGAAATAAAAGCTGGAAAACTCTTTATAAATGGAAAGCCAGAGCAAAAAATGGGCGATGCAGAAATTCAGCAGGCCTATAATGTCAATGCAAAAACCCAGCTGGACATTCCTCATCTATACCAAAATGTAGGTTTCCTTCCCGTGAGAGAATTCCAAACATCTGATGGATTTTCATACTCTTTCAGTGGGCTTACACCTACTTTGGCTGAAGAAATCAAGGAAATCCCTGGCGTAACCTCTGTAGAGCTTTCCATTGAACCAAAGGGAATTCAGGATATTTCTATGCATCTTAACCTGAAAAAATCCCAAGAGGAACAGCGAATCATCTATACTGACAAAGTAGATATTTCCAATACCATTTTCCCAATGAATAAAGACTGGAATAAGGACTGGTATGGACCTATCAAAATCCCTAAAAAAGGCGACATCATAGACATCAACCTCGAAACAATACCGATGTACAGCAAACTGATAAGAGAATACGAAAACAATATCTTAGAAGTAAAAGGAAACCAAATTTTCATCAATAAAGTAGCCACTGACAAATACGAAGTCAAACAAAACTACTATTTCATGATGGGAGACAATAGAGATGCTTCATTGGATTCCAGATATTTCGGATTTGTTCCAGAAACCCACATCATGGGATCGCCTATGTTCACTTGGCTGAGTTTAGAAGGTTCTTTCACAGATAATAATTCTTCTTACCAAGCCAATGGCTGGCGTATACGCTGGGATAGAATGTTCAAAGCAACTAACACTGGCGAAGCCAACAAAACCTCTTATTGGTGGGTAGCAGCCATACTGATGGGTATTTTCTTCGGATGGGACTACATCATGAAGTTTGTTAAGAGAAAGAAAAATGAAGAATAAAAACTGGGCTGTAAGCGTATGCTTATAGCCTTTTAATATTGAGATATGACACCACTTGCAGAAAAAATGCGCCCTAAAAGCCTTGATGAAGTCATTGGGCAGGAACACCTAACGGGAACCAACGGCACTATCCGAAAAATGCTGGAAAATGATACGCTCAATTCGCTCATTTTCTGGGGGCCGCCTGGGACAGGAAAAACTACCCTAGCAGAAATCATCGCAGAGCAGTCAGGGCGAAAATTTTTCAAACTCAATGCCATAAGTTCTGGGGTTAAAGATGTCCGCGAAATCATAGAAGAAACCAAAAAACAAAATCTATTCAGCGGAAAAAGCCCTATTCTTTTCATTGATGAAATTCATCGGTTCAATAAAACCCAGCAGGACAGCCTACTCCACGCTGTAGAAAAAGGCTGGGTAGTCCTCATCGGTGCTACTACGGAAAACCCTAGTTTTGAGGTTGTTGCGGCGCTACTCTCCCGCTGTCAGGTTTATACTCTGAAATCTCTTTCTTACGAAAAACTGGAAGAACTGCTAAAATCAGCATTAAATCAATACAATTCTGAATTTCAGTCTAATTTTAAAATCAAAGAAAGCAAAGCCTTTATACAATATTCTGGCGGAGATGCCCGAAAACTCATCAATGGGCTGGAAATCGTTCTCAATCAGTTTTTGAAAGACAAAAACAAAGAAATTACCAGCGAAGAAATTCTCTCTGTTTTACAAGAAAATATGGTTCTCTACGACAAGAATGGAGAACAGCACTACGACATCATTTCAGCCTTTATAAAGTCTATCCGCGGTTCAGACCCAAACGCCGCGGTCTACTGGCTCGCGAGAATGCTGGCAGGAGGAGAAGACATCAAATTCATCGCCCGAAGGATGCTCATTTCTGCTTCAGAGGATATAGGTATTGCCAATCCTAACGCCCTCACAGTGGCTACTCAGTGCTTTCAGGCAGTGAATGTCATCGGCAATCCTGAAGCCAGAATTATCCTAAGCGAATGCGCTGTATATTTGGCTGTTTCACCGAAAAGTAACTCTTCTTATTTAGCTATAAATGAAGCTTTGTCTTTTGTAAAGAAAACAGGAAATCTGCCCGTGCCTCTGCACCTGCGCAATGCGCCTACCAAACTGATGAAAGATATGAACTACGGCAAAAACTACCAATATGCGCATGATTACAAAGAAGGTTTCGTAGAGCAGGAATTTTTGCCAGAGGAAATAAGTGGAACCAAATTTTACGAGCCAAAACAAAATGCCACAGAGCAAAAAATTTTGGAAGAATTAAAGAAAAAATGGAAAAAATATTACTAACCTCATCTTTTCTATTTTATATAAAATTCCAAACCAAAAACCTTTGTAAAAAACAAAAAATTGTCTACCTTTACCACAAACTAAGTTTCAACCTTATACCCAATAATAACTTATGAACACATCAGAATTTGTAAACAGACACATCAGCCTCAATGAAACGAACAAAAACGAAATGCTGAAAAAAGTAGGCGTTTCCAGCATTGATGAACTGATCTCTCAGACTATTCCACATTCTATCCGATTACAAAAAGATTTAAGCATTTCAGAACCTCTGTCCGAGTTTGAAATGCTTTCTCATTCTAAAGAACTAGCTTCTGAAAATCAGCAGTTTGACTCTTACATTGGACTAGGATACCACCCTGCTATTCTTCCAGCTGTCATTCAGCGAAATATTTTGGAAAATCCTAGCTGGTATACAGCTTACACGCCTTACCAAGCGGAGATTTCACAGGGAAGATTAGAGGCACTGCTGAACTATCAGACTATGATAGTGAGCCTTACAGGTTTCCCATTAGCAAACGCTTCCCTTTTGGATGAAGGAACTGCAGCTGCCGAAGCTATGCACATGTTCTTCTCAAACAGAACAAAGGAACAAAAAAACGCAGGAGCAAATAAATTTTTCATTTCTGATGATGTTCTTCCTCAAACAATCGCCGTGCTGAAAACCAGAGCGGAAGGATTAGGAATAGAAATTACCGTAGGAAAACATAATGGAAGTTTAGATAATTCTTATTTCGGAGCTTTACTTCAATATCCTACTAAAATAGGCGTTATAGAGGATTACACAGAAATTATAAAATCTCTGAAAGAACAAAATATTCAAGTCGTTTTAGCGTGTGATTTATTGGCTTTAGTTATGCTAAAATCTCCTGCGCAGCTCGATGCTGACTGTGCTGTCGGGACTTCCCAGAGATTCGGTATTCCTATGGGATACGGTGGGCCGCACGCCGCTTTCTACGCTTGTAAAGACGAATACAAAAGAGAAATCCCTGGCCGTATCATAGGAGTTTCACAGGATATGTATGGAAAGAGAGCGCTCAGAATGGCTTTGCAGACCAGAGAACAGCACATCAAGCGTGAAAAAGCGACTTCCAACATCTGTACGGCGCAGGTTCTTCTGGCGGTGATGGCAGGAATGTACGCTGTCTATCACGGAGAAGCAGGACTTAAACACATTGCAGGACAGATACATTTTAAAACTAATGCTTTGCGAGATGCTTTAGCTGAACTGGGCTACGAGGTTGAAAACAATCCAAGTTTTGACACAGTAAGATTTAAACTTAGTGAAGACAAAAAACAGTCTTTGAAAACATTGATGGAAAACCACAAAATCAACCTAAATTATTTCGAAAATGATTTTGTGAGCATTGCCCTTAATGAAGCTACTACAAATAAAAAACTCCAAAAATTAGCAGATGCTTTTGCTGAATTTGTCGGTAAAAATGCTGTTAAGATTAATTTAAAAGAGCAAATCACCCTTCCTAGCAGTCTTCTAAGAACTGACAAAGTCCTAGTAGAAGAGGTTTTCCATAAATACCACACAGAGACAGAACTGATGCGATACATCAAAAAACTGGAGAGAAAAGACATTTCTCTTACGCATTCTATGATTTCGCTTGGTTCTTGTACGATGAAGCTGAATGCTGCTACAGAAATGCTTCCTCTGTCTTGGCCTGAATGGGGAAATATCCACCCTTTCGTGCCGATGGAACAGGCAAAAGGCTACCAAAAACTAATCAAAGAATTAGAAAAAGATTTAGCCGAAATCACAGGTTTTGCAGGGACTTCCCTACAGCCTAATTCTGGTGCACAGGGCGAATACGCAGGACTAATGGTAATCCGCGAATACCTAAAACACAAAGGCGAAGGGCATAGAGACATCGTCCTTATTCCGCAGTCTGCACACGGTACGAATCCCGCTTCGGCTATCGTAGCAGGACTAAAAGTAGTTGTGGTAAAAAATCTAGAAAACGGACAGATTGATTTTGAAGATTTAAAAGCAAAAGTAGAACAACACAAAGAAAATCTGGCGGCATTCATGATTACATATCCGTCTACTTATGGTTTCTTTGACAATAATGTTACAGATATTATCAATCTAATCCATGCCAACGGCGGACAGGTGTACATGGATGGCGCTAATATGAACGCTCAGGTTGGATTTACCAGCCCAGGGCATATCGGTGCGGATGTGTGTCACCTAAACTTACATAAAACCTTTGCTATCCCTCATGGCGGCGGCGGACCTGGTGTAGGGCCTATTTGTGTAGCGAAACATTTGGTTCCGTTCTTACCTTCGAATCCAAATGTTAAAATCGGTTCAGAGCACTCTATCGATGCTATTTCTTCTGCTCCGTATGGTTCTGCCCTTGTAGTAAACATCTCCTACGCCTACATCAAAATGCTGGGAACTCAAGGACTAAAAAAAGCCACAGAATACGCTATTCTAAACGCAAATTACCTAAAAGATGTGCTAAAAGAGCATTATTCTATTTTGTATAGCAATGAAAATGAAAGAGTGGCACACGAATGTATCGTGGATTTCCGACCATTCAAAACCTATGGTATAGAAGTGGGCGATATTGCGAAAAGACTGATGGACTACGGATTCCACGCACCTACGGTATCTTTCCCTGTAGCTGGAACCCTTATGATAGAGCCTACCGAATCCGAAAGCAAGGAGGAACTTGATAGATTCGCGGAAGCTTTGATAAACATCAAATATGAAATTGATGAAATAGCAAACGGCAAAGCTGACAAGGAAAACAATGTCTTGAAAAATGCACCTCATACGGAACAACTGGTAATCTCTGATGCATGGGACAAACCATACAGCCGAGAAAAAGCAGCATATCCTCTAGAATGGATAAGAGAGAACAAGTTCTTCGCTTCTGTTTCTCGTGTAGATGATGCCTATGGAGACAGAAATCTAATCTGTACCTGTGCTCCTACTGAGTCTTATGCATAGAAAAAAGCTGTTAATGATATTATTATCCTCTATTGGTATAATTTTTGAGAATCATTAAAAACAAAAAAAAATTTAATTTTTAAAATGAAAAAGTTTTTATCAAAAAGAAGTATTTTAGTGGGTGCACTTGCATTAGTTTTAGGGTTTATCGTTTCTTCTTGTTCTAGGGATAAAGATGATGATGCCATATACACGGCTAAACTGCAGGTTCAATATCAAGGTAATAATTCTATTAACGGCTCTGTAACCTATAGAGATGCCAATGGAAACAAGAGAAAAATATATCTGAGAAGTGGAATGTCAGAAAGTATTTCTTTTGAAGTAAATAAAGGATTTAAATCTTTTGTAGAAGTAAAAGCTACTGACATTTATGGTAATCTATTTGTAAAATGGACAGTAACTAAAACATACACAGGAGCTAGAGTTCAGAACTGGAGTACGAGTTTCACTTCTTACACAGGACAGAACTTTACGGATTCTTACAAAGAGACTGTAAAATAGTTCTATACATAAGTTTGTAAATTCACTGTAACCAATTCTGTTTTCGTACAATCAGGATTGGTTACAGTAATTTTGTAACTTTGCTTTATTGTAAAATGAGTTTTATATAAAATATTTTTGAAATCATGAACATCCAGCAGTTAGAATACCTCATCGCCGTTGATAAATACAAGCATTTCGGGAAAGCGGCTTTGGCTTGTCATGTCACACAGCCTACACTCAGTGCGATGATTCAGAAATTAGAAGATGAACTTAGTATAAAAATCTTCGACAGAACCACCCATCCCATCCGCACCACTGATGCAGGAGATGAGATTATTTCCTCTGCTAAAGCAGTGTTAGAAAGCATTACAGAACTAAAAAATAAAGCTCATTCACTCAATAATGTATTAGCTGGGAAAATCAATCTTGGGATTATTCCTACGGTTTCTGGATTTCTTATTCCAAACGAAATTTTTGATTTTCTAAATCAAAACCAAAAAATAGAAATGAACATCCACGAAATGAATACCGAAAACATCATAAAATCGCTAAAATCTGGCGAAATAGATGCAGGTATCATTTCCACTCCATATCATGAAACAGAAGAATTTTTCAGTGATTTTCTTTTTAATGAAGAACTGCTGATTTATTCCTCTTATGAAAATAAAGATGAATATTTTATAGGTTCTGAGGATTTTAATTCAGATAAATTTTGGCTTTTGGAAGAAGGAAACTGTTTGAGAAAACAAATGGAATCCATCTGTCATTTAAAAGAAAACTCACTAAAACCCAAGAATTTGGAATTCTCGGCATCCAGCATCAGCACTCTTATAAAAATGGTGGATAAAACAGGAGGTATCACCGTGCTCCCAGAACTTGCCGTGCAGCAGCTCTCGGAAGAACAGAAGAAAAAAGTTTTCCATTTTAAAAAACCTTTTCCTTCCAGAGAAATCAGCCTCATTTACTACAAACCAACTTATAAACAAAAGATGCTCAATGAATTTGGGACTTTTATAAAAGATGCTTTATCAAAACATCTTAATTACAATAAAAATCCAAAGGACTTCTCTATTATTGCTCCTCAGTAAAATTTAATTTTGAAGTTTAATTTTTTTTATGTAAATTTGTTTTTCAAAATTAAGAGGAAAAATTTGTGCTGATTGCAACCTCAATAAAAAATGCTAAAACAGAAATTCTCTTTTTAGTTTCTTTATTTTGGTTTCACAGTTTATATAAATTTTAAAATCTATAACCCAAAAATAAAGAAATTTATGGCTTACTTATTTACATCAGAGTCCGTTTCTGAAGGACATCCAGACAAAATCGCAGACCAAATATCTGACGCTTTAATAGACCATTTCTTGGCCTATGATAAGAACTCAAAAGTAGCTTGTGAAACGCTCGTAACCACTGGGCAGGTTGTCCTAGCTGGAGAGGTGAAATCTGAGGCTTACCTTGATGTGCAGACCATCGCTAGGGAAGTTATCAATGATATTGGCTATACCAAAGGTGAATACATGTTCAATGGAGATTCTTGTGGAGTGATTTCTGCTATCCATGAGCAGTCGCCAGACATCAACCAAGGTGTGGACAGAATTACCCAAAACGCTGATTTTGAGACAAAAGCAAACGCACAAGGTGCTGGTGACCAAGGAATTATGTTCGGATATGCTACAAACGAAACCGAAAACTACATGCCGCTAGCATTAGACTTGGCTCATTCTATTTTGAGAGAGCTTTCTGCATTGAGGAGAGAAAATAAGGAAATCACCTACCTTCGTCCTGATGCAAAATCACAAGTTACGATAGAATATTCTGATAATCACAAACCTGTGAGAATAGACAGCATCGTAGTTTCTACTCAGCATGATGAATTTGACACAGAAGAAAACATGCTGGCAAAAATCAGAAAAGACATCATCGAGATTTTAATTCCAAAAGTTAAAGCGAAACAAAAACCTGAAATTCAGGCACTTTTCAATGATGATATTACATTCCATATCAACCCTACTGGGAAATTCGTAATCGGTGGCCCACACGGAGATACAGGACTTACAGGAAGAAAAATCATCGTAGATACTTACGGAGGAAAAGGCGCTCACGGAGGAGGAGCATTCTCTGGAAAAGACCCTTCTAAAGTGGATAGAAGTGCAGCCTATGCCATGAGATACATCGCCAAAAACCTTGTAGCAGCAGGGGTTGCAGATGAAATTTTGGTTCAGATTTCTTACGCCATCGGAGTTGCTAAACCTTGTGGTTTGTATATCAACACTTATGGAACCTCCAAAGTAAATCTTACTGATGGAGAAATCGCAGAAAAAGTGCAGCAATTATTTGACCTAAGACCTTATGCGATAGAGCAAAACCTAAAACTGAGAAATCCTATCTACCGCGAAACAGCAGCCTATGGACACATGGGAAGAAATTATTATGTAGCGGATAAAACCTTTAACAAAGGAGCTAAAAATGAGCTTACTATCAAAGGTTTAGAGTTTTTCACTTGGGAAAAACTGGATAAAGTAGAAGAAATCAAAAAGGCTTTCAATCTATAAAATATAAAAACCCACTAAAAAGTGGGTTTTTATTTTGTCTTAAAGATAATTAATCTTCCAAATCGTCGTATTTCGCTAATTCTTCATCACACCATGCGAATGCTTCTTCTACTACTTTTGTAGCTTCATTTGCAACGGTTTCCTCATCATCGCCTTCCAAATCATCCAGCCATTCCACTTCTTCTTCCTCTACATTTAGGATAAATCTTGGATATTCTGTATGCACAACGAACAAATCCTCTGGAAATTCTGAATTATCTGCCATCAAAAACTTTGGTAATTTCATAACTTTCTAATTTTAAATTGTTTGACTAAAAATATATATCTTATAAGGTTTTACAAAGTTAATAAATATAAATGTAGTTTCTCTAAAAAATATTTTTATTTTATTTTTTGTTGAGTAACGACAGATTTTGCTTTAGAAGTATTTTCAAGTGTAAGTAATTCTGTTTTTAATTTTAAATTAATAGTCATATCTATATTCTGACTGGTAAAATAATTATTTTTCATATCAAATAATAAAAAACCTTTTCCATCACCAGATGCAGACAAGTCCATGTTTTTAACATTCTTATCTCCCATTACAAAATCTATCAATATATCAAAATAGGCTTCCTCTTTTTCTACTTTTAAGAGTTTATATTTTACATTCATTTTCATTTCTATATCGCCCGCATTCGGTATACTTTGTTTATATGGTATAACCATATCAAAACTATCACCTATTTTTAGGCCTTCTTTAGGAAAATCAGTATCTATTGCAGAAAATTGTTTAATTGATTCTATCAATATCTTCTTTGTGTCTTCATCGATGTTTCCTTCTACATTCTTAACCTCCATTTTCTTACCATTTATAATATCACCGCTCAATTTAACTCCTTGAATGGGAATTTTTCTGTTCACTTTCTCTCCATTAATTTCTGCTTCAGAAATGTAATCAGTGTATTCTAATACAAATGGAATATTGTTATTTTGCTTTTTCTGTGTAGAAATGGTGCTTCCCATGTTCATATTCATCTTCATTTTCACCTCATTCATTCCTATTTTATCTATCACTTCCTTACTTCCCACAAACTTATACCCTCCATCCATATCTGTTTTTAATTTAATTAAATACTTTGAATTTGGAAGATACTCATACTTAAAGAAATATCTTTTCTCCTGACCAAAAACAAGTGATGCAGAAGTAATAAATAACAACAATACAAGTTTAAAAGTTTTCATATAAATTATTTTTTATCAATTAGTTTCATAATTTCCAAAGCCACTTTCAGCGCTTCTGTTCCATCTTCCAGACTTACCTCCACGGGCTTATTCTCGGTGATGGAGTTTGCAAAACTTTCCAATTCATCCAGAATAGCATTATTCGGCTGGATATTAGGATATTCGAATATGATTTGGTTTCTCTCGCCCTCTGCATTTTGGATAATCATATCAAAATCTGATGGATTTTCAGGAGCTGGTTTCATACGGATAACTTCGGCTTTTTTCTCTAAGAAATCCACTGAAATATAGGCATCTCTTTGGAAAAATCGGCTCTTTCGCATGGATTTCATTGAAATTCGGCTCGTGGTAAGGTTCGCCACACATCCATTCTCAAATTCTATTCTGGCATTGGCAATGTCAGGCGATTTGCTGACTACACAAACTCCGCTTGCGTGGATGTTTTTCACAGGAGATTTTACCAAAGAAAGCAAAATATCCAAATCATGTATCATCAAATCCAAAACCACAGAAACATCCGTTCCTCTCGGATTAAACTCAGCCAAACGATGGATTTCAATGAATTTTGGTTCGCTGATAAACGGCTTAGTGGCGATAAATGCAGGATTGTAGCGCTCTACATGCCCTACCTGCGCCCTGATTCCCTTTTCATTACAAAGCTGAATAATCTCTTCTGCCTGCTCCAAAGTCTGAGTTACAGGCTTTTCTATGAAAAAATCCAAGCCTCTTTCTATGGCTATTTTAGCATAGTCATGATGATAAAATGTAGGCGTCACGATATCTAGAACCTCTATTTTATCCAAGAGTTCATCCAAGTTTTCATAAAATTTGTACCCAAATTCTGCTTCCAGCTTTTTTGAATTTTCTATATCTTTATCATGGAAGCCCACCAAATCATATTTTTCTGATTGGTTGAGCAATTTCAAATGTATTTTTCCAAGATGCCCAGCACCTACTAAACCTGCTTTTAACATTACTTTTTTGTATTTAAAAGAATTTTGCCAAAGATAAGGATTTTTTATTTTTTTCTTTATTCCATTATGATTTCTAGGATTTTATTTTGATGGAATTTTTTTAAAAACAAAATTGATAATATCTACTAAAATATTTGTAACTTTGAGGCAATATTTGATCGAAGATGAGTAATTTAGAAGATAAGAAAAAAGCACTGAGTCTAGTCCTAGAAAAAATGGACAAGACCTATGGAAAAGGAACTGTAATGAAGCTGGGAGACAGCGCAGTAGATGATACAATAGAAGTAATTCCGTCTGGTTCTTTGGGGCTGGATATCGCCCTCGGTGTAGGTGGATATCCGCGAGGAAGAGTGATAGAGATTTTCGGGCCTGAATCATCAGGGAAAACTACCCTTACACTACACGCCATTGCCGAAGCTCAAAAAGCAGGAGGAATAGCGGCTTTCATAGATGCAGAGCATGCCTTTGACAGAAGTTATGCTGCAAAATTAGGGATTGATTTAGAAAACCTTATTATTTCTCAACCAGACAATGGAGAGCAAGCCCTTGAAATCGCGGACAACCTCATCCGTTCTGGTGCGATAGACATCGTAGTAATAGACTCTGTGGCAGCTCTTACTCCAAAGGCCGAAATAGACGGCGATATGGGAGATTCCAAAATGGGACTACACGCTAGGCTGATGTCTCAGGCACTAAGAAAGCTTACAGGAACTATCAATAAAACCAAATGTACTGTGATTTTCATCAACCAGCTGAGAGAGAAAATAGGCGTGATGTTTGGAAACCCAGAAACTACTACTGGTGGAAACGCCCTTAAATTCTACGCTTCTGTGAGAATAGACATCAGAAAAGCCAGCACACCGATAAAGGTAGGCGACGAAGCTGTAGGAAGCCGAGTAAAAGTAAAAGTGGTGAAAAATAAAGTGGCGCCACCTTTCAGACAGGCAGAATTTGACATTATGTACGGCGAGGGAGTTTCTAAAATTGGAGAAATACTAGACCTTGGTGTAGACTATGATGTGATTAAGAAAAGCGGCTCATGGTTCAGCTATGGAGACACTAAACTAGGGCAAGGTAGAGATGCTGTGAAAGAACTTCTAAAAGACAATCCAGAGCTTACCGAAGAACTTAGCCAGAAAATAACTGAAGCGATTAAAAATAAAGAGAAATAAATCTTTTCATAATTATATTTAATTTTAATGGAAACGCCCTGATGAAAATTTCATCAGGGCGTTTTTTGTTCTATTGTACTATTTAACTTTTTTAGTTTTAAATAATAATATTTAATTAAAATTTAACATAAATTTCTTAATTTTGTGGATAAATTTGAGCTATTCAATGAATAATAATTTAAATACAATATTATGAAACATGTAATTTTAATAATACTATATAGTACATTAGTATTTTGTTCATGCAAACATGAAACTAAAACATTAGAAGTTAATCAAGTAATTAATGACACTATTAAGGTAGATAGTATTCAAGATTTTAACCCTAAAGAAGTTGACCTAGGAACAAGATACAAAATTAATGAGAAGGAAGAAGATATCAATAAAGGCGAATATGATCATCCTGTTAAATTTTCATTAGAAGAAGAGTATAAAGATGGAAATAGATATGTACCTTATCTAGTAGAATATGATATTATTAATAAGACCTCGTTTCAAGCTAGTGATACAAAAATTAAATACTATGTATATTATTTAAAGGATTATTGGAAAACTTCACGCGTTGTTACAATGAAGGACAATTACAGATCACCTATATTCATTCTTAATTATGTTAATGATAATAATGAGCATGATTATTACTCTAAAGATGAAAGACTAATTAACCAAGAAGATATAGTGCCTGACGAAGAAGTAATAGATTAAGTTATGTAAAATTTTACACTAAGATTTTAGAATTTTATGTAGGAATAAATTATAAGTTATGTATAGATTTTAATATAAGTTACTTTTATAATAGTTGTGAAAACATCTAGCGCCTCGACTATCTTCGGGGCTTTTTTATTTCATAATTTCATAAAAAATCCCTTTGATTAAGGGATTTTTACTTTACTCTTCCATTCTGCTGAGTTCTTCGTAGTTTTGTTTCAGTTTTTGTAGTAGGTTTCCATAAACGAGATGATAAATAAATCTCAGGAATAAAGCAAAAATGAAAATAATCATTAAAAGAGGAATAAACATTACAAACGCAAAAAGATACAGTTCTTCTAATTCAGCTCCCTCCAAAGAATTACTTTCTATATAAAATGACAATATCATACTAATGATGAAAAACACCACAATTTCTCCTAAAAATATTCTAATATACCATTGGATACATTTTTTCATCAGCAGGATTTTTTCCATCAGTTTTTTAGGGTTTTCTTCTCTTTTTATTTTAAAATTTAAATACAAAAGTAAACCAATAAAAACAAATGGTAAATAAGTAGCAAACTCTCCTAAAACATACAATATTCCCTTTATAAGTGGGGTGTTGTTTAATACTTCATAATATTCCTTATCTTCCGAAGAAGAAGGCATTAAATACCCAATTAAAAACCAAAATCCTAGTTCCAATAAAGCAATGATAAACACCCATTTTGCGATGGAAACAGACCTTTTTTTGGTCATTGCGAAAAGTTCTTTTTCTGTATAATTTTTGAAATCATCAGATTTATTTTCTTTCCAATCTTTTTTTAGCAATTCTAATTCATCCATAGCCTTATTTTTTGATGAGGGTTTTTAGTTTTTCTTTTGCACGGTTCATTTTCACACGGGCGTTTCCTTCCGTTATGCCCAGTATTTCGGAAATTTCTCGGTAGGGCTTGTCATCCAGATACATCATAATGAGGGCTTTTTCCACATCGGACAGCTGGTGTATAGCATCATACATCACCTGTATCTGTGCGGTCTGGTCATCGTTTTCTTCCGCTATTTTTATCTCGGGAAGAATCTCCATAGAGTCCGCAGGGACATCTCTTTTTCGCTTTCGGAATAGTGCTAGTGCGGTATTCAGCCCAATGCGGTAAGCCCAAGTGGAAAATTTGGCTTCTCCACGGAAATTAGGATAGGCTTTCCAAAGCTGAATTACAATCTCCTGAAAAAGGTCTTCGTGGTCGCTGGGATTGTCCATGTAGATTTTACAAATCTTATGGATTACCCTCTGGTTTTCATTTAGTTGCTTGATAAACTCCTGCTGCTGTTCGGCTTTCATAAAATGCTTTTTAAAAGTTTATCAAAGAAAAACCAGCCCAAAATAAATCCTTTCTCTTGGTAATCATCTCCACTAAATCTTCTTTATTTTGATTTGTTTTCATTTGTCTTGATTTTAATTATTTAAACTCTAACTTTTATAAAATGCATTTTATACCCACATTAGTGCAAGAAATATTTTTTTCGTTACAAAAAATCATTGTAAAAGTTATAAAACCTTGACAATGAATATTTTATTTTTAATTAAAAAAGAAAAAACAACTCCTTTGCCCCAGCAAAAAATAAAAATCCCCAAGATATAATCTTAGGGAATATTTTTTAGTTTTGTCTTACATAGAACAGAACTTCTTTATCAGTAACTCCATCTCTATCATGGTCATATAATCCAGTTACCCAGTGAAGATTAGTTTTATTTAATAACAAAATTTCAAACACATCTATCACACCATCTTCATCTGTAGATTTTAGAGTTTTTCTTGCTACATCATAAGTATATGTGCGTGTTTCATCTCCATCTGGCACACAATTTCCAGCAACATCTACAAAATCTTTATAAGTATATGTACCATTTGTTCTAAACTCTACAGTACTTTTACTTTCACATGGACTAGAAACATGTGTTTGTAATGTAGAGCCATCTGCTCCACTAATAATTTCAGTTCTTACATGTCTCCATGTCCCTACAATAGGAGAAACTGGCTCTGGTGTAATTTCATCTGTACCATTGTTTCTGCTACACGCTGTTAAACTCACTACTGCTACAGCAGCCAATAAAAGTTTTTTCATAATTATATAAATTTAAAATTCTTGGCAAAGATAACATTTAACACTATAAAAACAAACCCGCCGAAAGGAATTTCACCTTTCAGCGGACTGTGGTTTTCATGGCTTATCTCACAGGGTTTTGAACAATATTAGGATTGTTACTCACCTCACTCTGTGGAATCTGGAAACGGTATTGGTTATAGTCCGTAGAATAACTACGATTAAACTTCCCAAAAGTATGGTTAGAACCTGGATAATCCCTCACCAAATCCACTCCAAGGCGTTTCATATCAAACCAAGCGTAGCCTTCGCCCCAGAGTTCTATTCTCTTTTGCAGGATGATTTCATCTATGAGGCTCTGTCCAGAATTCGTGGAAAGTGTGTATCCTGTATCTCTTACAGAAGTAATATCATAGAGCACCTGTCTCGCCTGAACTGTCTGCCCAAGTCTCGCCAAAGCCTCCGCTTCTATATAGTAAAGCGAAGCCGCTCTGATGTAGATATAATCCCCTTCAAAGAAAGTCAAATCCTTAAACTTCCTGCTCACATACGGCGGATGGTTTTTGGTCTTTCCGTTAAAGGTATAGTTGGATGCCGTAGCCCCGTTGAACACTTGTTTTCTGTAATCGGTGCTTGGGATTTGGTCGTACAATCTTTTATCAATGATTTTATAAATCCCTGCTGCTCCCGCATAGCCTTCGTTCATGCTGTCAAACATAGAGAAGAACGAAGCATAGTGGTTACCGATGTTTTTGGTTTGCAAAGTATTATCAAATCCCCAGATAATCTCTGGATTGGTTTTTAGAGAAAATCCTGCGCCTGTGTAGTCCGCCTGAGACATCAGCGTTTTGCCTGTTCGGGCATCATGAGCATAAGCTGCCGCTCTGGCATAATCTCCAGTTTCAAGGTAAATATCCGCTGCGATGGCTTTTGCTGCTCTTTGGTCTATCTGTGCAATGTTTCGCTGAGTGAAACCATTCAGCGAAGTGATGGCGTTTTCTATATCACTGGTTATTTGGTTATAAACTTCTGCCACAGTAGCCCTTGCTCTCGGTGTTTCTGGGTTGGAAGCAGTAGTTACCAGCGGAACTCCCAGCTCATTCTGATGACCGATGTAAGTAAGCGCATAGAATCTTACCAAATTAAAATAACTATACGCACGAAGCGCCAAAAGCTGACCGTAGATGTGTCGGTTTTCGTTATTTACGCCTATGCTTTCTATTTTCTCTATCAGACGATTGATATCAAATATTTTAGAATAAAATGTATTCCAAACGATTTCGTTGGTAAAGTTGTCGCTTTGTCTCGCTTCATAGTTGTAATATCTCCCAAGGTGCTGCTGTTTCGCCTGAATAAGGTCATTGGAAAGCAAATCAACTCCCGCTTTTATGGACATTATCCCAAAATCCGTGTGAGTGGTAGTTCCACCCGAACCATGATTTCTAAAACTAAGATAAATCCCTTTAAGATAATTATTTAAAGATGCTGCATCATCAGGAATCTGCTCCTCTGAAATCAGTTTCGCGGATTCGGTTTCTAATTCTCTATTGCAGCTTAAAAGTGATAGGGCAACGAATGCTCCTGCTAATATTTTATTTATTTTCATAACTTTTTTTAAAATTAAAATTTAAGATTAAGACCTAATGAAACACTTGACAACAGATTATATCCGTATGTCTCGGAAACTCCAGAAATAGACAGCCTTGGGTCGTAGCCTCTTCTCTTTGAAAGTAAGAAAAGATTGTTTCCTGTCACATAAATATTGGCATCTCGGATTCCATAGTTTTCAAGGAAATTCTGCGGTATGCCCACACTCAGCGTCAAATCCTGAAGACTTAAATAGTCTGATTTCACTAAGAATAGTGTAGAATTGGCATTTTGGTTAGAATTAGAAATATCTATTCTTGGCAGAGATGCAGTAGGATTTTCTGGCGTCCATGTGTTATGAACATCTCTATGGTAGTTAGACGCATAGTTGTCCGAATGCAGGAGCGATCTGTAGTTCTGGTCATAACCCCAGCCGCCCAACTGGTACGCAAAATTAGCCGATAGAGTAATGTTTTTAAATCTTATCTGAGTTCCAAAACCACCATAGACCTTTGGTATAGCAGATTTTCCTGTTTGATAAAGCGTTGCTTCAGCGTAGCTGTTTGTAACTTGTTTAACTGGATTTCCACCCGCATCCACACCATCTTTATACCAAAGTGCATCTCCATTCAGAGGATTCACCCCTGCGAACTCTTTCAGATAGTAAGCATATCGGTCACTGCCTTCTTTTAGGAGGAAAAGTCCATCTGCTATTCCGTTTTCTCTCTGTGCATCAGGGAGTTTGGTGATTTTATTTTTGTAATGAGTAAGGTTAGCGTAGAGATTCCAAGTAAAATTCTCTGTTTTAATTACATCTCCATTGATGCTCACCTGAACCCCTCTGTTTCTCATGTTTCCGATGTTTTCTAACCTAGGATAATATCCCACATTAGAGAAAGGAAGCGCCGCACGATAAATCATATCCGAAACTTTTCTCTCGAAATATTCAGCATTGATAGACAATCTTCTATTGAACAAAGCCGTTTCAAAACCAGCATTTAGGTTTTGGGAATTTTCCCATCTCAGCTTATTATTTCCAAGATATTCTGTAGTAACCACAGGTGTATCATCCCCGAAGTTACTTACTTTATATAAGTTTTTGTAGGCGTAGTAGATTCTGTCTGTAGTGCCTGGGAAGTAGAAAATATCATTCCCCTGCTGTCCGTAGGAAGCCTTCACTTTCAGGGCATTCACAGTCTCTGAATCCTTTAAGAAATCTTCTTTTGAAATATCCCATGCTGCCCCCAGTCCATAGAAAGTTCCCCATCTGCTTTCTTTAGAAAATACTGACGAACCATCTCTCCTAAGGCTGGCATTGAAGAAATATTTGTTTTTATAATTATACAAAACTCGGGAGAAAAACCCTTCCACAGCGTAGTCGTATTGGTTTCCTGGGATTTCGTTCATTTTCAGAACATTATCAAAAACAGTAAGTCCTTCTAAGAACAATTTTTCTTTTCTCGCCCCAAAATAATCGCTTTTTTCTTGGTTCAGTTCATGCCCTAGAAGAACGCTGATATTGTGTGAACCGAGTTGTTTGTTGTAAGATAATAACTGCTGGTGGTTAAAGGCGTATTTCAGAGTATTGGATTTTGCAAGTCGCCCGCCCACAGTAGCCGTTGTCCCTCCCAAAGGATTTCCATAAACAAGCTCTTGTGAGTTGATAATCACACCACCAAAATTATAAGTAAAATCAAAATCTTTCAAGAATTTATACTGCACGAAAAGATTGGTATTCACCGTGTTATTGGTCACTTTATTCAAATCATATTGGCGGTTTCCCACAGGATTTTCAAAAACGGCGTAAGACCTTCTCGCCCCATTTGGCCCTTTTCCATCACCGTAGTCATAGACAGCCCTTCCTTTGATATCATACACTCTGTTATAATCATTATCCCTCAAATAAACTGGGTAAAAAGGCGCGATATTCCTAGAAAACTGGAACGAGTTAGCAAAACTTCCTCCATCGCCCAGATTCTGTTCGCTGTTGCTGTAATTTAAATTAACTCCAAATTTCAATTTTTCATTAAGAGCATACTCCAAATTAGACCTTAAACTCAATCTTTTAAATCCAGAACCGATGAGGTAACTGCGGTCATTAAGGTAGCCAAGTGAAGTATAAGCCTTTAATTTATCGGTATTTGCTGTGAAGCTGAGGTTCGCTTCTTGGCGGAGATTAGGACGGAATAATAGTTTTTGCCAATTGTCCTGATAAAGCAGTTTAGCATTTTGGTTAAAACTTCCATCTGGATTGATAAGCTGGTTAAACGGAACATTATAAGCATTATATCCCAGCGTGGCGTTCATTTTATTTATCGCCTCTGTATAGGCTTGGGCATCAGTCTTTCCACTTGCTTTTTCGCCTACACGAACTCTATTGAAATAGGCCAAATAATACTCGGCAGGGCTGGTAATAATGTCATATTCTGGAGTCGCACGGAAGTTAATCCCTGTTTTAATATCAAAATCTACATGAATCCCCTTTCTCGTTCCTTTTTTAGTGGTGATGATGATTACACCATTTGCCCCTCGTGAGCCATACAAAGCATTTGACGAAGCGTCTTCCAAGAAGGACAAACTCTCTATATCCGAAGACGGAATAGAATTGAGCGACCCAGGGTAAGGGATCCCATCCAAGACAATTAGCGGCTCACTAGAAGCGTTGATAGAGCCTATCCCTCTCATTCGTATACTCGGGCTACTCCCTGGCTGTCCACTTCCCACAATCTGAACTCCCGCTACACGCCCTGCAAGTCCCTGCAAGACATTTCCGTTCTGTAATGCAGAGATATCCTTGGGTTTTAGTTCTTGGATAGAACCTGTGATTTCTTCTTTTTTCTGTTTCCCAAAGGCTACTATCACAACTTCGCCGATGGAATTTTCCTTGATAGAATCCTTCTTCTTTTCCTGAGCACTGAATGTCCCCACGAAAGAGAACAATGCA
This sequence comes from uncultured Flavobacteriaceae bacterium, assembly GCA_963530295.1. Lineage (GTDB taxonomy): Bacteria > Bacteroidota > Bacteroidia > Flavobacteriales > Weeksellaceae > JABCPE02. The sequence continues at coordinate 118,250 of CAUSCF010000002.1, forward strand.
AACAAAGTGCTTAATCTAACTACTTTTCTTTTCATTATATATAATATTGTTAATTTTTTACTTAAAATTTGGTTTAAACATAAAAAAAGAGCCTCGGCATATTTACCGAAGCTCTCATGATGATTATGAAGAAAACTTAATACTTTAATCCATCACAAAAACTGCGGTCTTTCACAAAGCCACACATCATCATCATTCCCATCATTTGGGAAACTAGATTTTCGTTTTTATGATTTAGATTTATTAACATTTTAATTTTTAATTGAGATTTAGTTTAAACATAAAAAAAGAGCTTCGATTTTTGTCCGAAGCCCTTGTGATAATTTGTATAATTTATATAAAATTTTTCTATTCGCATTTTATAATCACAAAAACTGCGGCTTTCTAAAAACCCACATCATCATATCCATACACATGGTAATGGTATGTTCAGATGTTCTTGTATGATTGTGTTGATTAAACATTATTTTTTTGTCTAAATATTTTGCGAAGATATAAAAACTTTTTTAATCTGCAAATTTTTTCGCCATTTTTTCTGATTTTTTTTGATCAAAATAATTCTGCATAAAAAAATCCTTTCTATAATTAAGAAAGGATTTTTATTAATTCATATTTAGTTTACTTTTTGCCATGTCTGGTTCCTACCAAATGCAGAAAATCCTATATAACCACGAACTATAAGGTTATTTCCTTCTTTTTTGATAGTACATTTATATGATTTTCCGTTTTTAGGGTCAGTTATGGTTCCCCCGCTGTATTCATCGCCATCTTTAGACAGCCCACGGATAACCTCCATTCCTAAAATAGGTTTTCCTTTTCTATCATCTTTACAAGAAGAACAGTTAGGATCTGCTCGTTTTATCAGTAGTTCTACTACTTTCGCGTAGTATTTACCATCAGATTTTTTAAAAATTTCTACAATGGATTTTGGTTTTTTGGTTTCGTCATCTATCGTTCTCCATTTCCCCTCTATCTGGGCAAAAGCCATAGAACTGCACAATAATGCAAAGGCTAAAATTGAATTTTTCATGATTAAATCTATAAAATATTTACGGCGCAAATATAGAAATAAAAATTAAACAGCAAAAACAAATTTCGATTAAGCCTTTTACTAATAATATTTCACAAGAAATTTAAAATTTAAACGATTGTTTAAAAACTTTTAGATTTAATTCAGTTTTTTCCTAATAACTCTGTGCATATAGTCCTGATACCAAGCCTTACTGAGGAATTTTCCACGCTCAATTTCAGCATTGTTTATTTTACCAAGAAGATTATTTTTAAGTTCAAGGTCTGTAATTTCATAAACTCCCGTAATATCCTTACCATCAAAACGATAGATATAATTTCCTATTATAAACTGCTCTTGTATCGCATCAGAATTGACAACGATGTATTCCTCATTTTTATCTGAAACAAGGCTTCTTCCCCAGCTTCGCAAAGGCTTATTATAGCCAATGATATCCGCAAGTGTAGGATAAATATCTATCTGCTGGGCGTAGGTCATGTTTTTACCCTTCAAATTATATTTCGGATTTGGAGAATAGAAGATAATCGGAACTGCATATCCGTTCATCGCTTTAGCGTATTCAGGATAGTAGATTTTGTTCGTATGGTCTCCCGTGATGACAAAAATAGTATTCTCATACCAAGGCTGTTTTCGTGCCGTTTCAAAATACTTTTTCAAGGCGTAGTCTGTATATTGTATCGGTTCGTGCATTTCCACAAAACCTTTTTTAAATTTCCCTTCGTATTGTGCGGGAATTTTAAATGGATGATGCGAAGACGCCGTAAAAACCGTTGTCATAAATGGCTTATTAGACTTTCCTACATTTTTAGCAAAATATTGCAGAAAAGGCTCATCCCAAATTGCCCAAATCCCATCAAAATCCTTATCATTATTATACTCAGTTTTTCCAAAATAACCCTTGAAACCGAGGATATTCGCAAATCCCTGAAAGCCCATAGAGCCATTCGGCGCACCGTGATAAAAAGAAGTTTCGTAGCCCAATTCATTCGCCACAGAAACGATGGATTGTATCTTTTGATTAGAATACGGCGAACTCGTAAAAGCATCCTTTAAACTCGGAATTCCCGCTAAAACACTGCTCATTCCATGGATAGACTGCCTTCCGTTAGCAAAGGTATTCGGAAAAATCAGACTCTCCTTTGACAAACTATCCAAAAACGGCGTGTAAGAAACATAATCTTTTATATTTTTCTCCTCGTTAAACGCTCCTATGTATTCCCTTCCGAGGCTTTCCACTATGAGAATCACGATGTTAGGTCTTGGCTGTGGAACTTCCCTTTGATAGGTTTTATAGGGTTTTACATTCTCTGCGATGTATTTTTCATCCACAAAATGCACTTCCTTAAAGCCATTCGTATTGATGGTTCTAAAAAACGAAAAAGTACTGTTTAGAACGATGTTTGCGTGCGCAGGCTTGTCCGTATGGCGGTTAGCATCCACCAAATTGATAGGGCGGGTGCTGTGTTTAAAATCTCCACGAATTCCGCCGACTATAAGCACCGCCGCCAGACAAAGACTTACCACAGAACCTCCAAAATACCAAATTTTCTTTTCAATCTTTATTTCTTTGATTTTCATTCTTTTATAAAGGAAAGCCCAAAGACCCATCAATGCAATGAAACAAAGAAAAACCCAAAAATTCTGTCCCAAAGAAGCCAGAAAAACCTTGCCTATATTCTGCTCATTTTCAACGACATTTATCACCGCAGAGGTCAGCCTCGACTGGCTAAATCTATAATAGACAATATCTCCGAAATTCATCGCATACGCGATTCCATTCAGAATAAAATAAAGCCAAAACAAAAACTTCTGATATCCTCCTTTAGTATTGATAGTCAAAGGAATAAGACTAAAAAAAATGAAAACGATATTGACATAAAGTATCGCCGTGGTATCAAATGCAGTGCCGTAGTAAGCCAGCTTAAAATACTGAGAAACACTATCTATTTCCAGCAAATCCCGATTAAAAAACCAAAACAAAAACCTCGCTGCCTGATAAAAAACAAAAACAAGGAATATACGATATATCAAGACTTTTACTTCCTGCAAACGGAGTTCTTTCATACTTTTTCTAACTTAATAGCACAAAGGTAAGTTTTTTAGCCGAGGATAATGAAAATGAAATCCAAAAATTCGGCTTTTATCCAATAAAATTTTATATTTGCTCTATGAATTTTTTAAGAAACAATTTAGCGAATTTCTTCACTCTCGGAAACTTATTTTCTGGATGTGTGGGAGCAGTTCATTTATTAAATGGTGATTATCAGACCACTGCGATATGTATCCTAATCTCGGCCGTTTTAGATTTTTTTGATGGGTTCGTGGCTCGTGCTTTAAAGTCAAATTCTGAGCTCGGCGTACAGCTTGACTCCCTTGCTGATATGGTCACTTTTGGCCTGCTGCCAGGGCTTACGATGTTTGTCATGCTGGAGCCTTTCGAGAATCAGCTTTTGGGGATTGATTTACCTTTCAAAGTGCAGTATTTAGGGCTTTTCATCACGCTTTTGTCTTGTATGAGACTGGCAATTTTTAACATTGATGATGAGCAGACCTACTATTTCAAAGGGCTGAATACACCGAGTAATACTTTCCTGATTTTTGGACTTTATTTTGCTTTTAAAGAAAATCAAAGTTTTTCATTTTTAATGGAAAACGAGGGACTTCTTTTGGTGCTTACCGCTCTGAGTTCTTGGCTTTTGGTAAGTCCGATTAAAATGATTGCCATGAAATTCAAGTCCAAAAAACTTGAAGACAATTACCCTAAATTAGCCCTAATCATCGGTGTTATTCCTATTTTAATATTTTTTGGATGGACAGGCATTCCGCTATCCATTATCTACTACATGCTGGTTTCCATTGTTTTCCAAAACCAGCTGAAATAAATTTAATTTTCAAACCTTAAATATTGTGAATTTAAAATTACATAAACCACTGTGTATCTTTGATTTAGAGACCACAGGAACCAATATCGGCAAAGACAGGATTGTAGAAATCTGCATTTTGAAAGTCAATCCAGACGCATCCAGAGAAAGCAAAACTTGGCTCATCAACCCAGAAATGCCCATTCCAGTTGAAGCATCGGTGGTGCATGGGATTTATGACAAAGATGTGGAAGGCGCGCCTACCTTTAAAGAAACTGCTTCTAAAATCATGGAAATGCTTTCTGGAGCGGATTTAGGAGGATTTAATTCTAATAGATTTGATGTTCCTTTACTAGCAGAAGAACTTCTAAGAGCTGGGATAGATTTTGATTTATCTAAATTCAAACTCATTGATGCTCAGGTTATTTTTCACAAAATGGAACCTAGAAACCTTACCGCTGCATACAAATTCTACTGCGGAAAAGATTTGGAAGGCGCCCACTCTGCAGAAGCTGATACCTTGGCTACTTTTGAAGTGATAGATGCGCAGGTAGGAAAATACGAAGAACTTCCAAAAGATATAAATGGACTGAGTGAATTTTCATTCCATAATAAATTCGCGGATTTGGCTGGATTTATCGCCTTTAACGAAAACAAAGAAGAAATTTTCACCTTTGGGAAATACAAAGGACAGCCTGTGAAAGAGGTTTTCCAGAAAGACATCGGCTATTTCGGCTGGATTCAAAATGCTGATTTCCCGCTTTACACTAAAAAAGTCCTGACAGCCATCCAGCTAAGAAGCAAATTTTAGTTAAAATAAGTAAAAAATGGTTTTATAAAGAAATTTTTCTTATCTTTAAGAACTAAAACTTATGATTATGACAAATATTATTTTACCTGTGGATTTTGGTAAGACCACAGATGTACTTTTAGGTGCTGCAATAAAATTTGCAAAAGAAGTAAACGGAAGACTTTGCCTTATTCATGTTGCTCCTATGGATTTAGGATTGGCTGTGGGTGATATTGGTATGCAGTATTTTCCTGAAATAGAACAAAGCGAAATTCGTGAGGAACTTTTGGAACTCAACCGATTAGAGCAGCAAGTTGTAGCTCAAGGAGTAGACTGCGAACATCTTCTGAAACAAGGAATTCCGAAAGATATTATTCTGGCGTATGCAGAGCAGAAAAATGCGGGTTACATAGTGATGGGTTCCCATGGAAGAAGTGGAATGTATGATGTATTCATCGGCAGTTTGACAAAAGAGCTCACCAAACTATCTCCTATTCCTGTTTTGGTGGTGCCTTGTCATGAAAAATAAAAAATATATTTTTAATCTAAATCCTTATCAATCTCGATAAGGATTTTTTTTATTTAAAAAATTGTACTTTTGGGGCTTATTTTCAAAGTTAAAATAATGCTGAATATACAAGAAATACGGGAGCAATTTCCTATTCTTAGCCAAAAGGTAAATGACAAACCTTTGGTATATCTGGATAATGCTGCCAGTTCACAAAAACCTTTGATGGTCATAAAAAAATGGGAGGAATATTATCAAACTATCAATGCTAATGTGCATCGCGGGATTCACACTTTGAGCCAGTTAGCAACTGAAGAAATGGAACTTTCTCGGCAGAAAATCCAGAAATTCATCAACGCGAAATACAGCCACGAAATCATTTTCACTCGTGGAACCACCGAGGGTATCAATCTAATCTCCTACTCCATCACTCCACTGATAAAAGCAGGAGATGAAATCATCATTTCTCATCTGGAACACCACTCAAACATCGTTCCTTGGCAGATGCTTTGCGAGAGAACAGGTGCTGTTTTGAAGGTTATCCCGATAGACGAAAACGGAATTCTGCAACTAGATTTTTTAGACAAAAACCTATCCGAAAAAACTAAAATAGTCGCTGTAAATCAGGTTTCTAACGCTCTGGGAATCATCAACCCGATAAACGAAATCATTGCAAAAACCAGGGCCAATTCTCCTGCCTACATCGTTATCGATGGCGCCCAGTCGGTTCCTCATTTTAAAATAGATGTTCAGGAATTGGATTGTGATTTTTTTGTTTTTTCTGGACACAAAATGTATGCTCCCATGGGAACAGGAATTCTCTACGGAAAAGAAAGTGTTTTGGATAAACTCAGTCCTTTTCACGGCGGCGGCGAAATGATAAAAACCTGCACCTTTGAGAAAACCACCTATGCCGACCTGCCCTTTCGGTTCGAAGCAGGAACGCCCAATGTTGGCGGAAATATCGCTCTGGGAACAGCCACAGATTTCATAGAAAACATAGGACATTCTTCTATCAAAGAGCATGAAACGGTACTTTTGGATTATGCTCAAAAAAAATTAAAAGAAATAGACGGTCTAAAAATCTATGGCGAAAAAGCTCCACGGACAGGCGTAATTTCCTTTAATCTAAATGGAAATTTCATCGCTTCTGATGTAGGAATGATTTTGGATAAATTGGGAATTGCCGTGCGCACGGGGCATCACTGCACACAGCCGATTATGAATTTTTTCGGGATTTCTGGAACTATCCGTGCTAGTTTTGCTGTTTATAATACTTTTGAAGAAATAGATTCCCTAATCGAAGGAGTGAAAAAAGCACAAAAAATGCTGATGTAAAGTTTTCATTATGCTGTCAAATTGTCCTAATATCATTACTGGCAATATTTTTGACAATTATTAGAAGAAAAATTTAAGAAAATGGAAGAAAATAAAGATATACAAGAGAGAAAGAACACCTCTAACCCAGAGGATATGCAAAATACTGAAAATCAAAACACAGAAAATACTGAAAATTTGACAGAAGAAATGTCGTTAGAGGAACAATTGGCACACCAAAAAGACCTCTACATCAGACTTTTTGCTGAGTTTGAAAACTACAAAAAAAGAACTCTAAAAGAGAAAACAGAATTTGCGCAATATGCCAACCAAAACATTATGATTTCTATGCTGGCTATTTTAGATGATTTCGAAAGAGCTCTAAAAGAATTAGCAAAATCTGAAGAAACCAAGGAACAGCTGATGGGAGTAGAACTTATTTACAATAAATTTAAAAACTCCCTGATAGAGAAAGGTTTAAAGGTAATAGAAGTGAAGGCTGGAGATGATTTTAATGTAGATTTCCATGAAGCCATCACACAGATTCCTGCGCCATCAGAAGAGCTGAAAGGCAAGATAGTGGATGTGATAGAGACTGGATATCAATTGTATGACAGAGTTATTCGTTTCGCAAAAGTAGTTACAGGAAGTTAATTCAAAAAACAACTAAAAATCAATAAATTAGATAATTAAATTTATGTCTAAAAGAGATTATTACGAGGTATTAGGAGTTTCCAAATCAGCCAGCGCTGATGAAATCAAAAAAGCCTACCGAAAATTAGCCATAAAATACCACCCAGATAAAAACCCTGGTGACAAGGAAGCAGAAGAGAAATTTAAGGAAGCCGCTGAGGCCTATGAAGTGCTGAGTGATGCCGACAAAAAGGCAAGATACGACCAGTTCGGGCATGCAGGTGTAGGAGGAGCTGCAGGTGGCGGCTATGGCGGAGGAGGCATGAATATGGAAGATATTTTTGCTCAGTTTGGTGATATTTTCGGAGGAGGATTTGGTGGTTTTGGAGGCTTCGGAGGAGGAAGAGGCCATCAGCAGGTAAGAGGTTCTAACCTTCGTATCCGAATAAAACTAAACTTGGAGGAAATGCTTAATGGAACACAGAAAACCATTAAGGTAAAAAGAATGAAATTGGCTGATGGAGTGACCTCCAAGACCTGCCCTACTTGTAACGGTAGCGGTGCCCAGATGAAGATAGTGAACACTGTTTTTGGACAGATGCAGTCCCAGACCACTTGTTCCGCTTGTCAAGGATTAGGAAAAATCGCTGATAAAATCCCTGCTGGTGCAGATGCACACGGACTAATCCGCGAAGAGGAAGAAGTAAGTATCAACATTCCTGCTGGTGCAAGAGAAGGACTACAACTCAATGTCCGAGGAAAAGGTAATGATGCGCCTCTTGGTGGAGCAGCAGGAGACCTTTTGGTGATTATAGAAGAGGAAGAAGATGCAAACATCAAACGAGAAGGAGACAACCTTCATCAAGAACTTTATATTTCATTTGCCGAAGCTGCATTGGGCTGTTCTAAAGAAATCCCAACAGTAAATGGAAAAGTAAAAATAAAGATAGATGCAGGAACTCAGTCTGGAAAAATCCTCCGTCTTGCTGGAAAAGGACTTCCAAGCTTAGACAGCTACCACAAGGGAGACATGTTTGTCCATGTAAATGTATGGACACCTCAAAAACTAACCGAAGAACAGCGCAAATTCTTTGAAAGTCAGCTCAATTCTGGAGAAATGAAAGCCGAGCCTACTGGAAAAGAGAAAAGTTTCTTTGACAGAGTGAGAGATATGTTTAACTGAATAATATCTCTGTTCAAATAGAAAAAACCTTGCCTTTAATAGGCAAGGTTTTATTTTTTATTTCAAAAATCCGAAGTTTATTTTTCGTCCTCATCATCAAAATATTCAAAAAGAAAATCATTATAAGGGAAACGAGAAATATGAATTTTGTGCACCTCATCATAAATCAGTTTTTTCATCTCTGGAAAATTCTCTTTAGTAATCGCAGATATGAAAACCGTTGGGTGTTTAGATTTCGCCATCCATGTGCGCTTCCATTCATCAAGAGAAATATTTTTCTTCGTAGATGGAGTCAGATCATCTTCATCCTTTTTTTCATAAGAAAAATCATCTATTTTATTGAAAATCATTACCATAGGTTTCTGATGAGCATTGATTTCCTGCAAAATCTGATTCACAGAACTGATATGGTCTTCAAAACTTTCGTGAGAAACATCCACCACATGCAGCAACAAATCCGCTTCACGAACCTCATCAAGAGTAGATTTAAAAGACTCCACCAGCTGTGTAGGCAGTTTTCGGATAAAACCAACCGTATCCGTGAGAAGGAAAGGTAAATTCCCAATAACCACCTTCCTCACCGTGGTATCCAAAGTAGCAAAAAGCTTATTTTCCGCAAAAACTTCTGATTTAGAAAGAGCATTCATCAGCGTGGATTTTCCCACATTGGTATAGCCCACCAAGGCAACCCTTACCATCTTTCCGCGATTGTTTCTCTGCGTAGCCATCTGTTTATCGATGGTTTTTAATTTTTCCTTTAAAAGTGAAATCCTATCACGGATAATACGCCTATCCGTTTCTATCTCGGTCTCCCCAGGTCCTCTCATCCCGATTCCTCCCCGCTGTCTCTCTAGGTGAGTCCACATCCTTGTAAGCCTCGGCAAAAGATACTCATACTGAGCAAGTTCCACTTGAGTTCTTGCATAAGAAGTCTGAGCCCTTTGAGCAAAAATATCAAGAATAAGATTGGTTCGGTCAAGAATTTTAACCTCTAATTCTCTTTCCAAGTTTTTCAACTGCGAAGGAGAAAGTTCATCATCAAAAATAACCGTTCCTATCTCATTTTCTTCCAAAAAAAGTTTGATTTCTTCCGCTTTTCCTTTCCCCACAAAAGTTCTGGAATCAGGCTGAGAAAGTTTTTGTGTAAATCTTTTTTTCACCGTAGCCCCAGCTGTATAAGCCAAAAACTCCAATTCATCCATATATTCGGTGAGTTTTTCCTCATCTTGGTCTTTTGTTATCAGACCTACCAATACGGCATTTTCGTAAATATGTTCCTTTTTTTCTAACATAGAGCAAAGGTAATAAATTAAACATCTTATACAAAACACAAAAAAAGGATTCAAAATTTTATTCTGAATCCTTTTCTATTATAATATTAGATTTTACTTAGCAAATCATCTGTAATCTCCATATTATGGTAGACATTCTGCACATCATCATCTTCCTCAAAGCGCTCCAGCATTTTCATATTTGCTTTGAACTGCTCTTCATTTACTTCTTTCGTCATATTTGGAATTCTCTGTAATTCAGCACTTTTTGCTTCTATTCTCATTTCATCCAACTTATGAGATAATGCCCCAAAATCCTCAAAAGCAGTAGTAATCATTACTTCTTCCTCATCTTGGTCTATTTCCTCTGCTCCTCCATCTATCATTTCCATTTCAAACTCATCCCAGTCTATAGTGATTTTAGTTTTTTCTATTGTGAAAATTCCTTTTCTGTCAAAAATAAAAGCCAACTCTCCATTCTTCCCTAAATTCCCTTCAAATTTATTAAAGATAGCTCTTACATTCGCTACTGTTCGGGTCGTATTATTCGTGGTACACTCCACAAAAAACGCAACTCCTCCCTGTCCATAGCCTTCATATGTTACCTCTTCATAGTTTTCTGCATCTGCTCCACTCGCTTTTTTTATTGCTCTTTCTACATTGTCTTTCGGCATGTTAGCCCCCTTTGCATTCTGTATACAACGGCGCAGAGCTGGGTTAGAATCTGGATCTGGCCCTCCTGCTTTTACTGCCAAAGCGATGTCTTTTCCTATTTTAGAGAATGTTTTGGCCATTTTATCCCAACGAGCCAATTTAGATGCTTTTCTATATTCAAATGCGCGTCCCATAAATATTGATTTTTTTTCAGAACACAAAAATAACAATTAATTTCCAAAATGAATAAAAAAATACCCCTAGAAATCTAGGAGTATTTTTTATTAAGAAATTTTATTATTTCTTTTTACCTACTGGTTTTTTACCAGTTCCTTTTTTAGCTGGTTTTTTAACAAGCTTTTTGCTAACTACAGGAAGATCTGATTTTTTCAATGCTTCCCATGCTTCACCATTAATAGCTTCTACTACTACTTTTCTATCAGCTTCTCTTTCTTCATTTGATGCTGTTGCAGGAACTACTGCATCTCTTGATCCTACACCTGTAGATTTCAACTGAGAATCAGCTACACCTCTTTCTTCAAGAGCTCTAACTACTGCTGCAGCTCTTTCTCTAGAAAGTTTCAAGTTGTAAGCATCATTACCTTTTTTATCAGTATGACCTGTAATCAAGAATGTACCTCCATTAGAAGACTTGATTACTTCAGCAGCTTGGTCTAATTTAGAGTAAGAAGACTTGCTGATTACAGCCTTACCAAAGTCAAATGTAATACCTTTCAATGCACCTGTTGCTTCAAGAGCAAATACATCAGCTGGCTTAGGACATCCGTTGTATTCTGGTAATCCTGGAACTTCTGGACAAGCATCATCTTTGTCAAGAACTCCATCATTATCTGTATCTTTCCATGGGCATCCTTTGTTTTCAGCTGGACCTGCTACTTCTGGACACTCATCATCTTTATCAAGAACTCCGTCACCGTCTGTATCTGGCCAAGGACATCCTTGATTTTCAACTGGACCAGCAACTTCTGGACAGTTATCTTCTGAATCTTGAACTCCGTCACCGTCTGTATCAGGACATCCGTTAAACTGAGCAAGACCAAATACATCTGGACAAGCATCATCTTTATCTTTGATACCATCTTTATCTCTATCTGTGTTTCCGAATCTAAAGTTCAAAGTAGCTGAAGATTGCCAGAAGTCAGAGATAGTAGTTTTCTCGAATGGAGTTACTACATAGTCTTGTTGAACACCAATACCGAAGTTTTTAGTAATCCAGAAGTTCATACCAAGACCTCCATTTGCAGCGAAGTGGTCAGCTTTCATGAATCCACCTTCTTTGTTGTATGCTCTTTCAGAGTTGCTGTAATCATGTCTTAGATAGTTAGCACCAACTCTCACATATGGGTCAAACCAAGAAGTTTCATTCCAAAGTCCGTTGAATTTAAATTGAAGACCAAGACCAGTCATCAAGAAAAATTCTTTATCCATAATTTGTCCTTCTACTCCGCTTAAATTTGGACGAATTCTTTTGTTGTCTACATTACCCACAGATGTTTGCCAGTCTACAACGAAATACTTGTTTAAGTTTCTCGCAACTGTCAATTTAGACAATGGTGGAGTAATTGTGTAATTGTTAAGAGTAAATGCCGCACGAAGATTTTTTACTGATTCACCAAATTCTCCATTAATCGCAGCATGGTTTACTCCATGAGCCCCTACTCCTATCAACCACTTATTCTCAGTTGTTTGAGCAGACACAGAAGTAGCTACTGTAAGAGCTAAAGCTGTGATTCCTAATTTTAGATTTTTCATAGAATGATTAATATAATTTAAAATTTTATAATTAAATTTTGGATAATTGGAGACAAAAATAACAAAAAAAAACAATATTGCCAAAAAAAATTAAAAATTCTTCTTGATTCTATCTAAATTTCTCTTGTTCTCTCTTTCTTTTATTGTCTCTCTTTTATCAAATAATTTCTTTCCTCGCGCCAGTGCAATCCTGAGTTTTGCCTTGCCTTTTTCATTGATATAGAGTTTTAGCGGAACTATTGTATTTCCCACATCTTTCACTTTTTTACCCAGTTTTTCAAGCTCTTGGGAATGCAGTAAAAGTTTTCGCTCTCTTTTTACTTTATGATTATAGAAAGTCCCGAATTTATATTCTTCTATACTCATATTGATTACAAAAAGTTCTTCATTTATAAACTCACAAAAACTTTCTGTTATAGAAGCTTTAGAAAGACGGATGGATTTTATTTCAGTTCCTGTAAGCACTATCCCAGCCTCATATTCTTCCAAGATTTCATATTCAAATCTGGCTCTTTTATTAAGAATATTTATATTTTTAGTTTTACTCATAGTTTGGAGTTTTATTAGATTAGAGGAATATTATGCGCTTTGCATTTTTCTCTCATTTCTTCTGGCCATATACTTGCCTGAATTTCACCAATATGCGCTTTTTGCAGTAAAAACATACACAAACGAGACTGCCCTATACCACCTCCTATTGTAAGAGGCAACTCGTTATTCAGCAATCTTTTATGAAAATAAAGTTCTTTTCTGTCTTCTTTATCTTCTATTTGAAGTTGTTTTTCCAATGAATTTTTATCAACACGAATTCCCATTGATGAAATCTCAAACGGCACATTGAGCACTGGATTCCAAAGGAGAATATCTCCATTCAGACCTAAAAATCCATCTTCATTAGCCGTCACCCAGTCATCATAGTCTGGCGCTCTATAGTCGTGCTTTTCTCCATTGCTTAGTTTGCCGCCTATACCTATTATAAATACAGCTTTATATTCTTTTGCGATTTCTCTTTCTCTTTCTTTTGGAGATAGGTCAGGATATTTTTGTAAAAGTTCTTCTGAATGTATAAAATGTATTTCTCTGGGAAGCATAGGTTTCAGCTCTGGGAAAGCCTCATTCACTAAATATTCTGTTCTTAAAAACGAAGCGTAAATTCTTTTAACCACGGATTTTAGAAATGCTGCCGTTCTATCTTTTTCAGAAATAGCCATTTCCCAGTCCCATTGGTCTACATATAGAGAGTGCATATTCCCAAGCTCCTCATCCGCACGAATGGCGTTCATATCCGTATATATACCATATCCTTCATCTACATTATAATCTGCAAGCATGACTCTTTTCCACTTTGCTAATGAATGTACAACCTCTGCACGAGCTTCATCCATATCTTTTATAGGAAAATTTACAGCTCTCTCCTTTCCACTCAAATCATCATTTAATCCCATCCCTCTCAAAACAAAAAGCGGCGCCGTCACCCTACGCAGCCTAAGCTCTGCTGACAAATTGGCTTGAAAAAAATCTTTTATCTTTTGTATCCCCAATTCTGTCTGTTGTAAATTCAAAATAGACTTATAGTTTGGGGTATTTATCAAATAACTCATTTTTACTGCTAATTTTTTTGTATTTTTGCGACAAATTTACAGAAATAATGCTAACAGTATCTAATTTATCACTACAATTTGGGAAAAGAGTGCTTTTTGACGAGGTAAATATCATGTTTACCAAAGGGAACTGCTACGGAATCATCGGAGCAAATGGAGCTGGAAAATCTACTTTCCTAAAAATATTGACAGGAAAACAAGAGCCTACCACAGGGCATGTAACACTGGAACCAGGTAAGAGAATGTCTGTTTTGGAGCAGGACCACTTTGCTTATGACCAGTTTACGGTTTTGGAAACGGTTCTTCGTGGGAATAAAAAATTATTCGAAATCAAAGAAGAAATGGATGCTCTCTACGCAAAACCAGACTTCTCTGATGAAGATGGAATAAAAGCTGGCGAACTAGGAGTAATCTACGATGAAATGGGAGGATGGAATGCCGAAGCAGATGCACAGACCATGCTGTCCAATGTAGGGATAAAAGAAGATATGCACTACCAAATGATGTCCGAGCTAGAAAACAAGGACAAAGTAAAGGTGCTATTGGCTCAGGCTTTATTCGGAAATCCAGATGTTTTGATTTTGGATGAGCCTACCAACGACCTTGATATTGACACTATTTCTTGGCTGGAAGATTTCCTTGCCGATTATGAAAACACGGTGATTGTGGTATCTCACGACCGTCACTTTTTAGATGCTGTCTGCACCCACATCGGTGACTTAGATTATTCTAAACTAAACCTTTATACAGGGAACTATTCTTTCTGGTATCAGGCATCCCAGCTGGCAACGAGACAAAGACAGCAAGCCAACAAAAAAGCTGAAGAGAAGAAAAAAGAATTGCAGGACTTCATCGCGAGATTTAGTTCCAATGTAGCGAAAGCGAAACAAGCTACTGCAAGAAAGAAAATGATAGACAAACTAAACATCGAAGAAATCAAACCTTCTTCCAGAAGATATCCTGCCATTATTTTTGAAATGGAAAGAGAAGCGGGAGACCAGATTTTAGAGATAAAAGGTTTAGAAATCGTAAAAGATGGAGAAACCCTGCTTTCGGGCGGAGACCTTAACCTTAAAAAAGGGGATAAAGTGGCTGTAATCTCTAAAAACTCACTAGCAGTTACTGAGTTTTTCCAAGTAATCTCTGGAAGCACAGCTCCTGCAAAAGGTGAATACAAATGGGGAGTAACTACTAACCAAAGCTACATGCCGCTGGACAACACGGAATATTTCCAAGAAAAAGACCTAAATCTAGTAGATTGGCTGAGACAATTTACTAAAAATGACGAGGAAAGACACGAAGAGTTTGTCAGAGGATTTTTGGGAAGAATGCTTTTCTCTGGTGATGAAGCACTTAAGTCTTCTACAGTGCTTTCTGGAGGGGAAAAAATGCGATGCATGTTCAGCCGAATGATGCTCCAAAAAGCCAATGTCCTTCTAATGGACGAACCTACCAACCACTTGGATTTGGAGAGTATCACGGCGCTTAACAACTCTCTGATGAACTTCAAAGGAAATATCTTGATTTCTTCTCATGACCACGAGTTGCTCCAAACAGTGTGTAACCGTGTGATAGAAATCACACCAAAAGGAATCATCGACCGAGAAATGACTTACGATGAATACCTAGAAGACAAAAAGGTAAAAGAACTGAAAGAACAAATGTACAGTTAATTAACCATTTTATTTCACTATATTTTTAAAGCCACTTCAAAAAGTGGCTTTTTATATGAAAAAAGTAGATTTTTTTCTTAAATTTACTTGATTTTAAAAATTATTTATTACTTTTGCACCCTGTATTTATGTAAAGTATAATCAATAAAAATAGAAATTTATGAAAAAATCATTATTTGCATCAGCTTTAGCAGCTGTATTAGTAGTATCTTGCGGAACACAAAACGCAAGAGTAAGTGAATTAGAAGCACAAAAAGAAGCTTTAGAATTAAAAACAAAACTTACTAAATTAAAAATCGATTACGAAAAAGAAAAGGCATCAACTGATGATTTGAGAAATAAAGCTGCTGCTGTAAATTCAAAAGCAGAAACGGCTACTACAGATTTCAGCACATCAGACGCAAAAGCTACCGCTAAAGATGCAAAACAAACGATGAAGGTTCTAAAAGAAACTGAGAAAATAAACAGAGATTTGGCATCTAGCGAGAAAAAACTTCATAAACTAGAAAAAGAAATTGCTAAAGTGCAAGGTCGTTTAGATCAACTGAACCAACAAGTGAAAATCGTAGACAAAAACACTGCTGAAGCTGAAAACAACTAAATTATAAAGTCCTCATATTGAGGACTTTTTTAGTTTATGAAATTTGATTTTGTTTTCTATTTTTAATGATAATGAAAAACACCACAAAGAAAAACAGAAAATGCAAATACCAAGCATTTTTCAGCATTTCTAAATAATTTACTTTATTCTCGCTGAGTTTTATTAAAATCAAAACCTGCGCTCCATAAGGGAGAATTCCCTGAACAATACAAGAAAAAATATCCAATACAGATGCCGAAAACTTGGGACTTAGATTGTATTTTTCGGTGATATTCTTTGCTACTTTTCCTGAAAGAACTATCGCAATGGTGTTATTCGCAATCGCTGCATCGATAAGGCTTACCAAAAATCCCATTCCGAAATAGGCCGATTTTTGTCCGCGTATCATTTGTTTCACTTTGTTTAGCAAGAATGTGATTCCTCCCATATTTTCTACAATTCCCGCCAGTCCGCCAGTCAATAAAGCCAAAAGAAAAATCTCATTCATATCCGAAAAACCTTCGTAGATTTTATTGGCAAAATCCAGCCAAGAAAGGCTTTCTGTCGAGATACCGATGATTCCGCTGAGAAGAACTCCCACAAGCAGCACCAGAAAAACATTCACACCCAAAACCGAAAGCACAATCACCAATAAATACGGGAAAATGAGCCAAATGGAAGGACTCCCAGAAGCTTGGTTTTCTAAAACCGAAGAAGAATTTCCACCCAAGAAAATGAAAATCACCGCCGCAATCACCGCTGCAGGAAACGCAATCATAATATTGGTTCTGAATTTATCTTTCATCTGACAACCAAGACTCTGCGTAGCCGCAATAGTCGTATCCGAAATAAAAGAAAGATTGTCCCCAAACATAGCGCCACAGAGCAAACTCGCCGCCACTACATTGATATCTGTTTGTGTATTTTCAGCAAACCCCATAACTATGGGTGTGAGAGCCACTATCGTCCCCACAGAAGTCCCTGCCGAAACGGATAAAAACGATGCCATCAGGAACACGCCCAAAGGAATATACTGCGCAGAAAAATACTGCGAACCGAAATAAACCACTGCATCTATACTCCCTGTCGCCTTGGACACAGCCGAAAAAGCTCCCGCAAGCAGATAGATAATACACATGGTGATGATACTTTCCTCGCCACAGCCTTTCATAAAGAATTTTAGTTTTTCTTGAAAACCAGCTTTCGGGAGTAAAAATGCTGAAATCACTCCGCAGAGTGCAGCCACAGAAGCTGGAAAAGCGTAGAAATCATCAAGAATAATTCCACTTCCCAAAAATATAATCACAAACACCAAGAATGGAAGCAGTGCAACACCAGATTGAGTATCTTTCATTATTTTTCGTTAAATTTTAGCGAATTTAAAATAATTTTCTCTAACTGTAAAACTATTTTCTCTTTTGTGAAGTTTTCAAAAGAATTTTCAGAAATATTCGTGGAATCAGAAAAAATCTGCTCTATATTTTCGTTTTCTTTAATGATAAAAGGACAGCGAGACAAATATCCCACAGGAAAAACCGCAGGTTTCATAAATCTAACCGCATCGCCGATATTTCCTGACATTTTTGTCTCTCCATAAATCTCCTCCACTCCGAAAAAAGAAGTTTTCAGTTTCAAAGGACACCAAAGGAAATCCGCTCTTTCCAGATAGTTTTCAAAAATATTTTTAGGAATTCTCTCTCGGAAATATTCTATTTTTATATTCTGTGGTAGCTGTTTTTCAGATTCCTGTATCTTCACGAGTTCCTCCTCGCCTGCCTTTCCGAGGAAAATGATTCTATACAGAATATCTTTTTTAAATCCTTTCAGCTGCTCCATTATTTTGGAATAATCTCTCCGCTTTTGGGAAACTTCTCCAGGGACTACGATGAACTTTTCCTCTGATTTTTCGGCGGTTTTCGGCTTTTCTCCAAAAAAAACAGGCAGAAAATGCGTTTCCCTTTTCGAATGCTCTATATCCAAGGTTTTTTCTAAATTTTCATCAAGAACCCAGAGAAATTTTGCGTTTTTATAAACTTCCGATTTGGACAAAAGCCCTTCTTTCAGAAGCAGTTTCATTCTAAAAGTAAAATCTTTCTCCAAGATATTTTTCAGCAAAACTCTTCGCGGAGCTTCTATAAAATTAAGATTATGACAGATAATCGCCGCAGGAAATTTCTCCGTGATTTTTTTGAAAATATGAAAATAGCGGTGCGCCGTTCCTATTATCACCAAATCGTACGACTTTCCTTTCAGCTTTTCTAAAAGATTTTCAGGCTCGGTTTCTATAATGTTTTCTATTTCAGAAGAATTTAGCCTGCCCAAGATTTTTTTTGAAAAATAAAAATCCACAGAAAATTTCTCTGAATTTTTGGTTAATTCCGCAAAATTCTCCGCAATCTCGGCGTGAGTATCTATTTCTATATAGGCAATTTGTTTTTTCACAAAGTTTTCAGAATTTTTTTAAAATTTCTCTCCATCGCAGGTTTCTTATGTATTTTATTTCCTCGCAGGAGAGTTTTCTGTCTTGTTTTTGGCTCAGGAAAGTTTTCATCGTGATAAAAAATTCCGAAAAACTTCTATTCTTAAAGGAAGACTTCGCCGAAGAGATGAATGCGAGAGGAAAATCCAGCCCGATGTTATAGAAATATTCGCCAAGTTTTTTTGCTTTTGCGTTTTTGTATTTATATGCCGTAGGGCGCAGATGCTTTACCCAAAGGGATTTATTCGTAATCACCTGATATCCATACATCTGGCAGAGCATCACATCGATATTATCCCAGCCCAAAACCTCCCGAAGGCCTCCCATCTGCAAAAAACATTCCTTGCGATATGATTTTATCGGGCCTCGCACATGATTTTTAGAGGAAATGTTCTCAAAAACCCAGTTTTCATCTTTTTTAATATAAACTAAACCCGAAACCATTCCTGCTTTTGGATTTTCTTCATAAATCTTGTTAATTTCCTCCAAATAATTCTCTGGAAAGATAATATCAGCATCAAATTTACAGATTACATCAAAATCATCTAAATTCTGAGAGGAAAGACCTTTGTAAAATGTAGAAACCACCTTCGCACCAGGCGAATGGGCAGATTTCTCTAAATTAATCAGCTGAAACTGTTTCTTATCTATGAATCCCTCTACCATTTCCCTCGTTCTATCCGTGGAGCCGTCATTCACAATGACGCAGGTAAAATCCTGAAACCATTGTGATTTCAGAGAATTTAGCGTGAGGAGAATATTTTCTTCCTCGTTATGCGTGGGAATGATGATTAAAAATTTCATGAAAAAAAATTTATACAAAAAGACTGCTCCCAAGAGTTTCCTTATAGAACAGTCTTTATTCTTAGTCTAATTGATATTTCACTCTGACTACTGCAAAAAATTTTATCTTCTCAAAATCAAGTTTTCTTAAAAATTCTTCTGAAGCATAAATTTTTGATGCTCCTCCTGGAACTCCATATAAAGAAGCTCCTGTTACAGCTCTTGTTATTTTTTCTACTCCTGATTCATTTACAGAAATATATAATGCTTTCCCTGCTTTTTGGTTAAGCGGTTTTACAAGTTTATCGGCAGTTATTCTTGATCTTTTTACCGCTTCTGACTTTAATTCTAATAAAAGTTCCTTAGATTTAGAATATTCTACTTTTTCTACTTCTGTATTAGAAATCCCTGCTTCCTCCAAGCTGATGATGACATTTCCCAAAGTGTAGGCGTCCCTTACAAGAAGAGAATATTTTTTAGTTTTTAGAATATTCTGCCCTTTTAAAAAGTATTTTTTAAAATCACTAGAATAGCCCAAAACTGACAAATCTTTGTCCGTATTTATTTTTAATTGTTTTAAAATCATTTCTAACTGCTTCTCCTGCTCTTCTACCGACTTTTTATTTTTAGAATCGGCTTCGTTTAGGGTAATAGAAACATAAATCCTATCAGGAACCACCAGCGTGTCTACTGTGGCTGACACCTCGATGTAGGGCTGGTCTAAAAAATTTTTCTGTGCAGAAAATAAATTCCACACGAAAAACATCACAAAAATTAAAAAACTCTTTTTCATAATCTATTTTATTTTTTCAAAAATATAAAATTTTTAAGTTAATCCAAACCTCATCTTTTCTAATGCGCCTCCAGCCAATTGTTCCCTACGCCCACTTCCACTATTAAAGGAACTTTTGTCTTCATTGCGGATTCCATTTTCTCTTTTATCAGGGCTTTTATCGGTTCTATTTCTTCCTCTGGCACCTCGAACAAGAGCTCATCATGAACCTGCAAGAGCATTTTTGTTTTAAAACCGCCCTCGGACAGGGCTCTGTCTATGTCTATCATCGCTACTTTTATGATATCGGCTGCACTCCCTTGGATAGGCGCATTTACGGCGTTTCTCTCGGCGTGTCCTCTCACCACGAAATTATTAGAATTAATGTCTTTCAAATGCCTTTTTCTCCCTAAAATAGTCTCCACAAAGCCGTTTTTTCGTGCTTTTTCCACCTGTTCAGTCATGAAGATTTTTAGTTTCGGATAGTTTTCGTAGTAGGAATCTATCATCTGTTTCGCCTCCGTTCGCGAAAGTCCTGTCTGCTCTGCCAATGCAAAAGCTCCCTGCCCATAGATAATCCCGAAATTCACGGTTTTAGCTTGGCTTCGTTGGGTTTTATCTACTTGGTCAAGTGGGATTTTGAACAATTTAGAAGCCGTAGAAGCGTGGATATCTTCGCCATTTTGGAAGGCTTTTATCATATTATCCTCACCAGAAAGTTCGGCTATCAGCCTCAGCTCTATCTGCGAATAATCGGCTGAAATGATTTTCTTGCCTTCCTCCGCCACGAAAGCTCCACGAATCTGCTGTCCTCTGGCTGTTCTGATAGGGATATTCTGCAAGTTAGGATTTAGGCTGGAGAGCCTTCCCGTGGCCGCCGTAGTCTGCGAAAAAGTGGTATGCACCCTATTATCCTTTGGTTCTATTTCAGATGGAAGCGCATCTACATAGGTAGATTTCAGTTTTTGGTAAGTTCGGTATTTCAGAATGTGCTGAATAATCTCGTGTTTATAAGCAAGTTTCTGCAAAACCTCCTCCGATGTGGAATACTGCCCTGTTTTGGTCTTTTTCGCCTTTGGGTCTAATTTTAATTTTTCAAAAAGAATTTCGCCTAACTGCTTGGGAGAGTTCATATTAAACTCCTCGCCAGAAAGTTCAAAAATCTTCTGTTCCAGCTCCTTGAGGTCGTTTTCTAAATCCACACTTTCCCTAGAAAGCCAGTCTGTATCAAGCGAAATACCTGCCAGCTCCATCTTTGCGAGGATTTTCATCAGCGGCATTTCTACTTTATGAAATAGTTCTTCTAGATTTTCCCTTTTCAGCTGTGGAGAGAAAACCTCATAAAGCTGGAAAGTAACATCTGCATCCTCCGCCGCATAATTGGTCTGAGTTTCAAGGCTGACTTCTCTCAGTGTTTTTTGGTTTTTGCCTTTTTTACCAATCAAACTTTCTATAGAAATGGGCTGATATTTTAGGTAAATTTCTGATAAATAGTTCATTCCGTGCCTTCCGTCTGGATTCAGAAGATAATGAGCAATCATCGTATCAAAAAGCTCTCCTCTAATCTCCACTTCGTACTGGGCAAGGATTTTATAATCAAATTTAAAATTGTGCGCTATCTTCAGAATCTCCTCGCTTTCAAAAAACGGCTTGAAAATATCCAGCACCGCGAGTGCTTCCTCTCTATTTTCGGGAACGGGAACATAATACGCCAAGCCTTTTCGGTAAGAAAAACTCATCCCGATAAGTTCCGCCTCAAATTCATTGAGCGAAGTCGTTTCCGTATCAAAACAAACTGCCTTTTGTCCCAATAAATTTTGCACCAATATTCTCTGAGCCTTCTCATTATCAATGAATTGATAAAGATGATCCGTGTTTTCTATCCCTGCATAAGAAGAAAACAGAGATGCCTCCTGCGAATCTTCGTAATTAGCAAAAAGATCCAGCTGAACAGCCTCCTGACCAGAATTTTTTACCTTCGGTGTTGCTTTTTCTGTTTCCAATGCTTGGTTTCCCGCCTCTGAATGGAAAATTCTATACAGATTTTCGTACAATCGTTTGAATTCTATATCATCAAATATCTCTTTCAACTTCGGAAAATCGGGCTTTTCTAAATGATATTTCTCGTGTTCAAACTCCACTGGAACATCCGTAAGAATGGTCGCTAGTTTCTTTGACAAAAGCCCTCTCTCTGCCGAATTTTCTACCTTTTCGCGGAGTTT
This sequence comes from uncultured Flavobacteriaceae bacterium, assembly GCA_963530295.1. Lineage (GTDB taxonomy): Bacteria > Bacteroidota > Bacteroidia > Flavobacteriales > Weeksellaceae > JABCPE02. Next base: position 140,380 of record CAUSCF010000002.1, read on the forward strand.
TCCTGTGAGTTTATCGGTATTCGCCAAGAGATTTTCCATAGAACCAAACTCTTGGAGGAATTTCTTTGCGGTTTTCTCTCCTACGCCTTCCAGCCCAGGGATATTATCCACCGCATCGCCCATCATTCCAAGGAAATCTATGACTTGTTTAGGGTCTTGTATTTCGTATTTTTCTAAAACTTCTGGAACTCCTAAAATCTCCACGCCGCCGCCTTTGGTAGCTGGTTTGTAAATTTTAATATTCTCAGTAACGAGCTGCGCAAAATCCTTATCAGGCGTGACCATAAACACTTGATAATCTTGCTTTTCTGCCTTTACAGCGATAGTTCCTATCACATCATCCGCCTCATAGCCCTCCATTCCCAAAATAGGAATGTGCATCGCCTCCAAAATCTGGTGGATATATGGCACAGCAATCTTTATCGCCTCAGGAGTTTCAGCTCTATTGGCTTTATATTCAGAAAAATCTTCGGTGCGGACATTGGCTTTGCCGACATCAAAAACCACAGCCAAATGCGGCGGATTTTCTCGTTTTATCAGTTCAATAAGAGAGTTTGTAAAACCAAATATCGCCGAGGTATCCAGCCCTTTGCTGGACAGCCTTGGGTTTTTAATAAAGGCATAATACCCTCTGAAAATCATCGCATAAGCATCTATCAGATAGAGCCTTTTGTCTTCGTTCGTAGTCATGGAACAAAGATAAAACAAATTGAGAATATTCGGTCTTTTTTTCGTAATTTTGGGATTCGTTTAAAATTTTTAAAATTCTGAGAAAGAAAATTCTACTTGTTTTATTAGGTTTAGTTTTTTTGTGTTGGAATTTATACATTTTATGAGCATATCGCAGGAGGAAGATGCAACCCAAAAGGCACATGCACCGCTTGTAAAAACTGCTCTGGATGCAAACACTGCCACAAAGAAGGCGGAACTTGCAGCGTATGCAGAAGATAAATTTCGGAGGAAAAATTAAAGGCTTAAAATAATTTAAGCCCTTTTTTATCTTAATTAAAATTTATTTTATTTAAAAGTCATCTGCATCACTTCCAAATCAAATTCGGCAGCGGCAGTGAGAATATGGTCAAAGATATCCGCTTGTATCTGCTCGTAATCCGCCATTCCAGATTTATTAGCGAAACAATAGATTTCCAGCGGCATTCCCTCTGGGCTGATTTCCATCTGACGCACCAAAAGCAAATCGTTCTGGGAAATGTTCGGATTATTTTTCAGATAGTTCAGCGTGTATGTTCTAAAAACACCGATATTGGTAAGCTGTTTTCCATTGATTACTCGCTGTCCATTAGGGATTTTTTCTCGTTCTTTTTTTATCTCGGTATATCTTCGTTCCAGATATTCGGAGATTAGGTTGATATCCTTTAGCCTTTCAAAAAACTCATCATCTATAAACTTGAACGACTTGATATTGAAATAGATAGACCTTTTTATTCTCTTCTGGTTTCCGTCATACATCACCTGAATATTTTTAATCTCGGTGCTGAGCAGGTCGTAGGTCGGAATCGTAGAAACGGTCTTGTCAAAGTTTTTAATTTTAGTGGTCAAAAGATTGATTTCCTGAACATTACCTTCAATATCGTATTTTTTAATTCCTACCCAGTCGCCCACTTTCAGGTTTTTAGAAATAGAAACATGAAGCCCTGTAATAAGTCCTAGAATGGTATCTCTAAATATCAATAAAATCAATGCTGTAAAAGCTCCGATATAGCCTAAAATAGCAGTAACGGTAACGCCCATGAGTTTCGCAGTGACAATCAGGACTATACACAGATAACCCAATAATTTGAGAATACCATATATCGCACGAAACATGGTGACACGATACTGATTGCTTTTGAAAATGTAGTATTTTTCTATGGATTTCAGGACTTTATCGACCAGTTTTATCAGTACATAAGTTCCGAAAACGCCAATGACAAAATCTAAAAGTTCATAACTTTTAGGATGTCGCCAGAAAACTTCCTGAATGAAGAAATCCGCAAAAACCCATGGTATAAAATGCACAAAAGAAACATGCACTTCGGTTTCCAGTATGGCCTTTACCCATGCATTATCATATTTACTTGATATGAATTTCAGCGCCCAGCCTACTATTTTTCTGATGACAAAATCCACCAAAAAAATGACTAAGACAAAAAATATAGACTTCAGTGCTATTTGAGTAAAAAGTATGGTTCCATCAGGAAAATTATCCCTCACGAAGAAATGGATGTCTTCACTGATTTGCTTTATTAAATCCATGAATTAAAAAAATATAGAAGCAAATTTAAATTTTTATATTCATTCCACAAAAGAATATAATGACTACGCCTTATAAATGGAAGATTATCCGTAGTATTGTTTTTTAAACAGCCACATTGCCAATGAAGTAGGCAGGGCTAATTTTATGGCTTTTTTCTTGGTTTCTTTTGAGAATTCAGATGAAAAATAATCCATAATCCCTAAAGAAGACAAAGTCTGATAATTACGGTGGCTTTCTTTCCAAAGTTCCTCATTCTGCTGGGCTTTCCAGTTCATCTGTAGAGTCAGCGTTTCGTAATCTACGAGATATTTCAGGATTAAATTTCTCCTCTCGCCTTTTTGTTTTTTCAGTTCTTGGTCTATGTGCTGACCGATGATAAACCAATTGTCAAAATTCCGTTTGGTTCTGTTATGAATCACCGATTTCGCATGTAGAAAATAAGTGTATGTTATTCCTTTGTGCAGGGCTATTTTGTTCATTTTCAAAACCAAATGAAAAGTCCAAAGCTCATCTTGAGCAAAAAGTCCCTTCACGAAATACAATTTATTTTGGCGTAAATAATCTACAATAAAAAGTTTATTCACTGCATAAGTCACCAGATTTCCCTTAGAAAATTCACGAAGAATATTATCATTCCCTTCAATTACATCCTTATCCGAATTTATTTTTATCGCTATGGATTTATTGCCTGTTTCCAGCTCTTCGCACTCCAGCTGGGATATAGTCATCTCGGCCTGTGTTCTTTCGGCTATTTCTACGAGAGTTGCTATACAGTCTGGCGTAATGACATCGTCACTATCCAAGAAAAAAAGATATTTTCCCTGCGCAGTGTCTATTCCCTTGTTTCTCACGACAGAAAGCCCAGAATTCTCCTCCAAATGGTAGATTTTCCAGTTTTGGAGATTGTGTTTTTGGATGAAATCTTCTGCTATCTGCACGGAGTTATCAGGAGTTTTGTCATCTATCAAAGTGACTTCTAAATTTTTATATGTCTGATTAACAACGGATAACAGGCATTTCTCTAAAAACTCCTCACATTTAAAAAGCGGAATAGATATGGTAACTAACGGCAACATTTTCTCTTGTTTTCTTTCACACAAAAGTAATTATTTTTATCATAAAAGTTATATCTTTGTCTGATAAATAGAGCAAAAATGCATTTTCTATCCAAAATTATTTTAAAATTACTTAAAAAAAGCAACTTAAAAAAGTTGAGCAACAATCTTAACAGCACCATAGGAGGCAATATAAAAATTGGTGATTTTTGTAATTTTTCGTTTTATCCCAATGCTAAAAAAATAAGCATGGGCAGTGGTTTTAGCATAAGAAACTACTGTAATATTTTGGTAAGTAACGATGCAGAGCTACACATTGGCAACAATGTTTTTATGAATAACTATTGCTCTATCAACTGTTTAGAAAAAATAGAAATAGGAGAAAATACGCTTTTTGGTGAAGGAGTGAAACTATACGACCACAACCACCAGTATAGCGCCTCGCCAGAGTTTAGAGTGGAACATCAGAAATTCAACTCTGCTCCTATCAAAATAGGGAAAAACTGCTGGCTCGGGAGCAATGTAATCGTGCTAAAAGGAGTGACCATAGGTGATAATGTAATCATCGGTGCGGGGTGTGTTATTCACAAAGACATACCAGCTAACTCTATGATCATCAACAAACAAGAACACATCGTAAAAAACCTTTGATAATGATACCTGTAACTAAACCTTTCCTCCCTCCAAAAGAGGAATATCTAAAATAT
>CAUSCF010000003.1:0-143764 GCA_963530295.1 uncultured Flavobacteriaceae bacterium
CCTGAGGGACTTTCTCCATTTCCATTTTTCCATTCGCTCCCACGAACAAAAACTCAGCATTAGGAAATCTGCTTTTAATCTCGTTAGCTATCGCCACAGCAGGGAAAATATGTCCTCCTGTGCCGCCGCCACTCATTAAAACCCTTATTTTTCGTTGTTCATTTGGTTTATCTTGATGCTCCATTTCTTTTTATTTTTCAAAAATGATAATAATCTATGCAATATCATTCATTTCTTTGGCGATTTGCTTTTCTCCCAGACCTTCCTCTCCTAAAACCTGTATCCTTGAACTGATATTTAGAACTATTCCGAGTTGTATATAGGTCACCAGCATAGAGGTTCCCCCATAACTTATCAAAGGTAGCGGCTGCCCTGTAACTGGGATAATGTTCACCGCAACGGCAATGTTCACTGCCAGCTGTAAAAATATCATCATCCCTATTGATAGAACCAATAAGGACCCATAAAATGTCGGTATTTTAGTAGCAATGATGACTATACGCATCAGTATAATAAAGTAGGCGCCCATCAGCATAGCAGCCCCCAAAAGTCCATATTCTTCAACAATGATGGCAAAAATAAAATCCGATGCAGACTGAGGAAGCGACTGCTTCAATGCGCTTTTCCCTGGCCCCACTCCTAAAAGTCCTCCATGCACTATCGCTGCTTTAGCTTGATTGATTTGGTAATTTTTAGCTTTTAATGCTTCATTTTCAGATTCATTAAGTTTATCTGAACTGACAAAGGTTTCCACCCTACTAATCCAAGTATGAACACGGGTATTCTTGAAAACATTCGTATTCAATGCTACAAATAAAAACATCGTAATCCCAACGATAGCAACTGCTCCTATTCTTATAATATATTTCAATGGATACTGCCCCACAAATAATACTATTATGGACATTATCAAAATCATAAGTGCTGTAGAACCATTATCCTTCGCAATCAAACCAAATATCACCAAAATAGGCACAATAATCAAAGCATGATTCCAATAGGAAATTTCTTCCTTATTTTTAGGCATATTTTTCGCCAAATGACGACAGAGATACACTATCAGCACCAAATAAGCAAATGTAGATGGCTGAAATCTTACTGGTCCAAGTGAAACCCACCGACCTGCACTAGCTCCGCCAATATTACTCCCAAAATAACTCGCTAATAATAAAACAGGCACCATTATAACTAGGACTAATCCGCTCAATTTTCCAATCCATTCATATTTTATAAAATGGGTAACACCAGCCATTATACCAAGTCCAAACAGAATAAACCCTGCATGTTTTCCTAAATGACGAATCGTTGTTCCTTCCCCTACGATATATTGTAAATTCGTACTTGCAGAATAAACAGGAAAAAAAGAGAAAATAGATATTGCGATAATAATATACCACAATACCTTATCTCCTTTAAAAAAAATTCTTTTTTGTGTTTTATTTTGAGTCATTTATAAGTTTCTGTTTTTACTTAAAAACTTCTGTTTTAAATTTTCTTCCCCTATCTTCATAGTTATCAAACAAATCAAAACTCGCACAGCACGGAGAAAGCAGCACTGCATCTCCATTTTGGGCTAATTTCTTGGCTGTACGGACCGCCTCTTCCATGCTTGATGTATCATAGATATTTTCTTTCATCCCTTGGAAAAAACTGATAATCTTAGAGTTATCCAGTCCCATACAGATAACGGCTTTCACTTTTTTCTTCACCAAATCTGCTATTTCAGAATAGTCATTTCCTTTATCCACTCCTCCCACTATCCAAATCACTGGTCGTTTCATGCTTTCCAATGCGTAATATGTGGCATTTACATTGGTAGCCTTGCTGTCATTGATGTATTTCACGCCGTCTCTCTCCGCCACTTCTTCCAATCTATGCTCCACCGCCTGAAAAGTCATCAATGAATTTCTAATACTTTCATTGCTGATATTCAATAATTTACCCGCAATACTCGCTGCGAGGCTGTTCGCTACATTATGCTTTCCTACGAGAGCCAAATCTTCTATTTTCATAGAAAATTCTTCATGAAGTTTAATAACCATATTTTCATCTACTGAATAACCTCCCTCATCAAGTTTTTCCTTCATCGAAAACGGAATTTTTTTCACTCTCAAATTCAATTCTTGAAGGAGTTTCATACTCATTTCATCATCTTTATTGTAAATGAAATAGTTATCATTTTCCTGATTTTCAGCAATTCGGAATTTTGCTAATGCATATTCTTCATAGTTATAATTATATTGATCCAAATGGTCTGGCGACAAGTTTAAAAGTAAACTAATATATGGTCTAAAATGCTGAATATCATCCAGCTGGAAACTACTGATTTCCAACACATAATATTCAAAATTTTCTGTCGCCACCTGCATCGCAAAACTTTTACCGATGTTTCCGCCCAGCCCGACATTTAATCCGCTGTTTTTCAGAATGTGATAAATCAATGATGTGGTGGTAGTTTTACCATTGCTTCCCGTTACGGCTACAATTTTGGCATCGGTAAATTCTGCCGCAAATTCTATCTCTGATGATAGGCGAATTCCTTTTTCTTTAATCTTTTGAATTAAAGGAGCTTTCTTTGGTATTCCAGGCGATTTTATAACCCAGTCTGCATCTAAAATCCGTTCCTCACTATGCGTCCCTTCTTCAAAATCTATCCCTTCCTCCTGCAACTGTTTTTTATAATGTTCCTTAATAACGCCACGATCCGAAAGAAAAACTTCCAGTCCTTTCTTCTTCGCTAAAACAGCTGCGCCTACACCACTCTCGCCGCCACCTAATATTATTATTTTCATTTTTTTCTATATTAACAAATCATGAACATTTCATTTATCTTTTTGCTCTCTGTTTCCAGAAACTCCGTTTTGCTGGCTTCAATAGGGAAAATCACATAGCTGTCACTGTCTATGTACATCTGCATGAGATAAACTCCATACCCATGCCAAGCCGTATTGATAGCGCTTATCCAGCCATAGACATCGTGTTTGTCTTCAGCCAATGGAGGAAGTTCCAAAGCGTAAGCCTTAAATGATTTTAACTCTGTCAGCAAAAACTCAAAACTCTCCAATTCGCATTTCCAGTCAAACTCCTCTGCATAACCATTACTAATCAAAATATCCGCAAAACCCATCCAAATGAGTCTTGACTTTTTCCATTTATCTAGGTCTATTCCTCTGTTTTCATAGAATTCTTTATTCTTTGAAATGAACCTATCTGTATTAGTAATCAACTCTTTAACCTCTGACAAAACTTTTTTATCATCAAGGCTAATCAGTTTGGCAAACTCCAAATAAATATTGAAATCTATTTCATCCTCATTTTTGCCTCCGAACAATTTTGAAAAGAATCCCATTTTAATTTAAATTTATCTTATTTTCAAGGTTATTAAACAAATTACCGCCAAAATCACTCCTATGATAATCATTCTATTCACGATTTTACTCTCGTGATAACCACACTTCTGGTAATGGTGGTGCAAAGGCGACATTTTAAACAATCGGTTGTTCTGCGCATATTCCAGCCCATGTTTTTTCTTCCTGTATTTGAAAACCAGCACTTGCAAAACAACCGAAAGATTTTCCGCCAAAAAGATTCCACAAAGAACAGGAATCAATAATTCTTTTCTGAGAATAATCGCCAAAACCGCGATTACTCCGCCCAGCATCAGACTTCCCGTATCTCCCATAAACACTTGCGCTGGATAGGTATTATACCAGAAAAATCCGATAACCGCTCCTACGAGTGCAATCGTGAAAATAGTCGTTTCGCCCGTGTCTGGGATAAACATTATATTCAGATAATCCGCAAAAATGATATTCCCTGAAACATACGCAAAAAATGCCAAAGTAAGCAGTATCACGGCACTTGTCCCCGCCGCGAGACCATCTATCCCATCGGTGATATTCGCTCCGTTGGAAACTGCTGTTACAATGAAAATAACCACAGGAATAAAAACTATCCAAGACCATTTCTGAGCATCCTGTTCATCCATCCAAAAAAGAACTTTACTGTAATCAAATTCATTATTTTTAACGAAAGGAACTGTAGAAATTATAGCTTTCTCTTCAGAAGAGAATTTTTCTACCACGCTGTGCTGTGTTGCCTGTGGCAGGTCTGGAACTTCTCGTTTAATAACCACCCCTTCATGGAAATACATCGTTACTCCCACGATAAGACCTAAGCCTACCTGACCAATTACCTTGAATTTACCACTCAAACCATCTTTGTTCTTTTTAATTTTCTTGAGATAGTCATCAATAAAACCAATCGCACCCATCCAAAGCACGGAAACCACAAGAAGAACGATATAAACATTATTAAGTTTTGTGAACAGCAGGACTGGAATCAATGTAGAAATAATGATAATCAGACCACCCATTGTCGGTGTTCCTTCTTTTTGTTTCTGTCCTTCCAAGCCAAGATCTCTCACAAGTTCTCCCATCTGTCTTCTTCGTAGGAAATTAATGATTTTCTTCCCGTAAACAAGGGCTATCCACAAGGACAAAAGTACAGACATCCCTGCACGAAATGAAATATATCGCAACAAATTTAACCCTGGGATATGGATTCCTTGACTCGTTAAATATTCGTATAAGTAGTATAGCATTTTATTCGTCTGTTTTTATTGGTTACTTTCCCATAAGGGTTAATAATTCTTTTATCACTTCTTTATCATCAAAATGATGCTTCACACCATTGATTTCTTGGTAAGTTTCGTGTCCTTTTCCTGCAACGAGGATGATGTCTTTTGGCTCAGCAAATTTTATCGCCATTTTTATTGCTTCTTTTCGGTCTGGAATAGAAGTATATTTGCTGAAATTCTGCGGTTCTACGCCTGCTTCTATCTCTTTAATTATCTCCAAAGGCTCTTCTGTTCTCGGGTTATCAGAAGTGATGATAGCCAGAGTGGATTTCGCGGAAGCTAAATTGCCCATTTTAGGGCGTTTTTCCTTATCTCTATCTCCTCCACAGCCGAAAACGGTAATCAGCCTTTCGTTCTTTGTCCTAATTTCATTGATACTGTCCAAGACATTTTCCAAAGCATCTGGCGTGTGGGCATAATCTACAATGAAGAAAATACCGCTGTCAGACTTCATGGTTTCAAATCTTCCGTTCACTCTTCGCAGTTTAGAAATCGCTTGTAAAATTTCATTCCCTTCAAATCCTAATTCCGAAGCGATGGCGAAAACCAGCAACAGATTATAAACATTAAATTTCCCTGTCAAAGTTGTCCAAAACTCCTTTCCATTGAAATTCAACAGCATACCATCAAAATCAACCTCTAATATTTTCGCCTGATAATCCGCCATGGTTTTCAAGGCGTAGGTTTTCTTTTTTGCCTTGGTGCTTTGGAGCATTACATTTCCGTTTTTATCATCGATATTGGTGATGGCAACGGCAGTTTCGGGCAGTTCATCAAAAAATCTTTTCTTCACATTCAGATATTCCAAAAAGGTTTTGTGATAATCCAAATGGTCGTGCGTGATGTTCGTAAAACCAGCGATTTTAAAATTCAACCCTTCTATTCTGTCCTGATGAATTCCATGTGAACTAACCTCCATGAAAGCGTATTCACAGTCTTTTTCTACTGCTTTTGCCAGCATCTGATTGAGCCTTACTACATCTGGCGTGGTGTGGGTAGATGGAATAATCTCTTCACCTATTCTATACTCCACCGTAGAAATCAGCGCCGAAGAAAACCCTAAATTCTGGAAAACATCAAACAACAGAGTCGTTGTAGAAGTTTTACCATTAGTTCCTGTAATCCCTATGAGATTAAGCTTTTCCGATGGATTTCCATAGAAATTACTCGCGATTTTTCCCAAAGTTTTGGAGGCGTTTTTTACTTTGATATAGGTAACCACTTCATTTATTTTCTCAGGAAAATCTTCACAAACAATCACAGCCGCCCCGTTTTCTATCGCAGAATCTATATACAGATGCCCATCCGAAACGCTGCCTTTCAGTGCTGCATAAAGAGCATTTTTCACAACTTTTCTGCTGTCAAAAACTATCTCAAAAACCTCCTTTTCCAAACTTCCGAGGTTTTCCAAAATAGATACTCTATTCAATATTTGACTTAAAATCATTCTCTTTTATTTTTTTTATATTCTGCCCATTCTTTTCGGACCATATTTAATAATTCTTTTTGGTTTATCTTTAAATTTCCAGTGTGTATCATCACTGGCGTTCCATATTGTTTAAGGTTTAAACTCAACCATTTTTGTTAAAAAAAATTAAACTTTTCTATGTATTTTTCTGGGTTTTCTAATAATATCAAAATATAATCTTGCTTTTAAACCCTTACTTTTCTAAAACCTGCCACATCCTCCCATTCTATCATCCCAAAGGATACATTATCACAAATTCCTTTTTCTGAAATACTTACCGCAGGTTTGGTGCTTAGTATTGTCTTCAAACAAATCCATACACCGAAACCAAAAAAGACAATCGCTGCAATAAAAACAGCATCATGAAACACTGGCACATATCTCCTGCTTTCTCTAAGTCCCGTTCCCAAAAATGGGAGAAATCGCGACACGACAAAAAGTATAGAAAGGCTAAACATCAAAAAACTTCTCCTCTTATTCGCCTTTATTTCGTACTTCATTTTAATTCTGCATTCTTAGATAAATTTTCTGGTCTTTCTTCATCACTGTTCCTGCTTCTGGAAACTGTTCTAATATTTTCCCAACTCCTTTATAACTAACACGATACCCCAAGTTCTCCAACTGAGGAATCACATTTTTCCCTGCTAATCCTTTCAGACTTGGCATTTTTCTGCCCACTATGTTTATTTTAGGATTAGGAGTGATTAGTTTATTTAAATTTACTTTTTTATCATCCAGCATTTCTTCGCCTATATTCAGTGGCGTTTTTAGGAATGTTTTCCCTGCAATTTCTTTAAACACAGGCGCTGCCACCACTCCACCATAATAATTCCCTTGTGGCTGGTTAATCATCACAATGCAAGTATATTTAGGGTCATCCGCTGGATAAAACCCTGCAAATGAAGCTTGATATTTCCCGCCACCTTTCCAATATTCAAAACGAGTAGTTCCTGTTTTCCCTGCCATCTTTAGATTAGGAGTAAAGATACTCTTGGCTGTTCCTTTTTCTACTGCCTTGGTGAGGGCTTCTGTCATCATCTGGATAGCCTTAGGAGACGCCATTCTTTCTACCATGACCTGTGGAGTCGCAGTATGTGTAACCTTGCCATCTTTCATGATTTTATCGATGAAAAGCGGTTTCACCATTTTGCCATCATTGGCTATTCCATTATAAAAAGTAGCAAGCTGTAATAGACTGAATGCCGAAGCATAGCCATAAGACATTGATGCAAGTGTCGCCTTATTCCATCTTTTGCTCTCTGGCGTTACAATCATAGGTTTAGCTGCACCTGGGAGTTCTATATCCAGTTTATCAAACATTTTCCATCTTCTAAGATGATTGATAAATATCTGTGGATTAGACGAATATGATTTCACTATCAATTTAGCTGAACCTACATTACTTGACAATGCTAATATTTGACTAATGTCATAAGTTCCTCCCATGTGGCTATCAGTTATCCGCTGTCCGTTATATTCCCAAATACCGCCGCCTGTATTTACAGTTGTATTTTTTTCTATAAAGCCGTCATCCATCGCCGCCAAAAGAGAAACCACCTTAAAAGTAGACCCTGGCTCTGTAGCATCCCTTAAGGCATAATTATACGCATCCACATACCTACCTTCATCATTTTTACGGAGATTCACCATCGCTCGGATTTTCCCAGTCGCAGTCTCCATGACCAAAACACTTCCATGATGAGCGCTAAATGCATAGAGCTGTTTTTCCAAAGCAGAATGGGCAATATCCTGTATCCTCAAATCTAGTGTAGTATAGACATCCTGCCCATCAACAGGCTCTCTTATTTCCCAAAAATCAATAGGCTTCCACTGTTTAGAATTTACCCTCTGCACCCATCTTCTACCATCTTTTCCAGAAAGATACTGACTAAAAGCCCCTTCAAATCCTGATTTTCCTCGTTCATCATCAATCCCGATAGTTCCTGCTCCGATTTGGTTAGTCGCCAAAATCCTTTTGTATTTTGGTTCTATTATCAGGCATCTTTCTTTTTTATAAGTCTTTGTTTTCGCATTATATTTTCCGAATATAGGAAATCTTTTAAGCCTATTAACTTGGTCAAAATCAAGATTTAAAGCTAATGTATAGTATTGGTTTTGTCTTCTTTTTTGTTGTTTCAAAGAACTTCTAAACTCTTGTTTGGTTTTCCCAAACATCTTATGTAGAGAATCTGACAAAATCGCCACCTTCTTATCAAAAACAGAATCTTTTATAATTTTAAAATCGACAAAAACATTATATTTTATAACTGTGGTTGCTAGAATAGAGCCATCGGCAGCATATAGATTTCCTCTCGCTGCTTTGATGGTGTCTGCTCTATAATTCGCCTGAATGGTTCTCTGTATGTCATCCACATTTGAATTATTTTGCAAATAGACAATTCTAACCCCAAAAATTATAAACAGAATCGCTGCTACTATTACAAAAAGGTAGCCCCACTGAAGTGTTTTCGCTCGTTTTTTATCACTTGATTCTGCCATAGTCCAAACTATCCATTTTTACTAATATCTTCAAAGGGTGAGATTCCAACGCTTGTAAAGAATCCCTCAAAACCTCCTTACTGAGTTCTGACTCCAGTTTTATTTTTATCAATTTGCTCTGGGTATAGGCATTCTGAGACTTGTATTCTTCCACCTGACTTTTCAGAGCATTGACTTCTCCTATTTTTTTATTCACCAAATCATTGGTAAAAATCATAATCATCAAAAGGGCGAAGCAAAATAAAATATATTTATAATGCTGCTTCACCTCTTCCTTATTCAGAAAGTTTCCTTTCAGAAGATCCATCACAGTGAATTTCCTAGAAGGATGATGATGTTTTCTTTTTGCCATTTCTTTATTTAAAGTTTTATCCCAACACGCATTTTTGCACTCCTTGCTCGTGAGTTATCTTCTATTTCTTCTTCCGTAGGAACTATTGCTTTCCTTTGTGGTAGCTCAAATTTCTTTTCATAGTTTCCATAAATATCCCGCTCTGGCTCCCCTTCAAACATCTGGTATTTTAAAAACATCTTAACCAATCTATCCTCCAAAGAATGATAAGATATAACCACTAATCTCCCTCCTTTCCGCAATATTCTACAAGACTGAACTAGTAGTTCCTGTAGTGCTTCTAGCTCTTGGTTTACCTCTATCCTTATCGCTTGGAAAACTTGTGCAAAAAATTTATTACTCTTATGAGCTGGTATGTATGAAAAAACTTTTTTTAAATCTTCTGTGGTTACTATTCTTGTTTCCTTTCTATAGCGAACGATTTCTCTTGCTAATTTCCTTGCCTCTCTTAGCTCTCCATAATAATAAAATATATCCGCCAAAAGCTCTTCTTCATAATCATTGACTACACTTTGAGCATCAAGGCTTTGCATATTGTTCATACGCATATCCAAAGGGGCATCACTTCTGATAGAAAATCCGCGTTCAGCTTGGTCAAACTGATGAGACGACACTCCTAAATCAGCCAAAATCCCATCCACTTGATTCACTCCATACATCAATAAAGAATTTTCTAAAAACCTAAAATTTTGGTTAATTAAAGTAAATCTAGAGTCTTCTATCGCATTATTTAGCGCATCTGAATCTTGGTCAAAACTAAACAACCTGCCCTTTTCGGAAAGTCTGGACAAAATCTCACGAGAATGCCCTCCTCCACCGAAGGTAACATCCACATATACGCCATCAGGATTATTTACTAAGGCATCTACACTTTCTACGAGTAAAACAGGTTTATGATACATTTCTAACTTACTTTGATATACTATAAGTTTACAAAATTATATATATTTTTTTAAAACAAATCTAATTTTATCTTTCATGTGGATAAGTTATATCTTATAATAAAATGATTTCGGTAGTAAATATTCATTTTTTTGAGATAAAACCTATTTTTTACATTTTTATTTAATATCTTTGCGATTACTTTTGTGAGTATTGGTATGATTTTTAAGACAAAAAAAGATAAAAAGTATCACTTCATAGAGAAAGGAGAAGGCCATCCTATGGTTCTTCTGCATGGGCTTATGGGAGGACTCAGCAATTTCGAGGAAATGGCTGAATTCTTCGCTGACAAAGGCTTCAAAGTATTTGTCCCACAGTTGCCTATCTATGACTTACCTGTGCTAAATACCAACCTCACAGCCATCTCAAAATTTGTAGGAAAATTCATCAAACAAGAGATAGGAAAACCTGTCACTGTGGTAGGAAACTCTATGGGAGGACATATAGGACTTATACTTACCCTAGCTCGTCCAGAATATGTTCATTCTCTTGTCCTTACAGGAAGCTCAGGGCTTTACGAGCGTTCTTTCGGAGATAGTTTCCCGAGAAAAAGCGACAAAGAATACATCAAAAGAAAAACCCAGGAAGTTTTTTATAACCCTGATGTAGCTACAGATGAGCTTGTGGATGAAGTTTTCAGCATTGTAAACGACCGAATGAAAGGCATAAAAACAGTGATGCTGGCAAGAAGTGCCATCAAACACAATATGCAGAATGAGCTGCCTAACATCAAATGTCCTACCTGCATCATCTGGGGAAAACAGGACAATGTAACTCCACCAGATGTAGCCATAGAAATGAACAGGCTGATACCTAATTCGGAGCTGTTCTGGATAGACCAATGTGGACACGCCGCAATGATGGAAAAACCAGAGGAATTTAATGGAATTCTCTACAACTGGTTAAAAGATAAAGTTTAACAAATGGAAGTTAGTTACTAGCTTCCATTTTTCAAATACAAAATTTAGAAATGAAAATAAAATCTGTTTCCTTCGTAAAAAGCAGCCAAAAATGGCAGGATTGCCCAGAACCGAATCTTCCAGAATACGCTTTCATCGGGCGAAGTAATGTAGGAAAATCCTCTCTGATAAATGCCCTGATGAACCAAAAAGACTTAGCGAAAACCTCGCAGACACCAGGGAAAACACAGCTTATCAATCATTTTTTAGTCAATGAAGAATGGTACCTTACCGACCTGCCTGGCTACGGCTACGCAAGGGTTTCTAAATCACAGAGAAAAGATTTTGAAAAGCTGATTACTAACTATATTCTCAACAGAGAAAACCTCGTTCATTTGTTTGTTTTGGTGGATATCCGCCACCTGCCACAGAAAATAGATTTGGAGTTTATAGAATGGTGCGGAGAAAACCAAATTTCTTTTTCCATCATCTTCACTAAATCAGACAAGATGAAAACCCAAGCTGCTGCAGAAAAAGGCGTCGCGGAATACAAGAAAATTCTTTTAGAAACTTGGGAAGAATTACCCAATATTTTTATCACCTCAGCAGAGAAAAAACTGGGTGGAGAGCAGATTTTGGATTTCATAGAAGAAACCAACAAAATCATTTCTGCTAAATGAAATTCATAGAAATTCTTTATTGGCTGTTGATTGCTTTATGCCCAATAATAGCGACCAGTATTATCAGTTTCTTCATATGGAACTTGTCTGAGTCTTTATTATGGTGCGTGATTACGGAAGGATGTGGGATTTTAGCGGGGATATATTTAGCAGAATACATTAGGAAAAAATATGGTTGTTCTAATTTCTACTCCAAACTAATGAACACCTCAGATTTAGATGAAAACCCATGAAAAATAATATAATTAAATATGTCATTATAGGATTAGGATTGTTAGCCGCAGGTATATTTTTAAAAAATTTATTTAAAGATAAACCTAAACAAAATGAAGCGATTATCAATGACTGGAAAAAAGACCAAAACGGCTGTCTAAAACTAAGAACAGAGAAACTCGCCGTTGGACTAATAGCAAAAAACAACCTAAACCACTCTTCAAAAGAAAAATTTATAAATGTTTTTGGAGAACCCAATGAAAAAAAATTTATCAATGATACAGAAGTATTAGTCTATTATTTTGATACTTTATGCGATGCCCAAGAGCAAGATAAATGCTATGCTGAATTCTATTTCAAAAGTGGATTATTAACTTCAACAGAATTTCTATGTGAATGAAAAACAGAAAATTATTACTTCTATCTTTTGGTATAAGTCTAATATATGTGCTACTGGGAACTATGGTCGTGCTCGTAAGTTTCCCTAAATTCCAAACTTTTGGCTTCAGCCACGAACACCCTCTTTGGCTTCCTTTAGTTATATTTACCTTACCTGTGAATATACTTTTATTTGGTTTAGCAATGGTAGATTTATCTTTTTCTTCGATTTTTATTCTACAAATCATTGTATTTCTAATTTGCTGGGGAGTAATTCATCTAATGATAAAAATATTATTAAATAAAAGAAATAAAACATAAATATTTTTTATTCCCTACTTCTTCTCAAAAACATGAAAATCTCTCGTAAGTTGTAGATATTCATCCGAGTAGCATCGTGGCAAAACTTCTAAAACAAGTTCTTCTTCCTGAACTTCTCCCTCACAAAAAGAAAACTCCAGCACACAGCGTTTTGCTTCGGCTTGTGGAGTGCCGCGAACAACTACTCTTCGCCTAAGTTTCAGTGAAAAATCTGCACATTTTTCTATAAAAAAAGCCTCAGATGATTTTGGGATAATCACTGAAAACAATCCATTTTCTGAAAGTAATGCCGAAGAATTCTGTATCAACTGTTCAAAATTAAGCTCCACCTGCTGCCTCGCCAAAACATCTTTTTGAGAGGAATCCATCTGCTCAAAATAAGGTGGATTGGAGAGAATTAAATCAAATTTTTCTTCAGAAATATAATTTTTAAAGTCAAAAAGCTCGGCTCTCATCCTATCTCTAAACGGCGAATTGCTAAAATTCTGCCCTGCCAGATCCACCGCTTTTTCATTGATATCAAGCGCTAAAATCTCGGCTCTGGGATTTCGCTGGGCTGTCATCAGAGAAATTAGTCCTGTGCCCGTGCCTACTTCCAGCACCTTGGAAGCCGCCTCACACGACGCCAAAACTCCAAGCAAAACGCCATCTGTTCCCACTCGGAACACATTTTTGTCCTGCAAAATGCTGAATTGTTTGAAATGGAAAGGTTTCATCCTTTGAACCATTTAGAATATTTCATAAAGCCGTTCACTGCCCATAGACAGGTGTAATACAAGGACTTTACCACCGAAAATCCCATAAACTCTCTATAAACCAAATATTGGTCTTTTATGATGTCTTTTTTCTTTCGGGAAACACTGCCTTCACGCATCCTGTATTTAGCCAAAGTCTTTTCCACAGGATATCCCTTAGGAATTACTTTTAATAAATTTAGCCACATCACATGGTCCTCACGCTTGCTTTTTATAGGAAATAAAAATTTACCCACTCTCTTTGTGTCATATATGGTAGAAACAGGAGCTAGTCTACAGGTTTTCAATAAATTAGAAAAAGTGACAATTGTATCCGCTTTGAAATCCTTTAGAATTGGCTCCATTGTATGTTCATCACATCTTGAATAGCTACAATAGGCTAATTCCACATTTTTTTCTTCCATAAAACCTATCATAGTTTCCAGATATTCCGGATACCAAAGATCATCAGAATCAAGAAATGCAATATATCTTCCAGATGCTCTTTCAAGGCTTTTATTCCGTGCGTTTCCTGCACCGTCATTTTGTTCGAGGACTTGCAGTTTTATTCTTGGGTCGTTATATTTTTTGATGATTTCAGCAGTGTCATCGCTTGATTTATCATCAGTAATCAGCCACTCCCAATTTTGGATAGTCTGAGCAAGGACAGACTTTATGGTTTCTTCTATAAACTCAGAAGAGTTGTAGCACGGAGTAATGATGGAAACTTTCGGTGTCATTTATTTTTCAAACATTTGTCTTGTGATAAAATCTTTTTCTAAACTCCAGTTCCTCGCTGGAGAATATTCCCTTCCGTAGGAAATAATCTGCAAATGTAGTTTATTCCAATCTTTCTGAGGGAAAAGTTTTTTGGCATCGGCTTCGGTTTGTTCTACATTTTTGCCTTCTGTCAATTTCCAAAGTTTCATCAGCCGATGGATATGTGTATCCACAGGAAACGCTGGGAAACCAAACCACTGGCTCATCACCACAGAGGCGGTTTTATGCCCTACACCTGGGAGTTTTTCTAATTCCTCAAAAGTCTGCGGCACCACTCCTTCATAGTCTTTCAAAAGCATTTCTGCCATACCTTTTAGGTTTTTGGCTTTGGTGTTTGAGAGGCCAATTTCTTTTATCAAATCCTTTATTTCTGCTACTTCCAGCCTTGCCATGGCTTGTGGCGTTCCTGCAACTCGGAAAAGTTCAGGAGTGATTTCGTTCACTTTTTTATCCGTAGTCTGCGCCGAAAGAGCCACCGCCACCAACAGCGTATAGGCATCTGTGTGGTGCAGGAAAATAGGAACTGTGGGATAGAGTTTGTCCAGCTCTTTTCTCACAAAATCGGCTCTTTGTTTTTTGGTCATTATCAAAAGATTTGTCGCAAAAATAATGAAATAATAATATTTTTTTGATAAAAATGACATTTCTATTATAGAAAATCACTATATTTGTTATAACTTTTAAATACTATTTAATCATGAGTATTGTTCGTTTTGGAGTTTCTCTGGAAGAAGACCTTTTGGAGGCATTAGATAAATATGCAGAAGAGAATTTGTTTAAAAATCGTTCTCAAGCCATCAGATATCTGATTAACAAGAGTTTAGTCTCAGAAAAATGGGACAATGATGCCATAGTGGCGGGCTCTATCACTTTGGTGTTTGACCACCATAGAAGGGAATTGGTAAATAAACTGACCAACATCCAGCATAGATATCATGACAATATTTTATCTTCTCTGCACTTCCATTTGGAGCATGATTTGTGCATGGAAATCATCGCTGTGAAAGGAAAATCTTCTGTTCTGATAGAACTTGCCAACAGCCTAATTTCTGTGAAAGGAATAGAACACGGAAAACTTACAGCTACAAAGGCCGATTAGTAAAATATTTTAAACATAAAAAAGCAGAAACATAGATTTCTGCTTTTTCGTTTTTAATTTCCTTTTATTTCTGGCTGTTCCATAGATGGCGGAGGCGGCATTCTTCTTTCATCCTTTCTCTTCGGATGGTTGGACTGCCATTTTTCATACTGCTCAGGCGTCAGGATTTTTTTGAGTTTTCGCTGATGTTTCTCATGAAGTTTTTCCTTGTCCGCTTTATGCTGTTTACGAAGTTCTTCCAGCTGTTTTGTTTGTTTTTCAGAAAGATTGAGTTCTTCTAATCTTTTCCCTTTGCCATCTTTTTCTCTTTCCATTTTTCTTTGTTCTGGACGATGGCAGTCATGTTCCCTTGGAGCTTCTTGTGCTGATGCAAAACCAAATGCTCCGACTAATGCTAAACTTAAAACTAACTTTTTCATAATGTTCAAATTTTTACAATTTTCTATTTGTTGGATTCGTTTTTCTAGTCAAGGTTAAGTCCGTGAAAGTTAAACTTATATTAAGTTTTCTTAAATTTCTTCTAAAGAATCATTATCTTTGGGCAACTTTCTAAAATTTATCTAAAATGAAGATTTTATATCAAAAACTAATCTCTTGTGTCGTTTTTAGTGTCTTTACGCTGAACTCCGCTCAGGAAATCACTTTAAATAAAATACACTCAGGCTATTACAGAACTGAGTTTATCTATGGGATAAACTCCATGAACGATGGAGAACACTACACCATTTTGGAAAAAGATGGAATTGTAAAATATTCCTACAAAACAGGAAAAAAAATAGAAACCATCTTAGAGGCTAAGATACAGGACTATACATTTTCTCACGATGAGAGTAAAGTGCTGGTTCTGAACGAACAGCAGCCCATCTACCGCCATTCTTTCTTAGGAAAATACCATGTAGTAAATCTCAGTAAAAACGGAAAAATAACTGCCCTAAACAACGGAAACTGGGTTCAGGAGCCTAAATTCTCTCCCGATGGAAGATTCGTTGCTTTTATCTTTGGGAATAATCTTTATTATCAAGACCTCAACTCTGAAAAAATCACCCAAATCACTTTCGATGGTGAGAAAAATAAAATCATCAACGGACTGGCTGACTGGGTGTATGAGGAGGAATTCGGGCACACAGACATGTACCAATGGACAAAAAACAGCGAAAGTCTAGTTTTCGTGAAATTTGATGAAAGCCAAGTAAAAGAAATGAACATGCAGGTTTTCAATGGAAATCTGTATCCGCAGGATTTTCGTTTCAAATATCCGAAAGCAGGAGAAGAAAACTCAAAAGTTTCGGTATACGCCTATGATTTAAAACTAAATAAATCCACACAAATCGATCTTGCTAACTTTGAAGCTTACTATATCCCACAGGTTTTCCAGACTGCGCAGCCTAACGAAATAGCGATAGCGACTTCCAACAGGCATCAGAACAAGCTGGAAATCATCAAGATAAATACTAAAAACTATTCTATCAAGAAAATCCTAACCGAAACGGATGCCGCTTGGATAGAAACGGACAATCTTTCTTTGGAATTTTTGGAGGATAATTCTTTCCTTTGGGCTTCGGAAAGAGATGGTTTCAGACATTTTTATTGGTACACACCTGATGGAAAACTGAAAAAACAAATTACCAAAGGCAACTGGGAAATCACTGACTACTATGGTTTTAGCCCTAAAAATTCTGAAATCTTGGTGCAGACTACCGAAAAAGGCAGCACCAACAGAGTGGTGAGCAAAATAAACATCAAGACAGGGAAAAAGCAGATAGTTTCTGAATTAAATGGAACTAATAATGCCGATTTCAGCAAGTCTTTCCAATATTTTATCAACACGCATTCTTCCGCAGAACAGCCGAATACTTACACTTTGAGGGATTTTAATGGCAAAACTCTGCGAGAATTACAGAATAATAATTCAGCACTGAAAAAACTGCAGTCAGATGGTTTCGTAAACAAAGAATTTTTCCAAATTCCAAACAAAAACGGCGACCAGATGAACGCTTGGATGATAAAACCCAAAGACTTCTCGCCTAACAAAAAATATCCTGTGCTAATGTACCAGTATTCTGGGCCTGGCTCACAACAGGTAAGCAACGCTTGGGACGGCAGAAACACTATTTGGTTTAACCTTTTGGCTCAAAAAGGATACATCGTGCTTTGTGTAGATGGGCGTGGAACAGGCTATCGTGGAACGAAATATAAAAAAGCAACTTACAAGAATTTAGGAAAATACGAGATAGAAGACCAAATCACTGCTGCACAGTGGATTGGCTCACAGAGTTTTGTAGATGCTGGGCGAATTGGGATATTCGGATGGAGTTTTGGAGGATATATGGCAAGTCTGGCGATGACTAAAGGAGCAGATGTTTTCAAAGTAGGAATCGCTGTAGCACCAGTAACCACTTGGCGTTATTACGATACTATCTATACTGAAAGATATCTACAAACTCCACAAGAAAACCCACAAGGATACGATGAAAACTCACCTATCAATTTCGCTGATTTAATGAAAGGAAAATACCTGCTAATCCATGGAACAGCAGATGACAATGTCCACTATCAGAATGCAGTAGAAATGGCGGAGGCTCTTATTCAGAAAAACAAAGAATTTGAGTTTATGACCTATCCAGACAAAAACCATGGAATTTATGGTGGAAACACTAGACTACATCTATACCAAAAAATGACAGATTTTATTCTAAATAATCTATAATTATGAAAAACAAACATCCAAAAGGTTTGCCCTATCTCTTCTTCACAGAAATGTGGGAAAGATTCGGTTATTATTTGATTTTAGGAATCTTCGTGTTGTATATGATTGATGCTGACAAGGGCGGCCTTGCCTTTGATAGCAAACATGCTGATGACATCTTCGGGACATTCATTGCCCTTACCTACCTTACACCGTTTCTTGGCGGGTTTCTTGCAGACAGACTGCTGGGATACATCAAGGCGATTTACATCGGTGGGGCACTTATGGGACTGGGATACATTGGGTTAGGACTTTTCAAAGATGTGTCCATGTTCTATGTGTCAATGGGGCTGATAATCGTGGGTAACGGATTCTTTAAACCGAGTATCTCCACGCTTTTAGGAAATCTCTATTCTGATGACAAGTATAAAGCCAATAAAGACGCAGGATACAACATCTTCTACATGGGGATAAATATCGGGGCTTTTGTATGTAATATCATCGCGGCTTATATGAGAAATAAATACGGCTGGGGCGAGGCTTTCGTGACGGCTGGTGTAGGAATGTTTTTAGGTTTGATTATTTTTTCTTTTGGGAAAAAACATGTCGTTCATGCCAATGTGATGAAACCTGTCCAAGAGGGCGATACCACTATCAGTTCCATCTTGGTAAAAGTATTCCTTCCTGCTATCATCGCGGGAGTTATCGGCTGGGTAATTCCTGGGAATATCTTTGGGTCAGATTCTACGGATGCCTTTATATTTGCATGTATTCCTGTTATTTTATTCTATGTTTTTATTTATGTCAGCGCAAATGCAGAGGACAAGAAACCTATCGGAGCCTTGTTGGCGATATTTGCAGTGAGTATGATGTTCTGGGCTGTATTTAAACAAAACGGAACTGCCCTTACCCGCTGGGCAAATTACTACACAGACAGAAGTGTTCCTGCTACTTTAGAAAAGCCGCTGGAAAGCATCTATTTGGTTGATACAAAAGACTACAATACAAAGGAAGTTGCAGTTCATGACAATCAGTTCCAAACTGTAAAAGGCGAAGACGGAAAACCTAAAAAAGAACAAGGAAAAGACATCTATTTCAAAAATATAAGCAAGGAACAAAAAGCAGAACTAGAAGCCAATCCAGACAAGAAAGTATATCTCTATAATACTGAGCTGTTCCAGTCTATCAATCCTTTTTGGGTCATTGCCCTTACGCCAGTGGTGGTAGGCTTCTTTATGATGCTTCGTAGAAAAGACAAAGAGCCTTCTACTCCTGCAAAGATTGTTCTGGGACTGTTCATCTCAGCCCTAAGTTGTTTAGTAATGGTAGGCGCTGTATATGCAGGAGATAATGGTGCTTACAAAGTATCACCACTTTGGCTGTTTGCTGCTTATGGAATCATCACAGTAGGCGAGCTTTGCCTATCTCCTATGGGACTTTCTCTGGTATCTAAACTTTCTCCGCCGAGAATTACAGCGCTTATGATGGGGGGATTTTTCCTTTCTACATCGATAGGGAACAAACTCTCTGGTATATTGGCGAGTATGTGGTACAGCTACGAAGACAAAGCCAATTTCTTCTGGGTAAATTTCGCCCTGCTGCTCATCGCTACCCTACTGGGAGTTGCCATCCTAAAACCACTAAATAAAGCCATGAAAGAAAAAGGCGTGAAATAAACCAAAACAAAAATACCACTTATTGAGTGGTATTTTTTTTATTTTCTCTATCCGAAATATATGCTACAATAAACACCGTGGACAAGATAAAAGCAAATCCTATCGCATCCAAGAAGGAAAAAGGATTTCCTAAAAATACTACAGAACATATCGTAGCTACCACGGGTTCTATACAGGCTATCATACTTGCCTTCGTAGGCCCTATAATTCCCACGCCTGACAAATAAAACAGAAACGCAAAAATACTTCCCAAAAGGACAATCAGCAATAAAAATACAATTACTACGATATCAACCTTCACTGGCTGTTCCCATGGTTTCGCTGTTATAGAAAGTGCAATTCCACCGATGAACATTCCCCATGCGATGACCACTGCCGTTCCATATTTCTTTAAAATCTCTGCTGGCTGCACCGTGTATATAACCAAAGTAATCGCCGAGAGCATTCCCCAAAACAGTGCTACAGAAGAAACCTTCAAAGTGCTCATATCTCCATGCGTAGCCAGAATAAACACACCCAAAAGAGATAAAAACAAAACGACCACCTCATAAGGCTTCGGTTTTCTTTTTTCTTTAAAACAAACATAAAGCAAAATAAGTGTAGGTCCAAAATACTGAAGCACCGTGGCAATGCCTGCATTAGAATGCTGTATCGTAGTGAAATAGGTATACTGTGTCCCCAGCATACCAAAAACCCCGAAAACAAAAACCCTTATCAAATCTTTAGTATTTCTAAAAATATCAAAGATTTTATTCTTATCCTTGGCATAAAGATAAACCAGCAAAAAAACACCCGCCAGCAAAAGCCTGTAAGGTGTCAGCCAGTCAGAAGTTACTCCTTTCTGTAAAAACAAAAACTCCGCAAAAGCCCCATTTATCCCCCACAGTGTAGCACCGATAGTTGTATAGATAAACCCCTTTTTCGATTGATTCATTTTAGTTATTATTCCTTAAATATGGTCAAATAAAAAGTTATCTAATCCAAAAATCTATACGCCACAATTTTAAAATCAAAACTCACAGGTCTGAGGCTCGCCAGATAATCTACTCTTAGATATTTTTGTGATGAGTATTCCTCCACTAGTTCGCCATTTTCATTATAATTAAAATTATTATTGGGAAGTTTGATAGAGGCTATCATTTCTCCTTTGTGCATTCCTTCTACCCAGCCTTTTTCATCATCTAATTCTATTTCGGACAGCAAGTCAGTTATGCCTTGTTTAGTGTTGTATTCTATGTATTCTTTCATTTTAATTTAGCTTTTGAACAAGTTTTGTAAATTCTTCTTCACAGTTTTTCTCTTCGTAAAGAATTCTATAAATATGCTGCACGATAGGAGCATCTATTTTATTGTTTTTAATAATCTGATAGATTCCGTTGGTAGCGTAGTAGCCCTCTGCCACCATGCTCATAGACTGGATAGCAGATTTCACGGTGTAGCCCTTCCCGATGTAGTTCCCAAACATTCTGTTTCTACTAAACAGCGAGTAAGCCGTAACAAGCAAATCCCCGATGTACGAACTTTCATTGACATCTCTTGGCTCTGGATATACCGCATCTAGAATTCTTTCCAGCTCCCGAACCGCATTAGAAATATATACCGCTTGGAAATTATCCCCATAGCCCAGCCCATTGGCCATTCCTGCGCCTATGGCATAGATATTTTTGAGGACTGCGCTGTACTCATTACCCAGAATATCATTACTTTGGTTAATTCTGATATATCGTGAAGACAACAAGTCGCTCAGTATCTGAGTGGTTTCCTTGCTGGCAGCTGCCACTGTAAGGAAAGACAATCGCTCCATGGCAACTTCTTCAGCGTGGCACGGCCCTGCAAGAACTGCTTGGTTTCTATATCCTATATTAAAAGTGTCACGGAGATAATTCGCTACAATATCATTATGTTTTGGAACAATTCCTTTAATCACTGAAGCAAATATCTTCCCTGAATAATCACAAGTCATCTTCTCTATGGTATCTGCCAAATAGATAGATGGCGTTGCTAGAATAATCACATCGCAGGCTGTCACCAGCTCATTGATATCCATTGTCAAAACCAATCGGTCTGGGTTAAATTTCACTGCGGTGAGATAGTGCGGATTGCTCCCTTGTGAAACCAGAGCCTCCCTTGTACCGTCATCACGAAGCAGCCAATGAACTTTTTCGCAGTTTTCCATCAGCATTTTTACTACTGCGGTGGCGAAACTACCACTTCCGATAACCCCAACTTTTGGTAAATTTTTGTTCTCAGTCATATCGTTTTTCATTTAAACCACAAAGGTAAAGAAAAAAATCAAGCCTTTGAGACTTGATTTTTAAAACTATTGTTTGATATTTTATAACTTTTCAAGTTGTCCTACTTTTTGCCAGTTTTTATCAACTTTCAGTGATACTGCTATATAAACTTCCTTTTTAGAAGATTTAAAAACAGTTCCCTGTTGAAGCTGAGCATTTATTTCATTTGGAGTTAGTTTGTAAATTGCACCTGTAATAGGGTCAACAACTAAACCAATAATTCCACCAAAAACAATGTTTCCTATATACCAAGCATTAAACTGCTTAGTCAGTTTAGTTTTGTATGGTTCATATCCTTCTAATCTTATCTCCACTTCATACTCTCTTTTTCTTTCTAATTTTGTTTCAAATGGAGTTTTTCCCACTTCTGTTTCATCAATGAAAACAGTGGCATTTGTAGGTGTACTATCAAATTTGACAGTTTGTCTACTTCCAGAAACGATAGTTGCGCAGCTGCTTAAAAAAAAGAGAGAGGCAACTCCCAATAACATAATTGTCTTTTTCATAAATCTTTATTTTATTATTTTAAGTTTGTATTGTTTTAGTTCTTCTACATTACCATCATAAAAATAAAACTCTAATTCCATTCTATGGCATGAGCTCCATAAATCAGGATAAGTAACTTTGGTTATTTTAACTATATTTGCTCCGTTTTCTCGTGCCATTTTTCTAGCTTTTATCAAATTAGAATCATAGTCACAATCTACTGAAAAACCAGTATCTCCATATCTTGCTGTTCCTATCTTAGTTGCTCCTGCAGGAACATCATGCTGTATTAATAGGAAAGCCACTTTTTCATTAGATGTCAAAGCCTCTCTTCTATTATCAAAATTACTTTTAACCCTTGCTCCACAGCTCAATAATGTTCCCAATAACATTATTAATAAAATATTTATCCTCATATCAAAATCATTTATATCTGTAAAAATTAGACAACAACCTTTACAATGTTTAAAGGCTATTTATTGCCAATAAATTTTCGTACAAAAATACCTTTTTGGTTTCAAAAAACAACATATAAACTTGTGATTTTAATCATAATTATGAGTGCTCCTATGGAGGAAAATTTTATATATAGAACATTAATAATAATTAACAAATCAAAAACCTGCAATCACTTTTGGATAAAAACAAATAACAACAAAAATCCTTCAAAATTGAAGGATTTTATTTTTGGATTTACACATTTAAAATAACCATTTAGACCCGCCATAAGGTTTCTATGAAAAAGATCAATAACAAGGTTGGATTATTCAGCAGGTCTAAATGGTCTTTATAACATTATAACAATTACTCTGTAGGTCTGAAAACCAGCTTGTTATCAAAACAATCTACAGTCACTCTCTCGCCTTCTTTTACATTTCCAGCCAAAATCTCTTTTGAGAGTTTATTCAGAACTTCCTGCTGTACTACTCGTTTCAGCGGTCTAGCTCCAAATGCTGGGTCGTAGCCTTTTTTCAGAATGAAGTCTATCGCTTCCTGCGTTGCAGTCAAGATGATATTTCTGCTTTCCAGCATTTTGTTGATTCCTCTTAATTGGAACTGAACGATTTTTCCGATTTCATTGTAGTTCAATGGTTGGAAGAGCACCGTTTCATCTATTCTATTGAGGAACTCTGGTCGTAGAGTTTGTTTCAACAGGTCAAATACTTCTTCTTTGGTTTTTTCTACAATTTCAGCCAAATTACTTTCATTAATTTTCTCAAAATTCTCCTGAATAATATGAGAACCAAGGTTGGAAGTCATGATGATAATGGTATTTTTAAAATTCACCACGCGACCTTTGTTGTCTGTCAATCGCCCGTCATCCAGCACTTGAAGCAAGGTATTAAACACATCTGGGTGTGCCTTTTCTACCTCATCCAGAAGCACCACAGAATATGGTCTTCTTCTCACGGCCTCGGTCAGCTGTCCGCCCTCATCATAGCCCACATACCCCGGAGGCGCTCCTACCAATCTAGAAACAGAGTGTTTCTCCTGATATTCAGACATATCGATACGGGTCATATTATTTTCATCATCGAATAAGAACTCCGCCAAGGCTTTTGCTAACTCGGTTTTACCAACTCCCGTAGTTCCGAGGAAAAGGAAAGACCCGATAGGTTTTTTCTCATCATTCAGCCCTGCTCTGTTTCTTCGGATGGCATCGGCTACGGATTGTATCGCTTCCTCTTGCCCTACTACTCTTTTGTGGAGTTCATCTTCCAAATGAAGCAGTTTTTCTCTTTCGGACTGAAGTAGTTTAGTCACTGGAATTCCTGTCCATTTCGCCACCACTTCAGAGATATTTTCTGCGGTAACTTCTTCTTTCACAAGCTCATTTTGCTGATTCTGCATCGCCAGCTCTAGTTTTTGAAGCTCGTCTTCCTTTTCACGAAGTTTTCCATATTGTATCTCCGAAACTTTTGCATAATCACCCATACGCTGACCTCTTTCTGCTTCTAATTTGAGGCTTTCGATATCTTTTTTAATCTGAGTCAAATCCTCGGATTTCTGCTTTTCGCTGAGCCATTTTGCGTTGATTTGGTTTCGTTCCTCAGTGATTTTCGCAATATCTTCCTTCAGATGGTCTATTTTAGTCTGGTTGCCCTCTCTGGAAATCGCCGCCAGCTCTATCTCCATCTGCATAAGTTTTCTGTCTAAAACATCCAATTCCTCTGGTTTGGAATTGATTTCCATTCTTAATTTTGCAGAAGCTTCATCGATTAGGTCAATGGCTTTATCTGGTAAAAATCTATCCGAAATATATCGCTGAGACATTTCTACCGCCGCGATGATGGCTTCATCTTTGATTCTAATCTTGTGGTGGAATTCATACTTGTCTTTGATTCCACGAAGAATAGAAATCGCTGATTCTGTGTCTGGCTCTTCCACCATTACTTTTTGGAAACGGCGCTCCAGAGCTTTGTCTTTCTCAAAGTATTTTTGATACTCGTTAAGCGTTGTCGCACCGATGGAACGAAGTTCTCCTCTCGCCAAAGCTGGTTTCAGGATATTCGCAGCATCCATCGCTCCCTCGCCGCCGCCTGCGCCTACAAGGGTGTGAATTTCATCGATGAAAAGGATAATCTGCCCATCAGATTTCACCACTTCATTTACTACGGATTTTAGTCTTTCTTCGAACTCTCCTTTATATTTCGCACCTGCTATCAGTGCTCCCATGTCAAGTGAATAGAGCGTTTTGTCCATCAAGTTTTCTGGAACATCTCCACTGATGATTCTATGGGCTATTCCTTCGGCGATGGCAGTTTTACCAACACCTGGCTCACCGATGAGAATAGGATTATTCTTGGTTCTTCGCGAAAGAATCTGCAGCACTCTTCGGATTTCTTCATCTCGCCCGATTACTGGGTCTAATTTCCCTTCTGCTGCCAGCTCATTGAAGTTTTTAGCGTATTTATTAAGCGATTGGTAAGTCTCTTCTGAACTCGCCGAAGTCGCCTTTGAACCTTTTCTAAGTTCTTTGATTCCTCCTTCCAAAAGGGATTTGGTCACGCCCATGTCTTTCAACATCTGCGAAACGGAAGAACTTACCTCTAATAACGCCAGCCAGATATGCTCCAAAGTCACATACTCATCGCCCATTCTTTTAGCGATATTAGGTGCTTCCAGAAGAACTTTGCTGCCACTTTGAGAAAGATAAATGTTTCCGCCTTCTACCTTTGGAAGGCTTTCCAAAGACTCTCTGTTTCTTTGTCTTATCAGGTTAAGGTCGGCTTCTGCTTTTTTCATTAGAAAAACCGAGATATTCTCATCCACTTGGAAAATTCCTTCCAATAGATGCTGAGGTTCTATACTCTGGTTGCCAAAATCCAAAGCAATCTGTTGTGCTTTTTGGATGGCTTCTTGTGATTTTACAGTATATTGATTTAGATTCATAATTCTTTATTTTAAAAGTTATCTGAAATCTAAATTGCAAAAACCATTCTATCACATAAAACAAGACAAAATTTCCGAAAATGATTTGAAATTGATATTTTTAATATGACAAAATTTCCTAATATTGGTTTTTATGAACTAAAATCAGGAACTTTATTCATTCTTTTTTAGCTGTTAAAATGCTCCCAAACTGCTTTCGCCTTGGATTTTCCTAAAATTTCTTCCAGAGTTTCCAGCGAGGCTTCTTTTATTCTTTTTACAGATTTTAATTTAGATAAAAGCTGCTGAATGGTTTTCTCGCCTACACCAGGGATTTCCTCCAATTCTGATTTTATTGTAGAATTTTTTCTTCTCGTGCGGTGATGCTTTACACCAAAACGGTGCGACTCGTCCCGAACCCGCTGGAGAACCTTCAAGGTTTCCGATTTTTTATCTAAATACAATGGAACTGGATCTTCAGGAAAGAAGATTTCTTCCAATCTTTTCGCTATTCCGATGATGGAAATTTTCCCATACAGCCCAAGGAGTTTCAGGCTTTTCACTGCGGAACTGAGCTGACCTTTTCCGCCGTCTATCAAAATGAGCTGCGGCAGTGGTTCGCCCTCATCCAAAAGTCTGCTGTATCGGCGATAGATGACTTCTTCCATCGTAGCAAAATCATTCGGCCCTTCCACGGTTTTCACATGAAAAATCCGATAATCTGCCTTGCTGGGTTTCCCATCTTTGAAAACCACACACGCCGAAACGGGATTTGTCCCTTGAATATTAGAATTATCAAAACCTTCTATATGGCGCGGCTCTTCGGGAAGTCTGAGGAGTTTTTTCATCTCCGCCATGATGCGGTTGGTATGTCTTTCTGGATCTACTATCTGCACCTGCTTTAGTTTTTCCACGCGGTATTCCATTGCGTTTTTCTCGGAAAGCTCTACGATACGCTTTTTGTCGCCCAATTTAGGGACTATCAGCTTCACATGTGGAATTTCTATATTGAGATGAAACGGAAGGAAAATTTCTGTAGAAGTAGAATTAAATTTATTCCTAATCTCTATCAGCGCTTCTTCCAATATTTCTTCATCAGTTTCATCCAGCATTTTTTTGATTTCTGTAGTGTAGGACTGAATAATAGAACCGTTTTTAATTTTGAAATAATTGACATAAGCTGCTGCTTCATCGCTGATAATACCGAAGACATCCACATCGTTTATATTGGAACTCACGATAGTGGTATGAGTCTGGTAATTTTCTAAAATCTGTAATTTTTCCTTGCTCTGCTGGGCATTTTCAAATTCCAGTTTTGCGGCGTAGTTGTACATTTCAGCTTCTAAATATTCCCGCGCCGCCTTGAATTCACCTTTGATAATCCCACGAATAGCGTTTAGCTTTTGGGCGTATTCTTCTTCGGTTTCCAGCCCTTCACAAGGGCCGGCACAGTTTTTAATGTGATATTCCAGACAGACTTTATATTTCCCTTCTTTTATCTTTTCGGGAGCGAGATTTAGGCTGCAAGTTCTGAGTTTATAGATGTTTTTGATAACTTCTATCAGCGTTTTTGCCTGTTTTACTTTCGCATAAGGTCCGTAGTATTCCGAGCCGTCTTTGATGACATTTCTCGTTAAAAAAATCCGAGGAAAAGGCTCTTTTTTGATGCAAATCCATGGATAGGACTTGTCATCTTTCAGCAGAATATTATAAAAAGGCTGATATTCTTTTATGAGGTTGTTTTCTAGAAGAAGCGCATCATATTCACTATTAACCACGGTGGTTTCCAGCCTTACAATTTTAGAAACCATCATTCGGGTTTTGTAGCCGATCTGACTTTTATTAAAATAAGATAGAACCCTGTTTTTCAGGTTTTTAGCCTTCCCCACATACAAAATTTCACCCTTTTTATCGTAATAACGATAAACACCAGGCTCCGAAGGCAATGTTTTTAGCTGAAGTTCTAATTCTGAATGCACATAGCAAAAGTAAAGAATAATTTTCTAAACAAGCAAAAAACCAAACATTATGATATTTTATCTGATTTTATCTCAGAAACACCATTAAATTATTCATTGAATGAAAAAGCAATCCCCAGACAAAACCTAATTTCAGCCTCTGCACAGAAAAAATATACCCTAAAATCATTTGCGGAAGAGCATACACAGGATAGAGCAGCGCCAGTTCCCAATGCAGATTTTCTATGTTAGCAATATGCAACAACCCAAAAAGAACAACAGACACCATTGTGATTATTTTCTGTCTTTTCCCTATGGCTGTTTCTATTTCAGGGTTTCGTTTCAGCAAATTAAAAACAAGAAAAGAGAGCAGTCCTGACACTACCAAAGACACCAGCAAAAGCCAGTCTATTTTGATAATATAATAAGTTTTATTCAATACCAAGAACGAAAATACAAAAGTAAATATCGCGATATTTCTACGCTTAGGGACTAAAATCAACCTAAAAATAAGCTCTTCTACCAAAGGCCCTAAAATCACAACTAGGAAAAAACCATAATATCCTTTTATTTTCTTTTGGCTTTCTAACATTAATTTAAAAACGGAAGCAAAACCCATTTTCTTTATCAAGAAATCATCCACCAAAAACATTAGCAATAAAGCACAAATCTGCAATACAAAATACAATAGTATGCCCTTTGCAAAATATTTTATTTTCTCGATTAAAGGATATTTGTGTCTATAATTTATCTCTGATAATGAGTAAAACTTAAGCAGGTTTTTCATATTTCATTCAAATAGCAACGCGAATTTAATTATTTGTTGTTTTAAAGACAATTTTAATAATAGAAATTCGTATTTTTATGGCTTTAATTTTAATAAAATCTAAAAATGAGCGTAGTTTTTAACTCTATATTAGACAACGATTTTTACAAATTTACCATGCAATGCGCTGTGGTAAAGCTCTTTCCAGATGCGAGAGTGAAATATGTATTCATCAACCGAGGGAAACATTCCTTCCCAGAAGGCTTTGATGATGCCCTCAGAAAAGCCATCAACGAAATGGCAAAACTCCAGCTTACCAAAGCAGAAAAAGAATTTTTAAAGAAAAACTGTCCGTATCTCAACCTGCCTTATTTAGACTTTTTAGAAGGATACCACTACGACCCTTCCGAAGTGAAAATCAGCCAAATAGGAAACGATTTAGAAGTGACCGTAGAAGGTCTTTGGTACAGAACCATACTTTGGGAAGTGCCGCTGCTATCGCTCATCAGTGAGCTTTATTACAAAATGAACGATATGGAGCGCCAAAGTGATGATGAAATCACCCGAAAAACTTTAGAAAAAGCCAAAAACCTCATTGAACTAAAAGTTAATTTCGCAGAGTTTGGAACACGAAGAAGACACTCCTATAAGGTTCATGATGTAGTGATGAAAGCCCTTACCCAAGATTCCAACAGCTATTTCATCGGTTCTTCCAATGTCCATTTTGCGATGAAATACGGCGTGAAACCTATTGGAACCCACGCCCACGAGTGGTTTATGTTCCATGGTGCGCAGTATGGCTTTAAGATGGCAAATGCTCTTTCTTTGGAGCATTGGGTGGATGTTTATCGTGGCGATTTGGGAGTTGCCCTTTCGGATACTTATACTACGGATGTGTTTTTCAAGCAGTTTGATAAAAAATTCGCTAAACTTTTTGATGGAGTAAGGCACGACAGCGGCGACCCAATAGCTTTCGCCGAGAAAACCATCAAACATTACGAAAAGCACGGCATCAATCCTTTGTTTAAATACATTATTTTCTCTGATAATCTGAATTTGGAGAAAATCTCCGAAATCACACAGGCCTGCCGAGGAAAAGTCGGACTTTCCTTTGGAATTGGGACAAATCTAACTAACGATGTAGGACTCACTCCGATGAACATCGTAATGAAACTCACAGGAGTTTTGGGCGCAAATGATGAATGGATACCAACCGTGAAATTTTCTGATGAAAAAGGAAAACAAACAGGCGACCCAAAAATGATAGAACTCGTGAAAGAATCTCTAAGAATAAAATAAACCACACTTTATGTGGTTTTATTTTTTTTCAAATAAATGTGTAACAAATCCTAAATTTTAATACTAATTAACTAAAAAATCAATCAATGTCTTCATTAGAGCAGGAATTTTTGGAGAGAATAGAAAAGCATAAAGGCGTGCTTTTCAAAATTTCCAAGATGTATATGGACGAGCCTGAAGACCAGAGTGATTTGTTTCAGGAAATCACTTATCAGCTGTGGAAAGCCTACCCAAGTTTTGAGGAAAAGAGCAAATTTTCTACTTGGATGTATCGTGTAGCCCTGAATACTGCGATAGTTTTTCTGAAATCCGAAAAGAAAAGAGGGTTTATCTCTCGGGAGGAGGAAATTCAGAATTTTGACATTAAAAATGAAGAAACCGCCGAAGAAGAGTACAAAGTAAAAATAATGTACGATGCCATCCACCTGCTGAGCCCGATAGACAAGGCATTGATTTTCTATTATTTAGAAGACTATTCTGGGAAAGAAATGGCAGAACAGCTAGGAATAACGGAAGGAAACTGCCGTGTAAAACTAAACCGCGCCAAACAGAAACTGAGTGATTTAGTAAACGAATTGATAAACAGAGAATTATAAAATAATTTAATAAAAAATTCTAATGGATTTAGAAAACTTAAAACAAGTGTGGGATGAGGAAAAAATAGAATCCATTCCTGAAATTTCCTTGGAAAAACAAAAAGAGATTCATACGCCTCTGGAAATGATTCGGAAGAATATGCGGACAGAATTTTGGACAAGTATTGTTTTTTTTCTTTTATGGGCTGTGTCCTCCCCTTTCTCAGGGATGGATACTAAGCACACCTATCTCCTTGTTATTCTGACATTTATAGCATCTATCATTATAGTATATCATTATCTAAAATTCTATACTTTTTATAAAAAACTGAATACCCAAAATCTTAATACCTATCATAGCATTTTGGATTTAAGGTATGAATTGGTTTTAAACTCAGAACTTTATAAATCTTTTTATATAGCATCCATTCCCTTTATATTGGATTTTTATTATGTTTTATATGTAGGTAACGAGGATATTGACCTCACTTTCTTTAGCATAATATCATTATCATTCTGTGTGCTTATATATTTTGTAGGAAAATACTGGCTGTATGAGAATTACGGAAAATACATTCAGAAAATTTCTAAAATCGTAGCCGAAATCACAGGCGAAGAAGATGGTTTTGAATACGATAGAAGTTTCCTAAAAATCCAAAAAGAATCGGTTTTCTTACAAAAGATGAGAAATTTGTGCAATGAAAAATTCGGAAAGTATGGTCAAACAGCCTATATTATATTTCTTCTAATTTTAGTGTCGTTAATCTCGTTTTTAGTAGGAATTTGTGTTGTGATTTTACATGTTATATTAACAAATTACCTCCACTAAATCAGCGCATTAAACAATTAAAAGAAAAAAAACTAATCTTTTCTGTAACAATTTCTAATCTAAAGACACTAATTGTAAAAATCCATTCATATATTATAACCTGTCAAAGTCTCTAAACCATAGTTTTAGGGATTTTGTTTTTTCTCCCAAAAATCAGCATTTTTAATATTGAGTTTTTTAGCATCAAAAGTTGGTTTTTGTATTCCATTTTTCTTTTGTGTTTTATAGTCTTTCCATACTTTCAGTGCGGTATTTCCCAGCAGTAAAATTGCTATAATGTTCACCCATGCCATCAGCCCAGATCCTACATCTGCTATTATCCACGCCATTTTAGCTTCTCGCACACTTCCCATATACACTCCTATGAGAAAAACAATTCTTAAAACAAAAATAGCCAAATGGTGATATTTAGAACAAATAATAAAGGTGAGATTGGTTTCTGCATAGTAATAATAAGCCATTATGGTAGTAAAAGCAAAGAAAAAGAGTGCTATCGCTACAAACTCATTCCCAAACGAAGGAAAATGAGAAGAAATCGCAGCCTGTGTAAAACCTGTATAGTCTACATCTTTTATATGTTCTACCACCATCATTTTAGTCTGCTCATCCATCACATGATACTGATTGGTAAACAAAATCATAAATGCCGTAGTAGTACAAACAAAAAGAGTATCTATATACACAGAAAACGCCTGTACCAACCCTTGCTCCGCTGGATGGATAACCTCTGATGCTGCCGCTGCATGAGGCCCTGTCCCCTGTCCTGCTTCATTGGAATAAATTCCTCTTTTCACTCCCCAAGCAATGGCACTTCCTAAAATCCCCCCAAAAACAGCATCCTGTCCAAAAGCCGAAGAAATAATTGTAGAAAATACTTCTGGAATTCTATGAAAATTAAGAATAATGATAATCAGCCCCACCAAAATATAAGCTCCCGCCATCAAGGGAACTATCGTTTCCGAAGCATGTCCCAGCCTCTTAACTCCTCCAAATATTATCACCACTAAAAGCCCTACAACTATAACCCCAAAGATATTCATAGGAATAAAATAATCTGTCTGAGTAACTATCCCAAAAGCATTATTCATAGACTGTGCTATACTATTGCTCTGAACCCCTGGCAAAAGAAATCCACAGCACACCACCGCAATCACAGCGAAAAGAACAGCATACCACTTTATTCCCAGCCCTTTTTCTATGTAATAAGCTGGTCCTCCGCGGTATTCTCCGTCTATTTCTCTTTTATAAACCTGCCCTAATGTAGATTCTACAAATGCCGATGCAGAACCCAAAATCGCTATCAGCCACATCCAAAATATAGACCCCGGCCCTCCCATAGCTATCGCCGTGGCAACTCCCACAATATTCCCCGTTCCTACACGCCCTGAAATAGCCAAAGAAAACGCCTGAAAAGAAGACAACCCCTTCTCTGATTCTTTCTCCTGAAAAAGTAACCTCAGCATTTCCCTTACTTGGGTAAACTGAGGAAAACCGAGTCTAATAGAGAAGTAAATTCCCGTGAAAACACATAATACGATAAAGACATCGGACCAAATAAGCCCAGCTATCTTTTCTACCAATTGTTCCATAGTTGTATTAATTTTATCTTGCTAATATCGTAATAATTTCGTTAAAAAACCAATAAAAACATGATTTTTTAACGAAATTATTAAAATTTACACAACTATTCTCAAACAATATTCTATTTTCCTCCTTGGTAAAGAACTTTATTTAATCTAATGATAAAATCCACATTTCTAACCCCTGGCGAAACATCCGCAAAATTCACTTCATAAATCTGATTATTCTTCGCCGCGTTGATATCTTTCAATATTGGGTGGTTTTTAATGAAATTCGCTTTTTCCTCAGGAGTCATGTTTCTAGACTGCGTATCCGTGATGAAAATCACATCTGGATTTCTATGCACTACACTCTCAAAAGACACGAATTCATAAGGAGTCCCTGCATCTTCATAAATATTGATACCTCCTGCCTGACGAACCAAATCCGCTGCTAAAGAAGAGAAAACCCAAATCCCATTGTTAATAGAAGAAAGTATCATCACTTTTTTCTTTTCGTTTTCAGGTTTAACCACGAATGTTTTTTTAGCCTCAGCAAGTTTGGATTTCATTCCTTCTACTACTTCCTTCGCTTTTTCATTTACATTAAAGATTTTTCCCAGCATATAGAAATCCTCGTATACAGTTTCTATCGTAGCGTTTGGGGTCTGGATGGTTTTTGGCGTAAATGGAGCGATTCCCTGAGCCAAAAGCTCCTCTGGTGAACCTGTAGATTCTGAGCTAAGATCTCCATCACTTGACACAAAATCTGGCTCTCTAAGCAGAAAAGCCTCTTTGGTCATTTTAAAACTATGTCCTATGAATTTATATTCATCTGGGACTTTCTCATATTCCTTTTCAAATTGCTTAGAAACAGGGCCTTCCGTAGTTCCCACCACTATTCTATCTCCCAGACCTAATGCCAAAAGCATCTCTGTCATATGCGGCGTAAAAAGAGCCGCACGCTGTGGCGGTGTGGTGATGGATACTTTCAGATCTCTGGTTCCATCGTGATAGATATATTCTACTTTCTCCATTTTAGGAGTATTAGTTTGTGTCTTATTACTCCCTGATTCTTTCTTCCCTGAGCAAGACAAAACGAGTGCTCCTAGCGCAACTGAACAAAATATTTTATGCATAATTTAAATTTAATTCTATATTTATTTAACGGCTATAATTCTAAACATCGGTGCGTAAGCATTGATTTCCTGATGTTCCTTGTCATAGACCTCATCATTAATATTATAATCAAAAGCCATCTTAGAAAACCCTAAATCCAAAAGACAATTAACATCCCATGCAGGTCTTCTCTCTTTGGAAAGCGGAAGCGTTTTTGCGATGTTCTCCATTCGTGCTTCCATTCCATCTGGCAGGACTTCCTGCAGTTTCTTATCTGGGTGTTCTTCATGATATTTATGTAGATTTTCATCAAAAAGATAAGAATACCAGTTGGAATCAAAATTTATCATTTTTCCTCCTTT
Organism: uncultured Flavobacteriaceae bacterium; assembly: GCA_963530295.1. Taxonomy (GTDB): domain Bacteria; phylum Bacteroidota; class Bacteroidia; order Flavobacteriales; family Weeksellaceae; genus JABCPE02. Next base: position 33,986 of record CAUSCF010000003.1, read on the forward strand.
TTTCAGTACTCTTTTCCATTCTTTGTAAGCATCTTTTGGGTGAGGGAGATTCCATGTGACATTTCTAGTGACAATGACATCAAAAGTATCATCCTCAAAAGGCAGCTGTTGCGCATCCAGCAGCTGGAAATTCACCTTCGCTCCAAATTTCTGTGCATTCTGTGTCGCCTGTTCTATCATTCCTTTGCTGGAATCTACTGCGGACACCTCAAAATTCGGATTTCTTCCCAACAAAACCGCGAACATCCCTGGTCCTGTTCCGATATCTAATATCTTTAAATTCTGGTTCTTATCAATATCTCCATAGAGAATATTTTCCCAGTTCTGGGCATTGTCTCCATAAAGCTCCTGCAATGTGGAATCGCTATATGTTTTGGAGCGCTCTGTCCAATAATCTCTGATTATTTCGCTTATTTCGCTTATTTCACTCATATTCTTTTATTTAGTGTTAAAAAAGTGTAATTTGTTAGCAAAATTAATAATAAAAACGATACGACGATGATTTCAAATACTGATATTTATCACAAAGTTTTATAAAAATATATGTCCATAAAATAAAAATTCCTCTCAGCTTTTCGGCTAAGAGGAATTGGGTAAAATTTATAATTTTAATTAAAGAGAAACTCTTACAAATCTTACTACTTCAAGGTCTGGGCTTACGGATTTCACATATTGAGAAACTTTCATGTCTCCGTCTTTGATGTAGTTTTGGTCAAGCAATGCTTTCTCTTGGTCTAGAGAAGTGTTATCGCTGATGAATCTCTGAACTTTACCAGGTAAGATTTTATCCCAGATTTGTTCTGGCTTACCTTCAGCTTTCAATTCAGCTTTTGCATCTTCTTCTGCTTGTTTTAGAACTTGCTCTGTCAATTGTGCATAAGAAACATATTTAGGAACATTTTTCAATGGTTTTCCAAGTCTTACAAGCTCCTCGTTATCTTTCTCGATTGCTGCAATTCTTGCATCTGTTTCTGCTGCTATAAACTCAGGAGAAAAATCTTTGTAAGAAAGAACTTCTGGGCTCATAGATGCTACCTGCATACTGATGTTTCTCGCTGCTTCTGCTGCTCCGTCTACTTTAGCAGACAATGCTGTGATAGCTGCGATTTTGTTTCCTGCGTGGATATAAGCTGCCAAGAAAGGTCCTTCGATTCTTTCGAATGCACCGATTTCTATTTTCTCTCCAATAACTCCTGTTTGCTCGATTAGTTTTTCAGCAACTGTAATTCCGTGGAAATCAGAAGCCAAGAACTCTTCTTTAGAAGCGTAGTTCATTGCTTGTTCGGCTAATTCGTAAGCCAATTCTACAAAAGCATCATTTTTAGCAACGAAGTCAGTTTCGCAGTTTAGAGAGATTACAGCACCTAGTGTGTTATCCTCGTTTACTCTTGCGATTACAGCACCTTCAGTAGATTCTCTATCTGCTCTATTTGCTGCGATTTTTTGTCCTTTTTTTCTAAGGATTTCGATGGCTTTTTCAAAATCTCCTTCAGCTTCTACCAAAGCTTTTTTGCAGTCCATCATTCCTGCACCTGTTGTGTTTCTTAGTTTAGCTACATCTGCTGCTACTGGTGTATACATAATTATAATATTTTTTATATTTTTGTAGATAATTAGTTGGCAAAGATACAAATTTTTATAAAGATGAAAAAAACGATTTTACTTCTTTTAGGATTTATGTCTGCTGGTATATTCGCTCAGTCCCAACATACCATAGAAATGACAGAAAAATCCAATGACCCAAAGGTGGTTGCAAATTTCATAGTAAACTATCCTAACCACCCTAAAACTCCTGAGTTTAGAAGAAAGTTAGCCCGTTTAGGAAGCAGTAGCTCTTCAGCACAAACCTCAACTTCTCACCAATCCAACAGTCATAGAAGTCACCAAGAGACTGCTGAGGAAGCTACCAGAATACTTAATGGAAGCAGCAAAGGAAACAGTGCATATGTAACTGTCAAAAATCTATCAAAATGCCCAATTGTAGTAAATTTTACAGGGAAAAATAATTATCATATCAATGTCGCTGCAAACTCTACGGGAAGAATGTCTTTAAACAAAGGTTCATACACTATTTCTTCCGTGATATGTGGAGGAAATTACCAACAATCAAGAACAATCAATGCTGATTATCAACTAACATTAGGCGTGAAATAAAAAAGCTGGAAAATTTTCCAGCTTTTTTATTTCATTATCCTTTGTATTGTCCCATTGCTACAAATTTTTCTTGTCTTTGTGTAGCAAGTTCATCTTCAGTAAAGCCTTTATATGCTTTTATATTCTTTAAAATAGTATCTTTCACACTAGCAAACGCTTCAGCTGGTTCATAGTGAGCTCCGCCAAGAGGCTCTGCGATAATACCGTCTATCAACTTTTCTTTCAGCATATCTTGAGCTGTAAGTTTCAGTGTATCAGCAGCAGTTTCTTTATATTCCCAGCTTCTCCAAAGAATAGAAGAACATGACTCTGGCGAAATCACTGAATACCAAGTGTTTTCCATCATGTAAACCTTGTTCCCTACACCTATTCCTAAAGCTCCTCCACTAGCTCCCTCACCGATAACGATAGCGATTACAGGAACTTTCAGAAGACTCATTTCAAAAATATTTCTCGCAATAGCCTCGCCTTGCCCTCTTTCCTCAGCCTCAAGACCAGGATAAGCACCAGGAGTGTCTATCAGAGTTACGATAGGCATATTAAATTTCTCCGCCAGCTTCATCAGCCTCAGCGCCTTACGATATCCATCAGGATTAGACATTCCAAACCTTCTGTATTGTCTTTCTTTCGTAGTTCTTCCCTTTTGTGTCCCGATAACCATCACGCTTTGACCATTTATTTTTATCATCGCTCCTATCATCGCTGGGTCATCCGCAAAACATCTATCGCCATGAAGCTCGACAACGCTGCCCTCATCCGCTATTCCGTGGATATAGTCCAATGTATAGGGTCTGTCTGGGTGGCGGGAAAGCTGCACTCTCTGCCATGGCGTAAGGTTGCCATAGATTTTCTTTTTAGTCTTGTTAATTTTTTCTTCTATCTGTTTGCAAGTTGCTGAAACATCCACGCCGCTCTCTTCGCCTACAATAGCGCATTTTTCATATTGTTCCATCAACTCTTTTATCGGTTGTTCAAAATCCAAGTATTCCATATTTCTAATTTTGAATAATATTTGAGTTTTCAAAAATACTAATAAATTTAAAAATCAAATATTAATTTATTTTTTTTGAGTTTCTATCAATTTCTCGATTCGTTCTATAGTTTTTTCTTTTCCTATAATATTCATAATATCAGGAACATCTGGCCCTTTCAGTTCTCCCACCAAAGCCAAACGCAGCGGCATCATCACTTTGCCCATTCCTAATTCTTTTTCGGCAGCGAAATCATGAATAAGATTTTTGAGAACATCTGATTGGAAATCTACATTTTCTAATTTCTGTGCAAACTCTTCAAGGAGCTCTCCTGTGGTGTCTGCCCACGCTTTTTTGATGGCTTTTTCATCATAATCCGCTGGTGCAGAGAAGAAAAACTGTCCCTGTTCATAGATATCTTTCACAAAAACGGCTCTTTCTTTCATCAACCCAATAATCGTAATCAACTTATCATCGCTGACACCAGAAGTTTTCACTGCTTCTATTTCTTTAAATAAAACTAGCAGTTCATCATCTGTTTTCATTTTAAGATATTGGCTGTTAAACCATTCTGCTTTTTCTTTGCTGAATCTCGCTCCAGATTTATGAACTTTATACAGATTAAATTCCTGAATCATCTCTTCTAATGACAAGATTTCTTTATCATCAGACGGCGACCAGCCCAAAAGTGCCAAGAAATTCACAAACGCTTCTGGGAAATAGCCTTCCTCACGATATCCTTTGGATACAGCTCCTGTTTCTTTATCAGTAAAATTCAACGGAAATACAGGAAACCCGAATTTATCTCCATCTCTTTTGCTGAGTTTTCCTTTTCCTTCTGGTTTTAGTATCAGTGGTAAATGCGCAAATTCCGGCGCTTTCCAGCCCATGGCTTCGTATAACAATACATGCAGAGCCATTGATGGCAGCCACTCTTCTCCACGAATCACATTGGTAATCTGCATCTCGTGGTCATCGATGATATTCGCGAAATGATAAGTCGGCATTCCATCTTGTTTCACCAAAACCTTATCATCCAGAGTATCCGTATTTACGCTGAAATTCCCACGGATAATATCACTCAGCTCCATCACTCGGTTTTCTGGCATTTTAAACCGAACCACGAAAGGAACTTTTTCAGCCAAAAGTTTTTCCACCTCATCTTTTGAAAGTGCAAGGCTGTTTCTCAGGCTATTTCTAGTAACATTATTATAAGAAAAAACTTCTCCTTTGGCTTCGTATTCCAGTCTGATTTTTTCAAGTTCTTCTGGAGTATCAAACGCCAAATAAGCATAATCCGTTTTTAGAATTTCCTCAGTATATTTATCATAGATTTCTCTCCTTTCAGACTGTCTGTATGGTGCATATGGCCCTCCTTTTTTAGGACTTTCCACAGGCTGTATTCCCAGCCAGTCCAGCGCCTCCATGATATAGTCTTCTGCTCCCTCCACATAGCGGGCAGTATCTGTATCTTCTATTCTTAAAATAAAATCTCCTCCTTGGCTTTTAGCAAAAAGGTAATTGTATAATGCTGTTCTCACTCCACCAAGATGCAGAGGACCCGTAGGACTCGGTGCAAAACGAACGCGAATTTTACTCATCTTTTAAAACTTTGGGCGCAAAGATAAGAATTTACCCATAAAAAATAACCACTTCTTTTTCAGAAGTGGCTATCTATGATAAACAATAAAATCTATTTCTGTGGATTTACAGGATGTTCCTCCTTTTTATCCTCTGATTCCTTTTGTTTTGGCTGTTCTTTATCCACTGAAGGATGACTTCCACTTTCATGAGCAACAGGAACAGCGTGTTCTGCTTCATTAGGCTGAGCTGATTTCTTAGGTGATTGTTTAGCCGTTTTCTTAGAAGGCTCAGCTTTCTTTTTTGATGGAGTAGACTGTGCGTTTACTGCGAATGTTCCTAACGCAAGGAATAAACTTGCAAAAACTAACTTTTTCATAATTCTTAAAAATTTAATTGGTTACTAATATCAAAAACGAGCATTTATTAATGATATTGTATCAAATTTGTATTTTAACTAAATTTTTATACAATTTAACATCATTTAACTAATTAAATTTAGTTTTTATTGAAAAAAGTTAAATTTAAAGTTTTTATTCAAAAAGTATGCTTGTATCCTGCAAAACAGATACTGTCCCATCTTCACAACGGATAGCCTGTCCTGGGAAGTTTTGTATCAAATGATAATCATGCGTAGCCATCAGCACTGCACAATTTCTCTCCTCAGACACTTGTCTTAGCAAAGTCATAATATCATTAGAAGTCTCTGGGTCTAGGTTTCCCGTAGGCTCGTCCGCCAAGATAAGCTCGGGGTGATTCAGCAAAGCTCTTGCTATAGCTACACGCTGCTGCTCTCCACCAGACAATTCGTGAGGCATTTTGTGTTTTTTGGTTTTCATTCCTACACTACTGAGAACATCATCTATTCTCTCCTCCATTAGACTTCTATCTTTCCAGCCTGTGGCTTCTAAAACGAAAAGAAGATTTTTTTCTACCGTTCTATCCATAAGCAACTGAAAATCCTGAAAAATAATTCCTAGTTTTCTTCTCAAATCAGGAATACGGGATACTTTCAGTTTTGTCAAATCAAATCCAACCACCTCTCCTTCTCCCTCGCGGAGTGGAAGATGCCCATAAAGAACCTTGAGAAGACTACTTTTTCCAGAGCCTGTTTTCCCAATGAGATAATTAAACTTACCTTTTTTTATGGTCAGATTAACATTAGAAAGAACCGTGAAATTCTTTTGAACTATTTTTACATCTCTCAGAGAGATGACATTGTCGCCGTATGTGCTTTTTTGTGACATAATATTTTAAGAAAATTCAATCCACTAAAATAAAAAAACTTCCTCCATTGTAATGACAATAGAGGTTAAACTTTTGTTAAAAATTCCTCAAAAGAACTAGAAATCACTACATTTCCTTCCTTTGAAATTTTTTCTAATTTCACTCTTTCTACTTTATTCACGGACTTTTCGTCATATGGTTTTTGAACTCTGACATAGTTATCCGTAAAGCCAAACATCATTCCGTTTTTCTCTTCATGCTCCCAAAGAACAGGCAGAACTTTTCCTAATTGTGTTTGGTAGAAAGCCATTTTTTTCTTCTCAGAAAGAATTCTGAGCATTTTATTTCTTCTCTTTCTTTCCGAAATAGGAACCACACCCTCCATGCTAACCGCCTCTGTATTATCCCTTTCAGAATATGTAAATACATGCAGGTAGCTGATCGGCAACTCTGCTAAAAAGTTATAAGTTTCCAAGAACTTCTCCTCGGTCTCACCTGGGAAACCTACGATTACATCCACACCGATAGCTGCATCAGGCAGGATTTCCCTTATCTTATTCACTCTGCTCGTATAGAGAGCCGTGAGATAACGGCGTTTCATTTTTTTCAAAATCTCATCTGAGCCCGACTGCAACGGAATATGAAAATGCGGCACAAAACTCTTGCTCTTCGCTACAAGTTCTATAGTTTCATCTTTTAGCAAATTAGGCTCTATGGAAGAAATTCGGATTCGTTCGATGCCATCTACTTCATTCAGCGCTGTCACTAAATCCAAAAATGTATGTTCATGTTTTTTATTCCCAAATTCGCCCTTTCCATAATCACCAATATTCACTCCCGTGAGGACAATTTCCTTAATATCCTGCTGGGCGATCTGCTGTGCATTTTTGACAATATTTTCTATCGTATCGGAGCGCGAAATTCCTCTCGCCATCGGAATTGTACAATAGGTACATTTGTAATCACATCCATCTTGAACTTTCAGAAAGGCGCGAGTCCTGTCCCCAATAGAATAAGAACCTATAAAGAAATCTGCATCTTCTATTTCACAAGAGTGAACTTGCGCAGAACTTTCGGACTTCCTTAAATCATCAAGGAAATTAAGTAAATTAAATTTCTCCTTTGCTCCTAAAACCAAATCCACACCTTCTATTGCGGATATTTCCTCTGGTTTCAGCTGTGCATAGCATCCCAAAACCACCACCAAACCATCTGGATTGGCCTTCACCGCTCGTTTCACATGAAACTTACACTCTTTATCGGCATTATCCGTTACCGAGCATGTGTTGATTACATAGACTTGCGCAGGGTCATCGAACTCCACTTTCTCATATCCCGCCCCTATAAGCTGGCGCGCAATAGTAGATGTTTCTGCAAAATTAAGCTTACACCCGAGTGTATGAAATGCTACTGTTTTCGGACTTGTATTTGTCATAAATAATCTGAAAACCGCAAAGGTATGAAATTTATCTAATATTGTAGGAGAGCTTCATGGTGATGTTGGCTGTCTTCTTTTTAGAAGAAGTATTGAACGAGCCTCCCCAAGAATAGTCCTCTGAAGAATTCTGCGCAATAATCTGGAAAACACCCATTTCAGATTTTTTCAAATCACCGAGTTTTGCTCCTGCGTTTTCTGCGATTTTTTCGGCACGAAGTTTTGCGTCTTTGGTGGCTTCAGCTATCATTTTTAGTTTTAGCTCGGCTAATTTAGTATAGTAATATTCTGGCTGATCAGAATACAGCTCTACACCAGAATTGATAAGCTCTGTAACTTGGCGTGAGATGTTCTCTATTTTTTCCACTTCTTTGCTCTCCACCTGTACATTCTGTTTCAGAGTATATCCTGTAAACACTTCCGAACGAACATTCTGATACTCATCATAGGTTCTATCAAAATCTTTAGAAATTCCTACCGAAGAAAACACGATTTCTTTTTCTTTCACACCTTTAGACAACAGATAATTTTTGAGTGCCTCTCTGTCTTTTTCCAGCGAAGCATAGGCGCTTTTCAAATCTGCACTTTTCTTTGTAAAAGAACTATTCCATACGATAAGGTCAGACTCAAAGTCCTTGCTCCCAAGCCCTGTAACATTGATAGTGTCATTATTTGAGTTTCTATTTTTAAAAGCATTTGCCGCCAAAAAAGTAGAAAAAACTATTGCTGCTGAAATGACAATCAGCCCAATATGATTTTTTATTTTGTCCATAATTATAATTTTTTACATTTTATAAAGTTACAAATATTTTTTTGATACAAAATATTTTTCTATCTAAAAAATATGTATATCTTTGTCCCTGTTTTAAAAATTTAAATTTTATTTTTTATGAAAAAGATTTTAGCATGTGCATCTTTATTTTTTGCTGTAGTTACAGCATCTGCACAAGGAACTTTAGAAGAAAACAATGTACAAATTAACGCTGGTGTAGGGATTTCTAGCTGGGGGATTCCTGTAGTAGTAGGTGTAGATTATGGAGTTGCAAGAGACTTTACTATTGGAGCAGAAGCTTCTTATCGTTCTAAAAAGGAATCTTGGGCTTATGGAGAATGGAAACACACAGGTTTTAGTATTTCTGCTAATGGTAACTACCACTTCAACAGAATATTAAGACTCCCATCAGAATTTGATCTTTATGCGGGTCTTTCTGTAGGATACTATCACTGGACACACAAATATTCTGATGATTCTATCGAGTATTCAGGAAGTGCTTTTTCTCCTTTTGGAATTGGCGCACAGATTGGTGGTCGTTACTTCTTCACTAAAAACTTCGGTATCAACCTAGAAGGTGGTGGTGGTAATGTTTCTGGTGGTAAAATTGGTATCACTTACAAATTCTAAGAAAATAAAAAACCAACATAAAGGAGATAGAAATTTCTATCTCCTTTTTTAGTTATTTTATGAATTCTTTTTTTATTTTTAGACCCTAAAATCATAAATAATGTCAAAAAAGGAAAAATTTATAGCAGAAACTACGCCTCGCTACACCGCAAAAGGGCATTTCTTTACCCTTGGAAAAGGAATTTTGGATGGAGAAGTCATCCCTGAAGTAGATGTAAACATTCCTCTACGAACCATCAATAGACACGGTCTCATCGCTGGAGCGACAGGAACAGGAAAAACCAAAACACTACAAGCCTTCGTAGAGCAGCTCTCCCACCATGGCATATCTTCTTTGGTAATGGACATCAAGGGAGACCTTTCTGGAATAGCAGCCACAGGAGAAATGAACAGCCGTATCCAAGAAAGATATGAAAAAACCAAATTACCATACCAGCCACAGGCTTTCCCAGTGGAGCTAATGTCTCTCTCTGCTGAGAAAGGAGTAAAACTCAGAGCTACCGTTACTGAGTTTGGACCTGTGCTTTTAAGTAAAATTTTAGGGCTAAATGACACACAGACCAGCATCATGTCTATCGTTTTCAAATATTGTGATGACAAAGGTCTTCCTCTAATAGACTTAGAAGATTTGAAAAAAGTACTACAATATGTAACTGATAATGAACAAGGTAAAAAAGAACTTACTGATGGATACGGCTCTATCGCTCCCGCATCATTAGGCGCTATTTTAAGGAGCATCGTGGCGCTGGAACAGCAGGGCGCTACACAAATCTTCGGAGAACCCAGCTTTGATGTTTTAGACTTGCTAAAAACCAGAAACGAAAAGGGTGTAGTAAATATCCTTCGTGTGGTGGACATTCAGAACAAACCTGCCCTGTTCTCTACTTTTATTTTATCTCTTTTTGCCGAAATATATTTGACCCTTCCAGAAGCAGGTGACTTGGATAAACCTAAACTGGCTGTTTTCATAGATGAAGCTCACTTAATATTTAAAGACGCTCCGAAAGTGCTTTTAGAACAAATAGAAACAATGGTAAAACTTATCCGTTCCAAAGGTGTGGGTATTTATTTCATCACACAGGTGCCTAGCGATATTCCAGAATCTGTTTTGAGTCAGCTGGGACTAAAAATACAGCACGCCCTGAGAGGATTCACCGCAAAAGACAAAAAAGAAATCTCCAAAGCCGTAGAAAACTACCCTACGAGCGAGTTTTATAAAGCGAGTGAACTCATCCAGTCCCTTGGTATCGGAGAGGCTTTCGTGACAGCACTAGACGAAAAAGGAATCCCTACTCCGCTGGTTCACACTTATCTAATTTCACCAGAAAGTAGAATGGATATCTTATCGCCAGAGGAGATTGATAATCTTGTAAATCAGTCTGAATTAGTAAGAAAATACAACCAAACCATTGATAAAGAATCTGCCTACGAAATCTTATTACGAAGAATGAACGAAGAGCAGGGAGATTCCGCAAATACAGAAACCAGTAAACCTCAGCAGAGCAAACCTGCCAAGGAAGAGCCTTCTATGTTTGAAAGCATCCTAGGAAGCCCTATGGTGCAGACTTTCGGGAAAACCCTAATGAGAGAGGGCGCAAAAGCCATCATGGGAATGATAGGACTGAAAAAGACCACCAAAGGTTCTAAAAAATAATTTTTTATTTAAAATTCCCTCCGAAGTGAAGGGAATTTATATTTAATCTATTAAGTAAAATTTAATAAAAATAAAGCAGACACTTTCCAAACATTGACCATTTAGCATTAAAACTTTATCTTTGTAGCTTTGATTAAAGCAAAATGTATTCGGTAATAGACATAGAAAGTAACGGCGCAGGATTCAGAGAAGAATGTATCATAGAGCTTGCCATTTTTGTTTATGATGGACATGAGGTGGTAGACCAGTTCATCACACTCATCAATCCCGAAGCCGAAATTACCCAATATGTCCAAAAACTCACCGGGATAACGCCTAAAATGGTCAAAAGAGCACCAAAATTCCATGAGATAGCGAAACGAGTGATAGAAATGACCGAAAACACCACTCTCGTGGGACACAATGTAGAGTTTGACTACCGTATGCTCCGCCAGTCTTTTCGAAGATTGGGATTTGATTTTAAAATCAATACCATAGACACCCTTCCATTAGCCAAAAAACTGATTCCCAATGTAGAAAGCTACTCGCTTGGGAGACTTTGTAAATCTGTGGGCATCCCGCTCTCAGATGCTCATCGTGCAGGAGGCGATGCCAGAGCGACATTGGATCTATTTAAACTTCTAATTTCAAAAGACACTGAAAACCAGATTATTCAACAGCATCAAGAAGAAACACAATCCAAACTCTATATCAATAAAATCAACGAACTCACCGAAAATCTACCTTCCGAAAAAGGAATTTTCTACCTACAAGATAAAGCAGGAAAAATCATTTTCTGCGATTTCAGCGACAATATTTACAAGTCTGCAAAGGGAATTTTAAACTCTAAATCCAAAAGAAACATTCAGTTTCAGAAAAATGTAGAGCAAATATACTACGAGTTCACTGGCACGGACATCATCGCCCAGCTGATGCTGAAAGAAAAAAAAGTAAAAAGAAATACTTCTAAACCTTTCGCTATAAGATACAGCCCGCAGACAGGCTCTTTCTTCATTTCTTCATCTAAAAAGAATGTAAACGAAACAGATTTATTTAATTTCAAATATCCTTCTCAGGCAGAAAAAGTATTGGCTTTTCTACAAAAAGAAAATTTAGATTATAAAACTTTGAAAAAGAAAATTTCCTTCGCTGGAAGGAATGAGCTATGGGTAGGGCAAGGGAGAAAACTCGGCGAGCATTCTTTTCTGGCTTTCAAAGGTGGAAAGTTTATCGGTTATGGTTTCTATGAACTCTACCATCAGACGCTCTCTTGGGAAAAAATTTTAAAACTTACCATTCCCGTTACCACACTTCCCAAAGAAATAAAAAACGAGATGCAGATAGCCTATCTCAAAGGAGAGTTTAAGGTTATCAAAATCAATTCGTAGACTTATGGAGAATATCCAAAAACTCTATTTTAGGGATTTCCCTCGCTCCAAGGCTTTCCAAATGCTCCGTATAAACCTGACAATCTATGAGTTGGTATCGGTCAGCTTTTTTTTCTACAAACTGAATAAATCCTGCTTTACTGGCATTACTCACTTTGCTAAACATACTCTCGCCACAGAAAACATGCCCCATTTCCACTCCATAAAAACCTCCTACCAATTCCCCATTTTCCCAGACTTCTATGCTTTTGGCTTTTCCCTGCTGATTTAGTTCCGTGTATGCTTTTATCATTTCCTCCGAAATCCAAGTTCCATCCTGCCCTCTTCGTGAAATATTTGCACAGTTTCTCATCACTTCTTGGAAACATTTATTTTCTGTGAAAACAAATTTGCCATCTCTCAGGATTTTTCGCATGGATTTAGAAATTTTCAGCTCTTCTGGAAAAAGCACAAACCGAGGATCTGGACTCCACCAGAAAATCTCATCACCTTCATTAAACCACGGAAAAATCCCCAAAGAATAAGCCAAAATCAACCGCCAAGCAGACAAATCTCCTCCTACGGCAACTATCTCACTTTCGGGATGATATTTGTACGGGTCTGGAAACCAAATTTCCGAATCTAATTGATACATTTATTAAAATTTAAAAAATCCTACTAAACAGCAGGATTTATTTTATAATAAGATTTTATTTAAAATGGTAAATCATCATCCGACTCTTCGTCAAACGGATTGTCATTCACTGCAGAAGATTGTGGTGTTGCAGGCGCTGTGTATGCAGGCTCATCAAAGCTGCTTCCATCCGTTTTTTCCAATCTCCATGCTGTGATAGAGTTAAAATACTTTACCTGTCCCTCTGGATTTGTCCATTCTCTTCCTCTGATATTGATTCCTACCTTTACTTTATCTCCTTCTGACACTTGGTCCAAAAGTGATATTTTTTCAGATAAAAACTCTATACTGATGGGCTGCGGATATTGTTCCTCTGTAAGTAGCACCATCTCTCTTTTCTGAAAACCGCTTGGAAAAGTTTGAGTTTCAAATACTTTCTTCACTGTTCCTTGTAATTCCATAGAAATATAAATTTTAGCTGGTAAAGTTAAAAAACTCTTTTAAAAGGAAAAAATAAAAAAATATATATTTATACTTGCAGATTAAAAATAAGTTTGTATATTTGCAATCACAAAAGAACAAAGTAGTTCATTTTTTCCGCGGATGTGGTGTAATTGGTAGCCACGCCAGACTTAGGATCTGGTGCCGAGAGGCGTGGGGGTTCGAGTCCCTTCATCCGCACAGTTGCGAAAATAGCTCAGTTGGTAGAGCACAACCTTGCCAAGGTTGGGGTCGCGGGTTCGAATCCCGTTTTTCGCTCCATTCCATACCCTGGTGGTGGAACTGGTAGACACGCAGGACTTAAAATCCTGTGCCTCCTTTGGCGTGCGGGTTCAAGTCCCGCCTGGGGTACTCTAAAACCTTGATAATCCACTGATTGCCAAGGTTTTTTCTTTTTTATAACTTTCACTCTTATTAAATTTTATTTCACTTTAAAAATAGTTTTAAAATTAATTTTCTCATAAAAATAAATAAAGCCAATCTTTGTAATTAAAGATTGGCTTTATTCTTTACCTAAAAAGTATCTTTTTAGCAGAACTCTTCATAAGCTGCTTGCAAATTAGCAGCGATAGCTCCTGCTGGATGTCCTTCTATATGGTGTCTTTCTATCATATGAACAAGCTCACCATCTTTGAACAAAGCAATAGATGGAGAAGACGGTGGGAATGGTGCCATGTGCTTTCTCGCTTCTGCTACAGCTTCCGTATCAAATCCCGCAAAAGCAGTCACCAAATGGTCTGGTTTCTTGTCTCCTGTAAGAGAATAAAGCACCCCTGGTCTCGCTGCTCCAGCAGAGCAACCACACACGGAGTTAATAACCAACAATGTTGTCCCTTTCTGCCCAAGTGCTTCTACAACCTGCTCTGGCGTTGTAAGGTCTTTAAAACCATTTTCTGTAAGTTCTTCCTTCATAGGAATTACTAATTCTTCTGGATACATAATTTTATTTTTATCAATTTTGGATTAAACAATATTTTAAATAGTTGAAAGTCTTAATGTATTAGTTTTTCCGCTTTCATATACAGGCATCGCATTTAGATTTACCACGAAATCTCCTTGCTTCACAAAACCGTAATTACTTGCCAGCATATTCACTTGGATAACCGTTTCATCGGTAGATTTCTGCATGTCATAATAGAACGCTCTAACTCCCCAAAGAAGGTTAAGCTTCGCTAAAACCCTTCTGTCTGAACAGAATACAATGATGTGAGCATGAGGTCTATGAGCCGAAATCTGGAACGCTGTATAGCCTGAATTGGTAAGCGTGATGATACCTTTTGCATTGGCTTTTTTAGCGATTCTCACTGCAGAATAGCAGACCATATCTGTGATGTAGCGGTCTTCGTCCTCAGTTTGTATTTTTTCAATCGGCTTGTTGCTGCTCATATAGAGTTTGTCTTTTTCGATATTGCTCACGATTTTAGCCATGTTTTTAATCACATCTACAGGATATTTCCCCACAGAAGTTTCACCAGAAAGCATCACAGCATCTGCACCATCCAGCACGGAGTTGGCCACATCATTCACCTCTGCACGAGTCGGTGTCAGGCTGTTTATCATGGTTTCCATCATTTGTGTAGCGATGATTACAGGTCTGGCGTGATTTCTTGCTGCTTCTACTAGCTTTTTCTGAACCACAGGAACTTCCTCCATAGGAATTTCCACTCCTAAATCTCCTCTGGCTACCATGATTCCATCACATTCTCTTAGGATTTCATCCATATTTTCCACGCCTTCAGGTTTTTCTATTTTGGCAATAATAGGAGTATTCTGCTTTCCATTGGTATGATTTTGAATCAAATCTTTCAGGTCCTTGATATCCTGTGCGTGTCTCACAAAAGAAAGCGCAATCCAGTCAAACTCATTATCCAGCATAAATTTAGCATCCTCTATGTCCTTTTCTGTAAGGGCAGGAAGCGAAATCGCTGTATTAGGAAGGTTTACTCCTTTTTTAGAGCTGAGCGGACCGCCTTGTATTGCTTTTGCTTTTACAATATCTTTTTGATTGGTTTCTATAACTTCAAAAACCAATTTACCATCATCTATCAGAATTCTCTCGCCTACTTTTACATCTTTCGCAAATCTTTCGTAGGTCATATACACTCTAGATGCATCGCCTTCCACATTTTCATTGGTGAAAGTAAGAATGTCCCCTGGGTTGATAAAAGAACCTTCTTTCACAACACCCACACGGAGCTTAGGCCCTTGTAAATCCCCTAGAATAGCTGTATTAAAGCCGTATTCTTCATTGATAGAACGGATAAGTTCCACATTTTTCTTCACCAAGTCATAGTCGGCGTGAGAAAAATTAATTCTAAACACATCCACTCCTTCTTTTATCATTTCTATCATGGTCTCTCTGCTAGAAGATGCAGGTCCCAATGTCGCTATTATCTTGGTTTTTTTCAAATCTCTATTTATCATAAAATATTATTTGGTATAGTTCATGTTCTGAAGACAGCTGGTATTCTTCTATGGAATCCACCCAATCCTGAGGGAAATTTATGTTAGAAAAATCCTCCCAACCGTCTTTTGAAAAGATTATATAATCTACTTCTTTATCTATAAAATATTTTTCTTCGTCTCCCTGCTGGAAAAGTTCATTTGGACTTGTTTGTTTTGTTTCAGACCAAAAAGACTTGTTAGCAAAGATAGTAAATTTAGCCTGTGTAATTTCATCATAAGTTTCAAACTTTGGAAACTTATAATGTCTAAAATAATCCTCCGCTATTAAGTCATTGGCTCTATAAAAATTAAACAAATTGAGTTGATTTACCTTGAAAAACAGCTCGTGATGAGATATTTGTTGTTTCAATTTTATCAACCCTATTAGAATTTCTTCTTCTTCAAAATCAAGGAAAATTTTATTATTTTTCAAGGATATTTTCTCTTTTATTTAATGCATAAAATGCTCTTTTAGCCGCTTTTTCTTCTGCTTTTTTCTTTGAAGACTCAGAGGCACATCCTACTTTTTCTTCATTAAGCAAAACCGAACATCTGAAACAAATACTCTTATTAGGCAGGAGCTCCTCAGCAGTTTCATATTGTATCTTCACTTTCTTTTTCTGTCCCCATTCCAGAAGAAGGCTCTTGTAACTTACTATTTTGTTTTCTATTCTAGTAATCTCACTTGGGTTAAGGAGCCATCTTTCGACAACGGACTGACACATTTCATAATTAGCATCCAAATATACCGCTCCCACCAAAGCTTCTAACAAATTCCCCGAGATATTTTCTCCTAAAACTTGTAATTTAGAATTCTGAATATAGCTGGTCAAACACAGCTGTTCGCCCAAACGATTAAGATTTTGTCTATTGACAATCTTGGATTTCATCTGTGTGAGATAACCTTCATTATGATTAGGATAGTTCTCATACAGATAATAAGAAATGATGCTTCCTATCATAGCGTCCCCCAAAAACTCGAGTCTCTCATAGTTCTTGGAACAGCCACCATCTTTAGAATTTTTTTTTAAGGAAAAAGCCTCTCTGTACAGCCCTACATCTTGGATTTTAAATCCAACAAGCTTACTGATATCGGCAATAAATTTCAGATCCCTATCGGGGTATTTTGTATTTCTTCTTTTCTTTAATAGAAAGTCCGAAATATACCTCCTAATCTTATTCATTAGATTTTCTTAAATAGAACGCAGGCATTATGTCCTCCGAAACCGAAAGTGTTACTCATTGCCACTTTCACATCTCTCTGAACAGCTTTATTAAATGTAAAATTAAGACGAGAGTCTATCTGTTCATCATCAGTAAAATGATTGATAGTAGGAGGCACCACACCATGAACGATGGTTCCTAATGCTGCTATAGCTTCTATAACACCCGCTGCACCTAAAAGATGCCCAGTCATAGACTTTGTAGAGTTGATTTGAATATTATAAGCATGTTCTCCGAATAGTTTAGCGATAGCACTAGATTCTGCGACATCCCCAAGAGGTGTAGATGTACCATGCATATTGATGTGATCCACCTCATTAGGCTGAACACCAGCATCTTCTAAACAGTTTTTCATCACAAGATACGCTCCCAGTCCTTCTGGATGTGGAGCTGTCATGTGGTAAGCATCGGCACTTAGACCTGCTCCTTTTAGCTCTGCATAGATAGTTGCCCCTCGCTTTACGGCGTGCTCATATTCTTCAAGAATAATACAACCTGCTCCTTCTCCAAGGACAAAACCATCACGATCTTTGTCAAATGGTCTAGATGCTGTTTTTGGGTCATCATTTCTTGTAGAAAGCGCCATCAAGGCATTAAAGCCTCCCACACCACTAGCTGTAACAGCAGCTTCTGACCCTCCACAAACGATAACATCTGCTTTTCCTAACTGGATAAGCATTTTAGCATCTATCAGAGCATTGGTCGATGATGCACACGCAGAAACAGTAGTATAATTCGGCCCATGGAATCCATATTCTATAGAAATATTCCCTGGCGTGATATCAGCTATCATCTTAGGAATAAAGAACGGATTAAACCTTGGAACATCTGTATTTGCCCAGCCTAAAACTTCGGCTTCAAAAGTTCCTAATCCTCCAATTCCAGACCCCCAAACTACACCTACTCTATCCTTGTTTACCTCATCTTCTATTATTCTACTATGTGCCACAGCTTCTTTCGCTGCAACAAGTCCCAACTGCGTATTTCTGTCCATTTTCTTCGCCTCCTTCTTATCAAAATGAGCAAGAGGGTCAAAATTTTTGACTTCACAAGCAAATTGAGTTTTAAAATTAGTAGAATCAAAAAGAGTAATAGGTGCAGCACCGCTTACGCCCTTAGTGAGATTTTCCCAATATTCTTGTGCATTACTGCCCAGTGGCGTAATGGCTCCAAAACCTGTAACTACTACTCTCTTTAATTCCATAATTTTTTTAGTTTTTCAGTAAAACAATTATTTAATCACTTCCTCGATGTAAGCGATTGCATGACCTACAGTCTGAATTTTTTCAGCTTGGTCATCTGGGATTTGAATGTTAAATTCTTTTTCAAATTCCATGATCAATTCTACTGTATCCAAAGAATCAGCTCCTAAATCATTAGTGAAGCTAGCTTCTGGAGTTACTTCTGTTTCTTCAACATCAAGCTTATCAGCAATGATAGCTTTTACTCTAGATGTAATGTCTGACATAACAATATAATTTTAAATTTATTTTTGTGCAAATATATGAATTTTGAATACAATTCAACTTTTTTATAGGTTAAAATTAAAATTATTTTTTCATTCTCGCAAATCTAATACTCCATTTCTCTCAGTTTTGGCGAGGTAAACCTCACCGCCACAGCGATAAGCATAGTGATAGATCCGCCTATAACCACAGCATTCACCGCCCCGAAAAGCCTTGCTGCCACTCCACTTTCGAACTGCCCCAACTCATTGCTGGACATCACGAACATGCTATTGACACTCATCACTCTTCCTCTCATATGGTCAGGCGTTTTCAGCTGGACAATAGTCCCTCTAATAACTCCACTGACACCATCCAAAATACCACTCATCAACAATGCTAAAAATGATAAAATAAAATATTCTGAAATTCCAAAGAGTAAAATGCATGCCCCAAATCCAAAAACACTGAAAAGCAGAAGCTTACCTTGATTTCTTCTCAGAGGAAAGAAAGTCAGTGTAAAAATAGAAATCCCCGCCCCGATGTCCGATGCTGCGTTCAGAAAGCCATAGCCCACCGCACCCAGCTGCAAAATATCCTTTGCAAAAACAGGAATAAGAGCTACCGCGCCACCAAAAAGTACAGCGAACAAATCCAATGTCAAAGCGCCCACGATTTCTTTTGTTTTAAAGATATAATGAAGTCCTTCCTTTATACTCTCGTAAACATTGACTTCTTGGTCTTTAAATTCTGAATGCTGTGGTTTTGTTTTAAAATAAAAGAAAAAAGCCACAAACAAGGAAGAAACTATCACTACTAATGTTCCTTTGATTTGCAACAGAGAAACTAAAAATCCACACATCGCATGCCCCATGACTGATGCAGCCAAAAATGTAGTCTGATTGATCGTAATGGCTCTTGGAAGAAGTTCTTTGCTCACGATTTTAGGTATCATTGCAGGGACAATAGGCCCAAGAAAAGACCGTGCAATTCCTGTAAGAAAAACCACGAAATAGATAAAATAAGTGATTTCCTTATTACTAATCCCTAAACTCGTCTGCGACCACGCAGGGATAAGCAACGACCCAAGAAGAATAACATAAGCAAAATTGCAGATGAGCAGAAGCCTTCTCTTTTCATTCATATCAATAAAATGCCCAGCATACAAGGCGCATCCCACCGCAGGAATCACCTCAGACAGACCAATCAGCCCGATAGAAAACGGATCGCCCGTCAGCTCATAAACCCACCAGCCCAAAAGCGTGGAGGTCATCTTAAAAGCAAGAATAATGAAAAACCGCCCAGCAATAAGGTTTCTAAACTCCTGATTCTTCAAAGCTTTTAGGGCATCAAGTGATATTTTTAGGTTCATTGTTTATTTTCTTAATGTATTTATCAATTCTAAAATTTCCTTTTCTTCCATATTTGTCGATAAAACCTTTACCATATTATCAAAATCTTTTTTCAAGAAATCTATGTTTTCTAAACTAAGTTTAGGGCAGATATTTGTCAAAATCCAATATTTCCAAATCAAATCATCTGTTTGGAAAACTTTGGAAATTTCACTAATGAACAAATCTTGTCTTGCCACAATAATTTCTACAATTTTAGGAAATATAGGCCAATTAGCATCTTGTGTCCAAGTTAGCAATTCACTTGTAATTTGAGACAAATCAGAATCATTTAATAATTTTATTTTCTCTAAATTACTATCATCAAGCTTGTCTTTGGGCAATAAGATTTTTATATTTTTCATCGTTTGATTATGTCATTTCCTTAAACTTTTCCAAAACCTCTGCTATTTTTCTATCATTGGCAAGTCGTGGGATTTTATTTTGTCCGCCCAGTTTTCCTTCTGCTTTGGCGTATTCTTGAAAAGCATTTTTGGCTAAACAACTGATTTTCAATGATTGAAGAATATTCCCTGAAATCAAATCATCATAATAAACATTTCGCTCCCTCATCTCCAAATCCAGCGTTTTCCTAAATTCTTCCAAATCCTCTGGCTGTTTCTCAAATTCTATAAACCACTCGTGATAAGGAAGTTCCTTGTTTTCAGGCGTTACCTGCGGTGCAAGGTGAAACTCGGTGATTTGCGCTGGGTGCTTTGCCACAGTGGCTTTCATAGCTTCCTCGACCTCAAAAGCAATCACATGTTCTCCAAAAGCAGAGGTAAAATGTTTCGTCCGCCCACTCACCAAAATTCGGTGAGGATTTTTAGAAATAAAACGAACTACATCACCGATGGAATACGCCCAAAGCCCAGAATTAGTACTGATAACCAAAGCATAATCTTTATTTAGTTCAACTTCTGACAAGGTCAATCTCCTCGCATTAGGTTTCCCAAACTCTTCCAATGGAACGAATTCATAAAAAATCCCATGATTAGTCAAAAGCAAAAGTCCTTCCTGCGTGTAATCATCTTGAAAAGCGAAAAAACCCTCACTCGCTGGGAAAGTCTGGATAATATCCACCTCGCCACCTAAAAGATATTCCATCTTTTCTCGGTAAGGTTCATAGTTCACTCCACCTGTGATGATGAGCTGAAGATTAGGGAAAATTTCCTTTATTTTTTTGCCTTTTTTATTAATTAATTTTTCAAAATACATGATGAGCCACGGCGGAATACCAGAAATCAAAGTCATGTTCTGGTTTTCAGTTTCTTCCACTATTTTATCCACCTTGGTTTCCCAGTCTTCTATGCAGTTGGTTTCATAAGAAGGCAGTCTGTTTTTTTGAAGATAATTCGGAATGTGATGCGCCACAATTCCCGAAAGTCTGCCCGTTTTGATGCCGTTGATTTCTTCCAGCTCTGGAGAACCTTGCAGGAAAATCATTTTCCCTGCCACAAAATCTGCATTGTCTTTTTGGGCAATATAATGGAATATCGCTGATTGCGCAGCGGCTATTTGGTAGGGCATTCCTTCCTTTGAAATGGGAATGTATTTTGCACCTGAGGTTGTCCCAGATGTTTTAGCGAAATATTCTGGCTGGGAAGTCCATAGAATATCTTTTTCTCCGTTTTTTATGCGCTCTATATAGGGTTTTAAATCCTCATAATCACTGATAGGAACTTTCTCCTGAAAATCCTTGACAGACTGGATTTCTCTGAAATGATGCTCTTTTCCAAAAAGCGTGTTTTCGGCTGTTTTTAATAAAGAAAACAAAAGTTTTTCTTGGTCAGTTGTCGCATTTTGTTTATAAATTTCAGCATTTTGGGTATGTTTTTTTGCCCAAAGTAAGGCAATTTTAGTTTTTAAAAAATTTATCATAAGGCAAAAATAAAGATTTTAATGAAAACTACTTTTTACAATGGGAAATTTAATTATATTTGGGAAAAATCTTTAGTTATGATTAACAAAACATTATGCTGCGCAGTGGGTTTAGCTGCCATTTCATTTATGAACGCTCAACACAATTATCCTAAAACAGAAAAAATAAGCCACACCGATGAGTATTTCGGTACGAAGGTGGAAGATCCTTACCGCTGGCTGGAAGATGACATGTCCCAAAACACCAAAAACTGGGTAAAAAGCGAGGTAGATTTTACTAATAATTATTTGGCTAAAATTCCTTTCAGAAAGGACATCGCGAAACAGCTGAAAGACATCTGGAATTATGAAAAAATTTCTGCTCCATTCAAAGAGGGAGATTACACCTATTTCTATAAAAACGATGGACTTCAGGCGCAGTATGTTCTATACAGAAAGGACAAAAACGGAAAAACAGAAGTATTCCTTGACCCTAATAAATTCTCAGCTGACGGGACTACTTCCTTGGCGGGAATCAGCTTTAATAAAAAAGGAAACCTCGTTGCTTACAAAATCTCCGAAGGAGGCAGTGACTGGAATAAAATCATCATCCTAGATGCCATTACCAAAAAGCAAATCAATGAAACCCTTGTAGATGTGAAATTCAGCGGAATTGCATGGCTTGGCGATGAAGGTTTCTACTATTCCAGCTACGACAGACCTGATGGAAGCGTACTTTCTGCAAAGACAGACACGCACAAAATCTATTTCCACAAACTGGGAACTAAGCAGTCCGAAGACCAGCTCATCATCGGTGGAGAGAACTTTAAGCGAAGATATCTTTCTGCCAGTGTTTCTGATGACCAGAGATTTTTAATCATTTCTGCGGCGAATGCTACGAATGGAAATGAACTTTACATCAAGGATTTAAAGAAAAAAACGGACTTCATCCCTGTGCAGACTGGGTATGATTTTAATACAAATGTAGTTGATACCAAAGGCGATTTCATCTATGCTATCACGGACAAAAATGCTCCGAACAAAAAGATAGTGAAATTTAATATCAATAATCCTAACAACTGGACAGAAGTAGTCCCAGAAAAAGAAAATGTACTGTCCATCTCTACTGGCGGTGGATACCTGTTTGCTAAGTATATGAAAGATGCTATTTCTTTCGTGCAGCAGCTGGACTACAACGGAAAACTTATCCGCGATATCAAACTTCCTGGAGCTGGGAAAGCAGATGGTTTCGAAGGGAAAACAGGAGAAAAAGAGCTGTATTTTTCATTTACAAATTACATCACACCCAGCACGATTTATAAATATAATTTGACTACAGGAAAATACCAAATTCACCAAAAACCTAAAGTGAAGTTTAATCCTGATGACTATATATCTGAACAAGTATTTTATACCTCAGCAGATGGGACTAAAATACCGATGATGATTAACTACAAAAAAGGATTAAGAAGAGATGGTAAAAACCCTACTATTCTTTATTCTTATGGAGGGTTTAATGTAAGTCTTACGCCTTCTTTCTCGCCTGTAAATGCTATCTGGATGGAAAACGGAGGAATCTATGCCGTTCCAAACATCCGTGGTGGTGGTGAATATGGTAAAAAATGGCACGATGCAGGAACCAAAATGCAGAAGAAAAATGTATTCAATGACTTCATCGCAGCAGGAGAATACTTGCAAAAGAACGGATATACTTCACCGAAATATATGGCGCTTTCTGGGCGTTCTAATGGCGGTCTTCTCGTAGGTGCTACGATGACTATGAGACCTGACCTTGCCAAAGTGGCTTTCCCTGGTGTGGGAGTATTGGATATGCTTCGCTATAATAAGTTTACTGCTGGCGCTGGCTGGGCTTATGACTACGGAACGGCAGAGGACAGCAAAGAGATGTTTGAATACCTGAAATCCTACTCACCTATTCATAATGTAAAAAAAGGCGTGTGCTACCCTTCTACAATGATTATCACCAGCGACCATGATGACCGTGTAGTTCCTGCACACTCCTTTAAATTCGGAGCTGAGCTACAAGAAAAACAAAGCTGTCCGAATCCTATTCTTATCCGAATAGAAATGAATGCTGGACATGGTGCTGGGCGTTCTACAGACCAAGTTATCAATGAAAATGCTGATTTGCTAAGTTTCGGGTTCTATGAAATGGGCATCCGACAACTGAAATAAAATCAGTTTTCTGCTAAATATTCTATCCCGTTCATTCTGAAATGAGCGGGATTTTGTTTAATTTTATATTAGAAAATACAGCTCAGTATTCAAAAACGACCACTCAGTTTATTTTTTTAGTTTTCATCAGAAATCTGTTATACCTTTGAATCATCAAAAAACAAGAACTATGAAAAAGTTTTTCTTCATCTGTCTTTTTATTTCCTTTGGTGTTGCTGCTTTTTTAGGAATGTTCTGGGTGCAGAATCCCACTTTGGAAAAGTTCTTTTTGGATTTCTGTATTTCTGTCCTTTACATTTATACTATCGGGTTCAGCCAGATGTTGCTCAATAATTTTCTCAGCCAAAGATGGGATTGGATATCACAGACCTATGAGCGTGTGACTTTTGGAATTATTTTCACTATTTTGGTGAGTGTGGCGAGTGTTCTTTTGTGTAACTACATCAATTTCATTTTGATACAAAAAATGCCCGTTGAGGTTTTTTGGACAGAGAAAATGTGGTGGATTCATGTTTTTAACATCCTTATTTCTCTGGGAGTTTCTGCCTTCCTTCATGCGAGAAGCTTCATGATAGAGTGGAAAAAATCTGCAATGACGCAGGTGGTGGAGCAGAAAATCATCGCAACTTCGGCGAATGTCCGTTTTGAAAGTCTCAAAAACCAACTTGACCCGCATTTTCTTTTCAATTCTCTGAATGTCCTAAGCTCCCTAATTGATGAAAACCCGCACAAAGCGCAGGAATTCACGGCATCAATGTCCAAAATCTACCGATATATTTTGGATAAAAAAGACCAAGAATTAGTAAGTGTAGAGGAAGAATTGGACTTTGCGAAGACCTATTGTGAGATGCTCACCGCTCGTTTTGAAGACAGCGTTTCTTTTCATTTTGAAATAGAACCAGAGGTCAAAAAAGCCTTCATCGTGCCGCTTTCGTTACAACTTCTTTTGGAAAACTGTATCAAACATAATTTCGCCACAGAACAAAAATCTCTGAAAATCAGAGTATATTCAGAAAATCAATATTTAATCGTAGAAAACAACCTCCAACCACGAAAATCCATCCACCAGTCCTCTGGAGTTGGTTTAAATAATATTTCGGCTCGGTATAATTTAATTACAAACAAAAAAGTATTTATAGAAAAAACAGAAAATCATTTCAGTGTAAAAATCCCTATTTTATTAACTTCAAAAATTAAAATTATGCAGACAACTAACGAAAATCTCGCTTACGACAGAGCTTACAAAAGAATGAAAGAAATCAAATCTTTCTACATGCACCTCATCACCTACTTGGTTATGAACACTTTCTTTATCTGTCTTAATCTGTATCACAATCCTAACCACCTTTGGTTCTGGTGGCCGCTTGGATGCTGGGGTTTCGGGGTGGTGATGAACGGACTGAGTGTGTTCTCTCCTTTTGGGAATTCTTGGGAAAAAAGAAAAGTTCGTGAAATCATGGAAAAGGAGGAAAAAGAAATTTAATAACGATTGTTTTCCAAATGAATGCTTATTCGTTTCAAACGAGTGGGCATTCGTTTTAAATCTATAAGCATAAAATTAATTTTAAAAACTAAAACATGAAAGTCATCATTATAGAAGATGAAAAACCAGCTGCGAGACAGCTCCAGAGAATGCTTTCGCAGTTTCCTGATTTAGAAATCGCAGCGGTCATCCACTCGGTGGAGGAAGGCGTAGAATGGTTCAAAACGCATGAGCATCCACAGCTTATTTTTTCTGACATTGTCCTTGGCGATGGACTTTCTTTTGATATTTTTGAGCAAATTCCCACTCAAAGTTTCATCATTTATACGACGGCTTTTGACCAATATACGCTACGGGCTTTCAAACTAAATTCAATTGATTACTTACTGAAACCCATCATATTAGAAGATTTAACTAAAGCGATTGATAAATTTAAAAATTTTCTTCTAAAGGAGCAGTTTTATAACAATCTGAATTTCAAGGAACTTATCCAAAAAGAAAAACCTTCCCTGAAACGAGTTTTGGTCAAAATTGGGTATAATTTAAAGATAATCCCTGTGGAAGAAATTTCCTGCTTCTACACCGAAAACAAGATTGTCTACGCTCAGACTTCTGAAAGAGCTTTCCCGACGGATTTTAATTTAGAAGAGCTGGAAAGCGTTTTGGATTCTTCATCGTTTTTTCGCGGAAATAGGCAGTTTATTATTAACATTGATTACATCAAAAATATCCACACTTCGCCGAATTATAAAGTGGAACTCCGTTTCCAGCCAAAGGAAGAAATCAGTATCAGCCGAGAGCGAGTGAAGGATTTTAAAAACTGGTTGAATTAAATTACATTAAACATTATAAATCAAATCTTTACTATTTTAATTTAGTCGCTATTACATTTTAATTTTAATTTTTTATATGTATTTTTGAGTCAAAAAAACAAACCCTATGAACAAGAGAACACTTCACGCCTTGGCTTTCCTTGCATCTTTGCAAGGTTTTTGTCAAGAAAACACGGCGAAAGACAGCATTTCTAATGTCAAAGAAATCCAAGAAGTCATCATAAAATCTCAGAAAAGAAAAGTATTTTCTGACCATGTTTCTTATTCTTTTGATGAAAAAGCAATAGAGTCTGCACGGTACGCAAAAGACTTGGTGGTAAGTGTTCCTCAGCTACAATTAGACCCTGTTTCTAATAATGTGAGCAGTATCCGCGGCGGGAAAATTCTTATCCTTATCAATGGGAGAGAATCTACCAATCTGCAGCTTCAAGGGATAAAACCCGAAGCCGTTGTCAGAATTGATTATTATGATATTCCGCCTACAAGATGGGCAAACAAGGCAGATTTGGTGGTTAATGTCATTACGAGAAATCCAGAAAACGGCTACACAGGAGGAGCCAGCGTACAAAATGCCACTCTTACTGGGTTTGTGAATGGTTCTGCGTATTTCACCTACACGAGAGGCAGAAATACTTTTGGACTGGATTACAATCTGGGCTTCAGAGACTATGATAACCGAAACTATCACAGCACTTACGAATATCTTTTGAATGGTCAGAAATATCGTTCTGATGAATTTCAAACGGATCATTTCGGATACACAATCCAAGAAATTTCTGCAACATATTCAAATTCAAAGGAAAACAACTATGCTTTTCAAGCTAAATTAAACTTGAATATGAACCATTATTTTTCGAGGGCAAATGGAGAAAGTGAATTTATCCAAGGAGCGCTCACTACACAAAACTCAACTATAAACTCTGATAATGAGAAATATATCAATCCCGTTTTAGACCTTTACTTTAATAAAAATATTGGCAAAAAAGATGAAATTGCCCTAAATGTAATTGGTTCTTTTTTCCGAACCCAAAAATCCAAACTGTCCAAAGAATGGGTAACAAACACTGGCGCGAGTATCTTTGAAAACGACATGAACCTCAGCAACAGGCAATTTAACTCCGTTGTAGAACTTGCTCACATTCATAAGTTTAAGATAGGTAAGTTAAACTCTGGGTATAGATTTAGCAATGAGAATATTTCTAATAACTTGACCAACCTTGCAGGGCATTCTGAATATCAAGTAAATTATTTCGAGCAATATTTCTACACTGAATTTTCTGGAAAAATAAAAAAACTGATGTATCGTCTGGGCGCTGGGCTTACCAATATCAATAATAAATCCCAATACGAAAGAACAAACGAATGGTCTTTCACTCCCAATCTGATTTTAGGGTATCAATTATCAAAAAGCCAATCGTTACAATTGATAAGCTCTTATAAACCCTCCACTCCCAGCGGTTCTCAGCTGAGCAGTAATATCGTGCAGCTCTTTCCCAATATAGTAAAACAGGGAAATCCATACCTAAAACCAGAATATCTGTGGAAAAACCAACTGAAATACTCATTCAACAATAAGTATTTTGACTTTAACATCATTGCTTTTTATAATAACACCCAAAGCGCAATTACAGAGTATTACTCATTTGACATCCCTACAAATCGATATGTCCTAAGCTATGAAAACGCAGATCACTACACCAAAGGAGGCGCTCAGTTTGTAGGCGTTATCAAACCTTTTGGGAATAATTACCTGAGAATAACCACTCAGCTGGCTCCTATTTGGGAAAAAATCAGAATAAAAAATATAGAAATTAAGAATTCGTACCTGAGCAACAGACTTACGCTGGTTTCTCAGTACAAAAATTTCACGCTTCAATATCAGTTTAATATTCCTGTGTTTTCGCTGGATGGTGCGTTTTTGTATACTAATGAAAATCAGAACCATCTATTTTTACAATACAAAAAGAATGGCTGGACTTTCACATCAGGAATGTATTGGATAGGCGTCCCTTCTGAATACAAATCAAAAAGTTATAGTAAAAGTTTAGTTGAATTCACAAATCATACTAAAATTCAAAATAATAAGAATATGCTCATTTTTGGAGTTGCTTATGATTTCTCCAAAGGAAAAAACAATGAAATTGATAAAAAATTAGAGAATAGCGGAGGCAGTGCTGTTAATTTTTAAATCTCATCAATAAAAAAAGACACCAAAAATGGTGTCTTTTTTATTTTTGTTTTAAACTATATTTTTGATTTTACTCTTCCGATGAGGGAGTCTTTATTTTCATTCACTTCCAAAATCACCGTATCTCCTTCCTGCATTTCTTTGTTCACCAGCATCTCGGCAAGGATATCTTCTATGTATTTTTGGATAGCTCTTTTCAGTGGTCTCGCTCCGAAATCTTTATCCCAGCCTTTCTCTACGATGAATTCTTTGGCCTCATCTGTAAGCTCCACTTTATAATTCAGTTTTTCTAAACGAGAATATAGTTTACCAAGCTCCAAATCTATTATTCTGTGGATATCTTCTTTTTGTAAAGCATTAAAGAAAATAATATCATCTATTCTATTAAGAAACTCTGGTGCAAAGGCTCTTTTCAGGGCGTTTTCTATGGTGCTTCTTGCTCTGGCATCAGAAGTGGATTTTTTCGCTGCTGTTCCAAAACCTACTCCATCTCCGAAATCCTTCAAATCTCTTGAACCAATATTAGAAGTCAAGATAATGACTGTATTTCGGAAATCTACTTTTCTACCCAAAGAATCCGTCACGAAACCTTCATCCAAAATTTGTAATAAAATATTGAATACATCTGGATGCGCTTTTTCTATTTCATCCAAAAGAACCACCGCATAAGGTTTTCTCCTCACTGCCTCTGTAAGCTGTCCGCCTTCTTCATAGCCCACATACCCTGGAGGCGCTCCTACCAATCTAGACACCGCGAATTTCTCCATATATTCGCTCATATCTATTCGGATAAGGGCATCATCAGAGTCAAACAACTCACGAGCCATCACTTTTGCAAGTTCGGTTTTTCCTACTCCTGTGCTTCCCAAGAAAATAAATGTTCCTATTGGTTTTTTAGGGTCTTTCAGACCTGCTCTGTTTCTTTGGATAGCCCGAACAACTTTTTTAACAGCTTCTTCCTGCCCGATAACTTTTCCATTGAGCACATTGTCCATTTGTGCCAATTTGTCCAATTCGTTTTTACCCACTTTTGTCACAGGAACACCGCTCATCATAGAAACCACCTCGGCTACATTTTCTTCCGTAACGATTTGTTTTCGCTCCTTGATTTCGTTATCCCATTCCTGCTGTGCAAGGTTTAGCTCTATCATCAGGCGTTCTTCCTCTTCTTTGTATTTTCTCGCTTCCAAGTAATCTTGGGCTTTTACGGCTTTTTGTTTAAGCTCCTTAACTTCCTCTATTTGTTGTTCATACGAGGTAATTGCCGTAGGAACTTTCATATTTTTGATATAAACACGAGAACCCGCCTCATCCATCGCATCGAGAGCTTTGTCGGGAAGGAATCTGTCTGTGATATACCTTGTAGTAAGGTTTACACAAGCTCTGATCGCCTCATCTGTATAAGTTACATTATGATGCTCTTCGTATTTTTCTTTTACTTGATTTAGTATTTGGATAGTCTCTTCCACGCTGGTAGGCTCTACCATCACTTTTTGGAAACGACGCTCCAGCGCTCCGTCTTTCTCTATATACTGGCGGTATTCATCCAAAGTCGTTGCCCCAATGCATTGGATTTCGCCTCGCGCCAAAGCAGGTTTGAAAATATTAGAAGCATCCAAACTTCCTGTAGAACTTCCCGCCCCTACTATGGTGTGCAATTCATCTATAAATAAAATGACATCTCTGTTTTTTTCCAGCTCGGTCATTATGGCTTTCATTCGCTCCTCAAACTGCCCACGATATTTAGTTCCCGCAACCAAACTCGCCAAATCAAGCGTTATCACTCGTTTGTTATAAAGAACTCGCGAAACTTTTTTCTGATGAATTCTCAGCGCCAAACCTTCTGCGATTGCAGATTTACCAACCCCAGGCTCACCGATGAGCAGTGGATTGTTTTTCTTTCTTCGACTGAGAATCTGGGACACCCTTTCGATTTCGTTTTCACGACCAATCACAGGATCTAATTTCCCTTCTTTTGCCATCGTTGTCAAATCCCTTCCGAAATTATCCAGCGTAGGTGTTTTGCTTTTTCCTGTCCCGATATTTCCCGTTGGTTTATTGGTTTGTGGAAATGCAGCGTCCTCAGCATCGTCTTCCTCATCATCAAAAGAAGCTTTTGGCAACTGTCCGCTATTTTTGAGCATTGCTCTATATTCAGCTGCTACACTTTCATAATCAATATCATACGCCTCCAAAATATGCGTAGTAGGGTCGTCTATTTTATATAAAATTCCCAATAAAAGATGAATCGTATTGACCTCATCAGAACGATATTGTTTGCTCTCTAACGCCGCTCTTTTCAGAGAATATTCTGCCATTTTAGTAGGCATAATGCTTCTATCAGGATTTGAGCTAAAATTATTATTGATGCTGATATTTTCTATCTTTCTACGAATTTGAACCAAATCTGCTTTTAGTGCCTCCAAGATATTTCTTGCAGAATTCTCCGTGCCGATAATTCCCAGCAAAAAGTGTTCTGTATTTAGAAACTCGCTTTTCAGCCTATTTGCTTCAAGTCTGCTATGGCGAAGCACCCTGTCCATTCCCTCCGAAAACTTATTTTCCATAATCTTCATAAATTATATTACTAAATTAGTAATTATTCAACAAACAATATCAAATATTTTACCATTTTTTTTGTCTGACTTTATGTCATGTTTTTATTTTTAAAGTTGTTTAGAAATTTTCTGCCCTGAAATATGTTATATTTTTTATTTTTGCAAAAATCGTATGATGAGTATCAAGGAAAAACAACAGGAACTAATAGATGATTTCGCCTTTCTCTCGGACTGGGAGCAGAAGTATGAATATATCATAGATTTGGGCAAAGAACTAAAAGGTCTTCCAGAGGAAAAAAAGAATGAAGATATTTTAATAAAAGGCTGTCAGTCTCAGGTTTGGCTGGATGCCGAACTGCGCGATGGCAAGATTTTTTTCCTTGCAGATTCTGACGGAATTTTGCCAAAAGGCATTATTTCTCTTTTGGTAGGAGTGTATAGCGGACATACTGCCGAAGAAATTTTGGCGGCTGATTTTGATTTTATTTCCAAAATCGGACTGCAGGAATTCCTCTCTCCTTCTAGAGCAAATGGACTTGCCTCAATGATAAAACAAATAAAATTCTACGCTGTAGCTTATCAACTAAAATCGTGACCAAAATACTCGCTTACCGTTTTTCCGCATTTGGCGACATCGCCATGCTGGTGCCCGTTCTCAAAGAGTTTCTTGATAAAAATCCTGATACAGAAATCTTGATGGTTTCCAGAAAAAATTTCAAAGATTTATTTGATGGAATTTCAAGGCTCAAATTTAAAGGAGTGGATTTAAAGGAATATGAAGGTTTTTTTGGACTAAAAAAATTGTCTAACGAAATCTTATCTGAATTTCAGCCAGATATGGTTGCTGACTTTCATAATGTCCTCAGATCCAATATTCTCAATTTTTTCTTTTGGCTAAAAAGACTTCCTATTTATAAAATAGACAAAGGGCGAAAAGAGAAAAAACAACTAATCGACATCAAAAACCTTAATAAAACTCCACTCAAAAAAAACACCGAAAGATACGCCGATGTTTTGAGAAAAATGGGATTTTCATTAACGCTTTCACATCAGCTCAGACCTCAGCAAGGAATAAAAAACGGCGTAGGATTTGCGCCTTTTGCACAGCATTTTGGGAAAATGCTTCCATTGGAAAAATCTTTTGAATTAGCCAAAGAAATCGCCAAAGAAAAACCGCTGTTCTTCTTCGGTGGCGGAAAAAAGGAAGTAGAAATCTTAAGTGAATGGGAAAAACAAATTCCTAATTCAGAATCTCTCGCTGGGAAACTTTCTTTGAAACAAGAATTGGAAAAAATATCTCAATTAGAACTGATGATTTCTATGGATTCGGCTAATATGCACTTGGCGAGTCTGGTAGGAACCCGCTGTATATCAGTCTGGGGGCAGACGCATCCTTATGCTGGTTTTCTCGGCTATGGACAAAACGAAGAAGATATTATACAAGTGTATGACCTTTCCTGCCGGCCGTGTTCAGTTTTTGGGAATAAAGAATGCTATCGTGGCGACTGGGCCTGCCTGCATAGCATTGACATTAAAGATATATTAAGAAAAATGGAGATTAATAATTAATCTCCATTTTTTATTCATAATCAAAATCCCAAAACTAGAAGAACTTACCTCTATGTCTCATATTAGGATTATGCATGTGTTTCTGCATGTTTGGCTTTTTCATCTGCTCTTTCATTGTTCTGATGTGTTCTGTAAGCATTCCTGCTGTGTCTAGTTTTTGTGCATCATTCAGCAATCTCTGCGCGTCTGTTTTATTACCTCTAGAAAGTGCTGCAATTGCTAGATTAAACTTCGCCAAAGCTCTATCATGTTTCATGCTCATTCCATATTCAAGAGCTGTTTTCATCAACCCTTCTGCTTTCAATGGATTTTCAGCATATGTAAGCCCCAGCATATAGTGATAGTATCCGTATTGGCTTCTGTGCAGCTGTGTTTTATAATCTGTAATATTAGAAAGCAGTCTCGCAACTTCATCCAGCTTCTGGTCTCTCATCTTCCAAAGAGATAAAAGAATATATTCATTCTTAAAAAACAATATAACAGGAACTATTGATAGAACTACACATACTATCCCCCAGCCTACTTGTCTGTTGAACATCAGGAATATTCCTCCTGCTACCATTAGTCCTGCAATCACTAATTTTATGTACTTATTCATTCCAAAATCTTTTTAGGATTGCAAATTTAATGATTATTTTAATATTTTCTAAATTTAGTTCAAAAATAGAAAAACATAACGCCATCAAAATTCTATATTTTCTCTACTGCTATTCGCTTGGTCTTTTTTATTCTGAAACTCCTTTTTATTTTTTTTATAATTAAATTAAAAATTGTATTTTTAGGGAGTTAAAATTTTAAATAAATGTTTGATTTTTTAGAAAATTTAGATGTTCTACATCGTTCTTTTTGGTATGTAGCACTATTCAGCAGTTTAGTTTTTGTGGTTCAAGCTGTGCTCACTTTCATCGGAAGTGACAGCATGGATGGCACAGCGCCTGATTTTGATGGAGATTTTGATGGCGTAGATGCTCCTTTTCAGCTTTTCTCATTGAGAAATCTCACCAATTTTCTACTCGGTTTTGGTTGGGCAGGTGTTGCTTTTTACCCAATGATAGAAAACAAATTTTTACTTACCATTCTTGCAGCAGTCGTGGGAGCTGGTTTTGTATTGATTTTCTTTTTGATTATTAAACAACTACTTAAACTATCAGAAGACAATACTTTTAAAATCAATGACTTAAAAAACAAAACTGGAGAAGTATATCTCAAAATTCCAGCTCAGAGTTTTGGAAAAGGGAAGGTTCTTATTTCTCTGAAAGGAACCAATCATGAACTTTATGCGATAACTAACTCTGATACAGATATTTTGTCTGGCGAACTTATAAAAGTAGTTGATATAAAAGATGAAATTTTAATTGTAGAAAAAATTTAAAGTAGAATTATATGAACCCATTTATTATTATTGTAGCATTAGTTTTTGTGTTTTTTGTGACTCTTGTTTCTCTTATTTCGCGTTACAAGAGATGTCCTTCGGACAAAATTTTGGTGATTTATGGAAAAACAGGCGGAAGTTCCGCGAGATGTATCCATGGTGGAGGTGCATTCGTATGGCCTGTAATTCAAGACTTTGCATACCTTGACTTAAAGCCAATTTCCATCGAAGCCAATCTTACCAACGCCCTTTCGCGCCAGAATATTCGTGTGGATGTGCCGTGCCGATTTACCATCGCTATTTCCACTGAAACAGACACGATGGGAAATGCCGCTGAAAGACTTTTAGGGCTTTCGCCAGAGCAGATTCAGGAGCTTTCTAAGGATATTCTTTTTGGACAGCTTCGTTTGGTAATTGCTACCATGACCATTGAGGAAATCAACTCTGACCGAGACAAATTCCTTGAAAATATTTCTAAAAATGTAGATACCGAACTTAAAAAAATAGGTCTAAAACTCATCAATGTCAATGTAACTGATATCAAAGACGAGTCTGGCTACATCGAAGCTTTAGGGAAAGAAGCCGCTGCGAAAGCGATTAACGAAGCAAAAATTTCCGTTGCAGAACAAGAAAAAATCGGTGAAACAGGTAAAGCTGAGGCGGACAGAGAAAAAGATGTACAAATCGCAGAAACCAATAGAGACAGAGATGTAAAAATTGCGATTACTCAAAAAGACAGAGAAATCAGCATCGCATCCGCTGTGAAAGATGAGTCCATCGGTAAAGCCGAGGCTGAAAAAGAATCAAGAATTGCGACTTCACTCGCTAATTCCCTTGCCGTAAAAGGGGAAAATGAAGCGAAAATAACCATCGCAAATTCCGATGCACAAAGAAGAGAAAAAGAAGCCGAAGCCCTCAAAATAGCAATCACAGCAGAGAAAGTTCAGGCAGCGAAAGCCCTTGAGGAATCTTATTTGGCTGAGCAAAAAGCGGAAGCTGCCAGAGCTGAAAGAGAGCGTTCTACACAAAATGCCAACATCGTAGTTCCTGCGGAAATCTCCAGACAAAAAGCCATCATTGATGCCGAAGCAGAAGCTGAAAAAATTAGACTGAAAGCCAAAGGGGAAGCTGATGCCATCTACCTGAAAATGGAAGCCGAAGCGAAAGGTCTCCTTGAAATCCTTACAAAACAGGCCGAAGGTTATGACCAAGTGGTAAAAGCTGCTGGTGGAGATACCAACTCTGCATTCCAATTGCTGCTTATTGAAAAACTTCCTGAATTGGTTAAAACTCAGGTGGAAGCCGTTAAAAATATTAAAATTGATAAGGTTACAGTTTGGGATAGCGGGAACAATCCTGACGGAAACACTTCCACGGCTAATTTCGTTTCAGGAATGATGAAAACCGTGCCGCCTCTGAATGATTTATTCAATATGGCTGGGCTTAATCTTCCTGAATATCTAAAAGGAAAAAGCGAAATTCCTCATCAAGAGCCAAAGACCAAAAATGAGGAAATCATCATTGAAAATAATGAACCTGAAGAGGAACTTTAGAAAACTAAAAAATCTAGTAAAAACATACTGGATTTTTTTATGCAATTTTATTAACATTCTTAAAATTTGTAATTTACTGATTTATAATTATTTATTGTAATTTATAGTTACTTTTCAACATTGCGTGGAATTTTGAGAGTTTAATCTTTATCTTTGTCCCATGGTACAAAAAGAAACATTATCATCTCTCACACATGGAAATTTTGCAAAGGAACTGTCTATTTCTCAAGGGAAAGTTCCACCTAATGCAGTGGATTTTGAAAAACTCGTAATCGGGACTTTTTTGATTGACAAAAAAGGTCTGGACCACTCCATAGATTTGCTAAAACCAGAGGTTTTCTACGACCCAAGACATCAGGAGATTTTCAGAGCGATTCTAAAACTCTATGAAAACAACCATCCTGTGGATATGGTGACCGTGATTCAGGAACTGAAACGCACTGAAAAACTTAGCCTAGCAGGAGGCGACCACTACATCATAGACCTTACCACAGCTGTGAGTTCTTCGGCACATATAGAATACCATGTGAGAATCATTTTGGAGAAATACATTCTTCGCTCACTTATCAATGTTTCTGCCAATGTTATTGACAATTCTTACAAAGAATCTACCGATGTTTTTGAGCTTTTGGATAAAGCCGAGCAGGGTTTCTTTGAAATCACAAACGGAACCATCAAAAAAGGTTTCGATACAGCCAACTCTTTGGTAAAGGAAGCCATCGATAAAATAAAAGCTCTAAAAGACAAAGAAGGACTCTCTGGCGTTCCTTCGGGCTTTAGAGATGTGGATAAAGAAACTGGAGGCTGGCAAAATTCTGATCTCATCATCATTGCGGCTCGTCCTGCGATGGGTAAAACGGCATTCCTGCTTTCTATGGCAAGAAACATCGCCGTTCAGCACCAAATCCCAATGGCGCTTTTCTCATTAGAAATGGCCTCTGTACAGCTCATCACAAGGATGATAGCCTCCGAGACAGGCATCTCATCCGAAAAACTAAGAAAAGGACAAATGAGCGATGAGGAATGGCAAAGACTGTTTAATAATGTATCCGAGCTGGAAAATGCTCCTCTTTATATAGATGAAACTCCAGCGCTTTCTGTATTTGATTTTAGGGCTAAATGCCGAAGACTTGTAATGCAGCACGGCGTGAAAATCATCATGGTAGATTATCTCCAGCTGATGACCGCAAACAATGGTGGAAAAGGCTCAGGAAACCGAGAGCAGGAGATTGCTACTATTTCGCGTTCCCTGAAAGCCATTGCAAAAGAACTTAATGTTCCTGTAATTGCTCTTTCTCAGCTGTCCAGAGGTGTCGAGGGAAGACCAAACAAACGCCCACAGCTTTCGGATTTGAGGGAATCAGGAGCGATTGAGCAGGATGCCGATATCGTTTCTTTCCTCTTCCGTCCTGAATATTACAAAATAGAAAACTGGGAAGATGGAAGCCCATCTGCTGGGCAGGCAGAACTCATCATTGGGAAACACAGGAACGGTGCTGTTACGGATGTAAGACTTTCGTTCCAATCAAGTTTAGCAAAGTTCTCTGATTTGGATTTATTTGGAACTAATGAGCCTTCTTATGCACAACCAAATCAGAATGCTTTTGAAAACATCCGAGTAAGTATAGACCCTTCGGCGGCATTTGATTTACCTAAAAACAATCTTTCCGCCTCATCTATGAACGATGAAGATGATATGCCATTCTAAAAATATGAAAATAGAAATCTATACCGATGGAGCATGCAGTGGCAACCCTGGGAAAGGTGGCTATGGCATCATCATGCAGGCACCAGAGAAAAACTATGAGAAATATTTTTCGGAAGGGTTTCGGCTAACGACCAACAACCGTATGGAACTTCTCGCGGTAATCACAGCCCTAGAAAACCTCAAAGAAGAAGGACATGATATTCATATCTTTACTGATAGCAAATATGTAGCCGATGCGGTAAATAAAAACTGGATATTTGGCTGGATAAAAAAAGGCTTTAAAAATGTGAAAAATCCTGACCTATGGAGAAAATTTATCCCTCTTTTCAGCAAGTATAGACCCACTATCCACTGGATAAAAGGCCACGCAGGACATCCACAAAATGAAAGAGCTGACCAGCTCGCTGTAGCAGCATCGCAAAAGGAAAATCTACTGATAGATACTTTCTTTGAAAAGGAAGAAGAAAATCTTTTTTCGGAATAAAAAAACACCCAGATTATATTCTGGGTGCTTATTTTTATTTAAACTCTATAACTCCACCTACTACTTTTTTTACATCTCTTTGTTTCGGGTTTCCGTGGATTTCTATTCTTCCGCCTGCTCTCACGGTGGCATTTACAGCTTTGGAAGCGTAGACTTCTGCCTTTCCGCCTGCGTTTACAGTTACGGAGACATTTTCGCCCTCGTTGTCATCGCCTTTGTATTTTGCGCCAGAGTTCATCACGATTTCCTGAACATCTGCATTCCCTGAAAGCTCTACTTCGCCGCCAGAGTTTCCTCTTACATTCAGCTGTTTTACATTCACTTTCAGTTGGATTTTAGAACCTTCATTAGAAGTGATTTTCAGTAGATTAGCTTTCAATACATCATTAGAAGTGATTTCCGAGCCTTGACTTGCCTGAATATCACTGAGGTCATTGTAATAAACCTTTACTTTAACATCATCTCCTTGCAGGAGTTTCAGAGTTTTAGTACGGATTTTTAGTTCACCGTTTTTATTGATTACTTGGATTTTAGAACTGCCATCGCCTATGATTTCCACTTTGTTTTTTCTGGATTCTATAAGCTCTACGGAAATTCTGTCATAGACTTTTAGAGATGTAAAATCACCAACTTCTCTATCATTCTGTGCAAAAGAGCACGCCACACCAAAAAGGAATAAAATTCCTGATAATAAATTTTTCATTATGTTTGATTTTTCTGTTAGAACGAAAAAAAAGGATTTTCATTATGTTTTAAATAAAAAACCCCCAGAATTATCTGGATATTTTTCATTAAATACCTATCCTATTGTAGAATAATCCGTTATTCCAAATCTATTTCCAAACGGATCTTCAAACTCAACCGCATATCCTGTTCTTATTCTGAAAGGTTCTGATAAAAATTTAATTCCATTTTCTTTCATTTGCTGATATTTACGATTTACATCATCTACTTCAAACCATATTGTCTGTTTCAAGTCTTTAAATTTGTTTTTATCTTTTAATATTATTGCCGCTTCTTCACCATCAACACAGAATGCTACCATTCCCATATCCGAAAAATCAAACTTTACTTTTAGTCCTAAATTATTTTCATAATATTTTTTTGCCATTTCCAAGTCATCAACTAGAATAAAAAAATTATCATATTTTTTCATTGTGTTTATTTTTTAGTTAAAACGAAAAAAGACTTTCATGAAGAAAGTCTTTTGTAATATTTTAAGTAAGCATACCGCCATCTACATTGATAACCTGCCCTGTAACATAGGAAGATAAGTCACTCGCCAAGAATAAGCATGTATTGGCTACATCGGTAGTCTGCCCTCCTCTCTTTAACGGGATGGCATCTCTCCAGCCTTGTACCACTTCTGGGCTTAGTTTCGCTGTCATTTCTGTTTCTATGAAACCTGGCGCCACGGCGTTGCAACGGATATTTCTAGAACCTAATTCCAAAGCAACAGATTTAGAAAATCCGATAACACCAGCCTTAGAAGCTGCGTAGTTTGCCTGCCCTGCGTTTCCTTTAACACCTACCACAGAAGCCATGTTGATGATAGACCCTGTTCTCGCTTTCATCATAGGTTTGATGGCTGCTTTTGTAAGGTTGAATACAGAATCCAAATTCACTTTCATGATGATGTCCCACTCCTCTTTGCTCATTCTAAGGAGAAGATTGTCTCGGGTAATTCCTGCATTATTCACAAGGATATCTATCTGCCCGAAGTCTGCGATAACATCGTCTATCAGTTTCTGAGCCTCATCAAAATCGGCAGCGTTAGAGTGGTATTCTTTAGCTGTAGTGATTTTATTTAGGTCTGCTTCTACTTGTTTTGCTAAGTCATCTGGACCGATGTGGGAAAATGCTATTTTAGCTCCCTGCTCTGCAAAAACTTCTGCTATTCTTCTTCCAATACCTGTAGCTGCACCTGTGATGAGAGCTACTTTTCCTTCTAATAATTTCATATTCTTATTATTTTGGTTCAAAATTAAGGATTATTTTTAAAACCTAAAAGATTAGAAGAGTTTATCTTGTTTTTAGAGTTTGGATTTCTTTCTGGAGTTGTTCTATCAGCTGGTCTTTTGCTTTTATGAGCTGGTCTGTTATTTCCTTATTTTCTTGATAGAAATTTTCTATTTTTTGCTGAAAAACACTTTCGTTACTATAATTATTCTGCACAAAAGCATTTTTATCCATCTCCAAAAACTCATTTATAGGTGTTTCTAAAATTGCAGAAATTCTGAATAATCTCTCCACTGTAAGTTTGGTTTCACCTGTTTCTATTTTTCTATATGCAGCAGGAGTAAGCTCCAACTCATCTGCCATATTCTCATATGTATAACCTTTTTTATTCCTATACTGAGCAATTTTTTCTATAATTTTTCCCATTTCCATTACTTAAATTTTTATCAAAAGTATAAAAATATATCTTAATAGTAAAATAATTTTACTAAAAGTTGTATGTTTTTTTTAGAAGTAGTTATAAATTTGCTATGTTAAATTAAAAATTATATTCTTAATATGAAAAAAGTAGTTTCAATATTAGTGTTTTTAGGAATGGGGGCATTTGTAAGTGCACAAGCTATTTATGATAATTTAGGATTACCAAAAATATGTAAAGAAATAGAAAGCCCTTTTGCATTAAATGATAAAGGTCGTCTTTATTTTGGAGATACTACTAGTATAGAGTTTCGTGAAAAAAATGTGTGTGGAGATACTTATGTTTCTAATAAAAAAGGTTGGAATAGTTCTGATTTTGAACCTTATTTAAGAAAATATACCATAAAATATGGTGATCCTATTTATAAAGATACCTCTAGGGGATATGATTTGGTGTTGGTCAGTTGATAAAGATTATATTTTAAATCTAAGATATGTTGTTCCCAATTCTCTTGCTCCTGCAGGAATTATAATATATGTTACTAAAAAATAATTATTTAACACATTTTAATATGGAAAATTATACATTCGAAAATCTAAGACAACAAACTGCATTTATAGATTTGGATAATAGAGAAGAAATTTTAAGTTTTGAACGAAAGGAGGAGCTAGCATGGTATATTGATAATAGAATTAACAAACTAAATTCAGAAATTGAAGATAAAAATATTAGCGATAATGAACGAGTTACCAAAACATTAACTCTCAATTTATTGCAAAAAATAAGAGATGGTGTTTCTAAATTATTATAAAAAAATTATTCTTGATAAATTATTTTTTTAATATGAAATTTAAATTATTTTGTTTTTTATCCATCATATTATCTAACTATGTAGGCTCTCAAAGTATTCCAGCTGAATTACTGGTTTCTTATGCAAGATTCCAAAATATAAAAATCATCAAGAGTGATTTGGATTATAAAGGGTTTATTACAAAACTAGGTGATAATAATCAATTAGTTGGCTTAAAAAGTTATGATTCTGAAAATGCTTCTGAGGTAATATATGCTACTTTTAATTATAAAAATGCTACTTTTACAGTTTGTAATACATCTATGTATTTTAATGAAAAGAAAAATTATTTTTTATCAAAAAATTTGATTTTCAGATATAAGGATAAACAGACAGGAACACTTGTATATGACCATCCTTCTGAAAAATATAATGTAGGAATACAAGAGGAAGAAATGATAGTATGTATATTTACAGGATTATAAAATAAAATGGCTCTTTTTGAGCCATTTTATTTTATTCTTTCACAAAAACCAATAAAAAGAATTTTATTTCCTATATAGTAAATATCAAAACAGCATATTCTGATTTTTTAATTTTAGGGAATTCCGTCTAACTATGCTTTAGATGCTATATGCCTTCTATACACATCTAAGTGTGTTTTTTCAAGCACCTCTCCGATGCGGTTCAAACGCTGGGTCTGTGTCGTATCTGTATCTTCTTGATGATTATCTTCATGCATCGTTATCTGTCCATTTCCCTCTACAGAGAAATACTCATACCAGTTCACTGGCACATCATGCCAAGAGCCATCACCACCAAATTTACTAATATACGAAAGACGAGGTTCTGAACGGAAACCATGAGCGGTGACATCTATCATCGTGCTGCCATCGTTCTGTACCTTTGCAGAAGTTTTCAAGACACACTGCGTCACACAGTCAGGATGTCTGAAACGCTCCTGCCCCCAGAAATTAGCCAGTGCCTCATGCTCCCAGAACGAACTTCTCTGCTCCATATCTCGCCCATAAATATCCTTATGCGACCGTATCTGCTGATACATCGGCACACATAATAGCGGCGCAAAACTGAAATAAATCGCTCGGAAATATCTTGCATTAATCTCGTAAAAGTCTTTTTTGGCTCTTTCAAAATCAAAATTACAATACTGATCTGGGTTCATATCAAGATCCAGCTCTTGTATATGCAAAGGCGTGATGGTGTTTATCATACGATTTTTATCAAAGTTAAAATCATCACCATAGCCATTGGTATTGTCCTGCAAAAGCGCCATCATACTCTGCTGTGCCAATGGCGTGAAGAGTAAAGCGAACTGCTGGTTGTTATTACGGTTACTTGTATTGAATGCGACCTCAAATTCCTCATTTGTCAGCATAGCAAAATCTCCATCTGCCAGATTACGAGCTTTACGCTTCAGCCAGAATTTATCCCATTTAAAGCGAAGCGAACCTTCCTTGCCTGCCAATCCACTTGGCTTGCGATTAAATATCAAATCGGGCGCGGCTATATTGCCATAGATAAGGCGGGTACGCTCATAATACTCGGGATAAGGCGCTGTCACGCTCGCGCGCAATGTTTCTGAATGACTCACTGTGCGGGATTTCCCATCCGAATCAGTTTCCCTCGTTGTCCAATAAATGGTTTTCTCGCCGTAGTAGGTCTTCTGTCCCATTTCCATTTTTCGTGTCCTACAAATGACAAACGGATTGCCATTGATAAGTCCAGAATGGGAATAAAGCACCGAACGCCCTTCATTAAAGGAATCATTCCAGCCGTATGTAGCACAAAGGTCAGCTAGTCGCTGAGTCGTGAAATATGGGTCAAACTCCAGCCTTGGCACAGTCTTCGACATCATTCGTGTCAAAATATCCCAGTCGTAGAGTTTATTTAGTTCCGCCATTTGGTTCCAAGCTGTATTCCTTAAATCATCTACTTTTTGAGCTAAATCATTTCGCTCACTTCGTAAAGATTTCAAAGTAGGATGCACTTTTACCAAAAGAAAGACAACCGCCAAGACTGAGCCACCGCCTATTAG
Source organism: uncultured Flavobacteriaceae bacterium (assembly GCA_963530295.1). Lineage (GTDB taxonomy): Bacteria > Bacteroidota > Bacteroidia > Flavobacteriales > Weeksellaceae > JABCPE02. The sequence continues at coordinate 76,423 of CAUSCF010000003.1, forward strand.
TAAGAGCTGCTCCATCGGGAACTCATTTCTCTTAACATAGACAACAGCAAATCCTATCACCGCACCTATCCATAGTATGACACATAATACCTTCCATCGTGTGATGCGGCTTGCTATATCTGCCATGTCTGCCTCGCCTTTATAAATCTGCTGGCATGTAGTGCGATTTGCTTCTACATCAACCTGTGCTTCCTGAGCAAGCGCATCGAAAGTTTCTTCCGCCACCTTCTTAAACTTGTCACGAAAGGTATTGATGTATTCGTTTAATGGGTCATAGATATCCTGAATCATCTATATTCCAAAGTCTTAGAAGAATTTACCTCTTGCTGCCTCGCGTGTTTCGGCTGATGCTGTAAATGGTATACGCGTAGTGTAGCCCTGCTGTGCTGCTACTATCATCTTTGTAGGCCATGAGAAAATATCTGTGTTCCACTGCGTTACACGACTGTTATACACAGTTCGCGCTGCTGTTATCTCGCGCTGTAAGTAGCTGTTTTGCTGCATTGCATCTGCAATGGCGTTGTGCGCTTTCAGTTCTGGATAAGCTTCAACCTGTGGGAAAAGCCTGCCAAAAGCTGTGTTAGTCTGTGCATTCACATCACTTCTGTTATCCTCATTTACACTACCACTACGAAGAGCTGCCACTGTTTTCATCACATCTTTGTCAAGATCTACAGCCCGCTCTACAAGTCCTACAACATTCTGAAGTATCTGTACTCTTTGTTCCAAATAATTGTCAATATTAGATGCTTCCGCCTGAATGCGTTGTTCCAACTGCTGGAAATAATTACGAGCCGATATCTTCATAAAGATAAAAATAATACCAGGCAAGATGCCGAGCAGACAGCCCACACCGCCAACAAGCAAAGGATTTTGTAGCGTACTGCCCATAACCAGCACATACAATAGTACCAATATTGGTATCACAACCCATAATGCTATCTGAAAAAGAGTAGAGCCAAAGCCTATCTCTATAGGCAGCTGTTTATCTATTACATGTACATCTCGTCCTGAATTATTTACAGGTCCTGTCACTTCGTCTAACAAATTTGCCATAATTTTTAATATATCGTTTTTGTTTTATTATTTTATCAAAGATACATTTTTTTCTTAAAATCTGGTATATCTGCCGTTTATATCTAATCTTTGAGGTTGTTTTTATTTATCTGAAAGCCTCAGATAGTGATAGATTTTCTCTTTAATAGAAGTTGCTTATGAATATCATTAAATAACCTTCATACAATATGATTTTATTTTCATTCATTTACTTTGATTATCTAATCTTTTACTTTAAATAAATCTCCTACGGATACTCAAAACCAAAGTGAATTTTACACAGCTTATCTTGGTCAAAAGTATATTCTGCAAAATAAATTGGCATATTATACTTTTCTAAAAAATGAGACTTTTCATAATCTGAGATTTCATACCGAAGAACATGATTAGTTTCTGTAAAATTATTTCCTTTTATCTTTATCAAATTCTTTTTAGAAATGCCTAATTTTATCCCACTTTCCGTGGAAAAGTTTTTATATTTAGTAGGATTTGAGATAGTTTTCTTATCATATGGACTTATTTCTGCTTGATAAAATTCATTTCTTTTCGTTCCATAGAAAAGATAAAGTTTTAGGACTTCAGTTTTATTTTCATTAGTGAAAATAACATAAGGTAATTCTTCTTTACCCTCTATAACATTGTATTTCAAATCACTATATCCCAAAACTACAGCAGTAGTATCTGATAATTTTATATTATTAACACTTATATCTGGTACAATGTTATCCCTATATGTTTCATTTTTTGCACAACCTAACACTGACACCAATATAATTAACAATTTTATTATCAGTAAAATACTTCTTTTTCTACTGCTATGTTTTTCTAATTTTAATTGGCTCATTTAGATATTTTTATCAATTTCAAAAAAGTTAAAATCCATCAAATCTGGTTATTTACCACCAAAACCATTTCGCCTTTCAGGGTTTTACTTTTGGAAAATTCTATGAGTTCTTCTATGGTTCCGCGTTTGGTTTCTTCAAATTTTTTGGAAATTTCTCGGCTGAGGCTGATTTTCGTTCCCTCTCCGAAAAATTCCTTTATCTGCTCCAGTGTGGTGTTTATCTTGTGCGGGCTTTCGTAGAGAACTATCGTTTTTTTCTCCTCTGCCAGCTGTTTCAGTTTTGTCTGTCTTCCCTTTTTCTGCGGTAGAAATCCCACGAACAAAAACTCATTATTAGGCAGTCCAGAAACCACCAGCGCCGGCACGAAAGCTGTAGCACCAGGCAGACACTGCATTTCCACCTCGTTATCCGTACATGCCTTTGCCAGCAGATATCCAGGGTCAGAAATTCCAGGCGTTCCTGCATCGGTAATGATGGCGATATTCTGACCATTTTTCAGGTCTTCTGTCACTTTAAGTGTTGCTTGATGTTCATTGTGTAAGTGATATGATTTCAATGGTTTAGAAATTTCAAAATGTTTGAGTAAAATTCCCGAAGTCCGTGTATCTTCACAAAGAATATAGTCCACTTCTTTCAAAATTTTTACTGCCCGAAAAGTCATATCTTCCAGATTGCCAATAGGCGTAGGAACAAAATAAAGTATACCGCTCATAAATTCTTTTATTAAAATTGTTTAAATTTGGGATTTAATTTTGAATTTTTCACATCAAAATCAAAAGGCTAATTTACAATGTTTTTAGAAAATACAATCAATCACGCCAAACAAAGCGGCTGGATGGAGGTTATCTGCGGTTCTATGTTTTCTGGAAAAACCGAGGAACTCATCAGAAGGCTCCGCCGTGCAGAGATGGCTGGACAGCAGGTAGAAATCTTCAAACCCAAGCTGGACAACCGCTATGCCGATGAAGAGGTGGTCTCTCACAACCAAAATAAAATAAAAAGCACTCCCGTAGAAACTCCCGATGAGATTCTACTCCTTGGGTCTAACTGTGATGTGGTGGGCATAGATGAGGCGCAGTTTTTCGATGAAAGCATTGTAGAAATAGCCAATCAGCTGGCGAACAACGGCGTTCGTGTGGTGATTGCTGGGCTGGATATGGACTACATGGGAAGGCCTTTCGGGCCGATGCCCAACCTGATGGCCACGGCAGAATATGTAACGAAAGTCCATGCCATCTGCAAGAAAACAGGGAACTTGGCCAATTATTCCATGAGAACCTCAGGGAGTGATGATTTGGTACAATTAGGAGAAACTGACAGCTACGAGGCTGTGAGTAGAAAAGTTTTTACAGAAGAAGTTTTGAATAAAAAATAATGATATACAGCACATTACAAATTTCGCAACTTACAGATTCTAAACTGATTGGGAATCCTGATATTCTCATCAGCAATATCTCTTTTGACAGCCGAAATCTTTATTCTATTTCGGATACGGCGTTTATTGCCATTAACACCAAAAATAATTCTGGCGAAAAATACATTTCTTCCGTAGTAGAAAAAGGTGTGAAAGTCATTATTTCTGAAAACTACTATCCTGAATACGAAGATATTACATGGATTATTACCAAAAATTCCATTGAGTTTTTACAAATTTTAGCTAAAAAACATTTAGAAAATTCCCATTTAGAAAATACCATCGGCATTACAGGAAGCAACGGCAAAACCATTGTAAAAGAATGGCTTTATCAGTGTCTTTGGGATGAATTTTCCACGGTGAAATCTCCCAAAAGTTTCAACTCGCAGATTGGGCTTCCTATTTCGCTGCTGCAAATCAATGAGGAACACCAGTTGGGAATCTTTGAAGTCGGAATTTCTAAACCGAGCGAAATGGCGAAATTGGAAAATATTTTCGCTCCGAAAATCGGCGTTTTGACGCACATCGGTTCTGCTCATTCTTCTAATTTTAAAAACGAAGAAGAACTGATAAACGAAAAAATCATTCTTTTCAAAGAAAGTGAAACTATTATTTATAACGGAGATAATGAACTGGTTTATAATTTAGTAAATCAACTTTATTCAAGTAAAAATTTAATTAGTTTCGGACTAAATCAAAGAAATGATGTCCGCATTTTTTCCGATTATAAAAATCCTAATGAACGCATCGGGATAAAATATTTTGATGAAGAAATCAGTATTTCTCTCCAAAAACGAGATGAGGCTACACTTTCCAATATTCTGGCGATTGTAGCGGTTTTAAAATGGCTGAAAATCTCCAATGAAAAAATCGTGACCAAAATCCAAGATCTGCATTCAGTAGAGATGCGTCTGGAGAGTGTGAACGGCATTAGAAATAATCTGATTATCAATGATTCCTTTAATCTGGATTTGGATTCGTTAATCATTGCATATCAGTTCATTAACCAATATAAAAAGCAAAAAAAATCACTTATCCTTACAGATATTTTGGACACGATAGAAGAAGATGAAATTCTGTATAAAAAAGTAGCGGAACTTACCAACGAGCAGGATTTTGAAAATATCATTCTCATCGGAGAACACATCACGAAGTATAAAGATTTGTTTTCAGGGAAAGTTAAAATCTTTGATGATACTCAGGAACTTATAGACAGCCAGTATCTCAATACAATTGAAAATCAGCTCATTTTATTAAAAGGAGCGAGAGTTTTTGAAATTGAAAAAATCAAAAAACTTTTAGAACTCCAAAAGCACGATACTACGCTTGAAGTAAATCTTAATGCCATCGTGCATAATATAAACATTCACAAGAGTTTACTGAAACCAGAGACAAAAGTCTGTGCGATGGTGAAAGCTTTTTCCTATGGACTGGGCGGCTACGAAATTGCCGAATTTTTACAGCACCACCACATTGATTATCTGGGAGTTGCCTATGCAGATGAGGGGGTTGATTTACGGAAAAACGGCGTCACTACACCTATCCTTGTGATGAATCCTGAGCAGAGCAGCTATGACACTATCATAGATTATCATCTAGAGCCTGAGATATACAGCCTGAGGGTTTTGGATTTATTTGGGAAACAGCTTCAAGCGAAAGGAATCCAAGAGACCTACCCTATCCATATCAAGATAGAAACAGGAATGCATCGCCTTGGTTTTAAAGAAGATGAAATAGATGATTTGATTAATTCCTTGAAAAAATACAATGTCAAAATAGCGAGTATTTTCAGCCATTTATCTTGCGCAGATGTTCCCGAAGAAAAGGAATATACACTGCACCAGCTGGAAACCTTTGAGCGAGTTTCAAATAAAATCATCCAAAACATTGATTATAAACCTATTAGACATATTCTCAATACAGCGGGAATTATCAATTTCACTGATTATCAATACGATATGGTAAGAATAGGCATTGGGATGATGGGTATTTCCTGCGTTCCTCAAATAGAAAAACAGCTCCAAAATGTGGCTACATTTAAAACTGTGATATCTCAGATTTCCAAAGTAGAAAAAGGAGATTCCATAGGATACAGCAGAAAATACATCGCAGAGAAAGATACCAGAATCGCCACTATTCCGATAGGCTATGCGGATGGAATTCCTCGGCTGATAGGGAACAAAAAGGGATTTGTAATCATCAAAGGGCAGAAAGTTCCTATCGTAGGGAATGTGTGTATGGATATGCTCATGGCGGATTTGGGCGAAATTCCTGCAAAGGAAGGTGATGAAGTCATTATTTTTAATTCTTGCAAGACTTTGGAAGAGTTTGCAGACTATTGCCAGACTATTCCTTACGAGGTTCTTACTTCCATTTCACGAAGAGTCAAAAGAATTTATGTAAAAGATTGATTATGAAAAAGTTACTTCAAATATTTATAATAATGTTTTCTTTGACTTTGTATAAAGCTCAGGTAAAAGAAAACATGAAAATTCCGAAAAACCCAAAAATAGGGCTTTCTCTGGCGGGCGGCGGCGCGAAAGGTTTTGCCCATGTAGGCGTATTGAAGGTGATAGACTCACTGGGAGTAAAAATAGACTACATCTCTGGAACCAGCATGGGAGCGATAGTTGGCGGGCTTTATGCATCGGGCTATTCGGCAAAGGAAATAGAAAAAATCATTAAAGAAACTGATTTTTACGAAATTCTTGCCAATGAAAAAGACCGAAAAGAAACCTCCTTTTTTGATAAAAATAATGACAAATATCTACTGAATATTCCTTTTGAAAAAGGTAAATTCAATGTCTTGCCAAAAGCCATTTCACAAGGACAAAAAAATCTTTTCCTCTTGAAGGATTTATTTAATAATGTTTCTAATGTCACAGATTTCTCCAAACTGAATATTCCATTCATGTGCGTGGCAACCAATCTAGAAAATGGAAAAGTAAAAATTTTTGAAAAAGGAGATTTGGTGAATTCTATCATGGCGAGTTCTGCTTATCCTTCGCTGATAAATCCTGTGAAAGTAAATGACAGTCTGTATATAGATGGTGCGATGACAGTGAATTTTCCATCAAAACCTCTTAAAGATAAAGGTATGGACATCGTCATCGGAGTGGATTTAAGCCTTCCTTTGGCGAATAAAGATGAACTAAATTCAGCTATAAAGATTTTAGACCAAGTGATAGATTTCACTATACAAAACGAAAATAAAACTCAGTATAAAAATACAGATATAAGAATTCATCCTAATCTGAAAGGATATTCTTCCACAAGCTATGGCGACAAAGAAAAAATCCTAAATTTAGGATATGAAGAAGCTAAAAAATACATTGATATACTCAATAAATTACCAAAAAGAGACTCTTTACCGAAAATGATGAGCAAACCTGTCTATGCTAATGTTTATAAAGTAGACAGCCTTGTTTTGGTGAATAGCAGAATTTTTAATGAATCTTATGTAAAAGGGAAAATGAACCTTAAAATCCCTTCTCTGCAGACTTATGCTGGAATTAACCAAATGATTGATAAATTATACGCTACCAATAATTATAAACTTATCAATTATGACCTGATGCAGCATCAAGGGAAAAATATTTTAAAGCTGGAATTAGAAGAAGATGATGTCCGATTTATGCTAAAATTTGGGCTTCATTATGATGAAGTTTTCAAAACAGGTTTATTAATAAATACAACCATCAGAAGATTTTTATTCCAAAACTCTATTCTCTCCCTTGATGCCATCGTGGGAGGAAATAAACCGAGGTATTATTTTAATTATTTTGTAGATAATGGCTACTTCCCTGGGTTTGGGATTTATTCTTCTGGGATGAGTCTACAGCTAAATGATGATAATAAAAATGAAATAGAAAAATGGAAATGGTTTAGAAATGAAATTTATCTTCAGTCTATTTGGAAAGATAGATATGCCATAGGAGGTGGAATGAGCCATGATTATTTTGAGTCTAAAATAGGAACTACCCGCTATGATAATGAAAAAAACTTTCTCAATCCTTATGTTTTCATTAAAAGTGATACAAGGAATGACAAGGATTTCTCATCAAGAGGTTTCTACCTTAATATAGAAGGAAAATTATTGGATATTTTTAATAAAAAAATTGAAAAACAGATTTTCCAAACCAAAGCTGATATCCGAATGAGTTTTCCTATTTCCAGCCGTGTGACTTATAGGCTAAATCTTTTCGGAGGATTTACTTTTGGGAAAGATGTTCCATACTATTATCATTTCTACCCTGGTGGAATTTTTGAACAGAATTTAGTCAATTTTGTAAGCTTCCAAGGCTACCAGTTTGGGAATTTTGGCACGGATAATCTTATTGTTGCTGGAAATGATTTTCAGTTTAGAATTAAGAAAAATTATTTCATCACAGGGCATGTTAATTTTATGAATACCTTTGATGAGCATAAAATAAATCATATTCTAAAAGTGGGCGATGTTTCTGGCGGAATTACCGCTGGATACAAATCTCCTTTTGGGCAAATAAAACTAAATTACAGTAAAGCTGTGAATAAAGGAAAAGGAATTTTTAGTGTGATTTTAGGACATTGGTTCTAATTTTTTAGAAATAAATAAAGCAGAATGATACAGTATTTTTTTGAAAATGTAGAGGAAATTACCCTTCCTGAAAATTGTTCCGAATGGGTTGAAAAACTTATTTTAAATGAAGAAAAAAAAGTAGGAAATATCAATTATATTTTCTGTGATGACGAATACCTGCTAAAAGTAAATCAGGATTTTCTTAATCATGATTACTACACGGATATCATCACTTTTGACTATGTAAAAGGTAAAACCATAAGCGGAGATATTTTTATATCTTTGCCGCGCATTTCGGAAAACGCCTCTACCCTATCCAGTAGTTTTGAAAAGGAATTACTACGGGTTCTGGCTCACGGCGTTCTTCACCTTTGCGGATATAAAGACAAATCCGATGAAGAAGAAAAAGAAATGAGAGCGAAAGAAGATTTTTATATCAATTTATTTTAATGTTTCACGGGAAACATTTTTATTATTTATAAACTTATTTACAATATATGATAAACGAAATATACGATGTAATAGTAGTAGGTGGAGGACACGCAGGCTGTGAAGCAGCAGCAGCAGCAGCCAATCTCGGCTCTAAAACTATGCTGGTCACTATGAACATGCAGACCATCGGACAGATGAGCTGTAACCCTGCGATGGGCGGAATAGCAAAAGGACAAATCGTTCGTGAAATAGATGCACTTGGCGGATATTCTGGAATTATAGCCGATAAATCTGCTATCCAGTTCAAAATGCTTAACCTATCAAAAGGACCTGCTATGTGGTCGCCACGAACTCAAAATGACAGAATGCTCTTTGCAGAAGAATGGAGATTGGCTTTAGAAAACACTCCAAATCTTGATTTTTTCCAAGATATGGTGAAAAATATCATTATAGAAAATGGTAAAGTAGCAGGAGTAATTACCAATATCGGTGTAGAAATCCGTGGAAAAACAGTAGTTCTTACCAATGGAACTTTTCTAAATGGACTGATACATATCGGAGAAAAACAATTCGGCGGCGGAAGAATGGGCGAACCAAAAGCTTTTGGAATTACTGAGCAATTAGTAAGTTTAGGTTTCCAAGCAGGAAGAATGAAAACAGGAACGCCTGTAAGAGTAGATGGAAGAAGTCTAGATTATTCCAAAATGGAAGAACAAAAAGGCGATGAAAATCCACAAAAATTCTCTTACCTCGATACGCCTAAACTCAAAGAACAAAGAAGCTGCTACATCACTTACACAAACGAAACTGTGCATGATATTCTCCGCTCTGGGTTTGACAGAAGCCCAATGTTCAATGGAACCATACAAAGTATAGGACCAAGATACTGCCCAAGTATAGAAGATAAAATCAATCGTTTTACTGAACGAAACAGACACCAGCTTTTCGTAGAACCAGAAGGCTGGAAAACTGTTGAAATCTATGTAAATGGTTTCAGCTCTTCACTTCCAGAAGATATTCAAGCCAAAGCACTAAGACATGTACCAGGTTTTGAAAATGCTAAAATATTTCGCCCAGGTTATGCCATAGAGTACGACTACTTCCCTCCTACTCAGCTGAAACATACTTTGGAAACCAAACTGATTGAAAATTTATTTTTCGCTGGACAAATCAACGGAACCACTGGCTACGAAGAAGCAGCAGGACAAGGACTAATTGCAGGAATCAATGCACATAATAAAGTTCACAGCAAAGATGAATTTACCCTCGGCAGAGATGAAGCCTATATAGGTGTACTGATAGACGACCTCATCACAAAAGGAACAGAAGAACCTTATCGTATGTTCACATCAAGAGCAGAATATAGACTACTTCTAAGACAAGATAATGCCGATATTCGTCTGACTGAAAAATCTTATAACATAGGTTTGGCATCAGAAGAAAGACTCAGAAAAGTAGAGAAAAAAATTAAAAAGTCTGGAGAGCTGGAAGAATTCCTTAAAGAATTATCATTAAAACCAAATGTTATAAATCCTATTCTTGAAGAAAATGAAAGCAATCCTGTAGACCAAGCATACAGAGCATCTCAAATATTAACTCGTCCTAACATAAATTTAGAAAAACTTTCTAAAATAGAAATTATAGGAAATAAAGTGAGAGAATATTCTGAAGAGATACAAGAGCAAGCAGAAATCAATATAAAATACAAAGGCTACATAGAAAAAGAAAAAGAAAATGTAGCAAAACTCCAAAGAATGGAAAATATAAAAATTCCTGATGATTTTGATTTTAGCAAGGTAGCTTCACTTTCTTCGGAAGCCCTACAAAAGATGAATAATATTCGTCCAAAAAATATCGCACAGGCTTCCAGAATATCAGGAGTGTCACCAGCGGATATTAATGTTTTATTAATTTATTTAGGAAAATAAAATCACAATGTTTCATGTGAAACATTGTGATTGTTTTATAAAAATTAATATGAAAATAAAAGACCACTTTCTCTCACAAGAGAAATTTGAAATTATAGAAACAGAAATCCAAGGGATTTATAAAACTTCTCCCCTGCCTGATGATTTAGGTAAATATTATGAAAGCAAAGATTACATTTCGCATCATCAGGATTCGGGAAGTTTAAAAGAAAAAGTATATAAATTTTTACAGAAGTTTAATCTTAATTATAAAAAAAATATAATCAAAAATGAAATAGGAACTCATCTGAAAATATTAGACTACGGATGTGGCGCGGGAGAGTTTGTAAAATTTATAGAAAACGAATACACCACTTTCGGATTTGAGCCAAATGAAAATGCAAGAAATTTTGCAAAACAAAAATCAGAAAAAACAATTTTCATTTCCAATCCAGAACTCACAGAAATAGAAAATGAAAGTCTGGATGGTATCACCCTATGGCATGTTTTCGAGCATATAGAGGAAAGAGAAAAATACCTGAAAATATTTCATGAGAAATTAAAACCAAATGGACTTCTCATCATCGCCGTTCCGAACCACACTTCCTACGACGGAAAAAAATATAAAGAATCTTGGGCTGCCTATGATGTGCCGAGACACATTTGGCATTTTTCAAAATCAGGAATGGAAAAATTGATGAATAATGAAAATTGGAAAATCAGAAAAATAAAACCTCTCCTGCTCGATTCTTATTATATCTCTATGCTAAGTGAAAAATATAAGAAAAATCCTCTTTTTTGGCTTTTTGGAGCAATTCACGGAGCGATTTCTAATTTTAAAGCATCAAAAACGGGTGAATTTTCAAGTTTGATATATATTATCGAAAAAACTTAGAAAATAGATTTTTAATAGGTTTATTAAAGTCAATTTTTTACTCAAAAATAACTTTTTCAAGAAATTTTTAAATTAAAAAGAAAATATCATGTTTGAATTTTTTAGCAACATATCAAAAATTAAATTTGTAGGAGAACTAACAGTGGATGTTGTTTTCTTACGACTTTTACTGGCTGTCATTTTTGGAGGGCTTGTCGGCATCGAAAGAGAAAGAAAACATAAACCTGCTGGATTCAGAACTTACATCCTAGTGTGTTTTGGGGCGGCGATAGTTTCCATGGTTCAAGACCAACTAAGACTAAATATCTACGGCTTTGAAAAAGATTTCCATGGTCTCGCATCCATTATGAAAACAGACTTGGGGCGTCTTGGGGCGCAGGTTATCAGTGGAATAGGCTTCTTAGGTGCTGGGAGCATCATCAAAGAAAAAGGCGAAGTAGGCGGACTGACCACCGCGGCTGGAATCTGGGCAACTGGCTGTGTGGGATTAGGAATAGGCTGGGGATTTTATAACATTGCACTCATTGCCATTATTTTTATGCTCATCATCATGATAGCACTGAAAAAGGTAGAAACTGTTTTCATGAAAAAATCTTCTAATCTGATTTTTGAAATTGAAATCGATGAAAATGCCGCTGTTTCAGAAATAATTTCCGAATGCCATGCTGTTTTTCTACAAAAAGATATAAACATCAATAAAGTTGATAAAAACCTGAAAAACAATATTATAACATTCAATGCGACCACCGAAGAAAGTAATAACAACATCGCCGAAATCGTGATGATTCTTTCCTCAAAAAATAATATAAAATCAGTAAAAGATATGAGTATTTAATATTCTTTAAATTTGTCTATCAAAAAACATAATAAAAATGATTCCTACACAAGAACAAATTGAGCAATTAGTTGCTGACCTTAATGCTGGTACACAGCGGGAGATGATTCGTATCAAACTATCTTTATCTGATAGTTTAGCACTTACCGATAGTAAATTCGGTGGTATGCCCTATGTCCCAAAAAGAGGCTCATTACCTACAAGTGCTGAAGGCAAACCACTCTTTATGCTGGCACAAATTAACTGTGAACAACTACCCGAAAACAATATCTATCCTAAAAAAGGTCTATTGCAGTTCTGGATAGCAGATACTGAAGATTATCTATTTGGGCTAGACTTTGACAATCCTTGCAGTAATGATTTTAAGCGAGTACTTTACTACCCTACTATTGGTGAAGCTTTGCCCATTGATAATTTTATAGAAGATTATGTTTTTGATAATGACAATTTGCCTTTTGATGCTGATTTGCAGTTTGCTTTACATTTTACCAAAGAAATTGAAACTTTTTCATTGGACGAAAATTCCGCACAAAAACTTTTTATAGAAAAGTGGAATAAAACCTTTTCAGACAAAATAGAGTATCTATATCAGTTACCTGATGAAGCTAATTTTATTCGTGATTTAGATAGCACAGGGCACAAGATTGGTGGTTATCCTTACTTCACCCAAGATGATCCTCGTAAAAAAAATGACCCTCATACCCTACTTCTTCTTCAAATAGATTCTGATGAAATAGAAGATGTAGAAATTATATGGGGTGATTGTGGCGTGGCTAACTTCTTTATAAACCCAGAAGATTTGGCGAAATGCCAGTTTGATGATGTAATGTACAACTGGGACTGTACTTAAGTTTTTATATACGCACAAAAATTTTACTTAAAAATATTCATAAAAAAGCGAACCCTAAAATTTAGAGTTCGCTTCTTTTTATAATTACAATTATTTGTTAATAGCTGATACTCCTGGAAGTTCCAGTCCTTCAAGGCTTTCCAGCATCGCTCCACCACCTGTGGATACATAAGAAACCTTATCTCCGTAGCCAAACTGCTTCACGAATGCCACGCTGTCCCCTCCCCCTACGAGAGAAAACGCACCAGCCTTAGTAGCTTCTGCTATGCTGTCTCCCAGAGCCTTAGTTCCTTCAGCAAAATTAGACATTTCAAAAACTCCCAAAGGACCATTCCAAAGAATAGTTTTGGAATTCATAATCACATCGTTATTTATTTTCTGTGACTCACTTCCTACATCCAGCCCCATCCAGCCGTCAGGAATTTCATTTGCTGCCACTTCTTTTCTTTCGGCATCATTGTTAAACTCTTTCGCTGCGATAACATCTACAGGAATGTATACTTTAACATTCTGATTTTTAGCCTTTTCTAAAATTTCTAAAGCCAAATCCAGTTTGTCATCCTCCACCAAAGAATTTCCTACATTTCCTCCCTGCGCTTTGATAAAAGTGAAAGCCATTCCACCACCGATAATCAGATTATCCACCACTGGCAGAATATTTTCTATAATAGTGATTTTGGTAGAAACTTTAGAACCACCAAGTATCGCCGTAATAGGCTTTTCTCCAGAGTGAAGGACTTTATCTATCGCTTCTAATTCTTTCGCCATAAGCAGCCCGAAAAACTTAGTCTGAGGAAAAAATTCAGCGATTACAGCTGTAGAAGCATGTGCTCTGTGAGCCGTACCAAAGGCATCATTCACATACGCATCGCCTAATTTAGCTAACTTTTCTGCAAATGCCTTGTCTCCTTTTTCTTCCTCGTTATAGAATCTAAGGTTTTCTAATAGGAGAATTTCTCCGCTTTTCAGCTCAGAAGCCAGTTTTACAGCCTCTTCACCGATGCAGTCCTCAGCGAACATCACAGATTTACCCAAAATTTTTTCTATCTCAGGAAGAATGTGTTTTAGTGAGTATTTATCGTTTTTCTCTCCTTTTGGTCGTCCAAGGTGGGTCATCAGGATAACCGAACCGCCATCGGAAAGAATTTTTTCAATAGTAGGTTTCACAGCTGTGATTCTGGTATTATCCGTTACCTTTAGGTTTTCATCCTGAGGGACATTAAAGTCTACTCTTACCAAGGCTTTTTTACCAGAAAAATCAAATTGTTTAATCGTTTTCATATGTACATATTTTTATTTGATTACTTTCTGCAAAGTTAAATTATAAATTCGTCCAATAAAAATTTTAGCTGACAAAAAATTACCCAATCAACACACTATTACAATATTCATTTTTTCTGTTTAATTTAAAAAAGATATATGATGTATATTGTTATAGAGCTGGGTTTAGTGGATAAATTTTTTATGAAAGTTTAGCACAAATATTTTAGCCGAAATTCATAGATAATTCACATCATAAAGCATTGATTTTAAATTTATAAAAGGGCTTATCAACATTCGTGAATAAGTCTGAAATAAAGACAATGTGACCAAGTGTAATGTGAATAAGTCTATTAAAAAACAAATGTTTTTATTTGAAAATAATTATTGACTGGTGGGAAAATTTTTCTCATTAGAATTTTATTTCGGATTTCAAAATATTTTTTCTTGGAAGTTTTCCACATGGAATAAAGATAGTTTTTCCTCATTAGCCACAGACATTGTTAATAAAAAAAATCAGATTCAGTTTTTGAGGCTGAACCTGATGAAAAGCACCTATATAGCTTGGTTTTTATTTCGTAGTAATTGTTATAAAAGAATCATCGTTTTTGAATTTAAATCCTTTTTTCCTTACATCATCTACATTAAACTTTATTTCTACCGTGTTGTTATTTACTTTTCTTACTAAATCATGTTTTCCTTCTATTTTCTTTATTTCCGAATTGAAATGGAAAGTTACCCGATAGTCTTTAGTAAATATCATCCAATCGAAGCCACATTCTTTGTCTTGATTTATTTTGACGAGTATATCATTTAATACAGAAGTATTTATTTTTAAAGTTTTTCCGTCCCATTCATTTTTGGAGAACAAATCAAGAATTGGTAAGGATTTTTCCTCTTTTTTATTGAACATAATGGACAATTCTTTATTAGTCAGTTTATCAGTTTTAAAGGAAATATCTGTAAGATCATCCTTATCATAGCTGCCTTTTACATATATTTTTTTCATTACTGCTATGGTGTCTGGAGCGGTGATTCTTTCTTTTTTATCCTTTTTTAGGTTCATCTCATACAAGCTGGTCCATTCTTTTGGGAGATCATCTTTATCTTTCTTATCCTTCTTATTCTCATCTTTAAAGATTTTCGCTGCTTCTTTCCCATCGATGTCCATCACTATACTCTGTGTTTTGTCTTCGTGCAGGGTAATATCAGCATTCACATTACACGAAAACAAGGTCATCACTAGACCTATCATCCAAAAATAAATCTTATTTTTCATTGCAATAAATTTTTGTTTAAATTTAATAAAAAAAATTGGAACAAATTCATATAAAATTCATCCCAATTTTTACTTTTTTATTTGTTGTAAAGCTCCTCTACTTTGTCCCAGTTAATCACTTCAAAAAATGCACTGATGTAGTCTGGTCTTCTGTTTTGGTAATTTAGATAATATGCATGTTCCCAGACATCTATCCCTAGAATAGGCGTACCAGAGCAGCCAGCATTCGGCATCAGCGGGTTGTCCTGATTCGGAGTGGAGCAGATTTCTACTTCGCCGTTTTCTTTCTTACACAGCCAAGCCCATCCAGAACCAAATCTTGTCTTAGCAGCCTCTGAAAAATCAGCCTTGAATTTCTCAAAACCGCCGTAGTTTTCTATCGCTTTTTTTACATTTCCCACAGGTTCTTTAGCTCCATTGGGAGTTAGAATTTCCCAGAAAAGAGAGTGGTTGTAGTGTCCTCCTCCATTGTTTCTCAGCGCGGGTGCTTCTGCTGCCTTACAGATTTCTTCTATGCTTTTCCCTTCTAGGTTGGTTCCCTCTATGGCTTTATTAAGATTATCTATATACGCCTGATGATGTTTGGTATGGTGGATTTCCATAGTTTTGGCATCTATTGTAGGTTCTAGTGCATCGTATGCATATTCTAGTTTAGGTAAGTTAAATGACATAATATATTCTATTTAAAAATTCCGCCAAAAGTAAATAAAAATCAAATATTATAATCAATTTTCCCAAGAGATTTTATCAATGATTGAAATATATGCATTAACTTTGAGATAAATTTTAAGTAGAATTTTTGTGATTTTTTTAATTGATTTTAAATTCAAAAAACAATGAAAAAGAAATTATTTTATGGTGTTTTTCTATTGATGAGTTTATTTTCTTGTGAAAGAATTATAGATAACTATTGGAAGGAACAGGAAAGAAAAAACTACACCTCGCCCTATATGGGAACTTGGACAGGAACTTACACAGGAGATGAAAGAGGGACTTTCACTCTGGAAGTATCAAAAAGCGGCTATATGAAAAGAGTAACAAGGACTTCGGGAACTTTTTACGAAGAACAAAGTATGGGATGTGTGCTACATGATGGAACATTACAGCAGGTATATTCGGGAGATTCTAAATTTATGATTCAAGGAAGTCTGCGCTTCGGTAAAGGCGAGTGGAAAAAAGAAGGATAAAGAGGCACTTGGGTAGCTACGAGAAGATAATTTTTTTTTAAAAATAAAATTATATTTACATAAACAATTAGTCAAATGAAAAAAACAGCAATAGGAATTATGGCAGTGGCGGCTTCTATGATGCACGCCCAGTCCAAAGAGTATTCTCTGAATTTTGATTCAGAAAAATACACCATAAAAACGGCTCAGGTAGCAGGAAAAGAAATTTCTTTCAGAGCTTACGAAGATGTAGTCTATGTCAGCCATCCTGTGGATGTACGATATCAGAGTATGAACATTTATATCCCTGTGGAATACTACGAGGGAAAAAACATCAGAAAGTATAATGCTGATACAGCGCCTATTTTCCTCCCAAATGATGTAGGTAGATATATGTCCTCACAAGCAGGAGAGCCAATAAAAGACCGAATAACAGGCAAGGACAATGCTATCCTTGTCGCCCTGTCCAAAGGCTATGTAGTGGCATCTCCAGGAGCAAGAGGGCGTAAACTTACTAATGATAAAGCACAATACATTGGCAAAGCTCCTGCTGCGATAGTAGATTTAAAGGCGGCGGTGAGGTATCTTAGATTTAATGATAAAATAATGCCGGGTAATGCCGAAAAAATCATTTCTAACGGAACAAGAGCAGGCGGAGCCCTTTCAGCGCTTTTGGGAGCGAGTGGAAATCAGAAAATTTATCATTCTTACTTGAATGAATTAGGCGCTGCTGCTGCGAGAGATGATATTTTTGCGGTCTCTGCCTATTGCCCAATTACCAATCTTGACAATGCTGATGCAGCCTACGAATGGCAGTATGGACATGTGAAGGATTATAAGGTAATAAATCTTGTCCATCCTGGTTATATTGAGATATTCACAAAAACCTTGACTGAGGAACAAATCGCTGTTCAGCCCAAATTAGCTGCTATGTTTCCTAAATATGTGAATTCCTTAAAACTAAAAGATGAAAACGGAAAAACATTGATGCTCAATGATAAAGGAGAAGGAACATTCAAAGAATATGTGAAAAAATTTGTGATAAATTCAGCAAACAAAGCCATCTCGGAAGGAAAGGATTTGAGTAAATATTCTTGGCTTGAGTTTAAAAATAAAAAAGTAGTAGGGCTGGATTTTAAAACTTATTCCAAAGAATATCTTTCTAGAAGTAAATCCGCTCCTGCGTTTGATGCTTTGGATTTATCTGCTGGAGAGAATAATTTGTTTGGAGATTTAACGGTTGATAATAAACATTTTACAAAATTTTCTTTTGATAATAATACAGCCAAGTTTTTCATAACAGAATATCCTGTCGAAGGTGGAGCCAGAACATATGAATATACAAAAGCCGAAATGGCGGATACGGATATCGTAAAAATGATGAATCCGATGAATTTCATTAAAAACACATCCACCCAAAACTGGAGAATAAGACACGGCGCCAAAGATGCGGATACTTCCCTTGCGATTTCTACAATTCTTGCGACTACCCTTAGAAACCATAAAAAAGCTGTAGATTTTGCTATGCCTTGGGACATAGTACACAGAGGCGACTATGATTTGGAAGAACTTTTCGAATGGATAGATAAAATCTCAACAAAATAAAACTCCTAAAAACGAAAAAACTCGGAATTTCCGAGGTTTTTTTATTTGTTCATAGACATTAGGAATTCTTCGTTGTTCAGAGTTGCTTTCATTTGTTTTTCTACAAATTCCATAGCTTCTACAGGATTCATATCAGAAAGATATTTTCTTAAAATCCACATTCTCTGCTGAGTAGTTTCATCATGCAGCAGGTCGTCCCTTCTCGTGCTGGAAGCCACCAAATCCACTGCAGGGAAAACCCTTTTATTAGCGATTTTTCTATCCAGCAGGAGTTCCATGTTTCCTGTTCCTTTGAATTCTTCAAAAATCACTTCATCCATTTTAGAACCTGTATCTATCAGAGCTGTAGCGATGATGGTCAAAGAACCGCCACCTTCTATTTTTCTAGCCGCTCCGAAAAATCTTTTTGGTTTGTGCAGTGCATTGGCATCTACTCCACCGGAGAGGATTTTTCCAGAGGCAGGAGTTACCGTGTTATAGGCTCTCGCCAGACGAGTGATAGAATCTAGTAAAATTACCACATCATGTCCGCATTCTACCATTCTTTGGGCTTTAGACAGAACCAAATTGGCTACTTTTACATGTTTTTCTGCCGCTTCATCAAAGGTAGAAGCGATTACTTCTGCATTCACACTTCGCTGCATATCAGTCACTTCCTCTGGTCTTTCATCTATCAGAAGAATCATCATATAGGCTTCTGGGTGATTTGCCGAGATGGAATTGGCAATGTCTTTCAGGAGCATAGTTTTCCCTGTTTTAGGCTGGGCTACTATCATTGCTCTTTGTCCTTTTCCTATTGGAGCGAATAGATCCACTATTCTAGTAGAAAGGGTGGAATTTTTTCCAGTTAAATTAAATTTCTCTTGTGGGAATAGCGGAGTGAGATATTCAAAAGCTACTCTGTCTTTGATGAAATGCAGGTCTCTGCCATTTACTTCCAATGCTTTTTGGAGCGAAAAATATTTTTCTCCTTCTTTTGGAAGTCGGACGATACCTTTCACGGTATCACCAGTTTTTAGACCATAATTTCTGATTTGGTTGGTAGAGACAAATACATCGTCTGGAGAAGAAATATAATTGAAATCCGAAGAACGGAGGAATCCATAGTTGTCAGGAAGAATCTCTAAAACACCCTCTACGATTACAATATTGTCAAAATTAAATTCCTTTTTAGGAGGATTTTGCTCTTCGTTTTCGGATTCTTTGTTTTCTGATTGTTTTGTGTTTTCTTTTTGTTTGGTTTTCTTTTTTAGAGGTTTTTCTCCTTCATTGGTTTTCTCTTCCGAAATATTTTCCTCTACTGCTGCCGAAGCTGGAATATTAGCTTCTTTTTCTTTTGTATTTTTAGGAGATTTTTTGGTTTTTGGAGTAGTTTTTTTCTCCTCTTTGGCAGGTTTTTCGGTTTTTGATTCTGTTTCTTCTTTTTTGTCCGAAATATTTTCTTCTGCTGGTTTTTCTACTCTTTTTCTTTTAGTAGTTTTTTTCTCTGGAGTTTGGTTTTCAGTGGTGTTCTCAGGTTTCTCTTCGGTTGCATTATAGTATTCTTTTGCTACTTTGGGATTTGCAGCTTGAAAGTCAAGAATAGCGAAAACTTTATCATTTTCTGTGCTGTTTCTTGCTACTTTAATGCCTAAATCTTTACAAATTTTAGTCAATTCTGTTGTAGATTTTGACTGTAGGCTTTCAATGTTAAACATATAAATTTTTAGTAAATGTAATTAAAATCAATGTAAAATTAAGATGTAATTAGGAACAAATGATAGAAGTCCACTGCTCCTTTAATCGAAAAATATGCTGCAAATCTACACTATTTTTGATAAATACAAAAAAATATTTTATTTTTGCACCATGTTACAAAGAATACAGACTATATTTATTCTCATTGCAGGGCTTGCCACTGTGGGACTTTTTTTGACATCAAAAGATGTTGAAATTCTAGGTTTTTTGGGCGGAGTAGGATTTTTGGGAGCAGTAGAATTCATCTGTATTTTTATGTACAAAAATAGAGGAAGACAAATACTGCTGAATAATATCAGCATTGTTATAAACGCTTTGTTGATAGGGTTATTGGTTTATTGGTTACTAAATTTACCTGGAGGAATGGATTTTCCTGAGAAAGGTATTGAGCCGATATTTCCGCTGATTTCTATTGTGTTTTTATTTATGGCAAATAAAAATATCCGTAGAGATGAGAGGCTTGTAAAATCTGTAGACAGACTCCGATAGCTATACAACGATTTATTTTGAGTGAAAAACCAGTCTTTTGGGCTGGTTTTTTTGTATAAGAAAAAAAATTGTAATTTGGTCAGTTGAAATTTTTATTTGATGAATCCTTATAGAAGAATTTTGGCATTTGCCAACCCTCATAAAAAATATATTTTCGGGAGTTTATTTTTTAATATTCTTTATTCCGTTTTCCAGATAGCATCTGCGGGTACTATACTTCCTGTTTTGGGAATGCTTTTTGGAACTATTAATAATGACAAACCATTGGTAGAGCCTGTATACAGCGGGAATATGTCAGACTATTTTTCCTACCTGAAGGATTATGCATACTATCTAGTGGAGGTGAATGCAAGAGAACATGGAGCTTTGACAGTTTTGGCGTGGTTATGTGTCATCACGGCGTTTGCGTTTTTTGCAAGAAATATTTTCCGTTACATAGGTTCTTTGATGCTTATTTATTATCGTGTAGGTGTAGCCAAAGACCTTCGTACTTCTATGTATCAAAAGATTTTGACGCTTCCTGTTTCGTTTTTTACAGAACAGAGAAAAGGAGATATGATGTCCAGAATGTCTAATGATGTGGGAGAAGTGGAAGGAAGTATTTTGGGTAGTTTAGTAGAGTTGGTCAATTCTCCTTTTATGCTGATAAGTACGCTGATTACTTTGTTTTATCTAAGTCCAGAGCTTACATTTTTCACTTTATTGGTTTTGCCAGTGATGGGAACTTTGATAGCACTGATAGGAAAAAGCCTAAAAAAACAAGCCCACGAAGCCCAAACCGAAATGGGAAATATTTTTTCTATCGTGGATGAAACTCTGAAATCTGCGAAGGTTATTAAAATTTTTAATGCAGATAAATTGCTAAACAATCGTTTCACGACTTCTATCAATAAGTGGCTGAATGCCGCAGTAGGCGTAGGTAAAAAAAGAGAACTTGCCTCTCCAATGAGTGAGTTTTTGGGTTCTATCACTTTCCTGATAATCACATGGTATGGAGGGAAACAAATCATTGAAAACCAAAGTCTTTCGCCTGAGGAGTTTTTGGTGTTTTTAGCAATGTTTTTCCAAATTCTGCCTCCCGCTAAAAGTTTAGCCAATTCTATTTCTACTATACAAAAAGGAGGGCCAGCGCTGGAGCGTGTGATAGAGATTCTGGATGCAGATATCAAGATAGACGAAAAAGAAAATCCTATTTCTATCCAGACATTAGAAAACAGCATAGAGTTTAAGAATGTAGGATTTTATTATAATGAAGATAGAACCATCCTGAAAAACTTTAATTTAACTATTCCAAGAGGCAAAACAGTTGCTTTGGTGGGACAAAGTGGAAGTGGAAAAACCACGATTGCCAATCTTTTAGCCAGATTTTATGATGCCACAGAGGGAGAAATCCTGATAGATGGGAATAATATAAAAGACCTGAAAGTAAGGGATTATAGACAAATGATAGGAATGGTTACTCAGGAGTCTGTATTGTTCAATGACAGCGTTTATAACAATATTCTCATGGGTAAGCTAGATGCGGATAGAGAAGAAGTAGAAGCAGCCGCAAAAATCGCTAACGCCCATGATTTCATCCTCAATCTTTCGGATGGGTATGATACCAATATAGGCGATGATGGGAATAAACTCTCTGGCGGACAAAAACAAAGAGTTTCTATTGCCCGCGCTGTGCTGAAAAATCCTCCGATTATGATTCTAGATGAGGCAACTTCCGCACTGGATACCGAGAGTGAGAGATTCGTGCAGGAAGCATTAGAAAAAATGATGGAGAACAGAACCTCTCTGGTTATCGCCCACCGTCTTTCTACAATCCAAAAAGCAGACTGGATAGTAGTGATGGAACGAGGAATGATACTAGAACAAGGAACACACAAAGAACTAATGGACAAAAATGGAGCTTATAAAAAGCTCGTGGAATTACAAGATTTTGAATAAAATATTAACAGAAGAAATAATATAAAATGCAAAACATAAAAAAGCTTTTACTTGTTCTTTTTAGTGTTATCATTACAGGAGTTTATGCTCAGATAAAAGACCCAGTAAAATTTAAACTAGAAGTCAATAAATTAGGCGAAAATGAATACGAAGCCATCCTCGTAGGAAAACTAGAAAACGGATGGCATATCTATTCTAAAGATATTCCAGAGGACAGCGGTATTCCCACAGAGATGAGACTCTTAGGGAAAAATATAGAACCCATAGGAAAGGTAACCGAGGTAGGAAAAAAAATAGATGAGTTTTCGGAGGCGTTTGGTGCTAGAATAGTCTATTATTCTAATACAGTGTCTTTTAAACAAAAATTCAAACTAAAAGATGCTAAAAAATCTACCAATGTTTCAGCAGAAATTACTTACCAAACCTGTGATGACAGAGTTTGTCTTGCTCCCAATACCATTGAGCTTCAGCATCAAATAAAGATAGAGGGAAGTGATATAAAGGACGAAGAAATTTTAGACAAGAAAGAAAATTCCGAAACTCCGAAAGATACATCCACAGATGAAACACAGGCTTCGCAGACATTGGCTGAAAACCAAAAATTAGACACGAAAAACCTAAAAATACAAGGGCTTGATTATAAAAATCCTCTTGTTCAGTGTGGTACAGAGCAGACTGCGAATACAGATGAGAGCTATTGGACTTATCTATTTTTAGGCTTTGTAGGAGGGATTATTGCTTTGCTTACGCCATGCGTTTTCCCTATGGTGCCTTTGACGGTTTCTTTCTTTACCAAAGGAGCAAAAGACAAAGCGAAGGGCAGAAGAGATGCTGTTCTGTATGGTTTCTTCATTCTGTTGATTTTTACTTTGCTTAGTTTGCCATTTCACTTGATAAGCGGCGTTGCTGGAAATATTTTTAATGAAATATCTACCAGCGTATGGCTTAATTTGGCATTTTTTATCGTGTTTGTTTTCTTCGCGGGAAGCTTTTTTGGATACTATGATATAGCTTTACCTAGTTCCATAGCCAATAAATCTTCAAAGGCGGAAGAGGCAGGAGGAATTGTAGGAATATTCTTCATGGCGCTTACCTTGGTGATTGTTTCGTTCTCATGTACAGGGCCTATTCTAGGGTCATTGCTGGGAAGTGCAGTAACGGGTTCGTCTAATGTTCCTATGCTGCTGACTTTTGCTTTGGCAGGTTTTGGTTTTGCTTGGGCGATTGTTTTCGGATTGTTGGCGCTGTTTCCACAGGCATTACAGTCTTTGCCGAAGTCAGGAGGCTGGATGAATACGCTGAAAGTAGTGCTGGGCTTCATAGAACTGGGCTTGGCGCTGAAATTCCTTTCCAAAGCAGATTTGGTAGCGAAAACAGCATTTTTAAAACGAGAATTATTCATCGCCATTTGGGTGGTTCTTACTATTGGTTTAATATTATATTTGTTTGGGCTAATAAGATTTCCTCACGATGATAAAAAACTAAAAATTTCCCTTACGAGAAAATTATTTGGAGCGGCTGGAATAGGCTTTTTGGTGTATTTGGTTCAAGGACTGATACCGAGCGACAGACCGAAACTTTCTATGCTGAGCGGAATTTTGCCGCCGCTCAATGTGAGCTATTTTCATAATGAAAAAGATGGGATTTTGGGAATACACCCTATTCATGATTATTTCGAAGCGGTAGAATTAGCAAAAAAAGAAAATAAACCTATCCTGATAGACTTCACGGGTCACGGCTGCGAAAACTGCCGAAAAATGGAGGAATTCGTTTGGTCACAGCCAGACATTTTACCTATTCTTCAGAACGAGGTGGTTTTGGCTTCTCTTTATATAGATGATAAAGATGAACTTCCACAAGACCAGCAGATGAAAATAGACATGGGAAATGGACAGATGAAGAAGATAAAAACAATCGGCGACAGATGGAGTATGTTTCAGCAGATAAATTTTGAGAACAATTCCCAGCCGCACTATGTTCTGGTAACTCCTGATAATAAGGTGATTAATACGCCTGTCTCTGGATATATGGACAAAGAAGATTTCAAGAAATTCTTAGAATGCGGGCTGAAACATTACAAAAATCATAAAAAATAATTTGTCTCAAACCTTGCTAAAATAATATTTTTGCAAAAAGAAAAATAGATATGATAAACATAGCAATAGCATCTGACCATGCAGGTCACGAAATGAAAGATTTTCTAAAAAGAAAACTAAAAGCAGATTATAACATGGTGGATTTTGGGACATTTTTCAAAGAAAGTGTAGATTATCCAGATTTTGCTCATCCAGCCGCTACTTCTATCGAAAAGGGGGACTGCGTTTTGGGAATTTTAATATGTGGAACAGGAAATGGTATGCAGCTGGCAGCCAATAAACATGAAGGTATCCGAGCTGGACTGGCTTGGAACCCAGAAGTTGCAGCTTTGACAAGACAGCACAATGATGCTAATATGGTAGCAATTCCAGCAAGATTCGTGAGCAATGAAGAGGCTTTGGAAATTGCAAAAGCATTCCTTACCGCAGAATTTGAAGGAGGTAGACACCAGTTGAGAGTGGATAAAATAAAACCATAGGAAAATAACGATTTTTGTTTTTTGTAATTCAATCCCCCTTATTATAAAAAGATGAAGGGGGATTTTTGGTGAAAAAAGCATAAATAATGTTATATTTGAAGAACAAAATTTTTAAGAAAAAACATTTATGAAGAAAAAAAATAAATCACAAAAACAACAATACAAATTGGAGAGTATCGGAAGACTCATTCTCCGATTTATGAATAAGAAAAATTCTAAAATATACAATTACAAACAGATAGCAGACGGCATAGACTACAAAAATCCGCGCCAGAGAGAACTGGTTATCCAGACTCTGCACAAACTGAGAGCCCAAGATAAAATAAAAGAAGTGGAAAAGGGCAAGTATATGGTAAACCTGCAGATAAAAGAGACGCTGACAGGAACGATAGATTTTGCGCTTAATGGAAATGCCTATGTAAGTGTGGAGGGACTGGACGAGGATATCTTCATCCATCAGAAAAATGTAAAAGATGCTTTGCAGGGCGATAAGGTCTTGATCATCACTTACAACTTCAAAGGGCGAAAGCTGGAAGGCTCTGTGTTAGAGGTTTTGGAGAGAGCCAAAGACTCTTTTGTGGGGACATTTGAGTATGTGAAATATAAGGATTTCGGGTTTGTGATTTGTGATAAAAAGGTCATCAATACCGATATTTTCATTCCAAAATCTAAAATCAATGGAGCCAAAGACGGCGATAAAGTAGTCGTGAAGATGCTCCAATGGGACATTAATTCCAAAAACCCAGAAGGGGAAATCATCAAAGTATTAGGAAAGCCAGGCGAACACGAAACGGAAATCCATTCCATCCTTGCCGAATATGAACTTCCCTACCATTTCCCTGAGGAAGTAGAGGATTTCGCAAATAAAATCAACCGAGAAATCACTCCCGAAGAGCTGAAAAAAAGGAGAGATATGCGGGGGACACTCACTTTTACCATAGACCCGAAAGATGCCAAGGATTTTGATGATGCACTTTCGCTGAAAAAATTAGACAACGGAAATTGGGAAATAGGCGTACACATTGCCGATGTATCCCACTATGTGCAGCCAGGAACGCTTTTGGATGAAGAAGCATACAGCCGTGCGACTTCCGTTTATCTCGTGGATAGGGTAGTTCCCATGCTCCCAGAGATTCTCAGTAATGACCTCTGTTCGCTAAAGCCAAATGTGGATAGATACGCTTTTTCGGCGGTGTTTGAGATGAATGACAGGGCGGAGATAGTGAAACAGTGGTTTGGGCGTACAGTCATCCACTCTGACAGAAGATTCTCCTACGAAGAAGCCCAAGAGCGTATAGAAACAGGAAAAGGAGATTTGGCTGAGGAAATACTGGCATTAGACCACTTGGCGAAGATTCTCAGAAAAGATAGATTAAAGAAAGGAGCTATCGCCTTTGACCGCAGTGAGGTGAGATTTAACCTTGATGAAAATAATAATCCTATCGGAGTTTATTTTAAAATCAGTAAAGATTCTAACCACCTGATAGAGGAGTTTATGCTGCTGGCAAACAGAAAAGTTTCCGAATATGTATCTCTTTCCAGAAAGGGCGAACCGACCCATAATACCTTTATTTATCGTATCCACGATGACCCAGACCCAGCCAAACTGGAAGCACTGAGGGATTTCGTGCAGACACTCGGCTACAAAATGAATATTTCCAATTCCCAAAAAATAGCCGAAAGTATGAACAAACTCCTAAAAGATGTCGCAGGAAAAGGCGAGGAAAATATGGTGGAAACTTTGGCGATGAGAAGTATGAGCAAGGCAGTCTATTCTACCGAGAATATAGGGCACTACGGACTAGCATTCCCATATTATTCGCATTTTACTTCGCCTATTCGCCGTTATCCAGATTTGATGGCACATAGACTGCTCCAGCATTATTTGGATGGTGGAAAATCGCCAAACAGAGAGGAATACGAAGAATACTGCAAACACTGCAGCGATAGGGAAAGGCTGGCTGCCAATGCAGAGCGGGACTCTATAAAATACATGCAGGTGAAGTTCATGGAAGATAAAGTAGGTCAGGATTTCACGGGGGTAATCTCGGGCGTGGCAGACTATGGTTTCTGGGTAGAAATACCTGAAAACGGCGCCGAAGGCATGATAAAACTGAGAGACCTGATGGATGATTCCTACTTCCATGATTCGAAGGCGCATTCTATTGTCGGCACCAAGTCAGGCAAGACCTACCGCCTCGGTGATGAGATAAAAATACAAGTAGTAAAAGCCAACCTCATCCAGAAACAATTGGATTTTAAAATAGTAGAATAACAGCAATAAAAAACTCCCTTTTTTAGGGAGTTTTTTTATGTTATTTGTTGTATTCTATTGTACGATAAGAATCGCTATTTTTATATTGTCCTGTAGCAGGATCTTTAGTTTTAAATTGTATTTTCGTAGGATAGTTGTTAGTGTTTAAAGTATATTCTACCATAGATTCTCTTGTATAATTACCATTCTGATAAGGGCTACCAGAATGATAAAGAGTTTCGTTTATTTCTTTCTTTGCATAAGAAATAGGAAAGAATATATCATCGCTATCTTCTCCTCCAATTGCAACAGATGAATAATTAAGTTTATCCATTCCTTTTATGTTTTCTATTAAACTATGATGATTTGCATATTGGTAAGTAGTAGTATTATTATTCGTCTTTTCAATAAGATTTCCTGTTGAGTCTCTCTCTTCAGAAACTTCTACTCTTTTTATTGGTCTTTTCTTTGCATCTAATGTGTAAGTGATGGTAGAAGTGGTTATAGAAGATAGAGTTCCGTCTCTATAATCATAATTTTTAGATATCTTTTGTGCTGTTACAGTAGAACCATTGATAGTGTATGTTATATCATTTTCTGAAGTTTTAATAGTACCATCATAAAATTTTGTTTTTTCAGATATAAGGTTTCCATTAGAATCATAATTAAATACATAAGAACTTTCATTAGGATTATTCATAGAAGTGATTAAATCTCCTGTATAAGTGTAAATTACATCTTTGTTGTCATGAATAACTTTCATGAGCTTATTTCCATCATAACTAAAAGTAATTACTTTATCTGCTCTACCAGTTTGAGAATAGGTAGCTTTGGTTGGAAGAATTACTGTTTGGCTGATTGCAGGTGTCTGAGGTGTTGTAGGGTTTGTGTTGTCATTATCCCTGCTGCACGAAATAATCATCGCTCCCACGAGAGCTGAAAATAAAATTTTTTTCATTTTATATTGAATTTAAAATTAATTGAGCAAATATAAGAATAATATCTTTTACACTAAAAAGAGAAAACTCCCTAAAAAAGGGAGTTTTTTGTGTTATTTGTTGTATTCTATTGTACGATAATAATCACTATTTTTATATTGTCCTGTAGCAGGGTCTTTAGTTTTAAATTGTATTTTCGTAGGATAGTTGTTAGTGTTTAAAGTATATTCTACCATAGATTCTCTTGTATAATTACCATTCTGATAAGGGCTACCAGAATGATAAAGAGTTTCGTTTATTTCTTTCTTTGCATAAGAAATAGGAAAGAATATATCATCGCTATCTTCTCCTCCAATTGCAACAGATGAATAATTAAGTTTATCCATTCCTTTTATGTTTTCTATTAAACTATGATGATTTGCATATTGGTAAGTAGTAGTATTATTATTCGTCTTTTCAATAAGATTTCCTGTTGAGTCTCTCTCTTCAGAAACTTCTACTCTTTTTATTGGTCTTTTCTTTGCATCTAATGTGTAAGTGATGGTAGAAGTGGTTATAGAAGATAGAGTTCCAGTTATATCATTATAATTTTTAGATATCTTTTGTGCTGTTACAGTAGAACCATTGATGGTGTATGTTGTATTTTCTTCTAAAACTTTAATAGTACCATCATAAAATTCTCCTTTTTCAGAGATAAGGTTTCCATTAGAGTCATAATTAAATACATAAGAACCTCCATCAGGATTATTCATAGAAGTGATTAAATCTCCTGTATAAGTGTAAGTTTGATCTTTGTTGTTGTCATGAGTAGCTTTCACGAGCTTATTTCCATTATAAATTAAAGTAGATACTTCATCTGCTTTACCAGTTTTAGAAGAGGTAAGTTTGGTTGGAAGAATTCTTGTTTGGCTGATTGCAGGCGCCTGAGGCGTTGTAGGATTAGTGTTGTCATTATCCCTGCTACACGAAATCATCATCGCTCCCACGAGAGCTGAAAATAAAAGTTTTTTCATTTTATATTGAATTTAAAATTAATTGGACAAAGATAAGAATAATATCTTTTACACTAAAAAGAGAAAACTCCCTAAAAAAGGGAGTTTTTTGTGTTATTTGTTGTATTCTATTGTACGATAATAATCACTATTTTTATATTGTCCTGTAGCAGGGTCTTTAGTTTTAAATTGTATTTTCGTAGGATAGTTGTTAGTGTTTAAAGTATATTCTACCATAGATTCTCTTGTATAATTACCATTCTGATAAGGGCTACCAGAATGATAAAGAGTTTCGTTTATTTCTTTCTTTGCATAAGAAATAGGAAAGAATATATCATCGCTATCTTCTCCTCCAATTGCAACAGATGAATAATTAAGTTTATCCATTCCTTTTATGTTTTCTATTAAACTATGATGATTTGCATATTGGTAAGTAGTAGTATTATTATTCGTCTTTTCAATAAGATTTCCTGTTGAGTCTCTCTCTTCAGAAACTTCTACTCTTTTTATTGGTCTTTTCTTTGCATCTAATGTGTAAGTGATGGTAGAAGTGGTTATAGAAGATAGAGTTCCAGTTATATCATTATAATTTTTAGATATCTTTTGTGCTGTTACAGTAGAACCATTGATGGTGTATGTTGTATTTTCTTCTAAAACTTTAATGGTACCACTATAAGATTCTCCTTTTTCAGAGATAAGGTTTCCATTAGAATCATAATTAAATACATAATAACTTTCATTAGGATTATTCATAGAAGTAATTAAATCTCCTGTATAAGTGTAAATTACATCTTTGTTGTCATGAATAACTTTCATGAGCTTATTTCCATCATAACTAAAAGTAATTACTTTATCTGCTCTACCAGTTTGAGAATAGGTAGCTTTGGTTGGAAGAATTACTGTTTGGCTGATTGCAGGTGTCTGAGGTGTTGTAGGGTTTGTGTTGTCATTATCCCTGCTGCACGAAATAATCATCGCTCCCACGAGAGCTGAAAATAAAATTTTTTTCATTTTATATTGAATTTAAAATTAATTGAGCAAATATAAGAATAATATCTTTTACACTAAAAAGAGAAAACTCCCTAAAAAAGGGAGTTTTTTGTGTTATTTGTTGTATTCTATTGTACGATAATAATCACTATTTTTATATTGTCCTGTAGCAGGGTCTTTAGTTTTAAATTGTATTTTCGTAGGATAGTTGTTAGTGTTTAAAGTATATTCTACCATAGATTCTCTTGTATAATTACCATTCTGATAAGGGCTACCAGAATGATAAAGAGTTTCGTTTATTTCTTTCTTTGCATAAGAAATAGGAAAGAATATATCATCGCTATCTTCTCCTCCAATTGCAACAGATGAATAATTAAGTTTATCCATTCCTTTTATGTTTTCTATTAAACTATGATGATTTGCATATTGGTAAGTAGTAGTATTATTATTCGTCTTTTCAATAAGATTTCCTGTTGAGTCTCTCTCTTCAGAAACTTCTACTCTTTTTATTGGTCTTTTCTTTGCATCTAATGTGTAAGTGATGGTAGAAGTGGTTATAGAAGATAGAGTTCCAGTTATATCATTATAATTTTTAGATATCTTTTGTGCTGTTACAGTAGAACCATTGATGGTGTATGTTGTATTTTCTTCTAAAACTTTAATAGTACCATCATAAAATTCTCCTTTTTCAGAGATAAGGTTTCCATTAGAGTCATAATTAAATACATAAGAACCTCCATCAGGATTATTCATAGAAGTGATTAAATCTCCTGTATAAGTGTAAGTTTGATCTTTGTTGTTGTCATGAGTAGCTTTCACGAGCTTATTTCCATTATAAATTAAAGTAGATACTTCATCTGCTTTACCAGTTTTAGAAGAGGTAAGTTTGGTTGGAAGAATTCTTGTTTGGCTGATTGCAGGCGCCTGAGGCGTTGTAGGATTAGTGTTGTCATTATCCCTGCTACACGAAATCATCATCGCTCCCACGAGAGCTGAAAATAAAAGTTTTTTCATTTTATATTGAATTTAAAATTAATTGGACAAAGATAAGAATAATATCTTTTACACTAAAAAGAGAAAACTCCCTAAAAAAGGGAGTTTTTTGTGTTATTTGTTGTATTCTATTGTACGATAATAATCACTATTTTTATATTGTCCTGTAGCAGGGTCTTTAGTTTTAAATTGTATTTTCGTAGGATAGTTGTTAGTGTTTAAAGTATATTCTACCATAGATTCTCTTGTATAATTACCATTCTGATAAGGGCTACCAGAATGATAAAGAGTTTCGTTTATTTCTTTCTTTGCATAAGAAATAGGAAAGAATATATCATCGCTATCTTCTCCTCCAATTGCAACAGATGAATAATTAAGTTTATCCATTCCTTTTATGTTTTCTATTAAACTATGATGATTTGCATATTGGTAAGTAGTAGTATTATTATTCGTCTTTTCAATAAGATTTCCTGTTGAGTCTCTCTCTTCAGAAACTTCTACTCTTTTTATTGGTCTTTTCTTTGCATCTAATGTGTAAGTGATGGTAGAAGTGGTTATAGAAGATAGAGTTCCGTCTCTATAATCATAATTTTTAGATATCTTTTGTGCTGTTACAGTAGAACCATTGATAGTGTATGTTATATCATTTTCTGAAGTTTTAGTAGAATTACTAAATCTTTTTAATTTTTCAGATGTAAGATTACCATTAGAATCATAACCAAATTCACTAGACATTTTACTATTTATAATAGAGGTAATTAAATTTCCATTATAACTAACATTAGATACATCTCCATCATTATGTATTAGTTTTGTTAGTTTTGTTCCATTGTATATGAAGGTTATTTCTGCACTTAGTTGGTTAGATCTATCATCATAATAAGAATACTTCACAGGAAGAATTCCTATTTCACTGGTTGCGGGTTTCTGAGGCGTTGTAGGATTTGTGTTGTCATTATCTCTGCTGCACGAAATAATCATCGCTCCCACGAGAGCTGAAAATAAAAGTTTTTTCATTTTTTATTGAATTTAAAATTAGTTGGACAAATATAATGATTTTCATCTAAAAATAAATTCCGTATTTTTGGAGTTTCAATTAAGAATTCGCATCCTATGATAGAGCTTATTTTTTCTGCTGTCGGTTTGGGTTTTATGCTTAGTTTGGTATTTATCGGGCCTGTTTTCTTCCTTTTGGTGGAGACCAGCCTTTCGCGAGGGCCTCGGCATGCATTGGCGCTGGATTTGGGCGTGGTTTTTGCGGATATAGTGTGTATTGTGGCGGCGTATTTCAGCAGTCAGGACATTATCCACATCATAGACCAATACCCGAGTTTTTATAGGATTTCCGCGCTTATTATCTTTGTTTATGGGATTTATATGATCGTTTCCAAAACCAGAATGCACATCGCAGGCGAGGAAAGACTCATCAACCAAAACTATCTGAAAACTTTTCTCAATGGTTTCCTGCTCAATATTCTGAACATTGGCGTGGTGCTTTTTTGGCTGGTAACCGTCATTTTCATTAGAAAAAACTATCCTGACACGGGCAGATTTTTGCTTTATATCGGCTTGGTTATCGGGACATATCTTTTGATAGACTTGGCGAAAATCTACTTGGCGAAACAATTTCACAATAAACTCAACCAGCAGGTAGCCAATAAAATCCGAAAAGGTGTAGGTTTTATTCTGCTGGTTCTGAGCGTGTTTATTTTCCTTCAAAGTTTCAAATCCTTTAACCAACTGGACAAAAGATTAGAAGAAAAAGGCATCAAACGAGAAGAAATAAAATAAAAAGATATTCAATAAGAGACACTTATGGCGGTCATATTCCCAAAAACCCTTAAAAAAGGCGATAAAATAGCAGTCGTTTCTCCTGCTGGTTCGGTAGAAGAAGAGCAGATTTTATCCACGCTGGAACTCATCAAATCCAAAGGCTATGAGCCTGTTCTCAGTCCTCATTGCTTGGGCAGATTTTCCTTTGGGTACAGCTATTCTGGAACGGAAAAACAGCGAATTTCTGACCTGAACTGGGCATTGAATAGTGATGAGGTTTCTGCCATCTGGGCTACGCGCGGCGGCTATGGCTGTCAGCATCTTTTGGGACATCTAAAACTAAAACATTTCAAAGAAAATCCAAAATGGTACATCGGCTATTCGGATAATACCGTTATCCAAAGTTTCCTCTTGAAAAAGGGTTTTGCGAGTATCCACGGACAGACACTGAAGACCTCATCTTTTGGAGTTTCTTCGGAAAGTTACGAAGAGATTTTCAATATTTTCAGCGGGAAAAAGCCTAAATATCAGGTTGCTCCACATCCACAGAATAACCACGGAAGCGCAGAGGGCGTTTTGGTCGGTGGAAATCTGGCGCTGGTCTATGCGCTTTTGGGAAGCTCGTATTCGGTAGATTTCAGGGACAAAATTTTGTTTATAGAAGACATCGGCGAGAATTTTTATTCGCTGGACAGAATGCTCATTTCCCTTGATTTGGCTGGTGTTTTTAGGAGAATAAAGGGTATCATCATCGGAGGGATGATTAACATGGGAAACGAAGCAGAAAATCCTGATTATGAGTATAGTTATGATGCTATGGCTTATGAAATCATCGCCGAAAGGCTCAAGAAATATTCTTTCCCAAAGCTGTTCGCTTTTCCTAACGGGCATATTTTTGATAATGTACCACTGATTTTAGGCTCTGAAATAAAACTAAATGTTTCCGAAACGGAAGCAAAAGTAGAATTCTTATAAACCCATCAATGGCTGAGCATAATGACTTTGGGAAGGAATCCGAAAATCTGGCCGTAGAGTTTTTGGAAAAGAAAGGCTATAAAATTTTAGTCAAAAACTACCGCTATCTGAAAGCCGAAATAGATATCATCGCAGAGACTGAAAATCATATAGTTATAGTAGAAGTAAAGGCCAGAAGCACAGATGCTTTCCTGAGTCCAGAAGAGGCAGTGAATAAGAAGAAAATCAGGCTGCTCATCTCTGCTGCGAGCCATTTTTTGGAAGAAAATGAAATAGACAAGGAAGCGAGGTTTGATATAATCGCCATTCTTCCGAATGAAGAAAATCAGTTCCAAATCAAGCATATAGAAAATGCTTTTGAAATCATAGATATTTGAGGATTTTAAATAAAAAAATTAATTTTGCTGAATGAAAATTCTACACATAGAGACTTCGTCTAAAAACAGCTCTGTTGCCATTTCGTCTGATGAAAAACTGCTTTGTCTTTGTGAGAAAGTATCGCAGGATTATAAACAATCCGAAAACCTCCACACTTATATAGAATGGGCTCTGGAAGGAGCTGAAATAAAATTGAAGGATCTGGATGCAGTTTCGTTAGGAAAAGGGCCAGGGTCTTATACAGGGCTGCGGATAGGAGCGGCCTCGGCTAAGGGCTTTTGTTTCGGGCTTGGTATTCCTTTGGTAACGGTAAATTCTCTGGAAACTATGGTAGAGCCATTTTTGGGCAATTATGATTTGATAATTCCGCTCGTAGATGCGCGTAGAATGGAGGTCTATACGGCTGTTTTTGATGGGAAATCAGGGCAGATGCTGGTAGAGACAAACGCGAAGATTTTGGATGAAGAATCTTTTCAGGAATATGAGGGCAAAAAAATACTTTTCGTAGGAGATGGCTCTCTGAAAGCGCAGCAGGTACTAAAACTTTCGCGGGCGGAATATAACGAAAATATCTATCCATCAGCGAAATACTCGATAAAAAAAGCCGTAGAAAAATACAAGCAAAAAGACTTTGAAGATATTGTCTATTTCGAGCCATTTTACTTGAAAGATTTTCATGGAGTGAAGAAAAAGTAATTTTCTTATAACATAAATTTTAATGTAAAATAAAAAACCAGCATCAGAGAAATATCTGATGCTGGTTTTTATGATTAATCTAAATACTGTTTTTCCCAGCTTTGGACTGGTCGTTCTAGTTTTGTAGGTTTTTGTTTCTTTTGTTCCTCTTTCGGAGTTTCTTTTGGTTTTTCTTGCGGTATTTCCTCTATTCTGGCTGAAGTTTCAGATTCATTAGTAGGAATGATATCCGTTTCGTTTTCAGCAATTTCTGGTTCAGAGTTTTGCTCTTTGTTTTCTGTATCCTTGTTTTTCATCTCATCCGCCTCTTTTTTCTTAGATGGAACTAAGAAATCTAGTATTTCTTTGGCCTTTTTCCCTTCGTTGGTTCTTTCATAGTTTAGGACAATCTGTTGTAGAGAAGAAATCATTTTTTCCTTGCTCTCGCTTCTTCCGATTATGAACGCATTTAGCAGCTCAAATTTAGGAATGAGAGCATCTTTCGGATATTTTTCAACAGCCTGATTTACAATGTTCTGTGCTTCTTTGTATTTTTCTTCATTATACAGAGCATAGGCCTCTTGATAGACTTTTTTCACCTCTTCTTCAGATTCTGTGAAATTGGTATTTCTAGGATTTTTCACAAAAATAGCATAAGGTGTATCTGGGAATTCCTGAATGATGATATTTTTTGCTCTTTCTGCCTGACTAGGAGTTTTCTCATGATTCATGGAGAAGATGAGGTATAGAGCCTGTAGTTTTATATCTTTTTCAGGTTGATTGTCCACCAAGTCGTACAATGTTTTGGTAGCGAGCGGTGTATTTTGGAAGTAAGTTTCATACATTCTGCCCAGTTCCAGACTTGCACTGTCTCGTTCTTTTTTCAGTGCTAAAATGGCTTTTTTCTCTTTTGGTATTTTTTCTGTGTAGAAAGCCACCTCAAATCTCCTCGCATCAGCAGTAGTTCTGCCCAGAGCCTCATTTTCTAAATCATCCAAAGAACCGCTCAGCTTATTATCCTCGCCATATCTCCAGTTGTCGCTCAGCGTTCTATTTTGCCATATTTTTCTAAATTCATTACTTCCTTTGGCTACAGTAATTTCGTTAGCAAAATAAAATTTATTTCCCTTTTGGCTGC
The DNA here is from genome assembly GCA_963530295.1 of uncultured Flavobacteriaceae bacterium. Classification (GTDB taxonomy): domain Bacteria; phylum Bacteroidota; class Bacteroidia; order Flavobacteriales; family Weeksellaceae; genus JABCPE02. Next base: position 112,370 of record CAUSCF010000003.1, read on the forward strand.
TGAAATTATCTTCAAATTCTTTGAAATCAGAGCTGTTGTCATAAGAGAAAAAGCTTTCTAGTTCCTTATTTTTCTTTTCCTTTCTCTTTGCCAGCTCTATTTTTTCTTCTTTTTCTTTCAATTCATTGATATGTTTCTGAAAGAAGTCATTCAGCTCATTTTCAGACATTTTGGTAAGAGCCAAAATGCTGTCATTTTTCTTGATGAGGTAGTAGTTTTTAGAAATGTTTTTGATGTTGGTGGAGAGTTCTTTTATTTTATCCTTTGTAGGAGCATGTTCTATGACACTCACAGCACTGTCATAGTAAGCTCCAGCCTTTATATAATCGCTTTTTTTGAAATGTGATTTTCCGATTTCGTAATAGGCCATCCCACGGATATGCGGGTCGGATATCTGTTCTCTGATGGATTTTTGGAAAAACTCATTGGCTTCGCTTTCTTTTCCTGTTTTGGCTGCCAACAGCCCTAGAGCGTAGTAAAATTCATTTTTTCTGGAAGCATAAGTTCCTTTTTTGCTTATGTTTTCCAAATATTTTTTAGCCTCTTCATAGTCTTTGTCATTGTTAAAAGTCTTGGCGATTTCTATTTGTGATTTTACTTCTAATTCAAAATCATTAGAATATTTATACGCCGTTACGAAGCTTTCTCGGGCTTCTTCCATATTTCCCAATTCCGCCAAAATCTGCCCTCGGAGATAGGCGATTCTGCTTTTTGTTTGTCGGGATTTATTAAGGACAAAAGCCTTTTCTAAATGGTCTATGGCTTCTTCTTTTCTGTTGCTATATAGCAGGTTTTCAGCTTGATAAACGCTCAGAACTGCTTTTTGCTGTTTGGTAAGAGTATAGTTTTTATCTAAATCATAGAAAATTTCTTCCGCACGGATGTTGTTTTTCATCTTGGAGTAAATCAGTCCCTCATATATCTTTACAAGAGGAAGCCTTTTGTCTTTCGGCATGGTCTGATAAACTTGGCTGATGGCTTCTAGAGCAGAGCTTAATTTCCCTTGATAAATACGAGATTCTATCAGGAGAAGATAAGCATTAAAAATCTCTTTATTCTTCTGCTGTCCTCCGAAAACCATAGAGTGTTTCTCTATCGCTTTTAGGGCTTTTTCCTCTGCTTTTTGGAAGTTGCCGATGTTGTTTTTTTGGATGGGAGAAGAGATAACATCTCCAAAGAAATTGACATCAATATCTTCCTCTTCGCTGGAAGGAATCAAAGAATTTTGGCTAAAAACCTCTAAGTATCCTTCTTGGAAATTGTCTCTGTAGCTTTCCTTCTGCGATTTTAGTTCAGCTTTCAGGGCTTCTTTTCCATGAAAAAGAGTATTATAATAAGCTGTAAAATTATGATAAGCTCTATTGACAAACTTGTTCTTTCTTGTGGAACAGCCCACAGCCAAGATAAAAACGGACAATAAGAATATGTTTTTTTTCATAGTTTATTTTAAACTCTATTATTTCGTGTTTTATTGTATAATTATTCAGTTTTAGCCTTTTTTAATAAGGAATACACCACTGCTGTAGGAAGTCCCATGATGGTGTAGAAATTCCCATTTATTTTATCAATTTTTGCCATTCCCAGCCATTCCTGTATTCCGTAGCCTCCTGCTTTGTCCATAGGCTGGAATTTATCAACATAAAAATCTATCTCCTCCTCCGAAATATCCAAAAAACTCACATCCGCCACATCGGTCTGTGTCAGGATTTTATCATGAGTTTTGATGCTTACGGCAGTGTATACTTGGTGCGTTTTCCCAGAAAGTGTTTTGAGCATTTCTTTGGCTTCCTTGATGGATTTAGGTTTTCCTAAAATTTTATTTTCAAAAACTACCACGGTATCAGCAGTCAGAAGAATTTCAGATTTCTCCAAACTTCGGAAAGCGTTGGCTTTCAGCTCCGAAAGAAAAGCAGCAACATCACTTGCAGGGAAATTTTCGGGATAAATCTCATCGCATTCTATATTAATTACTTCAAAATCAAATCCCAAAGAACCGAGTAATTCTCTGCGGCGCGGCGACTGCGAACCTAAGTATAACTTCATATTTTTTTGATTTATACAGAAGCGGTATCATCCTCCTCTGTCCATTTTCCCTGCACCTTCATCACTTGTTCTATCACATCTCGCACACAGCCTTTTCCGCCGTAGATAGGCGAAATATAATCGGCAATTTTCTTGATTTCTGGAACAGCATTGATAGGACAAGCACCGATAGCCGACAGCCTAAGCATATCATAATCAGGAATATCATCTCCCATTGACAAAACCTCATCGTTTTTCAAATCGTATTTGTCTTTAAAATCTTCAAAATTCTGAAGTTTGTAGCTGGATTTTGGGTAATAATCCGTTATCCCTAAATAGTTGAGCCTATGTTTCACCATTGGGTCGCTTCCTCCTGTAATACAGGCGATTCTGTAGCTAGCTTTTATGGCTTTGGTCACAGCATAGCCGTCCAAGACATTCATCGTGCGGCTCATGCTGCCATCTGGCATCAGAACGATGCTTCCGTCTGTGAAAACGCCATCTACATCAAACACGAAGGCTTTTATATCTTTTAATTTTGATTTATAACTCATACATTTTTTTTATCGATAGGTTCATTATTTTATAAATTTCTCTCTGTTCATCATTTTCTAAGAGAGTTTCGTGCATTTGCAATATTTTTTGGTCATTCCTTCTGGCAGGCCCTGTCTGGGCGTCTTTTGGGTTGATGGAATGGATTTTATCAACGGTTTCTTCTATCAGCGGAAGAAAATACTCAAAAGGAATGTCTTGGCTGTCAGAAATTTCTTTTGCTCTGGCAAAGAGATGATTGACAAAATTACAAGAAAAAATGGCAGTGAGATGAATGTATTTTCTTTTTTCATCATCTACGAGCATGGCTTTTGAGGAAATTTTTTTAGCTAAATTCATCAAAATTTCCTTGTCGTTTTCATTTTCAGCATCGATGAAAAATGGAATTTTAGAATAGTCCAGTTTTTTCTCCTTTGAAAAAGTCTGCAAAGGATAGAAACTCGCCTTTCGGTATTCTCCAGCCAGAATTTCCATTCGGGTAGAGCCAGAAGTGTGGGCTACGAGGCAGTTTTTGTCCGTGATGATTTTGGAAACTTCACCGATGGCATCATCTTTCACCGCGATAATATATAAATCCGCAGGTTCTAAACACTCCGTAGAATACGAAATCCCAAGCTCGGAGGAGATTTTCTCCAAACTTGCCTCATTCCTGCCGAAAAGCTGTTTTACAGGAATTTGGTTTTCCATAAAAGCTTTCGCCAGATGATAGGCAACATTCCCAGAACCGATAATAACTATTTGCATTCCACAAAAATAAGAGAAAATTTTGTGAAAAGATTGTTTTTAAGAAATATCTTTGTAAGGTTGAATAAAATAAGTGAAATAATCTGAAAAATGAGAAAAATACTATTGTTTTTTATATGTATGTCTTGTATTAAGCCAAATAAAACCGAAAATAACATACATACGGACACAAAAGAGCTTGAAAAATATATAAATCTACCTGTTGCCATTCAAAAAGCAGAATATGAAATATCCAAAACGAAACTTGGGGAACTCAGCCAAGATTGCAGCCAAATTATTGAAATATATGCAGTAATAAAATTTTCAAACCAAGATTATAAAACAATTTTCAAATCTGCTGGTAAGAAGCAAAACTTTCCTTTAATAGTGAAAAAAGAAGATTGTAGAGATTGGTATCCTCCTTATGTGAAAAAATATTTTGTGAATGATAGCAACGAATTATTCAAAATAAATTCTGATGTTTATGAAGAAAATAATTTTTTAAAAGAAAATACAAAAGGAAACCTTATATTCTTTCCTGTTGAAAATAATACAATCTGCTGTATTGCATCTATTTGTGAAAAATAAATTTTGATTTTGTATAATCCTAAAAAGCAATGAAAACCGCAGAACTGAACAAAATTATAAAGGAAATAAAATTTGCAGATAAGTTTATTAAAAACGGAAGATTGGCTTACTACATAATAAAAGATAAGTCTGGAGCATCTGTTTTAATAGGTTTTTATTTAGATTCATCAGTAGATAAAGACGCTTTTTTCTTACAATACTTTGTCCAGTGTTTATATGTTCCGTTTTCAACATATAATTTCAGTTTAGGCGAGAGAATAGGAAATCATTGGAAAAAAGAAGAAATAAATGACATAAATTTATCTTTACAGAATTTCAAAAAATACAACTTTCTAAACTCTTTTGAGGATATTATACCCTATATATTAAATAATTCTTACTGTGGGCATAAAATAGGAAGAGATGAATATTTAGCATATACATATTTTATACTTGGGAAATATTCTGAAGCATTACAATATATAGAAAAAATAACAGCATTAAAAAAGCATGAAAATGCAGAGTGGTTCAAAAAAGCTATTCAAAAAGCTGAACTAATAAAAGAGTATATTATAAAAAATGATTATGATAGTGGTATTTACCAGCTTTTAAAATGGCAAAATGAAACAATAACAGCCCTAAAACAACCGAAACTTCTCCTTGTTTAAACAAAAACCACCTCCACCGAAGCAGACTGATGCTTGAAGAATTCATTTTCCTCAAATTCTATCTCTGCATAGCCTCGCAGCACTTCATAGACCAACTCTTGCAGGACGCCTTCGCCCAGTCCGTGGATGACTTCCAGCCGTTTTATTTTATTCGCTTTGCAGAAGTCCAAAACCTCCATTAGTCGCTCTTTTTGGATGAAGAGCCGTTCCCAAGAGTCATATTCATTAGGATTTTTCACTAATTGATCAAAGTGAAGGTCTATTTTCATCGCATTTTTTTGGTGCTTTTGGGAAATGTTTTTTTTCGTTTCTTCTTTTTTGGTCAAAGGAACTTCATCATAAATCAAATTTTCGCGCAAAACAAGCTGAGCCAAAGGATATTCGTGCCGAAAACCATGCGAATCCTCAAAAACCGCTGTTTTATCCTTTACTGAGACCAGAGTTCCCTCCAAATCCTCATCAATCACCGAAACTTTATCGCCTATTTTCATAATTTTATCTTGTGCCGAGTTCTATTACTTCCAAATCTTTTATCTCCTGCCTATCTATCACGAATCTCATCATTGTTCTTACCTTGTGCCAGCCCACATTTCCACACGCACCAGGGTTGAGGTGCAGCAGTCCCAAATCTTGGTCAAACATCACTTTCAAAATATGAGAATGCCCAGAGATAAAGAGTTTTGGTGGGTGCTGGAGCAGTTCTGCTTTGATGTTGGGAGCGTATTTTTTAGGATAACCGCCGATGTGCGTCATCAGAACTTCCACTTCCTCGCAGGTAAATCTCAGTATTTCAGGAAATTGTTTCCGTATTCCTGCGTCATCTATGTTCCCAAAGACACCTTTCAGAGGCTTTACGGCGCTGAGGCTGTCTATAACTTCCTGATTTCCAAAATCTCCCGCATGCCAGATCTCATCCGCCTGTGAGGCGTATTCCAAAATGCGGTTATCCATATAAGAATGCGTGTCCGAGAGAAGTAATATTTTTTTCATTGCTAAATGACCACCAAAACAAGGCAAATGTAATAGAAATTTACGATTTTTGCAGTCTTAAATTGCAAATTATGCGGTATTTTATAGAATTTTCCTACAATGGGACTCATTTTTTTGGTTATCAAATTCAGCCAAAACAAATATCCGTGCAGGAAGTTTTGGAAAAAGCCCTCTCTACCCTATTGAGAGAAGACATAAAAACCACAGGAGCAGGCCGTACCGATACAGGCGTACATGCACGAAAGATATTTGCCCACTTTGATACAGACCAGCCTATCAGCGCAGATTTAGTAAAGAGGCTGAATGCTTTTCTCCCGCCGAGCATCGCCATTAAGAGAATTTTTCAGGTTGAAGAAGAAATGCACGCAAGATTTAGCGCTGTTTATAGAACTTATGAATATCATATTTCATTGGAAAAAGACCCTTTCGCAGAGGCTTTTTCATGGCAGATGTGGAGACAAAAATTTGATGTAGAAAAAATGAACGAAGCGTGTAAAATCCTCTTTGAATACGAAGATTTTACCAGTTTTTCTAAACTGCACACGGATGTAAAAACGAATAATTGTAAAATTTATCACGCCCAATGGAAACAAAAAGGCAGCAGCCTTGTTTTTACGATTTCGGCTAATCGTTTTTTAAGAAATATGGTCAGAGCTATCGTGGGAACGCTAGTGGAAGTAGGTTTAGGAAAAATAAAACCAACAGACCTGCATGACATTATCCAAGCCAAATACCGCAATAAAGCAGGCGCATCTGCTCCCGCACACGGACTCTATCTCGTAGATGTGGGATACAAAGAAATGGATAAATAGGGCAGAAATTTTAAAATATTCTTACCTTTGTCACTATGGCTTTTGATTCTATCTTAAATAAAATATTCAATCTTTTCATTCTCAGAAGAATGAAAGGAATCAACCAGTTTATAGAGCATCCTATCAAGACTCAGCAGAGAGTTTTGTTTTCCCTGCTTTCCCAAGCGAAAAATACGGAATATGGGAAACTTCATCACTTTGAAGAAATTAAGTCTTATGAGGATTTCAATAAGCAGGTTCCCATTGTGTCATATGAGGATTTTGAACCTTTTATAGAAAAGGCGAGACAGGGAAATCCTGATGTTTTTTGGCCTGGTAAAATAAAACATTTCGCGAAATCATCTGGAACGACCAATGCAAAGAGCAAATTTATTCCAATTTCAGATGAAAGCCTCCAAAACTGCCACTATAAGGCAGGGAAAGACCTTTTGGCGATTTATATTAACAATCACAAAGACAGCAATTTATTTAAATTTAAAAATCTAAGATTAGGCGGAAGTGCCGAACTTTATGAAAGTTTTGGAACGAAATTCGGTGATTTATCAGCGATTTTGATAGAAAATCTGCCTTTTTGGGTAGAGAGAACCACCACGCCGAGCAGGGAAGTTTCCCTCATGTCCGAATGGGAAACCAAACTGAAAGCCATAGTTTCAGAAGTAAAAAATAAAGATGTGGGAAGCCTCACGGGAGTTCCCAGCTGGATGATGGTGCTTCTGCAAAGGGTTCTGAAAGATACAGGGAAGAAATCCATTTCCGAAGTCTGGCCGAATCTGGAAGTGTTTTTCCATGGCGGAATTAGTTTTGTGCCGTATAGAGAGCAATATAAACAGCTGATAGGCAAGGATATCCGCTATTATGAGATTTATAATGCTTCGGAAGGATTTTTCGGAATTCAAGACCGATTTGTCAGCGATGAAATGCTTCTCATGCTGGATTATGGAATTTTCTATGAATTTATCCCAATGGATACTTTTGGGACAGAAAACGCGAAAGCCGTTTCGCTGGAAAATGTAGAATTAGGGAAAAATTATGCAGTCGTTATCTCCACTAATGGAGGACTTTGGCGCTATCTGATAGGCGATACGATAAGATTCACAGATTTGAAGCCGTTTAGATTTAAAATCTCGGGAAGAACCAAACATTATATCAATGCATTCGGCGAAGAGCTGATGATAGACAATGTGGAAACAGCCCTCTCTAAGGCTTGTCAAGAAACCAATGCGAAAATCACGGATTACACAGGTGCGCCAGTCTATATGAAAGATGGCGAATCTGGCAGCCACGAATGGATGATAGAGTTTTCCACAGAACCGAATGATTTTGGGCATTTTTCTGAAATCTTTGATGAAACGCTGAAATCTCTAAACTCTGATTATGAGGCAAAAAGATACAATAACATGACCCTGAAACCACCGATTATCCATAAAGCGAGAACTAATCTTTTCTATGACTGGATGGCATCTCGCGGGAAGCTGGGCGGACAGAATAAAGTCCCGCGCCTCAGCAATGACAGGCAGTATATAGAACCTCTTTTAGAAGAGAATAAATAATAAAAACTCCTTTTTAAAAGGAGTTTTTTGTTAATTTTTGAAGGCGATAAAATCCATCTTGTTTAAACTAATTGTATTGATGCTTTTAGAAAAATTTAGAATAAAATCGATAGTTTTCTTTTTGGGCATAAGTACAATTTTAGCAAAATTGTAGTTTTTTTTCATAGGTGAGATATTTACTTTTATTTCTCGAACGAAAAAAAACTGTTAATTATTATGATGTTAAAACAATTTTATTTTCTGCAATTATTTTTCTGATGTTCATCAGGGCGTAGCGCATTCTGCCGAGAGTAGTATTGATGCTTGTGTTTGTCAGTTCTGCTATTTCTTTGAAAGTCAGCTCGTCATAGAAACGCATTTTGATGATTTCCTGTTGGTTTTCAGGAAGAAATACGATGATGTTTTTCAAATCCTCATGTATCTGGCTGAGAATCAGCTGTTCCTCAACATTGAAATCCGTTTCCTTAATGGTGTCAAAAATAGAAAATTCATCATCCATGTAAGATGTCTCAGACACGGTGATATGTCTAGATTTTGCACGGAAATGGTCTATGATTAGATTAGAAGCAATTCTTTTAGCCCAGAGGATGAATTTGTCTTCCTCTGTGTATTTCCCTTCTTTTAGTTTGATGATGATTTTTATAAAAGTATCTTGGAAAAAATCATTGGCTAGATCTTCATCCTTCACTTTATAAAAAATGAAAGAAAACAAGTCCTGCTGATGCTTCTGAATCAACTTTGCTAATGCCTGTTCATCACCTTTTTGATACTGTGAAATGAGGCAACTATCAGATGTCTTCATAACTCTACATTTTTTACAGAGAAGACGAATCTCCTCCCATTATATCAATTATTGAAAATGTAGAATTTTACCTCATGTATTTTAGAATTTTGAATAAACTATATCACAAAGTAAATAAAAATACACCAGAAAAGCAAATTTTTTACTAGAAAATTACTCTTTTGCCTTTTTGGTTGAATTCTTGAAAGGTTCTGTTGGAATGTTAAAAGTAACTCCTAAACGAAATCCTTTCAGTTCTTTTCCGTGAAGCGTTTGGTTCGGATAAGAAAAAGCATACCCGCTAGTAATATCAAATAAACCAAGCAAACTAATTCCCAAATAAGGCGCAAAATACTTAGTAGTGGCCTCCAATCCAGCCATGTAGTAATAGGCATGAGCCACATAGACTTCTTTTCTAGGATTAAATAGAATGTCTCCTTGGACTTTTGGCATTATCGCAAATTTACCATTTGTCGCTCCCATCAGAGCAGATGCTCCGACACGAAATGCTACATTATCAGTGTCCTTTTGGGCAATGAATAGTTTCCCGCCTATTTCTCCAAAACTTTGATTTTGGTAAGCGTATCCCGCACTAATCATCGTATATGAAGTGTTCTGAGCATGGGCAAGCGAGGAGCTGAATAAAAAAGCAAGGAATAAACTCCATTTGCTTTTTTTTAATTTAGTAGCTTTCATTTTCGTTAGGGAAATTTTGTTCTTTTACATCTTTTACAAATTGTCCCACAGCTGAGGTGATTTCAGAATAAAGGTCAAGATATTTTCTTAAAAATTTAGGTTTGAAACCTTCATTCATTCCCACCATATCTTGATAAACCAATACCTGCCCATCGCAGTGAACACCCGCTCCGATACCGATAGTAGGAATGGAAATGCTTTCTGTAACTTGTTTTGCTAACTGGCTAGGGATTTTCTCTAAAACTAAAGAAAAACAACCTAAACTCTCTAATAATTTAGCATCTTCGATGAGTTTTTGAGCTTCGGCATCTTCTTTAGCTCTGAGTTTATAACTTCCGAACTGATTGATACTCTGTGGAGTAAGTCCAAGGTGACCCATCACAGGAATTCCTGCATTCACGATTTTTTTGATAGAATCCGCGACTTCACTTCCGCCTTCTAGTTTGATGGCGCTCGCACCAGTTTCTTTCATGATTCGGATAGCCGAATCTAAGGCTTTGTCTGGATTACATTGGTAAGAACCAAAAGGTAAATCCACAACCACCAAAGCTCTTTTTATTCCTCTCACTACACTCTGTGCATGATAAATCATATGGTCAAGGGTAATAGGCAGGGTGGTGTCATATCCAGCCATTACATTAGCAGCAGAATCTCCCACCAAAATAGTGTCTATTCCACCAGCATCCAGCATTCTGGCAGTAGTAAAGTCATAAGCTGTGAGCATGGATATTTTCTCGCCATCTTGTTTCATTTTTCGGATGGTTTCTGTGGTTATTTTTTTTATTTCAGAATGTATAGACATAGTTTTTTATTTTTTAAATGTAAAGACAAAAATACATAAAAAAATAGGCATTAGCCTATTTTATGAAAATTTTAATTGTAATCTACATGACCCAGTTTTTTCAATCTGTTATGGTCTAGAATTTTTATATTTCTTCCTTCAACCTCTATCAGCTGGTCAGTTTTAAATTCAGAGATAAGTCTGATGGCACTTTCTGTAGCAGTTCCTATCAGGTTAGATATTTCTTCTCTCGTCAAAGAAATTTTTATAAAACCTTCTGGATCAGTTCCTAACTTAAGTTCTAATAAAAGAAGTATCTCAGCCAGTCTTTCTCGTACTGTTTTCTGTGCAAGGAGTGTGATGGTGTTAGAATACTCTCCTAATTCACAAGAAATCTTCTGAAGCATGGCGTAGGATAACTTTGGATTAGACATAAGTAGCTTATGAAAAATCTCTCCAGAAATAAAAGTTACCTGCACAGGAGACATCGCTTCTGCTGATGCACCGAATTCCTCCTCTGAAAGTAGTGAGCGGTAGCCGATGAGGTCGCCCTCCTTCGCGAAGCGTAGAATCTGCTGTTTTTTATTAAACCCCATTTTATAGAGTTTTATCGCGCCTTTTTGTATGAAAAAAACACCCTTTGGCATCTCACCTTCAGCGAAAACTAACTTACCTTTTGGAATAGAGATAACTTTCTTTTCATCTAAGTATCTCTGGAAATCCTCCTCTGAAAGACATTCCTCAAAAGACTTTTCACAGAAAATATTCTGAAAATTATGTTCGATCTCAATGTGATGTTCTATCAGCATAATTATATGATATTTGTCAGCAAATATAACATTTTTTTTTAAACAGCTAAATTTATTTAATTATAGTTTAAAAAAGACCTCCCTAATAACAAATAAATAGCATAAATAAAGGAAATTTGTTTAATTGAAATTTAAAAATTACAATCTTTGCTTCAGCTGAGGTATGATTTGGTCTTTCCACTCATAAAAATCTCCAGCAAGAATATGCTCTCTAGCGGTTCTTACCAAATCTAAATAAAATGCCAAGTTGTGAATGGAAGCAATCTGTTTCGCTAAATATTCTTTCGCTACGAAAAGATGCCTTACATAGGCCTTGCTGTATTCTCTATCCACGAAACTTGTTCCAAATTCATCCAGCGGCGAAAAATCATCTTTCCACTTTTGGTTTTTCATGTTCATCACACCATTCCAAGTGAAAAGCATAGCGTTTCTGGCATTTCGTGTCGGCATTACACAGTCCATCATATCAATTCCCAGCCCGATGCTTTCCAGAATATTCCAAGGCGTCCCAACGCCCATTAGATATCGTGGTTTTTCTTTTGGGAGAATGTCTGTAACGATGTCTGTGATTTCGTACATTATTTCCTCAGGTTCTCCTACAGAAAGCCCGCCGATGGCATTTCCTGCGGCTCCTGCCTCTGAGATAACCTCTGCGGAGATTTTTCTAAGGTCGTGATAAACAGAACCTTGGACAATCGGGAATAAATTCTGCTGATGTCCGTAGAGTTCTTTATTTGCAGTGGTCCAGTCAATACATCTTTTCAGCCAGCGGTGGGTAAGCTTCACGGATTCTTTGGCTTGGTTGTATTCGCATGGGTAAGGAGTACATTCATCAAAGGCCATGAAAATATCCGCGCCTATTTGTCGCTGGATTTCCATTGATTTTTCAGGAGAAATAAAATGATAGCTTCCGTCTATATGGGATTTGAATTTTACTCCTTCTTCGGTCATTTTTCTGCTTGCCGCCAAAGAAAATACCTGATAACCACCACTATCGGTAAGAATAGGTCTGTCCCAGTTCATAAACTGATGCAGTCCGCCTGCTTTCTGCATAATCTCCATACCTGGGCGGAGATACAGATGGTAGGTGTTTCCTAAGATGATTTGGGCTTTTATATCTTCTTTTAGTTCTCGTTGGTGAACGGTTTTTACGCTTGCCACCGTTCCCACAGGCATGAAAATAGGAGTTTGTATTTCTCCGTGGTCTGTGGTTATTTTCCCTGCGCGGGCTTTTCCAGTGGTATTTTTTTCAACTTCAAAAAAATTCTTCATAGAGGAATATTTTATTGTTCAGGTTTATTTTCGAATTTATTTTTCTTTAAATATTCTTTCATTTTTGGGTCTTTCTCCAAAATTATTTTTTTTGCATTGTCGTATATTTCATTCAGACTTTTGGAGTCGTGGATATAATAATTATAGCTATCCTTAAAATCACGAGCCGAGATATTATGCTTTTTCAGAACAAAAAGATTGGCGTCTTCCAAGTCCATTTGGGGCTGAATCACATAGACCTGCTCATAGATGGCAAAATCTGCTATAACTTCTGATAGTTTTTCCTTACTGATGAGGTTTTTGGGTTTTTCGGCAGAATTATTACAAGAAAATAACGCCAGAAAAAGAACCATTACAAAGATTTTTTTCATAGTTATAAAGTTCCGAATAATGATTTTAATTTTAATTTAATAACACCAAAAATGGCTTCGGTGATGATACCGCCGTTCATCTTCGATTCTCCCTGCGTTCTGTCAGTGAAGATGATAGGAATTTCTACTAATTTTAGACCTTTTTTGAATGCGCGATATTTCATCTCAACCTGAAAACCATAGCCTTTTAGTCTGATTTTGTCTAAACCGATGTTTTCCAGTGCTTTTCTCGAAAAACAAACAAAACCAGCTGTGGTGTCATGAATAGGAATTCCTAAAATAAATCTCACATATTTAGACGCGAAATAAGACAGCAGCACCCTGCTCATGGGCCAATTGACCACATTCACGCCCTTGCAGTATCTAGAACCTATGGACATATCGGCATTTTGACAGGCTTCCAATAATTTTGGTAAGTCATTGGGATTGTGTGAGAAATCAGCATCCATCTCAAAAATATAATCATAATTATGACGAAGTGCCCAGCCAAAGCCGTGCAGATAAGCCTTTCCTAAACCATTTTTAGCTTTTCTAACGCTCAAATGGAGATGTGCAGGAAACTCATTTTGAAGGGTTTTTACAATCTCCGCAGTGCCGTCAGGAGAGGAATCGTCCACGACTAAAATATGAAAATCTTGTCCCAAAGAAAATATAGCCGAAATAATATCTCGGATATTTTCTTTCTCGTTGTAAGTAGGGATAATAACTAACTTTTTCATTCAGAATAAGGTGCAAATATAATCTTTTTTAAATCTTCAGGTTTAAAAATAATATAAAACCTTATTTTTGTTGAAAAATTTTTTTGAGTGGTTAGAATCGTTGAAAACCATGATTGGGTTATTTTTACCCTTCTTGGGCTAGGAGTAGTATATTTGATTTTGTTTAACTGGGTACAGAAAGAGGTTTCCTTCAGGGAATATCTTTTGCAGTCTTATGGAGAGGCTCAGAATAATCTGCTCAGTTGGGTATTTGTCAGTTGTGTTTTTATTGTCAGTCAAGCTCTTTTGTTGGCTCAGTATATTCCCATTGTTCCTCGTTATATATCGGACAATGATATTTCGGGCTGGGTTCCTAATAAGATAGGATTTATGATAATAATCCTGAGTGCTTATTATTTACTAAAAGCGCTCATTACTTTATTGTTTTATAGAGCGGTTACCCGACCTAAAAAATGGATGGTTCTGGGATTCATTGCTCAGCGGTTTTATTTTGTAGAATCTCTTTTAATAATGCTGGCTGTAATTGTCCATTACTACTTAGGAGTTGATAAGCAGCGGGTTTACCTTGTGTATGTAATTACAGGATTGGTCTTTTTTGTCATAAAAAATATATGTTATTTTCTCCATAAAGAAAAGCCTTTGCCAGAGGAGTGGTATTATAAAATTTTGTATATTTGCACGCTCCAAATTTTGCCTATGCTGGCGGTTTGGAAGTTTGTATTTTTATGAACCTATAAGGATAAATGATGAAAGTAAGGTCAATATTGGTATCACAACCAGCACCAAGTGCAGAATCTTCTCCATATTTGGAGCTTTTAAAAAGGGAAAAAATAAAGGTGGATTTCCGTTCCTTTATACAAGTAGCGGGAGTAGATGCAAGGGAGTTCAGACAGCAAAAAATAGATATTTCACAGTATACAGGGATAATATTCACAAGTAGAGGAGCTATTGACCATTATTTTAGATTGGCAGAAGAGCTTCGTTTCCAAGTGCCAGACAGCATGAGATATATCTGTCAATCTGAAGCTGTAGCGAACTATTTGCAAAAACATATTGTTTACAGAAAGAGAAAAATAAGTTTTGGAGAGAAAACAGTGGCAGATATGCTGCCTTTGTTCAAAAAATTTCCAGATGAAAAATACCTTCTGCCGTGTTCTGATGTGATGGGAGATGATATCCCTAAGGTTTTGGATAGCTCTGGAATAGACTGGACAAAAGCAGTGATGTACAAAACGGTAAGCAGTGACTTGTCTGATGTAAAACTTAAGGATTATGACATGCTGGTGTTTTTCAGTCCGCAGGGAATAAAATCTTTATTCAAGAATTTTGAAGATTTTAAACAAGGAGACAAAAAAATAGGTGTCTTTGGTGAGGGAACCAGACTGGCTGCGGAAGAAGCAGGATTGCGCGTGGATGTAATGGCGCCTACAAAGGAAACTCCTTCTATGGCTATGGCAATAGAAAAATATATTGCAAATAGTAAATAAATAGCTAAGATTATTTTATTTGTGCTATTCTATTTCCTATGAAATGATGGATAAAAGGATGACTAAACGAACGCTTTGAAATAATGAAAAACCTTCGGATAACAGAGTATAAAGTTCTCTTTTACAGATTGTTTTTAGTATATCTGTTTTATTTTTTTGTACGCCTTACCTTTTACGGATTTAATAAGGAATATCTTTCCGTTTCGGGGGTTGGAGACTTTTTTCGATTGGCTTTCTATGGTCTTCTTTTTGATACGGCGGCCATTATTTATATTAATTTATTGTTTATTTTCCTGAGCATAATTCCAATTCTTATCAATACGAAACCCAAATACCAAAAAGTGCTGTTTTGGGTGTATTTTCTGTTTAATATTCCTGCTTATATGCTCAATTTTGTAGATACGGCATATTTTTCTTATAATAAAACGCGCCTTACTACTAATGACTGGGGGCTGATTCAAAATGAAAACAACCCTATCGGTCTTTTGGGCGGGTTTTTAGTGCAGTATAGAATGATATTCTTAAGTTTCTTGCTTTTATGTGGATTATGGATTTTTCTTTATAGAAAGGAGGGAATTGCTGAACAGCGTATTCTTAATAGGAAAAAGTACTTTATTACCTCTATTCTTGTTATTGTAATGTTTGTACCTACCTTAATCTTCGGAATACGCGGAATGTCTTTTAAAAGAGGGGTTGTTCCACTTACTGTAATGGACGCTAATAAGTATGCAGAAGATATTTCTCAAGTAAATATTTTACTAAATACTCCATTTACTATTTTTCGTACGATGGGTAAAAATAAAGGTTTTCAAGAATATAAATTTACAACACAAGATTATATTACAGAGAACATTAAACCCATAAAACAGTATAATCGCCAAGTTCTTGAAAAACCAAATGTTGTTCTGATTATTCTTGAAGGAATGGGAGCAGAGTATTTTGGAATAATGAACAAAAACACCAATATTCCTAATTATAAATCTTATACACCATTTCTGGATTCTTTGGCTCAGCAGGGTTTCTATTTCACAAATATCTATTCCAATAGCATCCATTCTATTGAGGGAATCTCTGCCGTAACAGCAGGTATGCCCACTTTTGAAAAGGCTTTTGTGCAGTCTGCTTATTCACAGAGAAAACTATCATCAGTTGCTAATATAGCACGAAAATTGGGCTATCAAACAATGTTTGCCCATGGAGCGACCAATGGTTCTATGAATTTTAATGGATTTACTAAACAGATAGGATATGAATCTTATTTAGGGCGCACAGAATTTAACGATGAGCGTTTTTATAATGGCAGCTGGGGAATAGATGATGAACCTTTCTTACAATATTTCGCTAAAGAAGTAAACAAGATGCACTCTCCTTTTTTAGCAACGGTTTTTACACTTTCTTCTCATGACCCATATACCGTGCCGGAGAAATATAAAAACCGCTTTAATAGAGGAGATATGCCAATGCATAATGTAGTGGAGTATACCGATTTTTCTATAAAAAAATTCTTTGAAACGGTGCATAAAGAAGAATGGTATCACAATACTATCTTTGTTATTATTCCGGATCATACCATTAAAAATTTTTATGGTTATTATAGCCAAAAAATACCGCATTATAAAATACCCATTATCCTTTTTAGTCCTAATAAAAACCTTATCCCACAAGGGACTTCCGATGTGTTAGGACAGCAAATAGATATTTTTCCAACAATTGTTGATCTGATTGGATACCAAAAACCTTTCCGCTCGTGGGGGCGTAGTTTAATGTCTGATAAAAACGAGACGCCTCGTGCTTTTGTTACCAATACCAATTTTTACCAGCTTATTCAGGGGAATTATATTTATGTTTTGGATACTAAGGGAGAAACCATTGGTATCTATGACAAGGAAGATATCAATCTTACTAAGAATCTTAAAGACAAACCGCTTAATAATGAAATGAAAAAAGGCGTTGCTGATATGCGGGCATTTATGCAGGATTTTATGGATAGAATTATTAATGATAAGTTGGATAACCACTAAGAAAGTTGAGCGGATTTACCATTAAATCAAAAAAAGAATAAAAGCATTAGTCATCGGTGCTACGGGAGCGACAGGAAAGGAGTTGGTCGCACAGCTGTTAGAAGATGAGGCTTTTACGGATGTGCATATTTTCGTGCGCAGGGCTTATAATTGTCAAAATCCCAAGCTATACACACATATTATTGATTTTGAAAAACCACAAACATGGGCGGCTTTGCTTCATGGTGATGTGGCTTTCTCTTGTCTTGGGATTACTCTTGCACAAGCAGGAAGCAAAGAGGCGCAGTGGCAGGTAGATTACGATTATCAGCTACATTTTGCGGAAAACTGCAGTAAAAATCATGTCAAAACCTTTGTGCTGGTATCCGCAGCAAGGGCAGATGCAAAGTCTGCTATATACTACTCTAAAATGAAAGGCATGCTGGAAGATGTTGTAAAAAAACTCCCTTTTGACCGACTTTTTATTTTACAGCCATCTATTTTGGAAAGAAATGATTCCAGCCGTTTAGGAGAAAATTTCAGCCTTAAAGCCATCAAATTATTCAATAAAATAGGACTATTCCGTAAATACCGCCCGATATCCACAGCTGTATTAGCCCAAAAGATGATAAAACTTGCCAAAACAGAGCAAAAAGGCATAAAGACTATTGCCTTGGAGCAGATATTCAAGGTGTGATGTTTCTTTTAAGTCTATTTTAAAAACGAAATTTACCCGAAATCTTACTAAAAACAGCCGCTGTTACGAAGACGACAAATGAAGGGAGGAGCCATTCTAAGTTGTAATCGCTTAGCGGCAGATGTTCCTTCCAGTCGTATAGATGGTGCATTTCGGTTCCCATATTCCTTAAACTTGAAATAAGTGAAAGCAAGGCCGTGGTCAAGATACTCATAATGTAAGGCAGCCGGCTGCTCACGAACTTTTCAAACAAAAGCACATATAAAATAAGCGTAAAGACAATAGGGTAGATAAACAGCAAGATATGTATAGCGTAATCTATAATGCTGTCCACACTATTGATAGAAAGCACCGCCGAAATAAGAGAGCTTGCTATCACCCCTGTCTTATAGGAAATAAAGTTTTGAGTCAATTCTTCAAAAAAAGCCCCTACTGCCGAAGTCAGTGCAATAGCAGTCGTTAGACAAGCCAAAGCAATCGCTATGGCAATACTGATGCTTCCCCAGCGACCTAATATAGAATGTGAAATATGCAGCAGCAGATCCGTGCGGGAGACTTGTTTGCTCAGCGGATAAGCGGATAATCAGTTACTGCTCCCAGATAAATAAGCCCGCCGTAGATAACCAGCAGACAAAGAGTAGAGACTGCTCCCGCGAAAAAGGTTACAGAAGTCCGCTCATGGCGTTTAGTGTAGCCCTTGTCCGTTACCGCCCTGATGATGATGCCTGCAAATATCACCGAAGCCAAAACATCCAAAGTCTGGTAGCCTTCAGTAAAACCAAAAATAAAACTCTCGGCAGAAGTATGCGTGGCAGGTGTTTCAGCAGAGGGAGCTTGCAAAATGCCCAATACTATCAATAAAGCCAAAACAACCAAAAGAAAAGGCGTTAAAAATTTACCAATAATATCTACAATCTTTGACTTTGAAAGAGAAAGAGCCAGCACCAATCCAAAGAAAATCACAGCAAACACCTTTTTTGACAAACTCGGAAATAAAGGTTCTATACCAACCTCAAATGTCGTAGCAGCAGTGCGCGGAATAGCTACCAAAGGGCCTATACATAGAATAACTAGTAAAGTAATAATTTTAATAAGCAGCGGATGTGTTTTCTGCCTTAAGTCCGTAAAGTTTGTACCTGCTTTCGCCACCATCAGCACCCCCAGAAAAGGAGCAATAATAGCTGTAATAAAAAAGCCAGCCAATGCTATCAGCCATTCACTTCCTGTCTCCAAACCTATAAAAGGAGGCAGAATAAGATTTCCAGCACCAAAAAACATCGCAAACAAGGCAAACCCAACCATAATAATAGTATTCAGCTTTGATTTCATAAGTTTTTACAGAAAAAAGTAAAAAAAGAAGCAACTAAAAGCAAATAATGTAACAAATAAAGGTATTATCTTTCAAAAAAACAAATTTTATTTAAAATACATCACATTTTATAAATAAAAAAGAAGAAATATAAATTTTTTATTAAAATAATTGAAAAACTTTCAGTTCCTTATATTTTTAATCAAAATCTTTTAATAACTATTGCTGAAGGATTTTTTGATAAAACTATTGAAAATTGAATGAAAACCTTTCACTATCTTTGTCGCCTTTAAAGGTTAAAACCTATGAAACAACCACAAGCCGAAAAGATAGAAAAGAAACTCAGCATACACGGAGACCAGAGAATAGACAACTACTACTGGCTCAATGAGAGAGAGAACCCAGAGGTCATCGCCTATTTAGAGGAGGAAAATGCCTATTGTAATTTCATCATGAAGGACACAGAACCGCTCCAAGAGGAACTCTTCCAAGAAATGAAAGCCCGCTACAAAGAAGATGATGAGAGCCTGCCTTATTTCTTTAATCAATACTGGTATATCACCCGCTATCACAAGGGTGGAGAATATCCTGTTTTTTACAGAAAATACCAATCATTAGAGAACGAAGAAGAGCTTTTGCTCGATGTAAATATTTTAGCTCAAAACCATGATTTCTACGATGTGGGCGGAATTTCCGTTTCGCTGGATAATACACTTCTCGCCTATTCGGAAGATATTACAGGAAGGCGAATTTATACCATCCAAATAAAGGATTTAAAACAAGAAAAAAACTTCTCGGAAGCGATAGAAAACACCACAGGGAAAATAGTCTGGGCGAATGACAATGAGCATTTTTTCTACATCAGAAAAGATGAAAGCCTTCGTGCGTTTCAGGTTTTTCGGCATAAGGTAGGAACACCGCAGGAAGAAGATGTTTTGATTTTCCATGAAAAAGATGAAGCTTTTGATGTAGGCGTTTTTAAAACCAAATCTTTGGAGTATATTTTTATCGTGAGTTCTTCTACGATTTCAGATGAGCATAGATTTATCCCTGCTGATAATGTTTTTGCGGAATGGAAACTTTTCCAAAAAAGGGAAGAAAATTTAGAATATGCTGTAGAACATTACCAGAACGACTTTTATGTTTTGACCAATGAAGGAAAAGCCACCAATTTTAAACTGATGAAAACGTCACTTTCGCAGACGGAAAAAGAACATTGGCAGGAACTGATTCCTCACAGAAAAGAGGTGCTTTTGGAAGGGTTTGAGATATTCAAAAATTATTTGGTTCTCGAAGAAAGAGAAAGAGGACTTCTTCAGATTAAAATCATTGACAACCAGTCGGGTAAATCATGGTATTTGCCATTTAATGACCCTACTTATACGGCTTATATCGGATTAAATTTAGAGTTTGATACCGAAACCTTGCGCTATGGCTATGTCTCCATGACTACGCCTAACTCTACCTATGAGTACAATATGAAAACTCAAACCACTAAACTGCTGAAACAGCAGGAAGTTTTGGGCGGAAAATTCCATAGTGAAAACTATATTTCCGAAAGAGTCTGGGCGCCTTCCCGAGATGGGAAATCCAGCATACCGATTTCTTTGGTCTATCATAAAGACACGAAAAAATCTGCTGAAACACCGCTCCTGCTCTATGGCTATGGCAGCTATGGGCATACTGTGGATGCTGCGTTTTCCAGCGTGAGGCTTTCTCTTTTGGATAGAGGCTTTGTCTATGCGATTGCCCACATCAGAGGAGGAGAATATTTAGGGCGAGAGTGGTATGAAGATGGGAAAATGCTCCACAAGAAAAATACTTTTTATGATTTCATAGATGCAGCAAGATTTTTGGTTAAAGAGAATTATACTTCGCCAGAGCATCTCTACGCCATGGGCGGAAGTGCAGGAGGGCTTCTGATGGGTGCTGTGATGAATGAAGCAGCAGAGCTGTTCTGTGGCATCGTGGCGCAGGTGCCGTTTGTGGATGTGGTCACCACTATGCTGGACGAGACTATTCCGCTCACTACAGGGGAATATGATGAATGGGGAAATCCTAATGAAAAGGAATATTATGATTATATGAAATCCTATTCTCCTTATGACAATGTGGAAGCTAAGGATTATCCTAATATTCTCATTACCACGGGACTGCATGACAGCCAAGTGCAGTACTGGGAACCAGCCAAATGGACAGCCAAGCTGAGAGAGCTGAAAACAGATAATAATCTTCTGCTTTTCAAAACGGATATGACCTCTGGGCACGGCGGCGCTTCGGGGCGTTTCGAGAGCTTGAAGGAGGATGCTTTGGAGTATGCGTTTTTATTGAAATTAGAAAAGAAAGTTTGATTTTCTTTAATGACAATTTGGGTTTTAATTTTTTGAGCCAGCGGACAGATGAAAGAAAAAAATTATCTTTACATAAAATTATAAAGAATGCGAAAGATTAAAAACATACTTTTTTACTCTATTTTAGTAAGTTTTTTGTATTCGTGCAAAGTTTCGGAAATGGTGAAAATTGATGATATCACCACTCTGAATGGTAGATATTATACAAAATCAATCCCTCACAAAGAGCAACAAGGGGAATATCAAAACCACTTGCTGAGGTTGTTAAATGTGATAGAGGACATTCGCCCTTCTTATTATATAGATTTTGAATTTGAGGATAATGAAAAACTGAAAATCTCTTATCCCATTTATAGAAATGACATGACTTTGGTAGAAACCAGATATCTTCATGGTAAAAAAAGGAGAAAATATTGGGAAGTTTATTTTGAGAATGAAAGTGTAAACATTCCGCTTATTTATGGGCGAGTCATAAAGGATAGGGTAAGAATAGGAAAGAACACTAAAAACCAGCTTTTGATGGAAAAATTCACCAATAATGAAGGTTGGGTACTCTTTTTAGGAGATGGTTATGAACTAAAATCTAAAAATGTTTTTTATCATTATGAAGACTATCCCAAAATGAAGCCTTTTGTGGAAAATGGGCTTTGGGGAGTTGTGTATAATGGAGAAACCATTGTGCAGCCTAAGTATGAGATAACAGAAGTCTTTGAGCAAAAATACATTAAAGCAAAAATTAACGGAAAATGGTCTCTTTTAGACAAAGAAGGAAAAGTGATTATCCCTCCGAAATATGATGATATTTCAGATATTGATAAAGAAACAAAATCTGTGTTTTATGTTGTAAAAGATGAAAAAGCAGGGCTAGTCAATATGCAAGGCGAAGAGATTACTCCCATAAGCTATGATGCGATAAGCGAAGGTGAAAAAGTAGTTTTTATACTGACACAGGGAAATTTCCGTGGAGTTCTTTTTAAGCAAAAAATATTAGTGCCTCCTATTTATGAAAATATCAGTGGTTATGCGATAAAAACAGGACTATATAAAAATATGAAGCCAGGCAGAAGGTACTATGATGCACAGAGAGATGGCAAAAAATATGTCTTAGATGACCAAGGGAACGAATATGAACTAGAAGAAACCGAAATCCAAAATATAGGCAAGGCATTACTATATGGCTGGTCTGGACCAAGATATTCCATTAAGCAGGAAACTAAAAGAAAAGTTTCGCTAGATGAATGGAAAAAATAATTGTAGAAAGAAAAAATCATGAATGAAGCAGAAATCTGGAAGCAAGTAGAGGAATTTTTTGTGAAAAATTTTGATACAGAAAAAAATCCTCCGGTAGAGATATTATTGTTCTTAATAGGAATACGTGAACTGGGAAGCGGCTGGCAGAAATACTCAAAAGATGATAAAATCAATCTGATACACATTGCAGTGTGTAGGCTGCTGGAGCCTTTTGGTTATTATAAATTTGAGGGTTATGATGAAGACGGCTGGCCTAAATATAAAATCCTAGAAAATCTACCAGAACTAAGGGCAAATGAGCAACAGATACTCATGAAGAAAGCCATAATTCAGTATTTCATAGATGAAGATTTGTTAGAAAAAAAATAGATTTTATGAAAAATATTTTGTTAAATATTTCGTTTTTAACATATTATTTCTAATATTTGTGGTATAAAATTTGTTTATACATAATAAAGTAGATATTTTAACAAAATATTGTAGATGAATAATCGTTTTATTCTAATATTGTCCTTTGCGATGACTATATCATTAGTCATCTTTATTTCCTTGCAGTTGTATTGGGTTAGAGGTTATTATCGTGCTTTGGAGCAGGATTTTTCTAATAAAGTGCACAGCGTACTGGAAACCACAACCAAAAAAATAGAAGGAATAGAGATAGAGCAGTATCTGAATGTGGAATATCCTAATTTTGGGAAGACTGTAGTTTCTGTTAAGGAACAACCAGCTACAGAGACCTATATACAACAGGTAACAGATTCTGCCACAAAAAAACAAATTCTCTTTTCTAAAAAAATCATAGAAAGCCAAAATATTCCAATATCACAAAGCGGAGATAGTTTGGAATTGATGAAAATGTATACGGATGAAGGGCAGATCAATATCAGAAAAGACCCTGCAATCCCAGAAAAATTAACCACTGAAATCAACCAAACGGTAAGAAATAACACCTATCAACTCAAAGAATTTGCAAAACTAAATGCCAGCAATCTTCCTGTGGAGAGAAGGGTAAGCCTAAAAGTTCTTGACTCTGTGCTGACCAGAGAGCTTAATATGATGGGGATTAGCGGGGATTTTGGATTTGCTATTTTGGACAAAAATAACGAGAGAACATCCATAGCAAATGACATCTTCAAAGAAAAAGAAGAAGGAAAGGCGCAGTATTCTTACCCTCTTTTTACGGATAATAAGGATAGAACGATATATACTTTGTCTTTAATTTTTCCTCATAAAGACTATTCTTTAGCAAGAAATAATATTCCGATGCTGCTGGGAATGGCATTATCGCTTTTTACGATTTTGGGGATTTATATCATTTCGGTTAACTATATGATGAGACAAAAGAAAATAGCCGATATCAAGACGGATTTTATCAATAACATGTCTCATGAGTTTAAGACTCCTTTGGCAACCATTTCAGTCGCTACGGATTCATTAAATAACGATAAAATAGCCACCAATCCAGAGAAAGTGAAATACTATTCACAGCTGATAAAGCAGGAAAATATTCGGATGAAAAAGCAGGTGGAAAGCGTTCTGAATATGTCTAAACTAGAACGAAAAGAAATGCAGTTGTTCTTGAAACAGGCTAATGTGAGGGAATTGATACATAAACTCGCGGAGTCTTTTAGACTAATTGTAGAGGAGCGAGGCGGGACTCTTACAGAGGATTTTACAGCGGAGAAATTTACATTAAAAATAGATGAATTTCACCTGTCCAATGCACTTGTAAACCTTCTGGATAATGCAAATAAATATTCTCCTGAAAAACCAGAAATTAACATAAAAACCCGAAACGAAGGGAATAAATATGTGATAGAAATTTCTGATAAAGGAATGGGAATGGAGGCTTTTAATAAGAAAAAAATCTTTGAAAAATTCTTCCGTGAAGAAACAGGAAATGTACATAATGTGAAGGGACAGGGCTTAGGTTTATCCTATGTAAAACGCATCATAGAACTACATGGAGGGCAGATTTTAGTAGAATCTACAAAAGGGCAGGGAAGCACTTTTATAGTGAAGCTACCAATGAGCTAAATAATTAACACTAAAAATAAGAAATATGAATAATAGAATTTTGTTGGTTGAAGATGATCAAAGTTTTGGAGCGGTGCTAAAAGACTATCTTATGATGAACAATTATGAGGTAACGCTTGCAACTGATGGGGAACAGGGACTAAAAGAATTCATGGAAAATGAATTTGATATTGGTATTTTTGATGTCATGATGCCTAAAAAGGATGGATTTTCACTTGCAGAGGATGTTAAGCGCATCAATAAAAATATGCCTATCATATTTCTGACAGCCAAGAACTTACGAGAAGACATTCTAAAAGGTTACCAAATAGGTGCGGATGACTACATTACCAAACCATTTGACACGGAACTTCTTTTGTATAAAATAAAAGCTATCCTGCAAAGAAGTGCCGTGGTGGAAGAAGATGAGCAGGAGCATTTTAAAATCAGTAACATAGAGTTTGATTCAGTTCTGAGGCAGCTAAAAGTCCATGATGCTGAGTATAAGCTATCTCCAAAGGAAAACGAACTCCTCAAAATGCTTTGTATGCATAGAAATGATTTCATGCCGAGAGACCTTGCCCTTAGAAAGATTTGGAAAAAAGAGAATTATTTCACGGCGCGAAGTATGGATGTGTATATAGCGAAGCTAAGAAAACTCCTTAAAGATGATGAAGGTCTAGAAATCATCAATGTTCATGGAGAAGGT
The DNA here is from genome assembly GCA_963530295.1 of uncultured Flavobacteriaceae bacterium. Lineage (GTDB taxonomy): Bacteria > Bacteroidota > Bacteroidia > Flavobacteriales > Weeksellaceae > JABCPE02. Next base: position 137,503 of record CAUSCF010000003.1, read on the forward strand.
TTCAGGCTTTTGGTAAAAAATTAACACCAAATTTTATATAAATAAAAACTCCCTTGCAAATCTGCATGGGAGTTTTGTATGGATTATATATTAAAAATGTTATTTGGCTTCCACACAGAAAACTCGGTATTGTGTAGAGATGGCACCTTTGAATTTGGCTTTCACTTTTTTTAAGTCCGCTGCGGCTGACTCTTTTGATAGGTAACTTCCTGCCAATACCTTGTAATTAGGTCTTAGAGAGGCATCTACTTCTACTTTTATAGCAGGGAAGGCTTGTCTAAATTCTGTTCTTAGATTGTTAGCTTCTTCGGAGCTTTTTACCACGCCTACTTGAATTTTATACCCTAAAATTCTAGGATTTTTCTTACATATTTCTGCTTGAGAAAGTGGTTTAGAGCTGGTGTCATCATTTGTTCGGAGAGACTTTTTCTTGCATTCATTTTCCATAGATGCTATCACATCATCTATTCTTTTGTCCATCGTGATGGTAAATTCATTTCCATTTATGCTGTCTCTTTTGATTACAATCTGAGCATTTACTTTAGCAAAACCAGCAGGTAATAATATTAGCAAAACTACTTTTAATATATTTTTCATTATCTATAATTTTCAGCAAAAGTATAAATATAGTTTTTATTATTCAATATATTTCAATAATTTATTATTTTTGCATACATAATTTTTATGATATGAGAGGTTTATATTCTTACTTTCTTGTGATATTATTGGTTTTCACAAGTTGTAAAAAAGACACAGTAGATGGCTCATCTATGAAGACTTTTCAGGCTAGTATCAATGAAATGTCTACATCACTGAGTACATTGGAACAAACTAAATTTAATGAAGCCTTGTACATCTTGAAAACTTTTGGCGTAGAAGGAAATACTGATATTCAAAAATTAGATGCATTAGCAAAACTAATAAATGGTAAAAAAGTTCCCGAAATCTTCGCTATGGCAGATGGAGTAGCGCAGAAAAATAATGTGGAATGGTCCAGCACTTCTCCGCCAGATTTAGGGAATATGAATATTTTCCAAAATATCATAGCTACAGAAGTAGACCCTAATGATATTAAAGCATCAGGCCTAAATATTCTGATAACGCCTATAGATGGGAATGGAGCTTCAGGTGCAAGGGCATTGAGAGTTACACCTAGACTAGTGGATGAATCAGGAAATCCTATCGAGTTTTCTAATGCAGGACTAGAAACGATAATGGAAGTTTACAGTAATGGCGAGAAATTACTTACGGCTAAAAACCTGATGGGCAGTAATGAATTTAAAGGATTTTACCTAAAAGTAGATGTTTTGCCAGCAGACAAAATCGTTGATTCTAAAATAGATATAAAAGTTAGCGTAAAAACTACTAAGAAAACACACCAACTTCTAAAAGCAGGAGTTTTAGTAAATAAAGAAAGTCTGAAACCAGAGAAAGAAGAGACTGCTGAAGAGAAAAAGGAAAAAGAAGAATCCAAAACTTCTACAGATTCAGAAACAGGAGAAAATAATGAAAACAAAGACCAAAATTCGACTTCTTCTGCTGCATCATCAGCACCAAAAGTAAAACCTGAAGCGGTTGTAGATAAATTCTTGAATAGAATTGGGAATCAGAGTCTTAGGTCGGCTTATGAATTAGTGGACAACCCGAACTGGGGTTCTTATGATAAGTTCTCTAATCCCAATACTGGTTTTGGGGCGGTAAAGTCTGTTGAGGTTAAAAATATTTCTGTGAAATCATCTTCTGATAAGGCAGCAAGTGTGAATGCTGTTTATCAAATCGTAGACAAAGAAGGAAAAAGCATAATGCTCAATGTATCCTATGGTCTGAAACAAGTAGATGACAGCTGGAAAATCTCAAGTTATAAAGTAAATTCATCAGAAAAGAAATAAAACCATGGCAAACCAAGAACTAATCACAAAATTAGAAAATACAATAACAAACATTCCTGACTTCCCAAAGGAAGGAATACAGTTTAAAGACATTACGCCCATTTTCCTTAATCCTAAATTATACGAGGAGGCTGTCGATGAAATGGTAAAATTCAGCAAAGGCAAAGTGGATGTCGTTTGTGGAATAGAGAGCCGTGGCTATATTTTCGGTATTGCTATCGCTGTGAAACTCGGCGTTCCATTTGTTTTAATAAGAAAAAAAGGAAAACTTCCTCCGCCATTCATTGGAGAAAAATATGATTTGGAATATGGGACAGCCGAAATAGAAATGAAAACTGACCAAATCCAAGAAGGGCAAAGAGTTCTAATTCATGACGACCTTCTAGCGACAGGCGGAACGGCAGCGGCAGCGGCAAGGCTGGTGCAGAGACAGGGAGGAAAGGTAGCGCAGTTTAGTTTTTTGATAGAGCTGAAAGACTTGAACGGAAGAGAAAAACTGGAACAGATAGAGGGCGCAGAGGTGTTTAAAATTTTAGAATATTGATTAAAATTTGCAAATTAGTCTGAAAATCTTAAATTTGCGAATTAAACTTAGTAGAAACTATGTCAAATAAAAAGGAAATAGAAGGAAAAGAAACAGTTGAAATTTTTCAGGAATTAGACCAAAATGTGGTTCGTTCAGAAAAATTCATTGAGAGAAATGCTAAAAAAATAGGTTTGGCTTTTGGGGTTGTTGTCTTGGGTGTTTTGGGATACTTTGGGTATCAGCACTTTGTGGTAGAGCCAAAGAATGAGGAAGCTACAAAGGCTTACCTTGCCGCTCAGAAAAATCTTGTAGAAGGAAAAGAAGATTTGGCTTTGGGAGGAAAAACTGCAAATCCAGGATTCAAAGGAACTGCAGAAAATTTTTCTGAAACTAATGCAGGAAAACTTTCAGCTTATAATGCAGGATTGATAGAGTTTAGCAAAGGTAATTACCAAAAAGCGTATGACCTATTAGACAAGTTTTCTTCTAAGAATAAAACATTGGTAGCGCTGAAGCACGGAGCAATGGGAGATTGTATGGTGAATCTGAATAAAAATGATGATGCACTTTCTCAGTTTGAAAAAGCGATTTCTGCTTCGGATGATGAATACACATCATACTACTTCACGAGAAAAGCTGGAATGCTGGCACTTTCATTAAAGAAAAATGATGTTGCTAAAAAATATTTCACAACGATAGAAGAAAAATATCAGGACTATGATGGTGGCGCATCTGATGCGTACATAGAAATGGTAAAATATTTTTAAATAAAAAAGAATAAAATGGCGACAGTAAACCTTTCGGATTATAAGCCGCTCCAGATAACAGATGCCGATGAATTTACCATCGGCATTGTGGTTTCTGAGTGGAATGATTTTGTGACTTTTAATCTCCGAGATGGAGCAGAAGAAGTTCTGAAAAAAGAAGGCGTAAAACCAGAAAACATAAAAATCTACTATGTTCCTGGTGCGTTTGAGCTAAGTTTCGCAGCGATGCAGCTCTGCAAGAGCGGTCGGTTTGATGCTGTGATAGTCATCGGTTGTGTTATTCGTGGGGAGACATCGCATTTTGATTATGTTTGTTCAGGGGTGACGCAGGGAATTAAGGACTGTAACACGCAAACAGATGTTCCTGCTATTTTCTGTGTTTTGACAGATGATAATAAGGCGCAGTCCATCGCGAGAAGCGGCGGAAATCTTGGTAACAAAGGTGTCGAAGCAGGAGTGACAGCTTTGAAAATGATAGATTTTAAAAGAAAATTAAGCAACTCATAAAAAACATTTCATGAAACTGAAACCATTCGTTTATTTAGGAATAATATACATTATCATCTCTTTTCTATTAAGATGCGTTTTTATCTTTCATCCGATAACCACTACGGAATTTGGTGTTTTGGATGTTGTTAAAATGTTTTCTTTGGGATTGCTTTCGGATATTTTTGTCTTCATTATAGCAAGTGCGATATTGTACATCTATCTGCTTTTCTTATCAAATCAGAAGTATGAAAGACCATGGGGACAGATTATTTTATCCATATTCGTAGGATTGTTCTTGTATATATACTTGGTTCCCAATAATATAGCAAGACAGTACGGAGGCGTAGTTCCAGAGATAGTTTTATCATTTTTAGGGTTAAAGGCATTTCTTTTTGGGATGATGCTTTTCTTTCCGAAAAGAAGGGTTCAGTTTAGAAATATATTGTATTTCATCACGATTTTTCTTTATGTTTTAGCCATTGTTTTCAATGCGGTGAGCGAGTATTTCTTCTACAATGAATTTGGGGTGAGATATAATTTTATCGCGGTAGATTATCTTATTTATACCAATGAAGTTATTGGGAATATCATAGAAAGTTATCCTGTGCTTCCTTTGTTTTCTGGGGTTTTCATTGTTTCGCTGGCGCTTACGATTTGGGTTTATCTCAAGACAAGAAAAGGGCTTTTGGATTTGCCAAATATCTTAATCAAAGGGCTTTCGCTTGTGGCTTATGGAATTTTGCTGGCTGCGAGTGTATTTGTTTTATCTAAAATAAAATTAAACTCTTCAAATATATTCCAAAACGAAATTTCCGCAAATGGACTGGTCAAATTCTATGATGCGTTCAATAATAAAGTTTTGGATTTTGATGTCTTTTATCCTACAATGGATACGCAAAAGGCGCTAAATGAAGAGCTTAACCGACTGCATACGGACAGGCTGCCAAGGATGATAAAATCCGACAGCGCAGAAATCACGAAAAATGTGGTGCTTATTTCCGTTGAAAGTCTTTCTGCGGAATTCATGGCGATGTATGGGAACAAGGATAATATCACACCGTTTTTGGATAGTTTGTCACAGCACAGCCTTGTTTTTACTAATTTGTATGCCACTGGGAATAGAACGGTTCGTGGTTTGGAGGCACTTACACTTTGTATTCCGCCGACAGCTGGAGAAAGTATCGTAAAAAGAAAAGATAACAAAAACAAATTCACTACGGGAAGTGTCTTTAAATCAAAAGGTTATAATGTCAAGTATCTCTATGGTGGATACAGCTATTTTGATAATATGAAAGACTTCTTCGGTGGGAATGGTTATGAAATCGTTGATAGAGATAACTTTAAGCCAGAAGAAATAGTTTTTGCGAATATTTGGGGAGTAAGTGATGAGGATATGGCGAGAAAAGCCATAGAAACGATGAACGAAGATGCTAAAAAGGGCAAACCGTTTTTCCACCACTGGATGACGGTGAGTAATCACAGGCCGTTCACCTATCCAGAAGGCAGGATAGATATCCCAGGGACAGCCAAATCCCGTGATGGAGGAGTGAAATACACAGACTATTCCATCAAAAAATTCTTCCAAATGGCAGAAAAACAGCCGTGGTATAAGAATACTGTTTTTGTGATTGTTTCAGACCACTGTGCATCGAGTGCCGGTAAAACAGAGCTTCCTATGGATAAGTATAGAATTCCAGGGATGATTTTCTCGCCAGAGTTCGTCAAGCCACAGAAGTTCAATACACTAATGTCACAGATAGATGTGATGCCTACGCTTTTCGGATTGCTGAATTTTACTTATCAAAGTAAATTCATAGGACAGGATGTGTTTTCAGAAAACTATGTTCCGAGGGCTTACATTGCGACTTATCAGGATTTAGGATATGTGAAAGATGATAAACTGACCATCATTTCACCAATTAAAAATATTAAACAATATCAGCTGAAGGAAACACCAAACAAAGAGCAAAAGTCAGGAATAAATATTTTCTATGAAGAACATCTGCTAAAAGACAAAGAAGTAGATAAAAATATAACCAATCAAACGATATCAACATACCAAGCAACATCTTATTGGTTGAAAATGAATCAGCTGAATATTAAGTAGGTTTTTAATGCGCTAGTTTACAATATGATAAAAATTGAAAATGTAAATTGGTTATCAAAAACAGCTCAAGAAGCAGAAGTTTGCTTGTCTGATGGAGATTTTCAGATAGTATGTTTTTCACAGCCATTTTATCATGAAGTAAGACTTCCTTTATATGCTATAAATACCAATAATATAGTGTGTTCTTCTGAAAGAAAATGCTCAGTTGAGAAAAAAGGAGAAAATTTTGAATATAAATTCTTAGGAAAAGTTATAGATAAGGAACATATAAAAATAGGTGAGTTTACTATTCAATTAGATGTTCCCTTACCTAAAGACATAGAAGAAGGGTATATATTATTTGAATGTGAGCGGGTAGATATTTGGTGAAAGAAAACAGACTAATTAATGCGGTTGAAGTATAGGTTAGGATTATTCAGATAAAAACAGTTAATTTTTTCATCTTATAAATCAGCGATTTAGTTAAATTGTTGTAAAAAAGTTG
>CAUSCF010000004.1:0-116747 GCA_963530295.1 uncultured Flavobacteriaceae bacterium
GTTTTATTCTTATAGGTAATAACAAGCCCTTGAGTCTTTGAAAAATGATTGGAAGCGGGTAGTTTTATCATTTTTTTCCCATCGCTTCCTACATAAAAATTATGCTCAGAGGGTATATCATACTCGGCAACGATATTTGCCACACTATCCAGTTTTAGAAGCTTTATTTTTAATTGTTCAACATCAATAGGCCGTTTGTGTTCATCATATACATTCAGCACACGCAATCCGCCTCCTCCCCCAGGCTGAGCTGCGAGCTGAGCGGATAAAAACAACAAAATAAAAACAATAATATTTCTCATAATTTTTAATTTTCTATAAACAAAAGTAAACTGCCTTTATCGTATTTTATGGATATTTCATCGGTATCTGCCCTGTTTCTCGTGCCTATTCTCTCCATCAGTGAAAGGCTCTCTCCCCTCAGCTCCCAGTGAAGCCCTTGGGTAAAGATATTTTCAGCCACTGGAAAAGGAAGCAGCGAAACCATTTTTCCTTTTACTTTCCGAATGGTAAAATCATTTGGAATAAAAAAATAAGTGGAATAATCATCAAAAAAACTAATTTCCAACTCTTCCCTAAACAAATAAACCGTATGAATATTCCCCAAAAAGTGGTCTTGCTCACGCCCGCTTGCTCCATAAACATCCACTTTTTTTATTCCTTTTTCTACGATGATTTCCAGCGCTTTATGAAAATCTGTTTTATTCTGGTCTGGTGTATGGACAAATTTTCCCTCATAAATAGCCTCATCTGCTCCCATGTGAGAATCAAAATCCCCTGAAATAAAGGTCAGTTTCTCCAATGGGAAATTTTTCTCCTTTAAATAATGAAAAGCCCCATCCGTACACGCTATCAGCTGATAATCAGCCAATGAAGGCAGTGTTTTGGGAGGCTCACCATTGATAAAAAGCAAGGCTCTGGACATTATCTCTCTTTCTTGAAAAAGGAATCCACAAATTCTTCTCCGTTGAACAACTGCAAATCCTCCATTCCTTCGCCCACACCGATGTATTTCACAGGAATTTGGAACTGGTCTGAAATCCCAATAACCACACCACCTTTCGCTGTTCCATCAAGTTTGGTCACAGCGAGTGCATTCACTTCTGTCGCTGCTGTAAACTGTTTCGCCTGTTCAAAAGCATTCTGCCCTGTAGAACCATCCAAAACCAAAAGCACCTCGTGCGGAGCATCTGGAACGATTTTCTGCATCACTCGTTTGATTTTAGAAAGCTCGTTCATTAGATTGATTTTATTATGAAGCCTTCCTGCTGTGTCTATAATGACTACATCTGCATCCTGCGCAACAGCCGACTGCAATGTATCAAACGCCACAGAAGCAGGGTCACTGCCCATTCCCTGTTTCACAATAGGAACGCCTACTCTCTCACTCCAGATTACAAGCTGGTCTACTGCCGCCGCACGGAATGTATCCGCCGCACCCAGCACCACTTTTTTCCCTTGGGTTTTGAACTGATGGGCTAATTTCCCTATCGTAGTGGTCTTCCCTACACCATTCACACCGACTACCATAATAACATATGGTTTCTTGGTTTCATCGATATTTCCTGTCTTAGAATGCGGATTTTCCAGCAGAAGAGCAGAGATTTCTTCCCTAAGGATTTTATCAAGTTCAGCTGTATTTACATATTTGTCTCTGGCTGCCCTTTCTTCTATTCTCTGAATAATTTTGATAGTGGTAGCTGCTCCCACATCCGATGCGATGAGGATTTCCTCCAAATCATCCAAAACCTCATCATCCACCTTGGATTTTCCTATGACAGCTTTGGTTATTTTATCAAAAAATCCTTGTCTGGACTTTTCCAAACCTTTGTCTAGAGTTTCTTTTTCTTCTTTCTTAAAAATATTTTTAAACCAACTCATCTTCTATTTTTTAAATTCAAAATTATTTCCCCAAATGTAAGTATTTTTAGGTTTAATAAAAACAAAAACTACCCAGAAAATTTTGGGTAGTTTTATATTTCCTTTGCAGAAATGATGTTTATTTTTTCAAATAAGCATCTACTTCATCTGCATTCATTACTTTTTCTTCAAAAATGTAAGCTCCAGTTTTAGGAGATTTTACCATTTTTACTACTTTTGTCATCTTTTTAGATGAACCATCTTTTAGGGACGCTACTACTTTTTTTGCCATCGCTAATAATCTTTATAGTTATTTAATCTCCTTATGAACTGTATATTTCTTTAGAACTGGATTGTATTTCTTAAGCTCCAATCTCTCAGTAGTGTTCTTCTTGTTTTTAGTAGTGATATATCTGCTCATTCCAGGCATACCGCTCTCTTTATGTTCTGTGCACTCAAGAATAACTTGAACTCTGTTTCCTTTCTTTGCCATTTCTTAATTATTTAATAAATCCATTTCTAACAGCTCTTTCCAAAGCTTCTTCGATCCCAATCTTGTTAATAACTCTCAATCCATGAGCAGACACTCTCAATGTGATGTGTCTATCCTGCTCTGGAAGGTAAAACTTCTTCTCAAGAAGGTTGATTTCGAACCTTCTTTTCGTCTTGTTGTTAGCGTGAGATACATGGTTTCCTACCATTGCACGCTTCCCTGTAATTTGACAAATTCTTGACATATCTATATGCTCTAATAATTATTTCTACTTTATAATTTTGCAAAATAACAGCTTTTTTTTTGAACTCGCAAATTTTTATTACTATTATTTTTTTATTTTTCTAAAAATTGATAATATAAACATACTGAACATCATTACAATAGAAATTTTAGACAACAAATCTCCTATTCTGCTGTAAATAGTCTCCTTTTCATACAGCTGAACATCGGCTGTCAGTGCATTTTTCTCATTGTAAAGCGTATGCGCGAGAATGTCACCACGGGCATTGATATGCGCAGAAATCCCACCATTAGCCGAGCGGGCAACTTCCCTGCGGTTTTCTATGGCACGAAGTCTGGCATACGCCAAAAGCTGCTGATGCCCCTGCGATGCGCCCCACCAAGAGTCATTGGTGATGACACCAAGGAAGTTTGCGCCGTTTTTCACATAATCGGTCACAAATTCGCCATAAATACTTTCATAGCAGATGATAGGCGCGATTTTCCCTTTGTTGTAAGGATTAGCAAAAACTTTTCGCTCTTTGTCCGTTCCAAGTGATGCAATCGTCCCGCCGAAATTGAGCATAGCATCGCCCAAAATAGGTTTAAGGACATTCATATAAGGGAAAATTTCCACACCTGGCACGAGTTTTCCTTTGTGATAAATCTGAATTTCTTCCTCTGGAACAATCTGCAAAGCTGAATTAAAACTATCCGCCCAAAAGCCTTGCTTATCGTAAAAAGTAGCACTTTCTGGCTTTTCTTCATCATCATTATAAATCCTATGAGTAGAAACTCCGCCCATAAAAACTGACTTCGGATGAGTTTTCAGGAAATTCTCCACCATGTGGATAGACTGGCTGTTATGAAGTCCTTTCTCGGAAAGCCCGCCGTAACCTGGGAAAGAAGTCTCAGGCGAGAGGTAAAAATCTATTTTAGAGGAGTTTTTTGCCAAAGAAAAAAGCTCCTGTACTATCTGAAGGCTGTCTTTTTGGTATTTTTCGTGATAAGGGTCTAAATTCGGCTGAAGCATCATAACGCGGACTTTTCCCATTGGTTTTTCATCAAACTGATGATATTTAAATAAAGAAATTATCATCGGCACGGCAATCAGCCCCAAAACTACAACAGAGGTTTTAACCAAAAACCTTTTCTCAGCCAACCATATTTTAAAAATATAAAAAATCAAGACATTGAGCGTTAAAATCCAGAAACTCCCGCCCGTAGCGCCCAAAGTATCATACCATTGTATGAGTTGAGGATAGTCTGCAAAGGAGTTACCAAGGTTCAGCCAAGGCCATGTAAATTCCCACGCCATATGGAAATATTCAAAACTCATCCACACAAACACGAAAAAAGCCAGCCTCCATGGGAGTTTTTTGCCGTTTTTATACCAATGAAAAAACTGAAAAGCCGTGGACATCAGCAGGGAATTGACCAAAACAGGGAAAACCACCGCCATAAGGGCAGGGCTGCCATCTGGATTTTGTGAATTATAAAGCCAACCTGTGGTTATGACATTCCAAATGATAAAAGTAAGATATGAACATCCAAAAACTGCCCAGTCTTTTCTTTTTATATCCGATTGAGAAATGTTTTCTTCCACGAATAACAAAGGAACAAACGCCACAAAAATAAAAAACGGAATGCCATAAGTAGGCCACGAAACCGACAGCAATATGCCCGACAAAACCGCGCAAAAAAGATTTTTCATACTTTATATTTTCAAGGGCAAAAATACTTATTTTTGCTAAAATCTCGGTTTTTGTATGATTTTTAGGAAAATTTATCGCATTTTCATCTTTCCTTACGCTATTTTTCTGCTGTATCTGATGTTCCTCGGATTTGGGAGAGAGCAGCACGAAGCGAATATTGTAAGGCTTTTACCATTTGTTTCCACGGTTTTTTTTGTTCAAAATACCACTTCTTGGGAAAGCATCATTATCAATCTTTTTGGAAATATCATCATGTTCATTCCTTTTGGATTTTTAGGCTGGCTGAATGCGAAATATTTTAGTTTTAAAAAACTTATTTTGGATTTTTTATCAGCTTTAATCATCGTGGAAGCCCTACAATACCTCACAAGGCTCGGTGTTTTTGATATTGATGACTTGGCGCTTAATTCCCTCGGCGTATGGATAGGATTTCAGATGAGAAAATTCATTGATAATTTTAAGTTTTAAAGAATTTTCAAAGTTTTATTTCTTACTAAAAAAGATGTAAATTTGTGTCCATTAAAATATAATGAAATGAGATTTAGACTACTACATTTTGTTTTTTCCTTTGTGTTTATGCACTCTTTCGCACAATATAAACCGATAGACACGGCAGACTATGCGCAGAGAAAAGAATTTCTAAACCAGCTGAAAACCAAAAACGAAGCCCTGATAAAATCCCTAAAATCCAGATACACAGGAAAAACGGGAAAAGAACTGGAAAAGTTCTACCGAGAGTTTTACAAAGATTTTGAGAAAGAGATTAAAGACAAGGACTATTCCTTTAATTCTAATTTTAAAATTAAGCTGGAAAAAATCCTATTAAACCTAAAAAAGAAAAATCCACAAATCCCAGACAATCTGAACATTTTGGTTGCTAAAAACAACAAGCCAAATGCCTTCTGCCTTGCCGATGGGACTTTCGTGGTGAACATGGGACTTTTTAATGTACTGGACAATGAAGCGCAAGTAGCGAGCGTTCTCAGCCACGAACTCGCCCATTACTTACTGGAACATACACTGAAATCTTTGGTCAATGAAATCAATGAGGATAAAGACAGCCGCTCCATAATGGAAAATCTGAAAAAAGTTTCGGTAAATAAATCCAAAAAAGCCTTTGATATTGTAAAAGATAATCTCTATAAAAAGCGCGAAATCAAACGAAAAAGAGAAGTAGAAGCCGACTCGCTGGGATATGTCCTTTTCCGAAATTCTGACTACGAAAACACCGAATTCTACAACACTCTGAGCAACCTCAGCAAATATGACACGATTTCGCCGCGAGAACTAAAAATAGAAACTTACAAAAAACTCTACAACCTGCCCAGCCAGCCCTTCAAAGACAGCTGGATGACAAGGGAAGATTTTGGGAATTATAATTATGACCATTACAAAGTAAAATTAAACAAAGATTCCCTCTCCACGCACCCTGAATTAGCCCAAAGAATGGAATTTATCACAAAACAATTCGCTGAACTTAAAAACAAAAAAGAGGCAAAAAAAGGAGATGAAGAATTTGCCAAACTCAAAAATACTGCCCGAATGGAAGTCCTGCCCAACCTATGGCACTCCGAACAATACGGACGAGGAATCTACGCCGCTATGCAGTTTTTACAGGACAAAGAAGAGGAAAACTACTATCACGAATGGCTCGGGAAATTGTTTGATAAAATCTACACTGCACGAAAAAATTACAACCTAAACCGCTATCTGGACAGAATAGAACCCAAAGAACAGAGCGAAAGCTATCAGCAGTTTTTGAGTTTTATGTGGAATCTAAATTTAGCAGAAATCAAGAATATCGCAGATTATTATAATAAAAAAGGAGCTTCTTAGAAGCCCCTTTTTTTTGTTAAAAATTTAATCTCTCCAAACGGATTTTATTGAATTTTTCTTTCTCATTGTATTCTCGGAGGAGAATATAACCCTCTTTCCCGATGTAAGGCACTACAAAATAATTGTCTTTCTCGGAGATTTTTACATTTTCTTGATTGAATTTACCATCGATAAGTGTATTGATGTACAAATTCCAGTTCTTTTCCTTCGTTTCTTTATCTTTTTTAAAGTCTCTGAAGAAAAATACCACATCTTTGCCGCCATTTAGATATTGAGAGAAAAGATAGTCAGCATTTACATTCCATTTGGTTTTATCCTTTTCAAAAACTCTCACTTCTTTCAGCTTAAAATCTTTATCTGTAAAGGCATACACCATATCTTTTGTCGCTGAAGCAGAATAAGCCCCCTCTGGTCTCCATTTTTCAAATAAAATCCCTACACTGCCGTCTTTTAGGAAGAAGAAATCTCTTTCCAAAAGATAATATCCCATTCCGACATGGCTGAATTTATTGATTTTTTGTATAAATGGCTTAAAGTCTATGAAATAGATATTTTTAACATCCACTCCAAAGTTTCGTTTATCTAAAACAAGCCTTGTCAATCCCACAGAATATAAGGCACTTTGTTTTTCATAAAATCTTCCAGAGATGATTATTTTATCATCAAATGTTTTATCATTATCCACCAATCTTCCACTGGAATATAGAGCCGTAATTTCATCCATAGTCAGCCCATTCAAGCCTGTAATCGGTGTTTTGGCTTTTATACTTCCTGTCTTCATATCCAGCACTTGGAAGAAATAAGAATATTCCCTCTTATTTTTTACTTTTAGAATGGTGTAGATGTGTTTATCATCTTTTTCAATGATTCTGATGGATTCATATTTGTTTTTAGTTCCATTCGTATTGTATTTATATTCCCAAAGCAGTTTTTTATCGTCATCATATCTTTTTAAACTATGATTTTTGCCGTAAGTTTCGTAGTCATCATATTCCATAACGATGAAACCGCCTTCTTTTATTTCATAAACACTAGATACATAAAGAAATCCTTTTTCTCTTCGCTCTTTTCTTTCTTCTTTTCTTTGGTTTCGTACATTTTCTGGCTCTGTTACTTCTTTGAAAGCATTATTCTCATATTCGTAATACACTTTTTGTTTTATGGTGTTATCCTTTAGATTTACCTCCATTGTGCGCGGATAGAAGAAGTCCCTTCCCTTTACTGCATCATAATCAGCTCTTGGATAAAGAACCAAATTTCCTCTAAAATCAATCGCTCCGAAATAGTTTGCCGCTGTGATATCTCCTTCAAACTCTTTGTTGGCAACTGGATTTAAGTTTTTATCCAAAAAGACATATTCAAATTTTTTCGTTTTATCACCAGACTTGCCATAGCCGTAGATCGCCACATATCCGTAGAGATTTTCATCTTGGTCAAATAGTGCATTGAGTCCAAGATAATTTCCTTTGGCTAAAGCAAATAAATCCCGTGATTGTGAAAAAGCAGTGAAAACACCGCAGAAAATCAAGAATGTAAATAAAATTTTTCGCATAATTTTTTCTTGCGAATGTACACATTTTCCACCAGAACAGAAAGATGAATTTTATCAATAAAAAAGACCATCCCGTGGGACAGCCTCTCTCGTTTTAAAAATGATTGTTATTATTTCTTTGGTGGATAATTTTTCAATATTTCAGCGATGATTTCTGGGATTTGCTTTTGTTTTGACTTTGGCGAATCTACATTGATTCCACTTCCTTTTCCCTGCCAAACGAGCTTCCCTGTCTTTGCATCCATAAAGTTAAAAACAAGTCCTCCTTGGTTGTATTCATTAGTATAAGTCCTTCCTAGACCCATTCCCCAGCCGAGCCAGCTGCCCCAGCCTCCCAAATACACATTAGGCGTCACATAGGTATCTCTTACCAGCTTGTGATTTGCCTTGACCTGAATCACCAAATCTGCTGCATCATTACTCTGGGATAATCCCTTCTCTGCCAGCTGTTTCTGTAATTCATCCGTCACTCTGCTTTGGTCTATATCGTTCAGTTTCAGCTCCTCTAAGTTTACAGAATAAGTCTTGTACTCAGAAAAGTTAGCCTTCGGGTCATAATCTGAAACTACTCTAAACGGGCTGCAAGACGCCATCAGAAGCCCCATCCCTACTGATAGAAATAAATACTTTATTCTGCTCATATCTTTATTTTTTATGTTATTCAAAATTTATTTTATTTTTGTTGAATGATAATAGTGTGCCAAACTCTGCTCAAAAATACAAAAATTTTAGGAATTGCCATCTTTCCTTTTATTATTTTAAAAGATAAAAGGCTGAAAAATAACCACACCCTTATCAACCACGAAAAAATACACCTTCGGCAGCAGCTGGAAATGGGCATTATTCTATTTTACCTTTGGTATCTCGCTGAGTTTTTATATTGGTATATCAAACTGAGAAATGGAGAAATGGCGTATGAAAAAATCAGTTTTGAACAAGAGGCCTACTGTAACGAAAATTCACTTAGCTACTTGAAAAATAGAAAATTCTGGGAATTTTTAAAATATTTATCTTAGTGCTAGTTATTCTTACCTTTATTTTTTATATTTGTGATATAAATATTTAGTATTTTGGAACAGCATATTTTTATCGCATTTTTATTGACTTTATTTGCAGGATTATCCACTGGAATTGGGGGGCTGATTGTCTTTTTCACTCAGCAGACAAACAAAAAATTATTATCTTTTTCCTTGGGACTTTCCGCTGGAGTGATGATTTTGGTATCCTTTGCAGAGTTTTTAGTTCAGTCCAGAGAAATCCTTACCGAAGAGATGGGAAATACAAAAGGATTGCTAACCATGTGGTTATGTTTCTTTGGCGGAATTTTATTCATTGGCATTATAGACCGTTTAATTCCCTCATTTGAAAATCCTCATGAAATTCAACACTTAGAAAATATGGAAAAACCGATAAAAAAAGGTTCTAAGCTAATGCGGATGGGGATTTTGACATCATTTGCAATCGCTATTCATAACTTTCCTGAGGGGATAGCCACCCTCATTGCAGGAGTTGAAAATCCCACATTAGGTATAGCCATTGCAACTGCTGTAGCCATCCATAACATCCCCGAAGGCATAGCAGTAGCTGTCCCCATCTACCAAGTAACTAAAAACAAGAAAAAAGCATTTCTGATGTCCTTGTTCTCTGGTCTAGCAGAACCTATCGGAGCTATTGCTGCATATCTTGTTTTAATGCCATTTATTACTCCTGTTTTGATGGGGCAGATATTTGCCATAGTAGCTGGAATTATGGTTTTTATATCTCTTGATGAGCTATTGCCTGCTACCCATGCATTTGGAGAACATCATCTTTCCATTTATGGTTTGATTTTTGGTATGGCTATTATGGCCCTAAGCCTTATAATGATGGCTTAAAAAATTTTTAATCCTTTAAAAAATTCTCCAAAATCTTCTCCCCACAAGGTGTCAATACACTTTCTGGGTGAAACTGCACTGCATGGACATCGTATTTTCTATGCTGTAATGCCATGATGATGCCCTGTTCATCCACAGCCGTGATTTGTAACTCTTCAGGGAAATCATGAGAATCCACCGCCCAAGAGTGGTATCTTCCTGTAATGATTTCAGAAGGCAAACCTCTGAATATCTTAGCATTATCTTCAATGATAGCCGTAGAAATCCCAACTCCGTGATAGACATTATTCAAGTTAATCAGCTTTCCACCAAACGCCTCTGCAATCGCCTGTAAACCAAGGCAGACTCCTAAAATAGGTTTCTTTGGCGCAAATTCCTTTATCACATCCAGCAAAATTCCTGCTTCACTAGGCACGCCTGGTCCTGGAGAAAGGATGATTTTATCGTATTTTTCTACTTCTTTCAGTGAAATTTCATCATTTTTAAAAACATAGACAAACTCCTTCCCTACAATCTGCTCCACCATCTGAACCAAATTATAAGTGAAACTGTCATAGTTATCAAGCACCAATATTTTCATGCAATTTTTAAAATAAAAAGACTTTGGCAAAGATAAGCCAAAGTCTCTTTTAATATAATTAAAAAAAGTAATTTTTATGGATTGGTAGACCAAAGAGCCGCCGAAGCCAGCATTGCTCTCTTGTTTAGCTTTAATAAATCTACCACCAGCTCCGCGAAATCCTCTGGCTGAAGCACCTTTTCAGGGTTTCCATCCGTGATTTTCAGGTCTGTTTTAGCCATATCCGTTGAAATCGTACTTGGTGTAAGAGTCGTTACACGAATGTTCTGCTTACGAAGTTCAAACATCATAGATTCTGACATTCCTATCAATCCAAATTTAGATGCAGAATATGCCGAAGTAAGCGCATTTCCTTTCAGACCTGCTGTTGAAGAAATATTCACCACATCGCCTGATTTTTTCTCCACCATCCCTGGCACCACAGCTTTCACTACATAGTAAGGCCCGAAAAGATTGGTTTTTACAATGTCTTCCCACTGCTCATCATCCATTTCTAAAATTCCTCCGAAAGCCGCTATTCCAGCATTATTGATAAGAATATCAAACTTCCCAAAATCATTTTGTAATTTTTCTAACGAAGTAAAAACTTGCTTTTTATCAGTAACATCAAAAACAGAATAAGATGATTTCACGCCTTTGCTCTCTATCTCAGCAGCTACGGATTTTAGATTGTTTTCATTTCTACCCGTAATGGCTACATTTACACCTTCTGCCGCCAGAGCCAAAGCTACGGCTTTACCTAATCCTCGCCCTCCACCTGTTACGAGGGCTGTTTTTCCTTTTAAATTTTGCATAATATTAATAATCTGCATCAGGAGTAGTTACCCTGATTAGTTTAGAATTAACGAACTCATATATTCCCTCTATGGACTGCTCTCTACCATATCCAGAGTTTTTCGTTCCTCCGAATGGAAGTTCTGGCGAAATCCCTGTCACATGGTTTATATAGACCATTCCTGTATCTATTCTTCGTGCGATTTTCACTGCTTCCTCTACATCCGTTCCGAAAACCGTTCCACCAAGACCGTATTTAGTATCATTAGCCAAATCTACGGCTTCGTCCATATTTTTCACAGAATAAATCATCAGTACTGGCCCAAATATTTCATCTGAATAAGCGTCCATTCCTTTCTTAATATCTGTCAAAATAGTAGGCTGCATAAATGCTCCTGGACCTTCTATTTTTTTACCTCCTGTCACTAGTTTTGCTCCTTGTGCTATGGCTTTTTCTACTTGAGATAAAACATCTTCTCTCGCCTTCACACTGCTTAAAGGCGCCAACTGAGTTTCTGGATCAAGAGGATCTCCCACTTTAGCATTCCCAAATAGCTGTGTAGCCTTTTCAAGGAACGCTGGATAAAGGCTTTCTGGAACGATAACTCTCTTTGGAGAAACGCACACCTGCCCTGCATTCCATAGTCTGCCATTCACAGCAGTTTCTACAGCTTTATCTAAATCAGCATCTGGCATAACGATGAAAGCATCACTTCCACCAAGTTCCAAGATTGATTTTTTCACATTTTTCCCTGCTACAGATGCGAAACTCGCTCCTGCTGGTTCGCTTCCTGTAAGGGCTGCTCCTTTTACTCTTGGGTCGTCCAATAGTTCTGACACTTTAGAACCAGGGACAAAAATATTAGTATAAACACCCTTAGGCGCACCTGCTTCTAAAAGAATTTTTTCCATCATTTCTCCTGCCTGCGGCACATTAGACGCGTGTTTCAGCACTATTGTATTCCCTACGATAAGGTTAGGCGCAGCAGAACGAGTAGTCTGATAGAAAGGGAAATTCCAAGGCTGAACACTCAAAATCACTCCTATCGGCTCATAAGACAAGAATGCCTTTCCGTGTAGTGTTTCCAAAGGCTTATCCGCCAATAGTTTTTCTCCATTTTCTGCATAATATTCAAAAATACCTGCACAAAGTTCCACCTCTGCGATACCTTCTCTGTGAAGTTTTCCCATCTCGATAGAGCATAATTTACCCAACTCCTCTTTGCGCTCACGCATGATTCTTGCAGCGTTATAGAGAACTTTTGCTCTTTCTGAAAAAGATTTTTTACGCCATTCTTTAAAGGTTGCATCAGCCTGTGCGATAATTTCTGAAACCTCGCCAGATGTCATCTCTGGATATTCTTTTAATACCTCGCCTGTGGCAGGATTTATAGTTTTAATGCTTGACATAATTTTAAATTTTTAAATTTGTGTAAATATAAAAATTTTTATTTACATGAAAATTGATCTATGTTATGATTAGCCTTTTATTAAAAAATCTTTAACAGAATTGTTAAAATCTTGCGAATTATCTACTTGGAGCCAATGCCCTGCATTTTTAATCTTAACAATCTGGCTGTCAGGGAATTTTTCACAAATTAGGATTTCATCTTCTGGAAGGATGTAGTTAGATTTTTCGCCAGCGAGGAATAAAGTTTTCCCTCCGAAAACACCTTTTTCCTCTATATTTTCGACCAAATCAACATATTTCTCGGAAAGAGTCTTTAGGTTAAATCTCCAGCTCAGTTTATTTTCCTGCTCCCAATAGAGATTTTTGAGAAGGAATAAAAGCATGGCTCTGTCCGTAATGTATTTTTCCAACTGAAGTTCCACATCTTTACGAGCTGAAACAGCAGAAAAATCCACACTTTGTAATGCTTCAAAAGCCGTCTGATGATGCGGTCTGTAAGCCCTTGGCGCTATGTCTGCGACGATAAGTTTATTAACCCTTTCTGGATAAGAAATCGCAAACTGCATCACAGCCTTGCCACCAAGAGAATGCCCCAAAAGATTAACCCTATCTAATTGATAATGATTGATATAGTTTAAAATATCCTCCGCCATTATCTGGTGAGACATTTCATCCGAATGAAAACTTTTTCCGTGATTACGCAAATCCACCAAATGGCAAGGCATCCACTGACCAAATTCCCTTCCGAAAGTCCCCCAATTATCTGATATTCCGAACAATCCATGAAAAACCAACAGAGGAGTTTCCTGAATTTCCTGTCCGTAAATTTTTGAGTTTAAAATCATTTTTCTTCTTTTTCAAAAATTGATTACAAAGCAAAAACCTTGTAAATCAACCTTATTCGGCTGGTTCTATTTTATTTTTCTTGGAATAAATCATAATCGCCACACCTGCCAGCATAAATGGAATGCTCAGAACCTGCCCAGTATTGAGCCCCGCAAATGTGATAACCTCATCTCCCTGCGGTTCTTTCAGAAATTCCACAAAGAAACGAATACTCCAAAGTATCACAAAAAACAGCCCAAACAACCATCCCTGCTGATATTTTTTACGAGTAAATTTATACAAAACAGCCAATAAAATAAACAAACAAACATACCCAAAAGCCTCAAAAAGCTGAGTAGGATATCTCGGAACTATGGCACCATATTCCATGCTCTGCTGTGGGAAAAGTATCGCAAACGGCGAAGTTTCGCTCGCTGGTTTTCCGATAATTTCCGAATTGAAAAAATTCCCCATTCGCACAAAAGCCCCTCCTAATGCAATAACAATTCCTAATCTGTCATAAACCCAAAAAGGATTTTTCTTAATAATTCTATAACTATAATATAAAGTAGTCAAAATCAATGCGATAGTAGCACCGTGGCTCGCCAGCCCAGAAAAACCTGTAAACTCCAGCGTAGGTTTCGTCCTGATGGGCAGGAAAACACTCCAAAAATCCGTTACAAACAAACTCGGTTCATAGAAAACCACATGCCCTATTCTCGCCCCAAAAATAGTCCCCAGCAATGTCCATGTAAAGAGCGGATCTATGAATTTATCATCTACATTGTCAATTTTGAAAATTTGTCTCATAATTAAAATCCCAAATCCAAAAGCAAAAACAAACATCAGCCCGTAATATCTCAGTTTTTTAAAACCAAAAATATCTATGCCTTCATTAGGATTCCATATGCTAAACTCGGTATTTAGCCATACCATTTTACTCATCTGTAAATCCTGCTTTGTCAGCTGATTAGATTTTAAAATATATTTGTAGCTTTTAAGGGATTCTGCGGACATTCCTTCCTCACCAACAGGCATAAAATTCTCATTAAGAATAAAATAGCCTTTCTTTTTAAACTCCTCATAATATGGAGCCAAATATTCATATTCTCTCTGACCAGACAACTCTGTATTATATTTATTAAGAATAACCAAAACATCTGCATTCTCTGAGCCAAGAGCATCATAAACCTGCTTCATATCAGGGCTTACAAATATTTTTACGGGAGTGCTTCCCTTTTTAGTTACTATACTTCCGTTGGAAAAACCATTTTTGTATTCTTGTGAAAAGAACAACTGAAACGGCAATAATGCAAACAGAATAAAAAATCTTATTTTATCTTTCATTTTAAATTTACTTTCTTTTTTTAGGTGGAACTGGGTCATAGCCGCTGCCTCCCCATGGATGACAGCTCAAAATTCTCTTTGTTCCTAAAAATAATCCTTTCAGAAGACCGTGTGTTTTCAGGGCTTCCAGCATATACTGAGAACATGTGGGCTGATAACGGCAGTTGCTCCCCAGCCACGGCGAAACGGCCAGCTGATAAAAGCGAACCAGCATCACAAAAGGAAATATGATTATTTTCTGAAACAAAATTTTATTTTGGACAAAAATAAACTATTATAACAAACAAAACAAAATTTTAAATGAACAGAACTTGTTACTTTGGGATTGATTTTAATTTTTTATAACAAGATTTATCCCGTCATAGAGCGTTTTTAGGTCGCAGGACACCCTGTCGCCCACCTTGTATCTGCTGTCTATTTCGCCTTCTTGGAAGGTCATTTTTTGAAAATCTTCTATATCCACCACTTTCAGCTCTTTAAAATCAAATTCTGGAATTTCTACTATCTCAAATTCTGTCAAACTAATAGGCATAGCATTAAGCTGTCTATACACATTAATCCCTATGGATAAAGATATTTCCTCATATATTTCATAAATCTGCTTTGCATTTTTAACATTGGGCAATGCAAATTCATTGATAAATTTGTCTAAAATTTCATCAAGTTTCAGAAAATCTCCAGCTCCCCTAAAAACTTCACCATCAGACACCAGCTCTATCCAGTCCTCTTCGCCTTTTTTAGAATACTGATATTCAAACCCTTGCAAAAAAGTATCCACTAAATCTATACTAACAATCCAGCCAGGGTTATCCAGAGTTTCTATTTTTACTCCATATTCATGCTCCCAGTCGCCATTACACTGATTTTTATACCATTCTTGTATCAGCTCTATATTAGTCATTTTATTGATTTATAACATTTTACTATTTTCGGTTCTTATAATTTTCTAAGTGAAAATCAATACTTTCATTGATAGGAATAAAATTATAATTCAGTTCTTGTTTTATTTTCTCATTAGAAATTGGCGTAAAGCTGGTAACCGCCTCTATATTGCTCTTGGTAACTCTCTTTAAACTTGGGACAAGCCACCCCAAAAGAACATTCAGCCAATATGCAAAATTCAGAATAGACTTTGGAAGGATTTTCGTTTTGGATTTTCCTAATTTTAGCCTTACTATATCAGATAAATCCTGATATTTTCGGTTTTCAGAAAGGATAATATACCGCTCGCCGAATTTGTTTTTCTCCATCAGCTCCACCGCTATTTTTGCCACATCGCGAACATCCACATAGGCCGTTCCCCCTGAGAAAGTAAATGGATTTTTCTCAAAAGTGGTAAAAAGCTCTCCGCTACTGTTCCCCCAGTTCCCTGTTCCGATAATGACACCAGGATTGATGATAATGGTATTCATCCCCTCTGCTGAACTGCGCCAGACCTCCATCTCTGCAAGATATTTTGACTGTGCGTATCCAGAATGCTCTTCTTTTGGGTTAAACTGCGAGTTTTCATCAATCATCCCATTTTCATTCACCTCATCCAAAACCGCAATAGAACTCACAAAGAGAAACTTTTTCACCTGTTTTTCTTCGGCTATATAGAGCATATTTTTAGTGCCTTCCACATTGGTTCTGAGCATTTCTTGGGCATCTTTTGGGTGAAAACTCACCTTTGCAGAGGCGTGATAGACCTCCTCCACGCCATCCAAAACTGCTCTCAGCGAATCCAAATCCCACAAATCTACATCCACCCACTCTATCTGCTCAGACAGCCGTTCAGCATCCGCCGTATAAAAGAGCCAAGATTTTTTGACTTCTTCTATATTGCTGCTTTTTCGCTTGGCGGCTCTCACTTTTTTGCCTTTTTTGAGGAGTTCTAAAACCAATACTCTTCCTAAAATCCCTGTCGCTCCCGTTACTAAAACCATTCTAAATTCGATATTTAAATTAAAAAGTGATAAACACAAAAAGGGTATTTATCACTTCTATTTTTTTATAACATTTTTAGGTTATTCACTTCCATTTCGGTGAGAATTCGCCAGTGTCCTCGCTTGATGTTTTTCTTAGTAAGCCCTGCAAAAATCACTCTGTCCAAAGCCTCCACTTCATAGCCCATCTTCTTAAAAATTCTTCTTACCACTCTGTTCCAACCGATGTGAATCTCTATTCCCACTTCATTTTTAGGTTTTCCTTCGATGTATGAGATGCTGTCCACCTCTGCTACGCCCTCTTCTAGACGAACTCCATCTGCTATCGTGCGCAGATCCTCCACGCTTAGTTTTCTATCCAAAGTAACATGATAGATTTTTTTCACTCCGAAAGACGGGTGAGTCAGTTTTTTAGTCAAATGCCCGTCATTCGTCAAAAGAATAAGCCCTGTGGTCTGTCTATCCAGCCTACCCACTGGGAACAAACGATACGGCGAGGCATTCGCTACCAAATCCATCACGGTCTTTCTCGCTTTCTCATCTTTTGTCGTAGAGATATATCCTTTCGGCTTGTTAAGAAGCACATACACAGGCTTTTCTGGAGTTATACTCTGTCCATCGAAAACCACTCTGTCCGTTTTCTGAACTTGGTATCCCATTTCTGTAACCACCTTTCCATTGACCTCCACCAGTCCTTGTGTAATCAGTTCATCAGCCTCTCTCCTGCTGCATATTCCAGAATTAGCGATGTATTTATTAAGCCTAATTGTATCTTTTTCAACCTGTTTGCTGATTTTGTCCAATTTTCTTTTCAGAATAAAGGATTTAGCCTTATCTTCCTGCTCATCAGGTTTTTTATAAAACTTTTTAGGAGCAGACGGTCTGTCCCTTTTCTCAAATTTATTTCTATTTTGACTTCCTCTACCCTCTTCTCTATTTCTGTTATCCCTTCTTCCCGAAAAACTTTTTCTATCTCTACTCATCTTGTTCTTAAATAATTTGTGCAAAGGTAATAAATTATAGCTTTCTTTTTGTCTGAAAATCAAAAATCAACACACCTTATATGAAAGATAAAATTTATCTCTAATTTTTTATGGAGATTTTTCATCTAAAATCTGTGTAAATATCGTAGTTTTGTGGTTTGGAAAAATTTACAGCATGATTAATCCCTACTATGCTCTTGCACAGAATTTTTGGTTTGTTTCTCCTACTATTTATAAAAGTCGTTTTTATAAAAAACTTATCCGTCTCAATAGGGAAAATATTTTTGAGAGAAATGCAGAACCAGAGCTGCTTTGGCTGAAAGATTTCCTGCCGCAGAAAGCTGTTTTCATAGACATCGGGGCGGGCTGGGGAGATTATGTCTACTGGCTGGATTACATCCTTTTCCCTGAAAACATTCATGTTTTTGAGCCTAATAAAACCCTTTGTAAAAGACTCAAAAATCTTTTTCCTAAAATCAATTTTTATCAAAAAGCCTTATCCAATGAAAATAAGAAGGCTGAACTGACAATTCCTATCCTCAACAAAGAAAAAATCAACGAGGAAAGCACCCTGCTGGACAACATTACAGAAGATGAGGACACAAAAATAGCCACGCAAAAAGCAGAATGCATCACTCTTGACAGCTGGTGCCAAAAAAGAGAATCGGAAAGAAAGGAACTAGAAAGGCTGGATTTCATAAAGATAGACACCATAGGGCAAGAACTCTCCGTGCTGGAAGGCGCGAAAGAAACCATAGAAAAATTCAAACCTGTTCTGATGGTAAAAATCGAGCAAAAATACCATTCCGAGCCTATCTGGGAAGTGATTTCTAATATAGAGAAATACGGATATTCGGTGCATTATCTGCATCGTGAGAGTTTTTCATTAGAACCTTTGACCGAGGATATTCTAAATTCTCAAAATGCTATCTTTGCCGAAGATTCTAGTAAATTTATCAAAAATATAATTTTCATAAACAACAGATAATGAGCGTAATACTCCGACAAGGGCTAAAATATTCCATTGTAGGATATCTGGGATTTTTGCTGGGAACACTGGCAAATTTCTTTATTTTCCCAAATGATTTGGAATTTTATGGCAAGTTGAGATTTATTTTCCCAACGGCGGAGATGTTCGTTCCGATAGTGGTTTTTGGGATTTCTTTTTCTAATGTCAAGTTTTTTGCACAGACACAAAAAGACGGAAAACACCAGAACATGCTCTCGCTGTCCCTTGTAGGGATTTTTATCAACTTTTTTATTTTCGGAATTCTTTACTTTCTGATTTTCAATATTTTCCCTTCTTTAAAACAAAGTGAAAACTGGCAGGCAAAACATCTGATTTTTCCTTTGATTTTGTTTCTGTCCATTTCTACTGTTTTGAATAAATATATTTCCAACTATAAACGCATCGCCATTCCGAACATTTTTGAAAATCTGTTTCCTAAACTTGCCAACATTGGTGCTTTTTGCTTGTTTTTCTTCGCAAAAGTCCCTGAAAATCTGGCGCTTATTTTCTTTATTTCTGTTTTCTTTATGGCAATGCTGGGTTATTTCCTGTATAACAACAGGTTAGAGAAATTTCATTTTGATTTTAGCACAGACTACTTCCGACAAAACGGGCTTTGGGTTCAGATTTTATCTTACAGTTTTTTCGGATTTTTAGGAAATATCGGCAGTTTTTTAGCTTTGAAAATTGCCAATGTGATGATTGGGGAATACATCGGCTTTGAACAAAATGGGCTTTACAGCAATATTTACTCCATCGTTACCCTCATAAACATCCCTCAGATGGGGCTTTACAACATCTCTGCACCGATGATTAACAAGCATCTTACGGAAAACACTCTACAGGACCTTGACCGCTTTCACAAAAAAACTTCCCTGAGTTTATTCTTTTTAGGATTGGTCTTTTTTTCGTGCATCGTGGTGGGATTTCCTTTCCTCACGGACTTTATGAAAAATGGAGAACTTCTTCGGACAGCGGAACCTATTTTATGGATTATCGGCATTACGATGCTGTTTGATTTAGCTACGGGATTTAACAGCCACATTATTTCCATGTCCAAATTTTATAAGTACAACACCCTGTTTATGCTTATTTTAGCCGTGGTAACCATCGCTCTAAATGCTTTTTTCCTAAAATATACTGATTTAGGGATTTTGGGAATTGCCATTTCCTACGCTGTTTCTTTGACCTCGTTTAATTTAATAAAAATCGTGTTCAACTACCGCCATTTCAGGGTTTTCCCATTATCCATCAAAATGATGTGGGCAGTTATCATCTGCGGTTCTGCGATTGTTTTGGCTTCGGTTTTTCCTAATTTTCAGTCCAGTTTCGTGAATTTGATTTACAAACCTGCTTTAGTTTTGGTGGTGATATTCATTGGAAATCTTATTTTCAAAATATATCCTTTGAACCGAATTCTACAAAAGTATTTTCTGAAAAAATCTGAAAACAATTAAAAAAACAAGAGTAAGACAAAACCGCCTTACTCTCGCACTTAGTGATTATGATTAGAAAAAATTGAATTTAGTTCTTTTTCTTTCAGCAGTCCTTCATGGGTCAGCATTTTTCCGTTTTCATCAGCAAAAACCCAGAATGGATAGGCAGGAACTCTGCCACCAGCCAGCTCGTAGGCTATTTTATGTAGTCCCGAAGTCCCATTGGACACGAAAGTATATTTCTTCCCAAAAAACTCTATGTCTTTTTGGTATTTTTCAGGGTTTATGCTTATAAAATAAACGCTGTCCCATGTGCTCTGAGGAAGTTTCGATAAATTTTTCTTTTGCACTCTGCACACTCCGCACCATTCGGTGGTAAATAAAACAACCACAGGCTTAGGATTTTCTTTTCTTAATTTTTCCACTTCCTCAAAACTACTCAGCACTTGAGCGTGAGAAAAACAGGACAACATAACCGCCAAAAAAGCGAATTTTAGTTTCATATATTTTATTTTATCGTATATCTTATTCCTAGGAAACCTCTTATTTTCTGCATCGGAGCGTATCCATAGGATGGGTCAAACTCATATCCGTTCGGATTATTAGTTCCTGTATCTTTGTCAAACGGGTCAAAAGGTCTTAGAATAGGGTCTTTCGGAGTGAAATTAAACAAATTTTTCACGCCGCCATAAATTTCCAATCCATTGTCAAACTTAGTTCTCAGCTGGATATTAGCCAAACTATACCATGGCGAATATTCTGGTCGGAAATCCTTCGGAACGGTGATAAGGCGCATCGGCCCATAAACTTCGCCCGTGAAATCCACTCCGAATTTTCTACTAAACTCATAGCTAAGAGCATAAGTTCCAGACCATTTAGGTGCGAGCTGCTCGTATTTTTTGTGCGTTTCGCCCCCTTCTTCATACTTTTCAAAAACATCCATATAGGTTGCCCCTATATTTAAGCTCAGCGGAATACCAAATTTTATATTCGCTCCCAATGAAATCCCTTGGCTTATCGCATGCCCTTTCAGGTTATCATAAATGATTTTATCGCTATCTGTCTCTGTATCAGCCACGATTTTATTCGTAAAATAGGAATAAAAAGCCGTAGCATCTATATCAATATAGCCGTTTCCTGCGGTTATTTTTTGAGTAAAATTAATATTCCCGTTGATGGATTTTTCTGGTTTAATATCTCTGATGACCGTTTCTCTGGCATTGGTAAGCGATTTATGGTCTTCGGTAAAGACATTCACCACACGGAAACCAGTCCCAAAACTCGCTCTAATGCTGGTCGCAGGGCTTGGGCTCAGCTTATAAGCCAGCCTCGGAGAATGAATAAATCCATGATTTTTACTGTGGTCTAATCTGTACCCCAGCAAAAGTGAGTGTTTGTCATTAAAAGTCCATTGGTCTTGTACGAAAAGCCCTGGAAGCCAGTCGCTGGTCGGGTTATTCGTTCCGTCTGTGTTTTGCGTTCCTATCGTACTGTCATCGTAGTAGTTATGGCGCAAAGTAGCTCCTGCTATCAAGTCATGCTTTCCGAAATTTTTATTCCAATAAAACTGCCCAAAACTCGTGCGCTGTGTCGCATCAAAGGCTTCTGTTCCGTATCTAGAGTCCTGATTATGATAATTAAACGAAAGCTGTAAAAACAACTGCTCCACCGTAGGAAGCTGATAAAGCCCTATCGCCTCAAAGCGGTTGGTATAGATACTTTCGCCATAGACTTCATCGCCGCCTCTATGCTGTTTCTGCCACTGGAGCTGCCCTCCCAATCGGTCTTCATAAAGGTATCTTGCCATAAAGGAAGCCATTCTATTGTCTTTTCGCTTAAAATTCCACTTATTAAATACAGAAACTCGGTCTTGAAGCGTGGTATCCATGAAGCCGTCCTTATTTTTATCAATTCTATTAGTAAAATTAAAATAATTAACACTTAGAATAGATGCCGCTTTCTTCCCAATATTGAATTTCGTAGCCAAATCCATATTCTGCTCACCCCAAGAAGTCGTGCTAAAATCCGAAGCAAACTTCGGTGCGGTCAAAGCATTTTTAGTGATGATATTGATAGTTCCTCCCATCGCTTCTGTCCCATATACAGAGGATGCAGGACCTTTCACGATTTCTATTCGCTCTATCATAGAATTCGGGATTCCACTCAGACCGTAGACCGTGGAAAGGGAACTCACTATCGGCATTCCATCGATGAGAATCAGCGAGTAAGGCCCTTCCAGCCCATTGATATGGATGTCTCCCGTATTACAGACTGAACAGTTAATCTGCGAACGAATCCCATTAACCATAGAAATAGATTCTAAAAGATTAGAAGTCGGATTTTTTTCAAAAAATTTCTTGGTATAAATCTCCACTGGAACGGGACTTTTAGACTTGCTTATCGGTTTGAGCGTTCCTGTGATAATCACTTCATCTACATTTTTATCCTTGTGAAGGGAGTCTTGTTTTACATCTTGTGCATTCATCAAACCCATGAAAAACAGGGCTGACAATGGAAAAAGTTTATAATTTTTCATAATATAATTAGATTTAATTAGAAATAAATGTTAGGCAAAACTAATATTTTTAAATACACAAACCAAATTTTTATTTAAAATAATTCTAAAAAAGCGTTTTTCTTCATCAAGAAATATTTAAAAAAACATAATTTTAGGCTAAAAATTGGATTTCTTTTATCAAAAAATCTTAATTTCGCGACAAATTATTTTTATTAATGAAAAACTGGACATTTAAAAAATGGAATAACATATTAGGCTGGGCAGTTTTTGGGATTGCTTTGGTTACCTATCTATCTACTATAGAGCATAAATTCAGCTTTTGGGACACAGGCGAATATATCTCATCTGCTGTAAAACTGGAAGTTACCCACGCACCAGGAGCGGCACTGTTCCAGCTGGTAGGCGCTGTGGCAGCTATTTTGAGTTTTGGGAACGAAACTTATTATTCACTGATTATCAACGCCATGTCAGCGCTATTCAGTGCATTTACTATTTTATTTCTTTTTTGGACCATTACACATTTAGTCCGAAGAATTCTAAATAAAGAAATGGATGAACTCAGCTCAGCGGAAATGATTTCTGTACTGTTTTCGGGTGTTATAGGCTCGCTGGCATTTACTTTTTCGGATACTTTCTGGTATTCTGCCGTGGAGGGCGAGGTGTATTCTATGGCGTCTATGTTCATCGCGCTTGTAGTCTGGCTGATTACAAAATGGGAAAACGAATACCATGACAGCGACAGCCAGAGATGGATTATCCTGATTTTCTTTATCACAGGGCTTTCTGTGGGTGTTCATATGATGGTAATGCTGGCAGTTCCTGCGGTGTGTTTCATCTACTATGCTAGAAATTACAAATTCACTTGGAAAAATTTCATTATTGCTAATTTCATCACGCTTGGAGTTTTAGCATTTGTTTTTAAAGGGATTTTCCCTATTGTCATGAGACTTTTCGGAAAGAGTGAAATTTTCTTTGTGAATAGTATCGGTCTGCCGTTCCATTCAGGGACTATTATTGCGTTTGTTATTTTGATTGCTTTTTGTTATTACATTATCCGATATACTAGAAAAACCAAAAACCACCTATACCAAACCATCGCATTATCAGTAGTTTATATGATTATTGGGTTTTCGTGCTGGATGATGATTCCTATCAGAGCCAATGCCAATCCTCCTATGAATCTGAACAATCCTGATACTGCCATCGGTATGCTGGACTACTACAACCGTGAGCAGTATGGCGACTGGCCTACTATATATGGACAAAACTACACCGCTCATCTAGATGCACATGGAATAGAAAGAAACGAAGACGGTGGTTACAAAACAATAAAAACAGGCGATGTCTACGAGAAAAACGAAAAAACAGGAAAATATGACAAAGTAGACGAACGCACCAGTTATGTGTACAACAAAGACCATGTCAGCTTCTTGCCAAGAATGTACAATTCTGACAGAACTGTAATGAACAACTATGTATCCATGTATGGCGCACCTGATTTTGAGTTTAATTATTCCAATGAAAATATAGTGGACAATCCTCATGCGAAAAAAGCTTTTGATGAATTAAAAGCTAAGTATGAAGATGGAAACATCACTGCAAAAGATTATCTTGATGTAAAAAGCTATGATTTAATCAAAATCAAAAAGCCTACTCTGGCGCAAAACCTGCATTATTTCATTGATTTCCAAAATGGATATTATTTCGCTCGTTACCTGATGTGGAATTTCGTAGGGAGACAAAACGACCTAGAAGGACACATGGAAAACACGAACGGCAACTGGATTAGTGGAATTTCTGCCATTGACAATATGATGCTAGGCGACCAAGACAACCTTCCATCAAAATTCAAAAACAAAAGCACCGTATACTTTTTCTTCCTTCCTTTCCTTCTTGGAATCATTGGTTTTGCTTACCAATCACTGAAAGATTTTGGAAGATTGTACGCCTTGCTTTCTATATTTATCCTGATGAGTGTAGGAATTATTTTCTATACGGGGGTAAAACCTTTTGAACCAAGAGAAAGAGACTACGCTATGGTCGGCTCATTCTATGTTTTTGCAATATGGATAGGTCTGGGCGTGGCAGGAATTTTTGATTTTCTTAAAAATAAAATAAAAAAGAATTCTTATAATATCGCTACAGGGAGCATTCTACTAGGAATTCCTCTAATGATGGGCTTCCAAAACTATACTCCACATGACAGAAGCGGTAGACACACAGCGTATGACTATGCCTATTCTTCTCTAAAATCACTACCAGAACAAACAATCCTTTTCGTTTATGGGGATAATGACACCTACCCTACTTGGGCTATCCAAGAGACAGAAAGATTTAGAGATGATGTGAAAGTAATCAACCACACGCTTTTGGCGACTCCTTGGAACATAGACCAAGTGAAAAGAAGAACTTACAATGCAATGCCTGTTCCTTCCTCTCTTTCTCATGCTGAATACCGAGATGGAATGAATGACCAAATCTATCTAATGAATAAAAACAGCTGGGCAAGTATCTTCGAAAACCTTGAAGAGCAAGGAATTCCAGCGACAGAATTGGCTTCTTTAAGAAAATATCTAACCCAAGAAAGTATGACATTAAAAGAAGCTATCCAATTCCTCCGTTCAAAATCAGAGGATAAGGATATGATTCTAAAAATGTTATTCGGAGAAGAGCAATATCACAAGTTCAACTTCCTGCCTGTAAGCAAATTCGTGTTGCCTGTAAACAAAGAAAATGCAGTAAAATCGGGAATTATAAAAGCTCAAGATGCAGCACTTGCAGAAAACGAAATCATCATAAACTACGAAGGTTCTACCATGTACAAAAATGAACTTATGATGATGGATATTTTAGCCAATTTTGATTGGAAAAGACCTATAAGTTTCTCTTCTGGAGGTATTTATGACTCTAAAAATATATTTTACCTAAATGATTATTTACAATTTGATGGGTTTAACTATCGCCTTGTTCCTATCAAAACACCAGAAAGAGAAGATGGGGATTTAGGGCGTGTAGATGCTGATGAACTCTACAAAGTTGTTAAAAATTTCCGTTGGGGTAACTTCAAAGACCTAAAAGTCCACTATGATGAAACGGCAACTTCCAACATTATGAACTACAGAACATCAGCAGGAAGAGCTGCAGAAGCATTAGCTTTAAAAGGACAAAAAGCAAAAGCTTTGGAAGTTTTAGATTTAGCTTCTAGAGAAATTCCTGTGGAGAAATACAATGACCCTCGCTCGGTGAGTGCTATTATTTTCGGATATATAGCCGCTGGAGAAGAGCAAAAAGGTCTCAAACTGGCTGAGCAAATGAAAAAAGATATTTTTAGCGAATATGACTATTATCTAAGCCTCAGCAAACGAGAGCAAAATCTCCTTAGAAGACAGATGGTTACCCAGCCTATGCTCTACTCTATGGTGGTTCAAGCGGTAGTAAATGGCTACGAAATCGCTGGTAAAAAAGACAAAGGATATCAATATTTGGTTAATTCTATTTCGGTTATTGACAAAAGATTTGATAATTTCATCAAAAAATTAGAGATGATGGGAAAAGAAAAAGCTTTTGAAAAATCTGAGGAAGTGCAGAATATCACGCCATTTTATCAGTTCCTTTTCCCTATTATGAAACCTTTTGATTCTACTTATGAAAAGGAAAAAACTCAAAAAATAACCCAAAAAGTCATAAGTGTAACCGAATAAAACCTACAAAAGCGAGTCTTATAGCTCGCTTTTTCTATTGAATATTTATTAAAATTAAACCTATATTTGTGAAAATTTAAATACATATTATATGATACAGCATTTATCAAACATCAGCCACAAAGATTCTAAAAATTTCTTTCTAATAGCTGGTCCATGCGCCATAGAAAGCGAAGATATGGCCATGAGAATAGCCGAAACCGTTATCAAAATCACTGATAAATATAAGATTCCTTACATTTTCAAAGGGAGTTTCAAAAAAGCCAACCGCTCTCGTGTGGATTCTTTCACAGGAATAGGCGATGAAAAAGCACTTCAAATCCTGAAAAAAGTAGGTGAAACCTTCAATATTCCTACCACTACAGACATCCACGAAAATGCACACGCCGAGCTGGCAGCCCAGTTCGTAGATGTATTACAAATTCCAGCCTTTCTGGTTAGACAGACTGATCTTTTGGTAGCTGCCGCTAAAACCAACAAGGTCGTAACTCTGAAAAAAGGGCAATTCCTGTCGCCAGAAGCCATGAAATTCGCCGTACAGAAAGTAAAAGACTCTGGAAATGAAAAAACTGCCATCATAGAACGAGGAAATTCTTTCGGGTATACTGACTTAATAGTAGATTATCGTGGAATTCCTATTATGAAACAATATGCTCCTGTAATTCTTGATATTACACACTCATTACAACAACCTAATCAAGAAAGTGGAGTAACTGGCGGCAGACCAGAACTTATAGAAACTATTGCAAAAGCAGGAATTGCCGTTGGAGCTGATGGAATATTCATAGAAACACATCCTAATCCTTCTGAAGCTAAATCCGATGGAGCGAATATGCTTCAACTTGATAAATTAGATAATCTTTTAGCTAAATTAACTAAAATAAGAGAAGCTATTATATAATTAAAACTAAATAATACTATAAATATATAATCTAATTTAATTTAATTTTTAAGAAAAAGATAGTTTAGATTATCTAAAAATAATCTTATAAAATAATAAAGGTATCTTCCCAAATAATTTGGGGAGATATTTTTTTGAATATCTATATACAAATATAATAAAATAATATCATGATAGATTAAAATTATATAAATATTTTAAATTATAATACTTAAATAGTATAAATATAACTTATCATTTAAAAAAAATTGAAAATATTTTTAAAAAGTTATATTTATATTATTTTTTTATTTATATTTGCAAAATAAAATTAAACTTAAAATTAAAAATACTATGAAAAAGACAATTTCAATATTATCTGTTTTTACAATTTCATTTTTTTATTCACAAGAAAATAATAATGATACAAAAAATGAAAATGAAAATCAAATTATAAGTAAAAAAGATTTTAATTTTGATTATAATAATAAAAATATCATAAAAATTGAAAATCAAAAACCTATTCATATTGAAATTTTCCAATATAATAATAAAGAATATAGAATAAAGAAAAATAAATCTATAAATGATATAAATTTATCTATATTTAATAAAAATTATAGTGAATTAGAAGAAAAATTATCTAATTATAATACTATTGATAATAATATAGTTGCTATTAGATATGAAAATTTAAGCGAAATAGAAAATACTACATATAAACTAGATAGAATGCTAGAAAATAAGTATATATATAAAGCTGATAAAACTAAAACTTACTGGAGTTAATAATATATACTAAAAATACTTTATATAAAAATATAAAATAATAAATATGGCTACAAAAACATATTCTCAAAAAATAACAAATGCTAAAGTTTTAATCGATGGATTAAAAAAAATAAAATCTAATCTTCCTGCTGGAATTACAGATGATACTATTCTAAATTTAGAAAATTTAAGAGAAAAAATAGAAACTTTAAATAGTGAAAACGAAGGATTAAAGGCAGAATCCAAGAAAAAAACAGAGGATATAAACTCTAAACTAAAAGAATTAGACAAACTCTATTCTCAAATGAAAAAAAGAGTAAAACTAGATATAGAACCTAGTCTTTGGGGAAAATTTGGAATAGAAGATAAACGATAAATGATTATACTACACCGAAAGTCAATATTATATTAAATCTATAATTATTGGCTTTCGGTTTTTATTATGAATACATACTTGATATTTTGATCAGTTTTTATTTTTTCATTTCATAACCCAATTTTTCTATCTCAGTCAAAATATCACTAACAATTCTATCAAGATCCCAGTCATTCACCATTACCGTCACCTTTGCTTTAGAGTAGTAATGATTCCTTTCCATGAGATGCTGCCCTACGAAATTAGGTAATTCCTCTTCCTTTATTCCCGCTATCAGAGGCCTTTTTTCTCTTTCATACAGAAGATTTTTCACCAAGGTATTGACATTAGCCACCAAATAAACACTCACTGATCTTTCATTTATAAGATCTATGTTATTATAATAGCACGGCGTACCTCCTCCCAGACTCAAAACTACATCTTTTTGAGAGTCCAAAACCCTTTCCAAAATCTCTTTTTCCTTTTTTCTAAAGAATAATTCTCCTTTTTTTTGGAAAATCTCAGGAATAGACAGCCCTATTTCACTAGAAATTTCATTATCTAAGTCAATATTTTTGAAGCATAATTTAGAACTTAATTCATTGGAAATAATAGACTTACCACTTCCCATGTACCCTATAAGTGTAATTATCATGATAAAAATTTTCAACAAATTTGATAAAAAATTTTGATAATAAAAAAAAATACCTATCTTTGCACCACTCAAAAATTACTGACACAGTAATGATGGAGACCTGGTAGCTCAGCTGGTAGAGCAATACACTTTTAATGTATGGGTCCTGGGTTCGAATCCCAGCCAGGTCACTAAAAAGACAATAAGTCTGCGTGGTGAAATTGGTAGACACGCCATCTTGAGGGGGTGGTATCCTAAGGATGTGCTGGTTCGAATCCAGTCGCAGACACCAATAAGATATTTGTTCATTCATATTGTAGACCTGGTAGCTCAGCTGGTAGAGCAATACACTTTTAATGTATGGGTCCTGGGTTCGAATCCCAGCCAGGTCACTTTTAAATAGAAAATAGTAATTTTTTTCATATTAATATTTTGTGATTTGGTGTTTAAAACCTTTAACTGGAAAGTTAAAGGTTTTTTGTTTTTTACTTTTTTATCTTTTGAATTTTTCTTAATTTCGTTGCTGAAAAATACGAATAAAAATGGAAGAACACACGGAGAAAATTCTCATCACTGGAGCCAATGGACAAATAGGCAGCGAATTAGTAACAAAACTTGCCAGCGTATATGGAAAGGAAAACATAATAGCTTCTGACCTTTATATAAAAGAAGGACTAGACAGCGCTGGAAAATACATAAAACTAGATGTTACTGACCACCAAGAATTAGAAAAAATCATCAAAGAATACAATATCACTACTGTCTATCACCTAGCTTCCCTCCTATCAGGAACTTCCGAAAAACAGCCTCTTTTGGCTTGGAATGTAAATTTAGACCCGCTACTTCATCTATGTGAAATGGCGAAAAATGGACTAATCAAAAAGATATTTTGGCCAAGTTCTATCGCAGTTTTTGGAAGAGGAATTTCTCCTTATAATGTAGAACAAGAAGTCGCACTCAATCCATCTACCATCTATGGAGTAACCAAAGTAGCTGGTGAAAAACTCTGTGAATACTATCACCAAAAGCACAATGTAGATATCAGAAGTATCCGATACCCTGGGCTGATATCTTGGCAGACGCCTGCTGGTGGAGGAACCACAGACTATGCCGTAGAAATTTTCTATGAAGCAATAGAAAAAGGAAAATACACAAGTTTTATCCAAAAAGGAACTGCCATGCCTATGCTATACATGGAAGATGCCTTAGATGCAACAATAAAACTAATGGAAGCTCCTTGCGAAAGCATCTCTGTAAGAACATCTTATAACTTGGGTGGAATGTCTTTCACGCCAGAAGAATTAGCAGAAGAAATCAAAAAAATAATTCCTGATTTTGAAATCTCTTATGAACCTGATTTTAGACAAAAAATAGCAGAAAGCTGGCCAAAAAGCATAGATGACAGCGTAGCTAAAAGAGACTGGGGACTGAACTATAAATTTGGAATAAAAGAAATGTCCGAAGATATGATAAAGAACCTATCCATAAAACTAAAGAAATAAAAAAAATCCTCTCAAATTTGAGAGGATTTTTTGTTAATTTTAAACTTTTATGAATGAAAATTTGTTTATTTATTTTTCAATAAATCTCTAATTTCAGCCAATAATTCCTCTTGTGTAGGAGCTGCTGGTTCGTCAGCTGGTTTTTCATTTTTAAGTTTATTAATTCCCTTTATCATCATGAATAAGATAAAAGCAATGATAACAAAATTAATTACCGCTGAAAGAAACATTCCATACTTAACCCCTCCAAAAAGAGTCAGTTCTTCAATATTTTTCAAATTAGCAGCTTCTAAAGCTGGAGTAAGAAGAAGAGGCGTGATAACATCTTCTATAAAAGAGCTCACTATCTTACCAAAAGCTCCTCCAATAATCACCCCTACCGCCATATCTACCACATTTCCTTTAATGGCAAATTCTTTAAATTCTTTAATAAAACTCATAAATGCATTTTTTAATTTGCACAAAAGTAAAAATTTATTTATTAAAAGCAAGTTTTTTTTCATAAATTACATCCAATAGATTAAATAAATATTATCTTTGCAGGATATGGAAAGTAATAGACAAAGAAAAGTAGCACAAATCATACAAGAAGACCTAGCAGAACTTTTTAGAAAGCAAGCATCAGACAGCAAACAAAGCCTATTGGTAAGCGTATCTGATGTGAAAGTCACTGCTGACCTAGGAATAGCCAAAGTTTATCTAAGCATCTTCCCTCAGGATTTCAGAGATGCCGTGATGAAAGAAATAGAGGAAAACAAATCATATTACAGAAATTTCATTGGGCAAAAAATGGCGAAACAAGTGAGAGCCATCCCTCAGCTCAATTTTTATCTGGACACTTCCCTAGATGATGTAGAAAAACTAGAACGAGAACTTAAAGGTCTAGGAGACAACCCTATTCTGTAAAAATGAACACTCCTTTCTACATCGCCCTTCGATACATAGTTTCCAAAAAAGGCAGCCAAGCTGTGTCCTTTATCACAGGATTGGCGGCTACGGCTATGACTATTGCGGTAATGGCGATGTTTATAGTGATTTCTATTTTTTCTGGGCTGGAAGAGCTTAATAAAGAGCTGATTAACAATATCCATGCGGATTTAACGATAAAAAGCAAAGAAGGAAAACTGCTAAAAAATCCCGAAGAAATCATTTCAGTATTAGAAAAAGAGCCTGAAGTAAAAGCATTTTCAAAAGTAATTGAAGAGAAAGTTTATCTTAACTACAATGAAAATGGAGAAATCGCTTATTTAAAGGGCGTTGATTCTGTTTATACCCAAATAAATCCTATCCAAAAATCCATCATATATGGAGAGTATCCTTCCTTTCAGTACCAAAATGAAGTCGTTGTAGAAGGGCTTCTAAACAACAGGCTTGGCATTCCCATTGGCGGAGATGATGATAATACGACTGCTACCATTTTCATCCCAAAAGCAGGAGAAGGACTCATCAATAAAGAAGAAGATATTTTCAACAAAGAGCCTATATTCGTAACAGGTATTTTCGCTGAAAATGAACAACTTAATAACTATATCATTGCTCCGATAGAACTTACTCAAAGACTGCTCAATCTTCCGAAAAATTCAGCTTATCAAATCGCTATAAAGCTAAATAATCCCGAACAAGCCGATGCAGTAAAAAGAACTCTGCTGAAAAATTTGGCTGATGACAGTATCTACATCAATACTCAGATGGAGGAAAACGAGGCGTTTTGGAAGATGATAAACACGGAAAAACTGATTATTTATCTGATTTTTATTTTGGTGATTTTCATCACGACATTCAATCTCGCCGGCGCAATCATCATCCTGCAATTGGACAAAAAACAACAGGCTAAATCACTGATTTCGTTAGGTTTTACATTTTCACAACTAAGAAAAACCTATTTCTATACAGGCGCACTGATTGTTTGTTTAGGCGTTTTCTTTGGGCTGATACTAGGAACTTTGACTTGTATTTTACAGATACAGACAGGCTTTTTCAAGGCATCGGTAGGGCTGGATTTACCTTTCCCTGTGAAAATAACTTTATATAACTACCTGATTGTCATATCATCAGCGTTTTTCTTCGGACTGATGGTTTCTTGGATTTTCTCCAAAGTGAATAGACATCATCTGTCATCTAATTAGATTTAAAGCCAATAAAAATGATGAAATTTGGGCTTATCGGAAGGAATATTTCCTATTCGTTTTCAAAAAAATATTTTGAACAAAAATTCAATCAGTTATCTTTGCTGGATTATTCTTATGATTTATTTGATATTCAGCAAGTTGAAGAAGTGGAAGAAATCTTTAACATAGATAATCTCAGAGGGTTGAATGTCACCATTCCCTACAAAGAACAGGTGATTCCTTTTTTAGATGAACTGAGTGATGAAGCCGAAAAAATAGGCGCGGTCAATTGTATTTTAATCAAAAATGGAAAGAAAACTGGGTACAATACAGATGTTTTCGGTTTTGAAAAATCCTTATTGACTTACCCAAAAATCCTATCAGAAAAGGCTCTGATTTTAGGAAACGGAGGAGCCGCAAAGGCGGTGAAATATATTTTTGATAAATATAATATTGATTATCAAATAGTTTCAAGGAAAACCGAACTTAATTTTGAAAACCTTTCAGAAGAAATCGTAAAAGAGCATAAAATCATCATCCAATGCACGCCAGTAGGCACTTTCCCAAATGTGGAGCAGAGCCTTCCCTTTCCTTTCGGTGGGATTTCTTCTCAGCATGTAGTCATAGATTTAATCTACAATCCTCTTCAGACTCAGTTCCTTAGAAAAGCTCATGAAATGGGAGCCAAAACGATGAATGGACTTCTTATGCTGGAACAACAAGCAGAAAAAGCGTGGGAAATTTGGAATTTTAAATAAAAAACCTTTAATTTAGTGCCTTGAAATGTTGAGGCATTTTTTTAATCCTCAAAATTTGAGCTTAGTATTAAACAAAAACTGATTGTAATGAGTACAGAAATGGAAAACAAAAACGAAGAATTTTTAGATATCAATTCTTACGAAGAAATAGAAGAAAATGAGCAGGCGGCTCTGGAAACGCTCTCTGTAAAGGAACTTTTGTCTGAAATGGAAAACATCGTAAATAAGCC
This sequence comes from uncultured Flavobacteriaceae bacterium, assembly GCA_963530295.1. Taxonomy (GTDB): domain Bacteria; phylum Bacteroidota; class Bacteroidia; order Flavobacteriales; family Weeksellaceae; genus JABCPE02. Next base: position 33,300 of record CAUSCF010000004.1, read on the forward strand.
AGATGCGGGAGCTCATGCTAAAAAATTCAATCAGTTAAAAGACAAGGCTTATCACCTTATTCAAGATGAAATCACGGATAAAAAACACGATTTCGTAGAGGAAGGAAATGATATGGAAGATTTCTCTTATGAACATCCAGAGCAGTCTAAATATTCTGCTTTGGTGAGTATTTTCAAGGAAAAACTGGATGCTTTTAACAAAAATCAAGAAAAAGAGCACCAAGAAAATTTGGAAAAGAGAAACCAAATCATAGAAAAACTCAAAAATCTCTACATCAATACTGAGCCTAATACCAACCTATTCCGTGCAATCAGAGAAATCAAAGAAGAATGGGCAAATGCTGGAGCAGTTGCAAAATCCGAATTTAAGAACCTGAATCACAATTACTTCCATCATTTGAATCAGTTTTATCAAATGCTGGATTTAAATAAAGAATACCGCGAGCAGGAATATGCGCACAATTTAGAAAAAAGAAAAAGCATCATCGCTCGTGCGGAAAAACTGATAAACGAAGCTTCTGTCCAAAAAGCACTGAATGAGCTGCAATATCTGCACAGACTTTGGAAAGAAGAAGCCGAGCCTGTGGCGGAAGAGTTTCGTGACAGCACTTGGGAAGTTTTCAAAGAAATTTCTAATAAAATTCACGAAAGAAAGTCTGAACTTTTGGCTCAAATAGAAGTGGAACAGCAAAAAGCTTTGGAAAAGAAAAATGAAATCATCGCGAAACTGAAAGATTTCGCTTCTTCGAAAGAGGCTATTACTCACAACTATTGGCAACAAGCGATAAAACAAGTGGAACAGCTTCGCAGCGAGTTTTTAAAATTGGGCAATGTTCCTAAAAAATTATCCAACCAAAACTGGACAGAGTTCAAAACTGCGCTTAGAACCTTTAATGCTAAGAAAAATGATTTTTATAAAAATCTAAAAAACTCACAGCATGTCAATTTAGAGGAAAAGCAAAAATTGATTTCCATCGCGCAGGACAACATGCATTCTGAGGATTGGGATACTGCCGTGCCTTTGTTTAAAAAGTTACAAGAAGACTGGAAAAACATAGGACATGTTCCTAAAAATCAAGCAAATAAGGTTTGGAATGATTTCCGTGATGCTTGTAATACATTTTTCAATAATTTCCGTGAGAAAAACGCTTCTACAACGGATGATTGGAAACAAAATTACCATCAAAAGAAAGCTTTACTTGAAGAATTAAAGCAAATAAATGACGAGGAAGGAAGCGTAGAAAAAATAGAGCAAATCAAGAGCTCTTGGGACAGCATCGGTAAAGTTCCAAGAAACAAAATGAGCATTAACAATGAGTTTAATAAAGTTCTGAAAGAAAAACTTAAGTTAAACAAAATCAATGTATTTGACCTGAAAGAAGAAAATCTTACAGAAGCTCAGCTTACTGACAAAGCAAGAAAAATCAAGAGCCAAATAGCTGATTTAGAGGCGGAAGTGGTGAAATTAGAGAACAATATCAATTTCTTTAATAACCCTTCGCGAGAAAATCCTCTGCTAAAAGATACTTATGACAAAATAGATGAGAAAAAAGTTCTGATAGAAAGCCTAAAACAGAGCCTTCATAAGCTTATCACTGGCGAATAATTTTTTAAACATATTCTTAATATTCTTCCAATTTTGGGAGAATATTAAGTTTTAGACAAAACCTAAAAATGCAAGATAAAATCTACATGAGGCGGTGCATAGAACTCGCCAAAAAAGCAGTCGGAAAAACCTATCCCAACCCTATGGTCGGCGCTGTCATCGTCCATAATGGGAAAATAATAGGTGAAGGATACCACCAAAAAGCAGGAAATCCTCATGCAGAAATCAATGCAATCGACTCTGTTCAAGATAAAACTTTACTGAAAGACTCCACCATTTATGTTTCTTTGGAGCCTTGCGCTCATTTCGGGAAAACACCGCCTTGCGCTCTAAAACTGAAAGAAATTGGATTCCAAAAAGTTGTAATAGGAACTCTGGACTCTCACGAAAAAGTAGATGGAAAAGGAAAAAAAATATTAGAAGATTCGGGAATAGCGGTAGTTTCAGGAGTTTTAGAGGATGAATGCAGAGAACTTAACAAAAGATTTTTCACTTTTCATCAAAAGAAAAGACCTTATATCATCCTAAAATGGGCTGAATCAGAGGATGGATTTTTGGATAAAGACTTTAAACCATCAGCGGTCAGCAATTCATTAGCCAAACAATGGGTACACCAGTTAAGAGCCGATGAACACGCTATTTTAGTTGGAAAAAACACAGCGCTAAATGACAATCCCAGCCTGACTACAAGGAAAGTTTTTGGAAAAAATCCTGTGAGAATTTTGATTGATTTAAAATTAGAAGTTCCGCAGAATTTCAATATTTACAATGATGAAGCGCCTACTTTGGTTTTTAATTCAATCAAAAACGAAGAGAAAAAAAATATAAAATTCATAAAAATAGAAAGAAAAAACTTCATAAAAAATCTTCTGGAAAAACTGTGGAAAGAGCAGATACAATCGGTAATTGTGGAAGGTGGAAGTTTTACTTTACAGCAGTTTATCAATGCTGGAATTTGGGACGAAGCTTTTGTCATTAAAGCCAATAATTTAAGTTTAACAAATGGAACCAAAGCGCCTTTTTTTAGCCCAAAACCAAATAAAATCAGTAAATTGCGAGACAATACGCTCTATCATTTTCAAAATCAGTAAATGAAATACGAATATCAAACTATAGAGAAACCCATTGAGAATGTTTTAGTTAAGGAAAAAGGAAGCAAATTCATCGGTTTTGCCTACCCTATTCTTTCTGAAAATGATTATAAAGAAAAACTAAACAAAATCAAGGAGTTACACCCAAAAGCTACCCACCAATGCTATGCTTTTCGGCTGGGGCTGAATGGGGAAAATTACCGTATCAATGATGATGGAGAGCCTTCGGGAAGTGCAGGACTGCCTATTTATAATCAACTGCTTGCGCACGATGTTACCAATATTTTATTGATTATTGTAAGATATTTCGGGGGAACAAAATTAGGCGTAGGAGGACTCGTAAAAACCTACAAAGAAAGCGCAAAAGCAACTCTGGAAGAAGCGAAAATCATCACAAAAGAATTAGAAACTGAAATAGAAATCCAATTTAATTTTTCTCAGCAGAATGTAATTTTCTCGTTGCTGAACAAATTTGATGCACGAGTTGTAAATTTTGATACGCAGGAAATCTGCTCTATCACAGCATCTATAAAAACTTCACAAAAAGAAAACATCTCAGATATTTTATCCGAGATGTATCAGGTTTCATTTAAATTTATCTAAAAATTATTTCTCTCTCCTGCTGCCGCCTAAAAACATAGAAGCGTAATATAAAAGCTGAGCCAGAGAGCCTAACGCTGCCACTAAATAGGTTCTCGCTGCCCATTTTAGGCTGTCCTCTGCGCCTTCTAATTCTTGCGAAGTTACAGTCCCTGTCTGTTTCAGCCATGCCAATGCACGATTGCTGGCATCATATTCCACTGGAAGAGTCACGAAAGCAAACAGCGTAGTCATCGCAAATAGCAAAACTCCTATCAGCAAAACTGTCTTTCCCAAAGCCATCTGAGCTGCCAGCATGGCAACACCAGCCATCATCACAAACTGAACCAAGTGCGAACTAATATTCACAATAGGAACTAATCTGGAACGAAGCTGCAGCATGGAATATCCCACAGCATGCTGTACGGCATGTCCGCATTCATGGGCTGCTACGGCTGCAGCGGCTGCATTTCTTTCGTTATAAACCACATCAGAGAGGTTTACTGTTTTATCCATTGGGTTATAGTGGTCTGTGAGCTGTCCTGCTACGGAAATCACCTTCACATCGTGGATACCATTATCCGCCAGCATTTTTTCAGCAATTTCTTTCCCAGACATTCCATTTTGTAATCTTACATTTGAATAATGAGCAAATTTTGACTTTAGTTTATTTTGAACAAACATACTCGCCAAAAAAATTGCACCTAAAATTAAATAAATCATCTCTATACTATATTTACTGAATTTATTTTAATATAAAAACTATGCCAAAGCACATTTTGTCATAATTTTTGGTTCTTATTCGTTATAGAAAAATAAATAATCTTATTTTTGCAGAATATTTAAAAAAGAGAATGTCTGATATAAAAATAAAACAAGTACTTAATTCATCTGATTTGGAGCTTTTTATAAAGTTTCCAATGGAGCTGTACAAGGGAAATCCCTACTATGTACCGCCACTCATCAATGAAGAAAAAAGTATTTGGGTAAAAGAAGAAAATCCTGCCTTACAATATTCTGAAGCAGCTCAGTTTCTGGCTTATAAAGGCGAAAATATAGTAGGAAGGATAGCTGTAATGATAAACCACAAGGAAGAAAAAGAACTCGGCATCCGAAAGGTAAGATTTGGCTGGCTGGATTTTATAGACGACATAGAAGTTTCTAAAGCACTGATAGACACTGCAATAGAATACGCTAAATCCAAAGGAATTTCTAAAATAGAAGGCCCGATGGGTTTTACAAACTTGGACAAAGCAGGAATGCTTACCAAAGGTTTTGACAAATTGGCAACGATGATTGGGATTTATAATTTTGATTATTATCCTAAACATATGGAGCAACTCGGTTTAGTGAAAGAAAAAGAGTGGGTGGAATTTGAAATCAATTTCCCTGATACCCTGCCTGACAAGGTGGAAAAATTCAGCAACCTTATCGCTGAAAAATACGAACTGGAACTCGTAAAATTCAAATCAAAAAAAGACATTCTCCCATTGGTAGAACCGATGTTTAAGCTCCTAGATGACACTTACAAGCATCTTTCCACCTATACACCGATTACTCAGGAACAGATTAAACATTATAAAGAAAAATATTTTAAATTCATAGACAAAGACTACATTGTCTGCATCAAAGACAAATACGGCAGTTTGATTTCTTTCGCCATTACCATGCCTTCTTATTCTAAGGCTTTACAAAAGGCTAAAGGAAAACTTTTTCCTTTCGGCTGGTGGCATCTGCTGAACGCTGGAAAGAAAAACGACAGAGCGAATTTCTATCTGATTGGGATTCATCCGCAATACCAAAAACGAGGCATAACAGCGATTATTTTTAAAGAAATCTACGAAACTTTCAAAAAGAAAGGCGTAAAGTTTTTGGAAACCAATCCAGAATTAGAAGAAAACGCAAGTATTCAGGCTCTTTGGCAAGATTATCATCCGACAAATCATAAAAGAAGAAGAACTTATTCTTTGGAAATAAAATAAAGTTAATATGAAACTAAATAACAAAAAATTAGCAATAGATTTTGATGGAACCATCGTGGAAGACGCCTATCCTAGCATTGGGAGAGCTCAGCCTTTTGCATTTGAAACACTGAGACAGCTTCAAGCGAACGGATACAGGCTCATTCTTTGGACTTACCGAAGTGGAGAGGCTTTGGAGGAAGCTGTGGAGTTCTGCAAAAAAAATGGAATAGAGTTTTATTCTGTGAATTCAAGCTACGAAGGGGAAATTTTTGATGGAGATACACAATCAAGAAAAATAGATGCCGATGTTTTTATAGATGACAGAAATCTAGGCGGTTTCCCAGGCTGGGGCGAGGTTTATGAAATCATCACTCAAAAAATAGAATTTGGGATTTCAAATGGCGAAGTTCAAGCTTATTCAAAATTGAAAAAAGAAAGAAAAAAAGGTTGGTTCTGGTAAAAATTTAAAAATGATTCAGTTAAAAACAATAGACGAACTTCGATTGATGAGGGAAAGTGCTCAGCTGGTTTCCAAGACTTTAGGCATGCTGGCGAAGGAAATCAAACCTGGGATTACTTCTCTTTATTTGGACAAATTGGCACATGATTTCATTATGGATCATGGCGGAAAACCTGCTTTTTTAGGTATGTATGGTTTTCCTAATTCACTTTGTATCTCTCCAAACTCGGAGGTGGTGCATGGCATTCCCAATGACAAGCCAATAGAGGAAGGAACTGTTCTGTCTGTGGATTGCGGCGTTTATATGAATGGTTTTTATGGTGACCACGCCTATTCTTTTGAGGTAGGAGAAGTCGCAAAAGAAACCAAAAAACTCCTTAAAATTACCAAAGAATCTTTATACAAAGGCATCGAACAATGTATCCGCGGAAAGCGTGTAGGAGACATTTCTAATGCTATCCAGACCTACTGCGAGAAAGAAGGCTATGGCGTTGTGCGTGAGTTAGTTGGTCATGGATTAGGAAGGGAAATGCACGAAGACCCACAAGTGCCGAACTATGGCAGAAAAGGTTCTGGAAAAGTCCTAAAAGACGGCATTGTCCTAGCGATAGAACCGATGATAAACTTAGGAACTGAAAAAGTGAAATTCCATGATGACGGCTGGACTGTAACAACTTTAGATAATAAACCTTCTGCCCACTTTGAGCATGATGTGGCTATTATCAGTGGAAAGCCTGTTCTTCTGTCTACTTTTAAATATATTTATGAAGCTTTGGGAATTCAAAGCAAGGAGGAAGAACCATTTACAATGGATTTTTAATTAAAATATAAGAGCCGAGGTTTTCCTTCGGCTTTTTCTTTTAGAAATTATAATTTTCAGTTATTTTTTTGTCTTCATTCAGCCTTTGTATAAGCTGGTCAAGATTGTCAAATTTTATCTCTTCATGGAGAAAATCCCTGAAATTTACAGTCAATTTTTTACCATAAATATCTTTATCAAAATCCAAAATATACACTTCCACCGAGAGTTTTTCTCCGCCGACTGTCGGATTTGTCCCAATGCTGAGCATTCCTTTATAAAATTGATTATCAAGCCACACTTCCACTATATAAGCGCCTTTTTTAGGGAGAAGTTTCGTAGAATCTACTTTTAGATTTGCTGTAGGGAAACCTATTTTTCGTCCTAATTTTTTACCATGAATAACTTCGCCAGACAGATTATAAGGGTATCCCAGCATCTCATTAGCATCCTTTATTCTGCTTTCCAAAAGCGCTTGCCTTATTTCAGTGGAGCTAATATTTTGATTCTCAACACTTACTTCTTCTAATTGTTCCAGTTCAAAACCTAATTCATTTCCCATTTTTTGGAGCAGCTCAAAATTTCCTTTTTTTCCTTTCCCAAAACTATGGTCATGCCCTATTACAATATATTTGGCTCTAATTTTCTTTACCAAAATTTCTTTCACAAAATCCTCTGCATCCATATTTCTAAAATCCTCACTAAATTCCTGCAAAAAAAGCAGTTCCACACCTGATTTTTCCAAAAGAGTTTCTTTTTCTTCCAAAGTATTCAGCAGATGGATTTCCAATTTTGGATTTAAAATTTTCCTCGGATGCGGCCAAAAAGACAACAAAGCCGTTTTTAGATTTTTTTCCTTTGCTTTCTCTTTCAAAAGGCTGATAACGGACTGATGACCAAGGTGTACGCCATCAAACATTCCTATGGAAACCGCAGTGAAATTGGGACTTTTGTAAGCAGATAAATCTCTTATAATTTTCAATTGATAAAAATTTGTCGCAAATATGATAAAAATCTTCTTTTTTAACAATGTTATTTTATAAACTTTCACTATATTTGCAAACAAGAAAAATTTTAGAAATGGCAAACCATATTAAAGGAAAGATTTCACAAATCATCGGTCCAGTAATTGATGTTGTATTTCAAGAGGTTGAAGAATTACCAAAAATCTATGACGCCCTTGAAGTAGTTAAAAATAATGGAGAGAAACTCGTTCTTGAGGTTGAACAACATATTGGCGAAGACATGGTAAGATGTATTGCTATGGACGCTACAGACGGGCTTCAGAGAGGTCAAGAAGTAGTTGCTACAGGTAAGCAGATTACAATGCCAGTAGGAGATGGTATTAATGGTAGATTATTCAATGTGGTAGGTGATACTATTGATGGTATTACTGCTCTTTCTAAAGAGAATGGTTTACCAATTCACAGAGAAGCTCCTAAATTCGAACAACTTTCTACTTCTGCAGAGGTTCTTTTCACAGGTATCAAAGTTATTGACCTTATTGAGCCTTATGCTAAGGGAGGAAAAATCGGATTGTTCGGAGGTGCGGGTGTAGGTAAAACCGTATTGATTCAGGAATTGATTAACAATATCGCTAAAGGACACGGAGGTCTTTCTGTGTTTGCAGGTGTAGGAGAAAGAACCAGAGAAGGAAACGACTTGATGAGAGAGATGTTAGAATCTGGTATTATTAAATATGGTGAAGATTTCATGCACTCTATGGAAAATGGAGGTTGGGATCTGAGCAAAGTTGATTTAGAGCAAATGAAGGATTCTAAAGCAGCATTCGTATTCGGTCAGATGAATGAGCCGCCAGGAGCGAGAGCGAGAGTAGCTCTTTCTGGACTTACTCTAGCAGAATACTTCCGTGATGGAGGAGAAACTGGACAAGGTAGAGATGTACTTTTCTTCGTGGATAACATCTTCCGTTTTACTCAGGCAGGTTCTGAGGTGTCTGCACTTCTTGGGCGTATGCCATCTGCGGTAGGTTACCAGCCGACATTGGCATCTGAAATGGGTGCGATGCAGGAGAGAATTACTTCTACTAAAAATGGATCTATTACATCTGTACAGGCGGTATATGTACCTGCGGATGACTTGACAGACCCTGCTCCAGCGACTACCTTTGCTCACCTTGATGCTACTACGGTACTTTCAAGAAAGATTGCATCATTAGGTATTTACCCAGCAGTGGATCCACTAGACTCTACTTCTAGAATCTTGGCTCCAGAAATCATCGGTGAAGAGCACTATAACTGCGCACAAAGAGTAAAAGAAATTCTACAAAGATATAAAGCGCTTCAAGATATCATCGCTATCTTGGGTATGGAAGAACTTTCTGAAGAAGATAAATTGGTAGTTTACCGTGCAAGAAAAGTTCAGAGATTCCTTTCTCAGCCGTTCCATGTAGCAGAACAGTTTACAGGTATTAAAGGTTCATTAGTGGACATCAAAGATACTATCAAAGGATTTAATATGATCATCGATGGTGAACTAGACCACTTACCTGAAGCTTGTTTCAACCTTAAAGGAACTATCGAGGAGGCTATAGAAACAGGAGAAAAAATGCTTGCTGAAAACGCATAAATTATTCAACGATTTGGAATTTGAAATTTGAGGTTGATGAAAATTCAATTTCAAATTTCAAACTTCAAATTTCAAATCTGATATAAATATGAACATTAAAATATTAACACCAGAGCTTGTGGTATTCGAAGGAGAAGTAGAATCTATCCTACTTCCTGGAGAATTGGGCGAATTTCATATTTTGAATGACCACGCCCCAGTGGTATCTTCTCTAAGAACAGGCAAAGTAAAACTGATTACTTCTAAAATAGAAAATCAAAATTACGCTAAGTTTTTCACAGCAGAACCACAGCGAAACAACTGCTACACTTTTCCTATCAATGGAGGTGTGATAGAATTTAATAATAACTCTGGTATTATCCTTTGTGATTAAAATAAATAAAATGATAAACTTTACAAATAATATATGGTGGCAAGTTGGCAGTCTCAGAAACGAGGGTGTTCAGCTCGACTTTTTATATTTGTAAAGAAAGAAGATTTTATTTTTATCAAAATATACAAAAGCCGTTAGGAGAACTTCCTAACGGCTTTTTGTTTTTTATAAAATTGAATAATAATTTTAAATAATAAAAATATGACAACAACAAACAATGCCCAAGGGCAAAAAGAAGTAATCAATGTAGAACCAATAGCAGAAATGCTTTCTTACAATGGTAATTATGGTGAGTATGGCGGAGCTTTCGTGCCTCCTGTTTTAGCGGGACAATTAGAGAAACTGAGCAAATTCTTTGATGAAATTACAAAAACTGATGATTTTAAAAATGAATTTATTCAAATTTTAAAAGACTTCGTGGGAAGACCATCCTCTCTTTATTTCGCAAAAAATCTCAGTGATTATGTAGGTTCTAAAATTTACCTCAAAAGAGAAGACCTAAATCACACAGGGTCTCATAAAATAAATAATGCCATTGGGCAGATTCTTTTAGCGAAGAAAATGGGCGCAAAAGAAGTAATCGCAGAAACAGGAGCTGGGCAGCATGGTGTGGCTACAGCTACGGCTTGTGCTTTATTAAACATTCCTTGTAAAATCTTCATGGGTGCAATAGACATTGAAAGACAACTTCTGAATGTAAAGAGAATGAGACTTTTAGGAGCGGAAGTTGTTTCATGTGATTCGGGTACAAAAACCTTGAAAGATGCGGTGGATAGCGCTTTGGGATATTATATAGAAAATCCAGAATCTTACTATCTGCTTGGTTCTCATGTAGGGCCGCACCCTTACCCTAAAGTCGTGGGATATTTCCAAAGTGTAATCGGAAATGAGGCAAGACAGCAGATTTTACAAAAAGAAAATCGCCTCCCAGACAGCATTGTCGCTTGTGTCGGTGGTGGCTCTAATGCTATCGGGCTGTTTTCAGGGTTTTTAAATGATGAATCTGTAAAAATATACGGCGCCGAGGGCGGTGGAGAGGACAAAATTTCCCATACTGCGGCTACGCTTAACTATGGTAAACCAATGGTTTTCCAAGGGACTTTTTCTTACTGCTTGGCTGATGAAAACAATGAACCTATCGCATCAGAGTCCATCGCGGCAGGATTAGATTACCCAGGGATAAGCCCTCAGCATGCCTTCCTGAAAGACACCAAAAGAGCTGAATATTTCTCAGTAACGGACAAGGAAGCCATAGAAGCTTTTCAGCTTTTGTCCCGTTTGGAGGGAATTATTCCTGCCATAGAATCTTCCCATGCGGTGGCTCTCGCTATGAAATTATTTAAAAATAAAAATCAACTGGTGCTTGTAAATCTCTCAGGAAGAGGCGACAAGGATGTAGAAAGAGAGCTGTAACCAATTGGACAAAAAAGTAACTTAATTAAGTTACTTTTTTTGTTATCATGATAAAAAAACTAAATTTGTCCAAAATCTAAAAATATGATAAGAAAAATTTTGTTGATAAGTCTCGGTTTTTCGGTGTTTGCATCAGCACAGAAAATTGAAAACGCAGAAAATCTGGCGCCTTTCTTTGATAAACTCAATAAAAACGAATCCGTTACAAACATCCTGTTCATCGGAGATTCTCACATTCAGTCAGGGTATATTTCAGAATATTTAAGAAAAAAATTCCAAAATAAATACGGCGACGCAGGGCGAGGAACGGTTTTCCCATATCCTTTGGCAAATTCAAACGGAGCGGTTGATTTCACGGCTTATTCCAATCAGGCTTGGCAGACTTTCCGTCTTGTCTATGAGCAGGATGTTTATCCACAAATGGGAGCTTTGGGCTTCGTGATGGGAAACAGCGGAAATTCTTTTATTGAAATCAATTTCAGTGACCCAAAAGACAGCTTTGATGAAGTCAAAATCTTTAATGATAATGCTCTGACGGGCGAAGATTTTACTATTTTCAAAACTTCTCAAAGTCTAAAAAACTTTATAAAACCGAAGAAAACGATTTTGAATTATCAAGTTCAAAATGGCGATACTTTCCCTGAAATTGCAGCTAAATTCAATGTAGTCACTACCCGACTGGTTCAGCTAAATGGCAACAATGTCCGAAATGCAAAAGCAGGACAAATCATAAAAGTAGAAAATGTAGAAATCCTCTACAACAAGCAGTTTGAGGAAAATCTCACTCCCATAGGAAAAGGGCAATTCGCGGAAAACAGCACCAGTTTTAAGTTTAAAAATCCTACTCAGGAATTCATCATCAATATGAATGGAAAAAAAGGAAATATTCTGCATGGTTTTCAGTTTCTGAAATCCACAGCTAAAAATGGCGTGGTTTTCAATACGGTAGGCGTAAATGGCGCTACTTATGGCGATTTCTTGACATATTCTCTGCAAACTAAACAATTAAAGTCTCTAAATATTGATGTCCTGATTGTCGCGCTGGGAACCAACGAATCACTGAGCAACATCACAAAGCAAGAATTCAAAGACAATGCTAAAAAGCTTATCAACACTTGGAGAGCGGAAAATCCCAACTTCCCTATTCTTCTGATTTCTCCAACGGATAATAAAATAAAATCCGCAAAAGCGAAAGAAATCTCTTCTTGGATAAAAGAAGTTGCCACTGAAAACAAAACTTCATTTCTTGACCTGCATACCAAAATGGGCGGAATAGGATATTTCCAAAAGGCTCTACAGCGAAAAGAAGCCAATGCTGACGGCGTTCATTTCCTAAAACCTGGCTATGAAAAACAAGCCGAAATAATCTGGAATGAGCTGATAAAATAAGTTATTTTTCTATCTTTGTAACGAACTAAAATTTTTTAAAATGGCAAAAATATCATTAGGAGGAAATCCCATCAATACAATGGGTGAGCTTCCAAAAGTAGGCGAAAGCGCAAAAAATTTCACACTCGTAGCTGCTGATTTAGCGGAAAAATCTTTATCTGATTTTAATGGTAAAAGAGTGGTTCTCAACATCTTCCCAAGTATTGATACAGGAGTATGTGCGGCTTCGGCAAGAAAATTCAACCAAGAGGCTTCATCTCTAAATAACACAGTGGTAATCAACATTTCAAAAGATTTACCTTTTGCGCTCAATAGATTCTGTGCTTCGGAAGGTTTAGAAAATGTTATCAATTTATCTGATTTCAGAGGAAGTTTTTCTGATGACTATCAATTATTAATAACTGACGGACCACTAAAAGGGCTATGCAGCCGAGCTGTAATCATCGTAGATGAAAACGGAAAAATCATTTATACAGAGCAGGTTCCAGAAATCAAGCAAGAGCCTGATTACGAAAGTGCAATCGCAGTTCTGAAATAAAAATCAACTAAAAAATCCCTAATTCAAATTTGAATTAGGGATTTTTATTTTTTAAAAATCAATGATTGGAGCCAAAATTTTTTCCATCTTCTGTTTTACCTGCCCCACACTTCCACTGTAATTATTTATCAAAAGGGAAAAAGTCAAAAGTTTTCCGCTTTTAGTTTTGATATATCCTGCCAATGTTTTTACTCTATTGAGTGTTCCTGTTTTAGCAAAAACCTGCCCAAAGGAATCTGAATTTCTAAACATTGATTTTAAAGTACCTGACTGTCCGCCGATAGGCAAAGATTTAAAATAAGAATCAAAATGCTTGTCATCCATCAAAGAGGATAAAAACTTAACCTGAGAAATAGGCGTCACAACATTGGAACGAGAAAGCCCGCTTCCATCAGCATAATTAAACCCTTGAAAATCAAACATTTTCTTGGAAAGATGTTTATTCATCATCGTTCTTCCTGTATCCAGAGAGAAATCTCCATATTTATAGAAACCTGTAGTCTTCAGCAATGCTTCTGACATGTGGTTGTTACTAGTTTGGTTGATAAAATAGACCATATCTTCCAATTTTGGAGATTGATATGCCATTATCTTTTTCCTTTCTTCAGAAAGATTTTGCTCTGGCTCAGACTGGTTTACTACTTTTCCTTCTGTAATGATTCCATTTTTAGCAAGACTTGTTTTCAAGTTGTTACCCAAATACGCTGGTGTATCTGGTAATTTTGTTGAAAGAGCAATTCCTCCAAAATTCTCTGTATAAACCATTTCTTGGGTAAAAGGCGATAGGTAGACAAATTTTTGATCCTCAGGATTTTTTCTTCCCAAAAGTCTCTCTTGTCTTGGGTCCGTATCATTGGTACTTCCCATCGGTACAAAATAACCTCTACTTCCTTTCCAAACGATATTTGCTGGGAGAACCACGGTTTTATTACTTTTAAAAACGGCTGTTTTTAGAACAATATCTCCTTTTACTCGTTTTATCCCTAAATCTTTTACAGACCTTACGAAATCACTCACCAAAGCCCCATAGGTGGAAGCTCCTGCCCTGCCCGTTCCTAATGAAGGGTCTCCACTTCCTACTATGTATAGGTTTCCGTTTAGAATTCCCTGCTCATCAATAGAACCAGAATGCTCTAACTGTGTAACCCATTGATAATCTTTACCAAACAAGGACATCGCTGCATCTGTAGTCAATAACTTCGTAGTGGAAGCAGGAATCAATGATGCGTTTTCGTTATATGAATTGATAATTTTTTTCTTTTTCGGGTCATAAACTACGAAGCCCCACTGCGCATTTCGCATTACTGGGTCGTTAAACATAGAGGCTATATTGCTGTTCAACTGCTCCTCTGGTGTCAAAGGAGTCGGCGGTGGAGTTTCTATCACAATACTTTCTCCTGATACAGGTGGTAAAAGTGGATTATTCTGCGCACAAACTCCCAATGGAAGCAGCATCGTAGAAACTGTTGTTATTTTTACAAACTTTTTCATTGCATTCATTTTTTTGATGTTTAATTGACGATTGCCAATATTAAAAACAAGTAAAATTAATAATTATTGTCCAAATTAAAGAATATTTCATTATAAATTTTGTTAATTTTCCTTAAAAATCAACATAGGTTTTTAGTTTTATGCTTTTATAAGCGGCTATACCATCGAATTCTTTTAGCGATATAGCCACTAATTTTTTGTAGTCATTATATTTTTGGGAACGAGGCAATTTTAATAAAATCTGAAACTGATACAGATTATTTATCTTGCCGATAGGTGCTATTTCTGGCCCTAAAACACACTCTCCTGGAAGATATTTCCGCAGAATATATCCGAGGAATTTAGCCGCTCTTTCCAGCTTGTCTTCTCGCCTGTGTTTCAGCTCTATAAAGATAAGTTTCACAAACGGCGGATAATGAAATTTCTTCCTTTCTCCCAATAAATATTCATATATTTTCTCGGAATCACTTTCTTTAATCAGCTGAAAAATAGGCTTTTTAGGTTCGTAAGTCTGTATCAGAACTTTTCCATTCCCAGAAGCCCGCCCTGCTCTTCCTGCCACTTGGGTAATGAGCTGGTAGGCTCTTTCCTCTATCCTAAAATCCTGAATATGAAGCAGTGAATCTGCCCTCGGAATGGCAATCAGCTCAATATTAGGAAAATCTAAACCTTTGGAAACCATCTGTGTACCAACGATGATGTCCGTTTCGCCATTTTCTATTTTTTCGTAAAATTTTTCGTAGGCAAATTTCTTCCGCATGGAATCCACATCCATTCGGTCTATCCTGCTATTGGGAAGAATTTTGTTCAGCTCCTCCTCTATCTGCTCGATTCCTATCCCGCGAATACTGATATTTTCCGAATGACATTTAGGGCAAAATTTAGGCTTAGAAGCCCTTTGACCGCAGTAGTGGCATTTTAGCTGGTCTTCGGTCTTGTGATAAGTCATCACCACATCGCAGTTTCCGCAGTAGGTAACATGCCCACAGCTTTTGCATTCCGAGACATTGGCATAGCCGCGCCTATTGTGCAGAACTATGGTTTGTTTCTGATTATCAAGCTGATGCCTGATTTCCCTTATCATTCTTTGGGAGAAATTTCCTACCACACTTTTCATGTCCATGGCTGATTTGAAATCTATCAATTCATAAACAGGAAGCGCCATGCCGCCGAATCTTTCTCCAAGATAAATATAACACAGTTTGTCTTTCTGAGCGTTGTAATATGTTTCTAATGAGGGAGTTGCAGAACCCAAAATCACATTCGCCTGATAAAATTTAGCCAAAACCAAAGCAGCATCTTTCGCATTGAAAAAGAAAAAAGCATCTTTCTGTTTGTAGGCGCTGTCGTGCTCCTCATCTACGATAATCAGACCCAAATTCTGAAAAGGGAGGAAAAGCGAATTTCTGGTTCCTATCAGGATTTTGATTTCGTTGTTTTTTATTTTTCGCCAAACTTCTACTTTCTCAAAATCACTCAGTTTGCTGTTATAAAACCCTAAATTTTTTCCATATTTTTTCTCCAATCGCTGGGTAATCTGCTGATTGAGAGCGATTTCTGGAACGAGGAAAAGAACATTTTTCCCACTTCTGATGCAGTCTTCTATTTTTTCCAAATAAACATGCGTTTTCCCAGAAGAGGTAACACCGTGGAGAAGCACATTTTTGCCCTCCGAAAAAGCTTGGTCTATCTGATTTTTAGCTTCCTGCTGGTGTGGAGTGAGTTTTTCTATTTCCTCCAATTCTCCGCTGTATCGCTGGATTCTATCAACTTCTAAAAAATATTCCTCTACGATTTTTTTATCCAAAAGCGGTTTCAGATGAGATGAACCAAAATTTCCTTTTTCAAAAATATCAGATTTTTTAACTGGTTGATTTTCAATCTTTTTTTGTTCAGATAAAATTAAAAGAAAAAGTTCCTTCTGCTTTTTAGCCCTATCCAATAGGGAAAGCGTGTTTGCGAGATTTTCTCCCTGCAAAACCTCATCGTTTATTTTTAGATAAGAGGCTTCTTTTATCTTGTATTTTTCGGTAATTTTTTCATCTATGATGATGAGCCTCTGGTCTATGAGGGAATTGATGGTTTTGATGATTTCTTTTTTGGGAATAAAGGCTTCTATTTCCTGCAAATTCAGTACTTTTTTAACCTCCAAGGCTTGGATAAGATAGATTTCATTCGCCTCTAAATCTTCAAAATTCACCTGCTGGCTGGTATTGAGTTTTATGTAAGTTTCACTTTCTAATTTCAATGAAGATGGAAAAGCGAAACGATAGATTTCGCCGATGTTACAGAGATAATATTCAGACATCCAGCTCCAAAAATCCAGCTGCTCCTGCGGAACGATAGGAACATTGTCCAAAACACTGATGATATCCTTTGTCTTAAAGGTTTCTGGAGCATTCTGATGAATTTCAGAAACGATTCCTGTATAAATCTTTTTGCCGCCGAAAGGAACCAGCACCCGCTTGCCCACCTCCATAAAATCCACCAAATCATCGGGAACTTTGTAAGTGAAAGTCCCTGAAAGATTGAGCGGAAGTATGATTTGGGCGTAATACAAATTTGATTTTATTTGCAAAAATAATGAAATAAAAAGCAGTTAGAAAATATTTTCCAACTGCTCTAAAAAATTCTTGATTATTTAATCTTAAAATTTGTATCCAAATCCTAAGTTCAAGTAAATATTATGCAACGCAAAACTAATTGATTTAAATTCGGATTTAAATATTCCATTGATTCCGTAGTTCAGCTCTGGGAATAGAATGAAATGCTTATTCAGATGCCATTCTGCTCCTAACTGCCCTCCCCATTGGAATAATCTCAAATCATTAGAGAAGTTATAGTTTGCTTTTGTTCCGTTTTCAAAAACAACTTTTGTCCCAATCGGCGTATCTTGGCGAAGATATCCATCAGAAACATAACCACTAAAGTTTTTATCAACTAAAATGCTGGCATACAGACCTCCATAAAGTTTCCATCTTGGAGAAACCTTGTAAACCACTGATACAGGCATCGTTACATAAGTATTTTTGATGTCAGTTTCTACTGTCCCTGTGTAATATCCTTTTATCTTTTCATCGCCCTGAATTACCTCTGTAAAGTAGCCTTTCACAACCGCTTCTGTTTTCATTCCCTTCCCTTCGGTACGGATTCCCACTCTGATACCCCATTTTTTGTCATTAGATACCCATTTAGTAGCATCCGCCTCTAATCCAAGAACCAAAGTAGGATTATAATGAGTAATTTTTCTAATTTCCCTTGGGATACCTAGCGGAGTACTTCCTCCTATACTGAAATTAGCCTTTACCTGATATTCCATATCCCTTGTGAAAAAATTTCTATTCTCATTTTCTTGGGCAAAGCTAAAAGAACTAATACCAAAAGTAGCTAGAACAGCTAAAAATATCTTTTTCATTAGATTATTTCTTGTTTAAATTATTTATTCTGTAATGATTTTTACCTCATCAATATCCAATGTACTTCCTACCGCACCATTAAATTTATCTCCTTCTATACTAGATGTAAAGACTATAGTATACATATATTCTTTGGTAGGGTCAAAGGATTTTCCACTCACAAGCTCAAAAGGAATTTCAAATCTTGTCCACTGGTTTGTTTCTTTTCTGTCCGCATCTTTTAGTTTAGCGATACTTACGATTCTCGCATCAGCAAAGTTGTGGTCTCCTAATAAATAGTTATCTACATCAGATTTTTCAAATAAGATGGCATAGGCATTCCAAGTATCCTTAGTTAATGTGCTGCTTCTATCCTTTTTAGTAAGCCTAGTTCCTGCAGCATATTTGAAATATCCTGTGATAGCTTTGGGAGCTTTATTATAATTATATGGAATACCAAATCTTGTAGATTTAATGGCAGGATATGCAAATTTAAAATATCCCAAGAAAAAACTTCCAGCCGCTATAGGTGAACCAAACGCAGATCCAAGAAAACCTGTACTTCTTGTAATCATTCTTACGGCATTACCACTATATCCATCAGTAATTTGGAAAGTAGGGTATGTATCAGCTTTTCCACCTGAATTAACTAAAGTAAATCCATCATTACCATTACTCCAGTTAAATAGTTTCTGATTATTCAAAATTTCATAGAATTTGTGATACTTATTAGTTGCATCTTCTTCCATATTTTCAAAAGAATAACTAGTAATAAAGGCATTTTCATCAGTGATGAAAGAAACCACATATTGCCTGCTCCACGCTCCATCTTGAGAAGTTACTGTATAAGTCTGTGGCTGCGTGAAATCCAACTCTGTCCCACTTGCTGGAGAGATAGTTGCTCCATCTGACAGCTTAAATTCTGGAGCGAATTTATAACTTCCAGAAAATGTTTTCATTCTGAAAGTAATGTTATTACTCTCTATCACTGGTTGTGTTTGTAACAAACTCTCTGCATTAGCAATTGTTACACTTTCAATGTCGGCTTCCATATTGGGTGCTTCTTCGCGGATACAAGAGCTGAACAACAACCCCGCGGATACCACCACAGCAGGAATTAATCTACTTAATTTCATTTTATTTATAATTTTTTATTAAATTTTTAAGAGTTTTGTAAGTCATAGAAAGACCTTCATTTTACACTTGTTAAAGAAATGAGAGTGCAAAGTTAAAAAAATCATAAAAAACAAGAAAATATTCATAAAAAAATTAGCCTTTTTAGGGCTAATTTTCATTTTAATGCTTTATAAAAACCTTTATTCATCGTTTTTTTCTTTTATTTCTCGGTAAGAATACTTGCTGTTTTTGAAGATTTCTGACCATTTTTTGACAAATTCTTTGGAAAGTTTCTTTTCTTTCACCGATACAAAGACTATACAGACCGTATCATATCCCATAAAAACATAATATAATTCGGATTCCTGCTTATGCGGAAGCTTTTCTGACTGTATATTTTCCACTTTGAAAATCGCTGTTTTTCTGTCTTTGCTTATCTCCAAAACTTTCATTTTGGCATTAGGTGCATTATTCTCAAAAGTATCTTTATAAGTATCTATGACATCTGCCACATCGTTTTCTGCAGCATAGTACAGATAGAGTATTCTTCCCTTTATAGTCCAATTGTTTTCGTTCTCTTTATCTGGAATATATGCCACTAATCGGCTGGTTAATCCTTTTTTATCATAGAGTTGTTTCCATTTTTGTTCTTTTGGCCAAGGAACTTCCAATGTTTCCTCTATTTCCTGCCCAAAAAATATTCCTGAGAATAACATTAAACATAAAAAAATTAACTTTTTCATTTTATTAAAATTTAGATTTATACTATAAACTATTGTATTTCATCTGAATACTCATAAAAAAACTCTCCACTTTTAAAAACTTTGCTCCATTTTTTTATAAATTCTTTGGAAAGTGTTTTTTCTTTCTTTGCAACAAACATGCTGTGAAGCGTTTTTTCTCCCTGAATCACATACCATAGTTGGGATTCTGGTTTTGGGTCATTAGGAAAAGATGGTGTTTCTACCTTAAAAAGCACCCAGATGCCCTCTCCTTCTTTGCTTTTTTCTAAAATCGTGAGTTTTGCAAGAGGAGACTCTTTTAAGGTAGCTTCCTCATAAATTTTTATAATAACATCTACATTGGGAATTATCGTATTTTTAAAAGAGCTCATCATACCGAGCATTGTCCATTTATCAGGCTCTTCTTTTCCTGGGATAAGTTCTATTGTGTGTTCTGTGTCACTTTCATTATTAGAAATAATTTTCCATTGGTATTCTTCTGGCCAAAGTATTTTTAGATTTTGTCTTCTTTCCTGCCCGAAAAACATTCCAGAGAATAATACCAAACATAAAAAAATTAACTTTTTCATTTTATTAAAATTTTATTCATTTATCAATTTACCTTCTTTGAAGACTTTACTCCACTTTTGCACAAACTTTTGGGAAAGTGTTTTTTCTTTTATCATAACAAAAACATTATGAATATCATCTTCTCCTTGTATCACATATACTAATTGAGCTTCAAGGTTTGATTTTTTAGAAATAGATGGAGCTTCTATCTTGAAAAGCGCCCAAATATTTTTTGCTCTATCATTTTTTTCTAAAATTGTAAGTTTCGCTGAAGGTTCCTCCTTCAAAAAGGTTTCTTCATAAGATTTTATAATAATATCTACATTAGGAGCTTTCATCTTTTTATAAGAAACCAAACTTCCTAATATAGTCCAGTTATCCACAGTTTCGTTTTCGGGAACAAACACCACAAAGCGAGTCTTTTCATCTTCTATGTCTAAAGCTTTTTTCATTTTATATTCCTCTGGCCAGTCTATTTTTAAGACCTCTTTCTTCTGCCCGAAAAGCATCTGAAAACACAGCAAAACAAACACAAATACAGCTTTTTTCATCTTTCAAAAATTAAATCTACCTTATTCCTGCATAGATAATGAATAATCGCAAAAAACAAAAATCTGAGAATATGAAAATTCTCAGATTTATAAAATATGTTTTTTAGTGTAAAAAATGTCTCATTCCAGTGAGCAGCATTGGGATGCCGTGCTGATTGGCAGCCTCTATGCTTTCTTCATCCTTGATGCTTCCGCCTGGTTGTATAATGGCTTTTATGTCTTTTTCAGCACAGAAATCCACCACATCGCGGAACGGGAAGAAGGCATCCGAAGCCAAAACCAGCTCTCCGCTGAATTTCTCTTTGGCTCTTTCCACTGCCTGCTGTGTTGCCCAAATTCTATTGACCTGCCCGCCACCGATTCCCAGCGCCTGTGTTCCGTTAGAAACTACTATCGCATTGGATTTCACATATTTCACTACTCGCTGTGCGAAGAGCAGGGCTTTTCTCTGTTCCTCTGTCGGCTGTTTTTCAGTCACAGCTTTTATTTCCTCCGAAAACTGATTGTCACAGTCCTGTACTAGCAGTCCGCCATCTATTTTCACCCAAGTCTGTTTGTCCGAAACAGGGTTTTTGATTTTAATAATTCTAAGGTTTTTCTTTTGTCTAAGAATTTCCAGCGCTTTCTCCTCAAAATCTACCGCCATCACGATTTCAAGGAAAGTCTTCCCAAGTTCCTCCGCTGTGACAGCATCCACCTTGTAGTTCATCGCCACAATGCCTCCAAAAATAGAAACAGGGTCGCACTCAAAGGTTTTAGTATAAGTCTCCACCGCCGTATTTCCGATGGCTACACCGCACGGCGTAGAGTGTTTTACGGCGCAGCAGGCCATTTCATTTTTGAATTCATTTACTACTTTCCAGCACAAATCCATATCGCGAAGATTGTTGAACGAAAGTTCCTTTCCTCCCAGCTGTTCAAAATCTTTCATTGCTCCATTTTCCACTGTTGAAACATAATAAGCTGCGGACTGGTGCGGATTTTCGCCATATCGTAAATCCGAAACTTTCTTGTAAGAAGCATTCAGATACTGTGGATATTCCTCTTCCAAAAGCATTTTGGAAATGGCCGCATCATAGGCAGAAGTAAGGTTAAACACCTTTCCTGCAAGGGTTTTACGAGTTTCCAAAGTAGTATCGCCCGAAGTTTCTATTTCAGATTTTACTTTCTCGTAATCTTCTACATTGGTGATGACTGTCACAGATTTGAAATTCTTCGCTGCCGAACGAAGCATAGACGGCCCGCCTATGTCGATAAACTCCACCTTTTCATCCAAAGGAATATTCTTCCCTGCATTTTCGAAAAATGGATAAAGATTCACCACCACCATGTCTATCAGCTCTATTCCGTGCGCAGCCACTGTATCCATGTGCTCTTTATTATCGCGCACAGCGAGAAGTCCTCCATGTACTTTTGGGTGAAGGGTTTTTACCCTGCCGTCCAGCATTTCTGGGAAATTCGTAACCTCATCTATCTGAATGGGACTAAGCCCAGCATCTTTCAGATGTTTGAAAGTTCCGCCTGTGGAGATAAGTTGGTAATTGTTTTTTTCTAAGAACTGAGCGAATTCCGTAAGTCCGCTCTTGTCTGAAACACTGATTAAGACTCTTTTTTTCATAGTTAAATTTAAGTTTCACAAAATTAAAAAATAATAATTGGTTAATGCGAGTTTTAGAATTAAATATTCATATTTTTACCAATAAAATTTTAATTAAAATGCTTATCAACCTAAAAAGAGTTTACGAAATCCCTGATGAAACCGATGGCTTCCGTGTGCTGTCTGACCGCCTTTGGCCTCGCGGCATCAAAAAAGAAGAGTTGGATTTTGATTTTTGGGC
Source organism: uncultured Flavobacteriaceae bacterium (assembly GCA_963530295.1). GTDB lineage: Bacteria > Bacteroidota > Bacteroidia > Flavobacteriales > Weeksellaceae > JABCPE02. Next base: position 55,784 of record CAUSCF010000004.1, read on the forward strand.
AAAAGAAATCGCTCCCTCCACGCTTCTGCGGAAAACCTATCACCAGACGCACGATTTTGATACTTTCAGCAGCGATTACCGAAACGAACTGGAACAAAATACCGCTGTAGATGCCTTTTTGGAGCTTGTTCATGACAAAAAAGTCCTTACCCTCATTACCGCTGCCAAGGAAATAGAGAAATGCCACCTTCCTATTCTCAAAGATTTTCTGCTTTCCAAATTACCCAATTAAACTTTATAAAAATTCCCTTCTCTATTTCAGAAAAGGGATATTTTTTAGTCTTATAAGCTTTTACTAATCTTTCTGTTCTAGTTTTGTGGAAGAATAACCAGTTTTTCCCTTTGAATGGTGCTCTTTTCATATAGTAAAAAGAGAGCTAGTTAAATTTGTTTTAGCTTTTTTATTTAAAGAATAAATCTTCTTTTATCATCCATGTTTTAGTAAAATAGAAACTCATTAGATTAAAAATAAATACTAAAATAATAATTACTATTGCTGTATTTATAATCTGCTCGAATAATCTGCTGTACTTTTGTCTGATTTTCTCAAGTTTACTGATGAATTCCTCTCCACAATTATTGATAATGGCTATATTAAACAAAAATATAGGAAACTGGCTGATTAAAATCCAAATAGTAAAAGCTATGATGGTAACTATTAGGTTTCCATTATGCCCGCACAACACAACTAAAGATATAAAAGCGGGGTCAGGAAAGGCTGACAAGGTAAAAAGAAGCCCTGTGACAAACATATCCATCTGTGACCAGCCTGATGAGGTTTTTATTTCTTTCTTTTTATTATTTTCCGAAGTTAATCTCTTTATTAGCCAATAAGATAGACCTAAAATTAATAATATATTCAATACTACCCAAACATAATTAGGAAGAAGACCGAAAAAATTGGAGAGGAAAGAGATATTATTCCCCAAAAAGATAGACATAAAGGTACCACTAATAACGCTTCCAAATAAAACGGTAAGGGTAAAAGTTGTAATGGCTTTTTTATCAGCATTTGCAGACAAAGCTCCTATTATAATAGGAATTCCGAGCGGGTCAAATCCTGTAATTCCTAAAACAACAGCTGAAAATAATAACTTCATATGGAAACGATAAGGTGATAAAATTAATATTTTCCTTAATTTTCAAAAAACTCCTTCAATTTGATAATAATATTGAAAGACAAGACTCTTTTGGTTTTGATATTTACATTTTATTTTACTATCACGCTTTCCCAACCGTCATAATAGGCGTCATAATTATCGGCTAGTTCTTTCAGTTCCCAGACTATCTCATCTATTTCATGTGGACAATCTTGTCTTACGATATGCAGCTGAAAATGGTGGGAATTTCCCTCTTCTATAAAATCTTCTGAAACCACTTTGTAGCCTTTTCTTGTTATTTTTTCCACATATTCTGCTCGGCTCTGTTCATTATCAAAATAAATCCAATGGTCTATTTCTCGCGGAATATCTAGATTATCCCCATTTTCTTCTAACTGCATCACTACTCTTCTATTTTGCATAGATTGGTAAGAGTATGGGTCTGGGAATAGGAATTCGAAATAATCCTTCCACTCTGGGTCTTCGTCGAAATAGCTCTTATACTGATACCCCTCAAAAGCAGCCAACTCATCTATACAAGCCTCTGAAAGCCCCTCAGAAAGATTGGTATAATAGATAAGTTCCAAAATTCCACCTGATTTTACAGCTCCTGCTGAGATGGCACCCATCTGCTCTGCTTTCCCTGAGATAGCATCCTCTATATCACACAAAATAGGATATTCCTCATTAGAAGACATGCCCTCTGGCGTAGGGTTTTGCATTTTAATGAGAAAGTTCAAGCGGTATTTATATCCCTCAACTGGAGCTATCTGTCTTAGGGCTAAATTCACTCTTACAGAAGCTGGTTTTCCCTCAACTCGGCAGAAAAAGAAATCCCAATTCTGTGGAACTTCATAGTTGTTATTTGTACTCATTGTTTTTATTTTTTGCTAAAATTACATCTTTTTTGTATTTTGTGCAAATCAAATATAGCTGACCCACATAGTCGTTCTCCCTCCTTTCCTATCAAAAGCGGCTCCTACCTCTCCCCAGACAAACTCCCACTCTTCCCCTATGTGTGCTGTAAGCCATTTTTTATACAGTTTTTCGGTTTGGAGTTCATATTCCTCTGTCCAGTTTTCCCAGGGTGTATATCTTTCTTTCATAGAAAAAAATATCGTTTCGAGTTTTTCTCCTTCAAAACAAATAGAAATATCAAACTCTTTTCCCTCAAAAGGACATTTTTCAAAATAAATCCAATAAAACCCTGTCCCCACATCCCAGATATCATTATCAGGAAACAGCTCTCTGAGCGAGGAAAAAGTAGTTTTAGAAGAAATCACTACATCGTTTATAAGAAAAAAATCTCCATTTTCAGTATCTAAAAATAATATAGATTTTGTGCTGTTCATTTTTTATTCTATTAAAATATTTTTAATTTTATGGCTGCTTGCTCAAATCTTACATTTCCTCTCCTATGTCTTTTAAAAAATCATCCATCGCCTCAAAGGAACTTTCTGATGAAGATGCATACACCAGCTGCTCACCTCCATCTAAAACCACTATGCTGTCAGTAGCCCCGCCATAGAACTCCGCCCCTTGTAACCAATGGCGTATAGCGAAAGGCTTTTTGGGAAAATGGGCTTTTATAGCATCCAAATCTTCGGAAGTAATGAATTTAAATCCTTCATAAGTATAAGGCAAAGCAAATACCGCCTGCAAGTGAGCCATAGCCAACAAAAATTCAGATAATGTATCGCATTCCACCTGCCATTCTTTTTGGTTATAGCTAACATATACCTTAGGGTTTTCTTCGCCTAAATCTTCCTTTGCAATTGCCCATAAACAACAATTTTGATTTTCTGCATAAAAAACAAAATAGTCTGGATGATTGAAAAGAGTAAGATTGTCTTTAGGTGTTATCAAATTATCTTGTGTTTGGTTCAGAGCTTGATGCTTTCCCAAAGTGGTGTAATAATCATATAACAACGCTGGCATTTGCTCCACCACGCCGAAAAACGGCTGCATTTCAACTTCTGTAAAACCAAAATCCCCCTCTATACCAAAGAGCGTTCGGATTTGGGTAAATGTATTTTCTTTATTCATATTATTTATATAGGGTAATATTCTATCGTTCTTTCTACAATAAGGTTTGTGTAGCGTTTGGAGTATTCGATGCGTTTCTCTATCCAATTGCCGTGATTATCATAGCGATAGGTGTATTTGCGAGTATAGACTTCGCCTTCTTTGTTGCTAATTCGCTCGAAAATTTCGTTGTTATGCTCATCGAAAGTGGTTTCAGTTATTGAATAAGGTTTGGGGTCGCCTATATCCTGATGGGCAACATAAATTACATTGCCTTTTTCATCAAAACGAGTTATGGTAAACATAAAAGGCTTGCCATTGGCTGAAAGATTGGTATTGACTTTTTCGGTATCGCTACGAAATTCAATAGAGTCGTGAAGAATCTTTTCTCCTGTAGATATGTTTGTATGACAACGATCTATATATCTGCCTTGTGTATCATATTGGAGTTGTAAGAGATATTCGGCATCGGCTGTGCGGGAGTGCTGACTTATGTTATTGCCGTGCGCATCGTATTCGAAAGTAACAGTTTCTTTCCATTTGCCATTTTCATAAGTAATACATTCTACCTTTTGTTGTAGGTCGTTATAGCGGTATTGTTTTTCCTCCCAACAGTCAGTTAGTTCTTCATCTTCAGGGTCGTAGAGGTGAGAACTCAAGCGGTTGCCGTGAGAGTCGTAGGTAAAGAGGAAGTGGTATTCCTCGCCATAACAAGCGTCTACAAGTTTACCTTGCTCATTGTAAATGAGGGTTTCGGTATAGTCTTCTAAGAAGTATTCTTCGCCTTTTTGCCACTGACCATCTTCGGTGATGACAGCAGCATAACAATGCGATTCATCTCGTTTTATCTTCATAGTATTAAATTTGCCAATTAGTTAATTGCCGAATTACTTTTCATCATCTTGTATTTTTTTCTTTCTCCTTCAATAGTTGCCACTACTTCGAAACCGAGTTTCGTATAAAGACCTTTAGCTATGGGGTTGTCATCAAATACATTTAAGCTAATAGAATGAACACTTTTATCCTCAAAAAGCATTGCGACAAATAACTGCATTGCCAAGCTACCTAATCCTTTTCCTGTAAGTGAAGGATTGATAAGAAATCTACCAATGTGTATGTTATTTTCTTCTACTTTTATTTGCTGAATCATCCCTATAAAACTACCCTCTGCCTCAATACGAAAGCAATGAGACAGCGCATCGAGCTGCTCCATCGTAAGAGGATACTGCAGTGCATCTCCTGCCCATTGTTGCAAGAAATCAGCGCCTTTGCTATTTGTCCAACGTATAATAGCCTCTTTATCTTCAGGCAATAATCCTTCAGTTATTTTCATTCATTTACTAAATTAAAATCTGTTCAAAAATATTAAATTTATTTTCATCCAAAATAAAGACTTGCAGGAACTTGCATTTTTTCTAATAAAACAATACTTTTGGACAAAAATCAATTAAATTATAAACCTATGAAAAAAATCGTATTTACTCTCCTCATGGGAATCCTCTGCCCTTCGCTGGGTGCGCAGAGCTACAAGAAGCCTTTGGTTTCGGCTATTAAGGAAAAAGACCTCCGCACAGACATGTACCAGATGGCAGCTGACCAGTTCTGGGGAAGAGAGGCAGGAAACCTAGATGAACTCAAAGTTTCCGTATGGTTCGCAGACAAAATGAAAGAAGCAGGGATAAAACCCGCTGGGGACAACGGCACTTATTTCCAGTTTTTTGATATGTACCGCCACCAGATTTCTCCACTTAGTTCGGTGAAAATCGGTGAGAAAAACCTTAAAATTTGGAAAGACATTTTGGTTTCTGATGTAGTAAATGCTCATTTCTCTCTGCCTATCATCAGTGTAGGCGAGGTGGAACCAGAGCAGTTGACTTCCCAGATTGCAGGAAAAGTAGTTGCCATCAATGTTTCTAAAAAAGGTATCGAGCAGGAAATGACACTTTTCGAGAGAAGATACCCAAGATTTATCAAAGCTAAATACCTTAATTCGGCTAAAAAATTAGGTGCGAAAGGCATTGTTTTCATTACGGATGAAATCTCTGACAAAAGCTGGATAGAAGTAGAACCAATGATGAAAAGAGGTGTCTACGGAGTGGAAGGACTGAATGAAAACATCAAAGAAGATATCCCTGTCTTTTGGATAAAAAAAGAAAACCAAAACTGGCTGAAAGGAAATCCGCAGATTACCGTAAACTTACAGACAGAAACTTACAAATATCCTTCTGTGAACATCATCGGAAAGATAGAAGGAACAGACCCAAAACTAAAAAATGAATATGTCTTGCTCAGCGGACATCAGGACCATGACGGTATCCGACACCCTGTGAAAAACGACACCATCTACAACGGTGCCGATGACAATGCCAGCACCTGCGTGGCTCTACTTGCGATGGGAAGAGCATACAGCAAGCAGCCTGCGAAACGAAGCATCTTGTTTGTGATTCACGGTGCTGAAGAAAGAGGACTCCTAGGCTCTAGATGGCATTCTGCCCATCCTGTAGTTCCGAGAGAAAACATCGTAGCTGTGCTGAACGGCGATATGATTGGAAGAAATGATATCAATGAAGCTGCTCTCCTTGGTGGTCAGTCTCCGCACAAGAATTCTGATGACTTGGTAAGAATGGCGGAAGAAGCCAACCAAGAAAGCACTAAATTTAAGTTTTTGAAAGACTGGGATTTACCAGAGCATCCAGAGTTTTTCTATTTCCGAAGCGACCACCTGCCTTACGCAAGGCTTGGTATTCCAGCGGTATTTTTCACAAGTGTGCTGCACCACCAGTACCACCAGCCGCAGGACGAATCAGAAAATATAGATTTCAAAAAACTTTACAAAATGACGGAATGGATGTACAGAACCTCTTGGAAAGTAGCCAACGAGCCACAAAGACCAAGACTTCTACCCAATGTAAAATTTGAAAGATAAAACCCAAAAATAGTCCGCCTCTTTTCTAAATGAAAAGAGGCGGATTTTATTTAGTTTAAATTGGAAAATTAGTGTCTGTGCTCTTTTGGTGGATTAGGATAGTGTCCTTTATCAGCTTCCTCCACTTTGTGCGCGGTGTTCATGGCTACTATCAGGTCATTCAGCATGGAATTTGCCGCCATTGGTGAGTTTGGAAGAAGAACCAAATTAGAACGGTTGTTAGCTCCTATGGAATGAAGCGTGTCATAATGCTGAGTAACTACTATCAGCGCCGATGCCTCTTGCGCATTGATATTCACGCTATTAAGCATTTTTACAGATTCTTCCAGACCTTTCGCGATTTCCCTTCTTTGGTCTGCGATCCCCTGCCCTTGCAGCTTTTTAGACTCGGCTTCTGCTTTCGCTACGGCTACGATACGAATTCTTTCTGCTTCAGATTCATACTCGGCAGCAGTTTTTTCTCTTTCCGCCGCATTGATTCGGTTCATCGCTTGTTTTACCTGCTCATCTGGGTCTATATCCGTTACCAAAGCCTTTATAATATCATATCCATAACTCTGCATTGCCTCCTGAATTTCAGCTTTTACAGCGATAGCGATATCATCTTTCTTCACGAAAACATCATCCAATTTTAGCTTTGGAACTTCGGCTCTCACCACATCAAAAACATATGAAGTTATCTGATTATGAGGGTCTTCCAGTTTATAGTAAGCATCACTTACCTGATTCCTAATTACCTGATACTGAACCGAAACTCTCATCTTAATAAACACATTATCAAGGGTTTTGGTATCTATCAATACATCAAGCTGTTGGATTTTTAAAGTTAATCTTTTGGTAATATTATCAATAAATGGAATTTTGAGGTGAAGTCCCGCGTGACGAACAGAATGGAATTTCCCCAATCGCTCTACGATTGCCGCAGTCTCCTGCTTCACAGTAAATAATGATGCCATAAAAAACAATACAGCAACAAATGCAAAAAAACTAAAAATAAGTGGTCCCATAATTATAAAAATTTAATTTCATTTTATTAGTATCAATGTCTAACGAAATGTTACAAAAAATGTAAAAAAATTTTACATCGTCATTCCGATATCTATTCCTTTTATTTTTCGATAAAGGTCTGTAGCATAGTTATCCGTCATCCCAGAAACAAAATCCAAAACACCCATTATCTTTTCATAAGGTTCGCCATCGTATCTGAACTGCTCGGGCAGTAATTGAAGGGCTTTCTTGTCATAATCTTTAGGATTTTCTTTTATTACCGATGGAATAAAATGATTGAGAAGCTCATACATCACATTATACCCTGCATTTTCTATCTCTACCACCGCTCGGTGATTGTAGATTTCGTCAATGGAAAACTGCTTTATATCCTGCAAAGTTTTATTTTCTTTTTTAAAAATAGAAAGCAGCGACTGGTCTAAATTTCCTGTAAGAATATCATCAAATTTATCCTTGTAAAGCCTTATGGAAACATTGATTAGAGAATTGATAACCTTTGCACGGAGGTAAGATATTCTGTCATTTTTATCAGAAATCACGGATAGTTTGTCCTCTACTCGTTTTATGTTTTCATCCGTGGTTTTGATGAGTTCTAGGATGAGGTTTTCGCAGTCGGAAGAAGAGATGATTTTCAGCCTGTGGGCATCTTCTATGTCTATAATATTATAGCAGATATCGTCCGCCGCCTCTACCAGCCATACGAAGGGATGCCTTTTATACACCAGCGGTTCTTTCTGTTCTGTAATAAAAGCCGTGGCATTGGCTATTTCTTTGAAAGTTTCCTTTTCGCTTTGGAAAAAACCGAATTTCTTTCTGTGAAGCTGTTTTCTGTCCTTTGCGATGGACTCGCAGGGATATTTAGCGATACTCGCCAAAGTCGTCATGGTCAGCTGAAGCCCGCCTCTGTCCTTGCCTCTCTGCTGGTGGGTAAGCACACGGATGGCATTGGCATTTCCTTCAAAATTAATGAAATCTGCCCATTGTTTCTCGGTCATCAGAGATTTTAAATCTTCATTTTTCTCAAAATAACTTGCGATGGCATCTTCCCCAGAATGCCCGAAAGCAGGGTTTCCTATATCATGGCAGAGACACGCCGCCGCTATCACATTATGTAAATTATGAAGGTAAAAATTCTTTGAATTCTCGTTTAATTCTTGAGCAAATTTCTCCACGATAAACTCCCCCGCAAAGCTCCCTAGACTTCTCCCCACCGAAGCAACTTCCAGCGAATGGGTAAGCCTGTTATGCACAAAAACGCTACCTGGGAGAGGGAAAACCTGCGTTTTATTCTGTAGTCTTCGGAAAGAAGTAGAGAAAATAATTCGGTCAAAATCCCGCTGAAAATCAGTCCTTGAAGCACTAGTGCTATCCGAGTTTCCTGTTCTCCGATTGGTATATAATTGATTAAGCATAAATTAAAAATAATCCCAAATATCGGAATTTTTTAAATTATAGTAGCAAAAATTAATTACCTTTGTTAGAAAGTTTTAAAATATGAGAAAAATAATCCTTATTCTCATCCTATTAATCGGGAAATTAGCGTTTACACAAGAGAAATTATATTATTTTTATACTTCTGACAGCACTTTGGTAGGTGTGAAAAATGAAAAGGGGAAAATCATCATCCCTGCTCAATTTTCGGGATTTAGAATCTATGATACAGAAAACCCTATAAATGAACCTACAATAGAGTTTTGGGGGGCTTCCTTTAAAAATAAAAAATATGATAAAGATAACCCACGAATAGAGGCAGGAGAAGTCTATGATAGAAATGGAAAATTTCTATACTATCCACAGTGGTTTGATAATGGAAATGATATTTGGGAAGAAGGACTGAGACGATATGTAGAAAAAAATAAAATGGGATTTGTAGATTGGTTTGGGAAGAAAGTTCTACCTGCAAAATGGGATTTTGCAACTCAATTTAACTACGGCTATGCAATAGTCTATACAGGTGGATGGAAAAGGGAATTTGATAAAGGAAGAGAACATTGGTTTATAGCCCCTATTTCCAAAAAATCAACCTCTTATCTCATCAATAAAAAAGGAATAAAAGTGAAGCCTCTGAAAAAATCTAATAATCCAAAAGACTATTTATATGAAGGGAAATACTATCCTTACCCTTTTGTTTATAACAATATTGAACAAAAAATAGTAGATCAAATCAATCAATTAGAAATCCTAACAGAAATTAATCATCCTTTTGACAAAAAAATTATAAACCATTACGAAATTGTAAATCGTCCTAATAAATATCTGCCCTATTATGAACTAAAAAACTTCTATGGTCAAGAGAAATATAATAGCCCAAACAATAGTCTCTGGGTCAATAAAAAAGGAGAAATATTTTATAAGAACTATGATTATAAATTCATCCCTTTAAAAGAATATATAAGAAAAATACTAGAACGAATCATAGAAGACCAAAAACAAGGCTATAAAACTAAAGACTACCCTATTAATGCTGAAAAACAACTAAAAGAAATAAAAAAGATAGATTTTAAAATAAAAGTGTAAGCTAAAATAAGCTTACACTTTTATTTATCATTACGCTTCACAACTTGAACAATTCATAAAATTAATAACTAATTCCTTAGAAACAGACTGCGAACGCTGATAATAAAGCGTTTTCACTCCTAATTTCCAAGCGTCTATTATCACTTTATTCACATCTTTTATCGGCATAGAAGATGGAATATTTAGGTTTAAAGATTGTGCTTGGTCTATATATTGTTGTCTCTGTGCCGCCTGAGTTACGATTTCCAAAGGTGAAATCTCCTTAAAGGTCTTAAACACATCTTTTTCCTCCTGAGTTAGCTGGGTCATATGCTGAACAGAACCATGGTTTAGCATTATATCTCTCCAAACATCTTCCGTATCCAATCCTTTCTCTTCCAATAACTTAGCTAAATATTTATTTTTTCTAATGAAATTTCCTTTCGCCAAACCAGCCTTGTAATAATTCGATGCAAAAGGCTCTATCCCTGGTGAAGTCTGCCCTAAAATAGCCGAGCTGGATGTCGTAGGCGCTATCGCCATAGTAGTCGCGTTTCTGACTCCATAGCCTTTCAATAATTCTGGCTCTCCGTAGATATTCGCTAATTCTTTAGAAGCTGCTAATGACTGCTCTTGGATTTGTTTAAACACTTTTGCGTTAAACATTTTCGCTTCCATGCTTTCAAAAGGAATCATATTTCGCTGTAAATAAGAATGATATCCCAAAACTCCTAATCCTAAAGCACGGTGGCGAATCGCAAAATTCCTTGCAGCAGAAAGGTAATAATTCCCTTCTGTTTTCTCAATAAATTCAGATAAAACTGCATCAAGGAAGTAAATGGCCAATTTCACCGCGTTCGTATCTTTCCACTCATCATAAAGCTCCAAATTCATGGAAGATAAACAACAGATGAAACTTTCCTCTGCAGTAGAAGGCAGCATGATTTCGGAACAAAGATTAGAAGCATTGATAGTCAATCCTTTATCTTTATAAACTTGCGGTTTATTTCTATTTACATTATCTGTAAAGAAAATATACGGCATTCCTTTCTGCTGGCGGCTTTCCAATACTTTAGCCCAAACTCTTCTCTTGTCTGTGTCGCCCTCTATCATTTCGTGCATCCAATAGTCTGGCACACAGACCCCCATGAACAAATTCTGAATAGGATTACCGATGTCTCGGATTTGCAAAAACTCCTCTACATCATCATGGTCAATATCTAAATACGCCGCAAAAGCCCCTCTTCTCACGCCTCCCTGCGATACCACATCCATTGCAGTATCAAATAATTTCATGAAAGAAACTGCTCCAGAAGATTTTCCATTATCCGTAACTGCTGTTCCTCTGTGTCTCAGCTCACCGAAATACCCAGAAGTCCCACCACCTATCTTAGTCTGCATGATAACTTCCCCCATTTTATGGGTAATTCCCTCTATGCTGTCTGGCACATGGACATTGAAACACGAAATAGGAAGCCCTCTCTGTGTCCCCATATTTGCCCATACAGGAGACGAAAAAGAAATCCATCCTTTGACAATCATTTCCTTAAAAGCCTCCTTTAATTCTGGTTTATACAGCCTCTTTGCCGCAGCTTCAGTTATTCTATCTATAGCCCCTTCTAATGTTTCGCCTTTTAGTAAATATCCTCTGTTAAGCATTTGTTCTGATTCTTCATTGAACCACCAAATGTTTGTTTTTTCTTCCATTGCTTTTTTCTCTGTTCTAAATATAATTTTATCTTAAAATTTTCTCAAATGCTTTTCTAGCACTGCCTCGGAAATACACTTCTCCTCGGTATTTATAGCCTTCTTTTTCTATAATTTTCAGCATCGGAATATTATCAAAATTAGTATCTATGCGGATACTCTCTATTCCCTTTTCTTTTGCTAATTTTTCCGCTTCCTGTAGGATTTTTTGTCCCAAACCTTTTCCTTTTGCTTCTTTAGAAACTGCTATTCTGTGGAGGGTAAGATAATCTCCCAGTCCTTCCCAGTTTTTTAGTTCTTCATAAGCAGGTTCTTTGTCAAAAATAATCGCAGCATAAAGATTCACAGCGCCCTCTTCTTCAAAAACAAAACCATATCCTTTCTGAATATCATTTTGTATTGTTTCTTCATTTGGATAGCCGTCCTGCCACTGAGTGCTGCCTTCGTTTTTACGAGTTTCCTTTGCAAAGGAAATTATCTCCCAAATCTGCTCAAAATCCGCCTGCTCGGCTTTTCTAAATTTCATGAAAAGCGAATTACAAAGTTTCTAAGAGCTTATATACTGATTTCAGCTTATCATCTACCTGAGTCACTCCGATAATTCCTCCTGAAAATCCCGTAGTTTCTTTTTTTACAAATACTTCTATTTGATTATTTTCATTTTCGCTGATATGGATAGAACATTTAAAGTAATCGACAAATATCCCAAATAAAAGTCTCATCGTTCTATTTCCTTTTTCGTAGACTGTATTTCCAATACTTTCAGAAAGCGCTTTGTAGCCTGCGTCTGCCATTCTTTGCTTAATCTTTTCGTGCAGTTCTTCCTTAGATATATTTGCAAATACGCATAGAATTTGTTTTTGTGCTCCTACTTTATTTTCTACAAAATGTCCCATAATTTTTATTCTATTTCAAATCTTTCACAAGCTTCCAACTCGCCTACTTTCACTTTATTGACATGGGTAAATTTCACATTTGGGTCTGCTTCCGCAAATTGTTTTGCTTTTTTTATGCAATATTCTATCTTGTAGCCTACTGAAATACACACTCTATGCTCTCCCACTAATCCCATTCCCATATAGATATACTCGCCCAAACGAAAGTCATCATTTAGGCTCAATTCTTTCTCTTGTTGAATTCTACTATACATGGTTTATTATTGTTTTTTTTAGAGTTTAGAATAAATCGTCCTCTGTGATGGATTTATCGTGTTTTGTGTATGCTGTTGGTCTTTTCGCAAAGAAATCATCTAGTTCATTCGCGAAAACTTCTTCTTCAAACCAAAGCATCGGCTTTATTTCATCTCCTGTTATCCCAAAAGGTCTGCCCAAGCCCAGCTGCACCAAAGAGTCATCCAGCCTGTATCTCATATAATTAGCCAAATCTTTTTTGCTGAAAAAATCAAGTTCTCCATTTTCAAAAATCCAATCTAACATCTTGTCTTCCAGTTCTATATAGTTTTTCATAAAGCCTTCTATCTCCTTCATTCCTCTTTCCTTCATGTCTGGATTTTCCTCAAAAATCTTTTTAATAATAAAAATTCCTGCATTGGCATGTGTCTGCTCATCCACTGATGTCCAAGCGATGATATTCGCCACATTTTTCATGTACCCTTTAAAACGAGTGAATGACAAAATCGTTGCAAACTGGCTGAACAAAGAAGCGTTTTCTATAATCAAAGTAAAAAACAAGATTCTCTCCAAAGCGTTTTCTTTATTCTTAGAAAGATACTCCTTCAAAACTTGATTTCTTTCCTTGAAAATAGGAACTTCCAGCAAGTTTTCAAACTCATTATTGTATCCTAATACTTCCAATAGTCTAGAATATGCCTCCGAATGGCGAAATTCACATTCCGCAAAAGTAGCCCCAAGTCCATTAAACTCTGGTTTCGGGAAAAGGTCATAAAGGTCTCCCCAAAAAGTCTTCACAGAAACCTCCACTTGTGCTATTCCCAGCAAAGCTCTCTTTACAGCTTCTTTTTCTATCGGGCTCAGATTCGCCTTGAAATCTTGAATATCCGCTGTAAATTCCACCTCAGAATGCACCCAGAAGGACTTATTCATGGAATCCACAAACTGCATGATTTCTGGATATTCAAACGGCTTGTAATTTTCTCTTTTATCAAATATTCCCATGATGATACTTTTTCAGATTAGTATTTGCAAAAGTAGAAATAAATACTCTCTATAAAAATCATCTCTTATGAAAGTTTTCCACACTCTTTCTAATACACTATAAATAAACAGGTTATAAAATTCAGTATCATTTTACCTTAATTTACAATTAAACAACACTAAAAAAACACCATGAATAAACAAAACAAAATTAAACAATAATGATTACGCATAAAAAATAAGTATCAGAAAAACTGATACTCATTTTCAACTTTAAAACCTTATATTATGATATAATCTTATCCTTTTTTCAATGCTTCTGCACCAGAAACAATTTCCAAGATTTCATTAGTAATTGCAGCCTGACGAGCCTTGTTATAGAAAATAACGAGTTCATTTTTCAGAGCATTAGCATTGTCTGTTGCTTTATGCATCGCGGTCATCCTTGCTCCATGCTCAGATGCTATAGAATCTAATAATGCCTTATAAACCTGCGTCTTTATAGACTTAGGAATCAATGTTTCCAATATAGTCTGCTTATCAGGTTCAAAAATGTAGTCTGACTCTGCATCCTCTTCAGCTTGTTCTGGCATCGTAATCGGTAACAACTGTTCAGTTCTTACCTGCTGTGTTGCTGCATTGATAAATTTATTATAAACCAAATACACTTCATCAAAAATTCCTTCGCTGAAGTCTTTCATCACAGCACTAGTCAGTTTAGAAACAGCCTCAAAACTTACACTATCGTAAATAGAACTTTGGTTATCATACACTGTTCTCACTCTTCTTACCGCATCAAAAACTTTTTTCCCTATCGTAAGAACCTCTATTTCTACATCTTCTTTTTGTTTGTAGTTAGCATTCAGCTCTTTAATCACTGATGAGTTAAAAGCTCCGGCCAAACCTCTATTAGAAGAAATAGCGATATAAAGTATTTTTTTGACTTCTCTTTTCTGAGCATACTCTGACAAACTTCCTTCAGAACCTGTACTCACTTTTTGAATAAGTTCCTGAAGTTTTTCAGAATAAGGTCTAAGCATCGTAATGGCATCTTGTGCTTTTTTTAGTTTCGCTGCCGAAACCATCTTCATCGCACTCGTAATCTGCATCGTAGATGATATAGATGTTATTCTGCCTCTAATCTCCTTTAAATTCGCCATCTGATAAACTTACTTTTTTATGTTCCAAAAAATTTAGAACAAATTGGTTTATATTTTAATTATTGTATTTCGCTACTAAATCTAATGCCACTTGTTTCAACACATCTGTCAAATCTTTATCGATTTTACCAGCTTTTAGTGCTGACATTACCTCTGGATGTGCAGTTTTTAATAATCCTACATATTCTTTTTGGAATGTTCTCACTTTTGCTACAGGAATATCTTTTAGCAAGTTTTCTGTTCCAGCATAAATCATCGCTACTTGGTCTTCCACTGGAAGCGGTGAGTTTACTGGTTGTTTTAGAATTTCCACATTCTTTTCTCCCTTAGAAATTACCGCCAAAGTAGCAGCATCTAGGTCAGAACCAAATTTAGCAAACGCTTCTAATTCTTTATATTGAGCTTGGTCAAGTTTCAATGTTCCTGAAACTTTCTTCATTGATTTAATCTGAGCATTACCCCCTACCCTTGATACAGAGATACCCACATTAATCGCAGGTCTTACCCCTGAGTTGAATAAATCAGACTCCAAGAAAATCTGTCCATCTGTAATGGAAATCACATTGGTAGGAATATATGCGGATACATCCCCTGCCTGAGTCTCAATGATAGGAAGCGCAGTCAATGAACCACCACCTTTTACCATAGGCTTCAATGTTTCTGGAAGGTCATTCATTTGAGATGCGATAGTATCATCTTTGATAATTTTCGCTGCTCTTTCTAGCAATCTTGAGTGAAGGTAGAATACATCCCCAGGATAAGCCTCACGCCCTGGTGGTCTTCTTAATAGAAGGGACAACTCTCTATATGCTACCGCTTGTTTAGATAAATCATCATAAACAATCAATGCTGGGCGTCCTGTATCTCTAAAATACTCCCCGATAGCAGCACCTGCCATTGGTGCATACACCTGCATTGGAGAAGGGTCAGAAGCGTTAGCTGCTACTACTACTGTATAAGCCATTGCTCCTCTTTCTTCTAATGTTCTTACGATTTGAGCTACTGTAGAACCTTTTTGTCCTACTGCTACATATATACAGAATACAGGCTGACCTGCATCATAAAATTCTTTTTGGTTCAAGATAGTATCTATTGCTACCGTAGTTTTACCTGTCTGACGGTCACCAATAATCAACTCTCTCTGTCCTCTTCCGATAGGAATCATAGAGTCTATCGCAACGATACCTGTTTGCAAAGGCTCATTAACTGGCTGACGATAGATAACCCCAGGAGCTTTTCTCTCCAAAGGCATATTGTATAAATCCCCTCCAATAGGACCTTTACCATCGATAGGATTACCCAAAGTGTCTACTACTCTTCCCAAAAGTCCTTCTCCTACTTTGATAGAAGAAATTCTTTTAGTTCTATTTACTGTATCACCTTCTTTTACTCTCTTAGATTCTCCAAGTAGAGCCACCCCTACATTATCCTCTTCAAGGTTTAATACAATTCCTTCAACTCCACTTTCAAATTTTACTAATTCTCCATACTGCACATTTTCCAAACCATAAATACGAGCAATACCATCTCCTACTTGTAATACGGTTCCTACCTCTTCTACATTAGACTGAGTATCAAAATTTGCTAACTGTTGTTTCAATATTGCAGATACTTCTGCTGGATTTATTCCTGCCATTTTATTGGTTGTTTTTTCTAATTAAGTTGAAATTCTTTTCTAAGATTAGCTAAGTGTGTTCTCACTGAGTTATCAATCTGCTGGTCTCCTACTCTTAGGATATATCCACCGATAAGCTCTGGTTTTATTATAGACTTTATCTTATACTTTTTATTTACATCTATCAAAGATGAAAATTTTACAATTTGATCTAAGCTCTGTTGAGAAAGTTCTTC
This sequence comes from uncultured Flavobacteriaceae bacterium, assembly GCA_963530295.1. GTDB lineage: Bacteria > Bacteroidota > Bacteroidia > Flavobacteriales > Weeksellaceae > JABCPE02. The sequence goes on from CAUSCF010000004.1 coordinate 72,171, forward strand.
AGCAGTTGTAAGGGTTACCTTCTGCACTCCATTCATCTCCTCTACTTTCTCCACATATTCTTTAGCAATGTCTTCTAAATATTTTTCTCTTCCTTGCTTGATAACAAGGGTAATCATGTTTTTAGTTACAACAGAAAATTTAGAAAAAATCTCATTTGCAACACTCTGCTTTCTTCTATAGTCTATAATAGGTGTAGCGAAAAAACTTCTCAATTCTTTAGAACCAGAAATAGTTTCTGCCACATCTTTCATTTCATTGAATACAATCTCCGTGTTACCAGTTTCTGTTGTAAAATCCAACAATCCCTGAGCGTATCTTTTAGCAACTTTTGTTGTGTTACTCATAAGGATTAGTTTAAGTTTTTATCATTTAATAAATTAGCCACCAGGTCATTTTGGGCATCTTTATTATCCAATTTTTTCTTCAATATAGTTTCAGCAATATCTACAGATAAAGAACTGATCTGCTTTTTCATATCATCTATAGCAGCAGCCTTTTCCATAGCGATAGAATGTCTCGCAGCCTCTATCATTTTTTCTCCTTCTACTTTAGCTGTATCTTTCGCTTCGTTAATCATTCTATCTCTGATTTCTCTTGCTTCTCTCAATATATTATCCTTTTCTATTTTAGCTTCTTGGATAATTCTTTCGTTTTCAGCTTTTAAATTCTGAACTTCCTCTCTTGCTAATTTAGCTTGGTTAAGAGCATCTACGATTGTTGTTTCTCTTTCATTAAGCGCATTAAGAATTGGTTTCCATGCATATTTTGCCAAAAGAAACATCAATACAGCAAAAGTAAGAGTCATCCAAAAAACTAAACCTAATCCTGGTGTTATCATTTCTAAATTATTTTATTTTTTATTTTACTTTAAATATTTTTTAATACAAAATTTTAAAATAATCTTGGTAAACACCAACCGTGTTACCAAGATTATTAGGATTTTTGATTATCCTTTCATGAACGGAGCACTGAAAATCAATCCGATAAGTCCAGCACCTTCGATAAGACCACAAGCGATCAACATCGCAGCTTGTACCTTATCAGCCGCTTCTGGCTGTCTAGCGATAGCATCCATCGCGTGAGAACCAATTTTAGAAATACCGTAAGCTACTCCTAATACAGCAAGTGAAATTGCTACATAATTTAAATTAGACATAAAATCCATGATAAAAAATATTTAGTTAAAATTATTATTTAAAATTAAAATTCTTTTTTAGTGTCCTTCCGCATGCCCATGTGCATCATCGTGACTATGTTCTGCTACTGCAATACCAATATATAAAGCTGATAATATTGTAAATATATACGCTTGTAAAGCAGCAACTAACAATTCCAAGATAGAAACGAACAACGCCAATGGCACAGAAACCGCTCCTAAAGCTGCATTTTTGAAAATAAATATCAATGAAATAATACTTAAAATCATAATGTGTCCTGCTGTAATATTCGCCATAAGACGCATAGTCAAGGAGAATGGCTTAGTGAAAATACCTATAATCTCCAATGGAATCATAATCGGCTTTAGCAAAAATGGTACTGGCGGCCAGAAAATGTGTTTCCAATAATCTTTATTCGCATTCAGCAAAATAGTAAACAATGTAAATAAAGAAAGAACTAATGTAACTGCTATGTTACCCGTAAGGTTAGCCCCACCAGGGAAAAACGGAACAAGCCCTAATAAGTTATTCAACCAGATAAAGAAGAATATGGATAACAAGAACGGCATAAACTTCTTGTAATGTTTAGAACCAATATTCGGAATTGCGATTCCATCTCTTATCAATAGCACAACTGGCTCAAAAAACCTCGCCACCCCAGTAGGCACTAAAGATCTCTTATAAGAATTAGCCATCGAAATGAACAATCCTGAAATAATCAAAACAGAAATGAACAACGCAAAAACATTCTTTGTGACAGAAAGATCGTAAAACACCTTCTCAGTTCCTTTGAACAAATCTGGAATTTGAGCGCGCTCCAAACCCTCTTTACTCACTAAAACACCATGCTCCAAAGTATACCCATCTACTACCTCTCCATGAGCCACACTACTTGACATGAAAAAATGCCAACCCTTCCCATCCTTCACAATCACAAGCAATGGAATAGTCACATGAAACTCTTCTTCTTCACCCTCACTCAAAGTAGCAACATGCCATTCATGAGTATCATAAATGTGATGATTGATAAGTTCTGAAGGATTAAAGGCTTTTTCACCTCCATTTGCATGTTCACTAGCAAGAGCAGTATTCCCAAACAGCATGAACATCAAAACAAAAAATAGTGAATAAATTCTCTGGTTCATTTCTTATTTTTATTGATTTGCAAATATACTTAAATAAATTAAGTTTTAAAAATAATTATAATTGATTTTTATCAGATTTTTGATTATTCTTTATTTCCCTAAGGACAGAATGGTATAGAGGTATGGATAACAGAAGAAAAACAAGAGCCAAAAACATCACTAAAATCTCATTTTTCTTAATTACAAACATCCACAAAAATGCCCAAAGAATATCTTTCCCAAAATTCATAGCCATGAAAGCCATCACAGCCATAGACATTTTCTTTAATCCTTTATAAATCTTGAAAAGTAGAAAATTAAGAATAAGGAATGAGAAAAAAATCCCTATAATATATATATAATATTCAGGATATTGATAGAGATAAATCCCCATAAACAAAGCCGCAAATGCGTAAATAATGATATCTATTTTATTCAAAATAAAGTTTTTGCAAAGTTATGGATTTTCTTTTTATAAATACAAGGTTTATTCCTCATCTTCTTCATTCTCTATATCGAGAAAAAAAGCATCCCAATCGTCCTCTTCTTCATGGTCACTATCCAAAAAGTCACTCATATCCCTGCGGTCTTTTTTCGTGGGTCTTCCCTCTCCTTTTTGGCGATAATAATCCTGCGAGAGCATTCTCATTTTCAATATTTCATACTGCTCCTTATCCGTAATATCCTTGATATAAAGCGGAACAAGCTTGGCACCGAGGCGGTTTTTAGGAATCTGCAAAACCTCTATTTTATAATTGATTTGGTTTTTCCTAATCTCCACCACATCGCCTTCATGGACTTCCCGCGAGGCTTTCACTGGCTGTCCGCCGATGGAAACTCTATTTTTTTTGATTTCATCTGCTGCAATGCTCCTTGTTTTATAAAAACGAACACTCCACAGAAATTTGTCTATTCTCATTTTTTTAACTAATTTGAAAATACCTGCCTCAAAACTTCTAAAGATTTAGGCACTCTGAAATTTGGAAAATGATGGTAATAATACAACAAAACAGAATCCAAAAAATCTTCTTTCAAGGTATTTTTAATTTTTATATTATAAATTTCCTCTTCAGAAATTAAATCTTTCCAAAGAGCGGAAACCTCTTCATTAAACAGATTATGACATATTTCCAAATCAAAACAGCCATTTTCTGGGTCTAAAAATTTTCCGTTTCCAAACAGCGGAGCCACACCTTGGATTTTTAAAAACTCAACTAAAAATATAAAATGTGCTTGATAATTTTGCTTTTCTATTTGGTTTAAAAACTCATTAACCGCCCTATAAATCTGGCTTTGTTTCATTTCATTTGCCAAAACCTGATGAAGGAATTCAGCAATAAAAAAAATCACCGCCGAAGCCCTCATATCTGTATGGTAGTCTGGCATTTTAATTTGCTCTATCTTATTGATATTCTGTATTTTTGACGCTTTACGAAAATCCGATTTCACAAAAGTAAGTTCGTTAAGCGGAGCAAGATAAGCTTTCTTTTTATTCTTCGGCGAATAAATCCCTCTCATAAACAAGCTCTGGAAACCAGCTTCTTTGGTAAAACAATGCAGGATAGCATCATTGTCACCATATCGCACATACGAAAGAAGATAACCTGTATCAGTCATTTAGGAGATTTTTATAACATCATCTATCCTTTGGTTATTCCAAGATATCCCATTGATTTTCTTATCTTTATCAAAATAAAAATCTATCCTTCCCAGCAAAATCCCTGCCCATCCTACTTGGTTCACCAGAACATTCACGCCTTTACTATTTTTAAGGACATTTGGTTCTGTCAAAAATGTGTGCGTGTGCCCTCCTAAAATAATGTCTATTCCGTGAGTTTGAGCCGCCAGCTTTCTATCAGAAACCATATCTTCTGACTGTCCGTAATCATATCCCAAATGTGAAAGACAAACAACCAAATCACATTTTTTGGTATTTCTAAGGAAATCTGCGTATTTCTGCGCCGTCACAACAGGGTCAAGATATTTAGTTTCGCCGTAATATTTTTTCCCGACAAGCCCTTCCAATTTCACTCCCAGACCAAACACGCCTACTTTAATATTTCCTTTTCTAAAAATCTTATACTGCTGTGTTTTTCCCTTTAAAATCGTGTCCGAAAAATCATAATTAGAACAGATAAAAGGAAATTTAGCATTCGGTAAAACCTTTAAAAATCCCTCCAAACCATTGTCAAAATCATGATTTCCCATAGTAGCCGCATCATATTTCATCATGGACATGAGCTTAAATTCCAGCTCGCCGCCAAACATATTAAAATAAGGCGTTCCTTGGAAAATATCGCCACTATCAAACAAAAGCACATTCTTTTCCACACCCCTAATCTGCTCTATCAGAGTGGCTCTCCTCGCAAATCCACCTTGATTAGGATATCTACTGTGTCCCTCCTCGAAAGGCTCTATCCTGCTGTGCTGGTCATTGGTATGAAGAATGGTGATTTTTTCAGGTGTATCTTTCGAATCAAATGTCTTTGCTGACAAAACATTTGGCGTAAGTGTCGTTGCCAAAGCTCCTCCACCCAGTATTTTCAAAAATTCTTTTCTATTCATTTTTGTTCATCCTTATTGGTTATTCCCGATAAATTGCAGTCTTTGCTCCTGCTTTATTCTTATCTCTGGATTTTGTTTAAATTTCTCGATAAATAAATCCCTCAGGGTCATTTCCGTTAGTATAAACTGTTCTCCTTTTAGGAAAAATTTCATATAATCTCCTCCGTAGGCCAAGTAGTCCGAGGTCGCAATGTAATAATACTGACCAGCTTTTGGTTTTTCGCCGTTTATCAGCCCTTGTTTTAGTTTTCCATTTTCTACCACTATCGTAAAGCCTGCCACGGGATTATTTCTTTTTTGTTTTTCGTAATAGTCAAACACGCCCTGTATGTCTTCGCCCTTCATTTTGACAATAACCAATTGATTTTCAAAAGGCATCACTTCAAAAATATTTCTCAGCAAAATATCTCCCTTGCTGATATCATTTCGGATTCCTCCTATATTTAAAATCGCTGCATCCACCGCAGGAATGCTGTTTTTAGCGCCCCAGTCATTCGCTCCTTCCAGCACGAAATCCGCCAAAAGCTGCCCGAGCGAACTATTATCTCCTTTCCTATTAAGCTCCACTTCAGTATGGGAAATTTTCTGGTTCATTTTATTTTCCAATTCCTTTTTATATGGCGTGATAACGGAAACCAACTCTTTTTTCTGGGCTATTTCTCCATTTATCAACTGATTTTTCTGAGGAGAAACTTGGCTTACATTCAGCTGTGTGGTACATGACACCACAGCCATCAAAACTGCTCCTAATAATATGCTTTTATTTTTCATTTTTTCTTAAAATACAGCCACAAATATATAGATTATTTCGGGATTTTCACTCAAATATGATATTCAAAACCATAGAATGAAAAGAAGAAACAGCAAAATCCTAAATTTTACTTAAAAAGTCCCTGCTTATTTTTATCTTTTTAAATAAAAACCTTAAATTTGGCTTCAAAATTTTAAACAATGAGTAAATTAAAAGGTCTGGGAGTAGCTTTGGTTACGCCATTTAATGAGGATTTATCCATAGATTTTGATTCTTTAACTAAATTAGTAGAATATAACATCGCCAACGGAACGGATTTCCTAGTCGTTCTGGGAACTACGGCGGAAACTGCCACGCTCTCCAAGGCTGAACAGGCGCAAGTCATAGAGCATATCGTAAAAGTAAATAACAAAAGACTGCCACTAGTTTTAGGTATCGGAGGGAATAACACTTTGGCTGTTAAGGAACAAATAGAATCTACGGATTTAAGCGACTTTGAAGGTGTTCTTTCCGTTTCGCCATATTATAACAAACCTAATCAAGAGGGAATTTATCAACACTATAAAATGCTGGCCTCCACAGGAAAAAACATCATCATTTACAATGTTCCTGGGCGAACAGGACAAAATATAGATGCCGCAACGACATTGAGACTTGCCAAAGATTTCCCAAATCTTTTCATGATAAAAGAAGCTTCGCCGAATATCAGTCAATATTTTGATATTTTAAGAAAGAAACCTGCTGGTTTTTCTTTGGTTTCAGGTGATGATGAGTTCACTCTTCCTGTCACTCTGGCTGGTGGAGACGGCGTGATTTCGGTAATTGGACAGGCTTATCCTAAGCTTTTTTCAGACATGATAAAACTTGCCAAAGAAAGCAAAGTAAAAGAAGCTTATGCTATTCACAATCAGCTCGTTGAACTTATAAGACTTATCTTTGCGGAAGGAAACCCTTGTGGCGTGAAAACAGTTTTAGCAGAAATGGGCATTATCAAAAACCACCTGAGACTTCCTCTAATAAAAGCTTCTGAAAACCTGCAAGATAGAATAAAAGCTGAAATGAAAAATTTACAGAATTAAATCTTTTTTGAAGTTAAATTTTAATTTTAAAAACTATTAATTTTAAGAATTTATGTTGTTAAAGTTTTTATTTTTCTTACCCTTGTTTTTCATTGCAAATGGCAAATGTCTTGCACAAGAACAACAAGGGCAGGAAGCGACAGAGCAGGAAATAAAAGAAACACAGGAAACCCTCACCATAGAACCCAAACAAGATAGTGTAAACCTCATTGAAAGACCTAAATTCAGACCCAAGGAACTCTACATTCCTGCTGGGCTGATGGCTCTTGGACTAATCTCCGAAGGGAAAACCAAACAGGAAGTCCACCAGTGGAGAAACAAACAGATTCCTCATTTTAGAAATAAATTTGATGATTATCTCCAGTTTGCTCCTCATGTCGCTGTCTATGGCTTTGAATTGATGGGAATGAAACCCAAAACAGACTGGAAAAACCGTATGGCCATACATGCCAAAGGACACATCATCACTTTGGGACTGGCTCACCTCATGAAACAAGTCATCAACAATAAAAGACCCAACGGAGCCCAAATGTCCTTCCCTTCTGGGCATACCGCGTACGCTTTTAGCGGGGCTACTATCCTTGCCATGGAATACAAAGACGAACATCCTTGGGTGCCTTATGCAGCCTATGGTTCGGCTAGTGTGGTGGGAATCATGAGAATAGCTAACAACAGACACTATGTGAGTGATGTCCTGTTCGGCGCTGGACTGGGGATTCTCTCCATGAAACTAGCGTACTGGACACATAAATACAAATGGAACAAACCTAAAAAAGAAAAAAAAGACCCTTTCTTGGGCGTAGTTTACTAATAGTTTAATAATGAAGATTACAATTTTTGCCAGCCTATTTCTAAGTTCTTTTTTCATGGCTCAGACTAATGATAGTTTGGCAGTGGAAACACCTTTGGACAGCATACAAACTCAAAATATAAAAATTCAGGAAGTAAAAATATCTGAAAACGAAACTTTTATTTATCAAAAACCAAAGTTTTGGGATATTGTCAATAAAATGCCCAAAAACATTGCAGGAACAGCCACAGATATAGTTTCAAAAAAATACTATCCATACGGACTTGCCGCCTTGGGAAGCACTGCCGCTCTCATTCCTGCTGACCCTTGGATCATTAGAGAAAGCCGAAATCTTGGTGAAACTCTCGGCATGAATGAAGCCCACACCTACCGCAAGCTCGGATTTCTAAAAATAATCCCTGCAGATGTGAACTCTGCGCTGTATTTCATCGGTAATGGGACTACAGTGATTTTAATCAGTGGAGGACTTGCTACCTATGGTTTATTTAAAAACGATTATCGGGCAATCAGCACCTCTATGCAGCTCATAGAAAGCCTTGCGCTGTCGGGAGTTTTCGCTCAGTCTATAAAGCGTATCACGGGAAGAGAAAGTCCATTCATCACCGCTGAACGAAATGGATGGCACAGCCACTGGACTTTCGCACCGAGTTTTGCGGCATATCAGAAAGAAACTTCTAAATATGATGCCATGCCCTCTGGACATCTTACCACTGCAATGGCAGCCCTCACGGTGCTTACGGAAAATTACCCAGACAAAAAATGGCTAAAACCTGTGGGATACACTCTTTTAGGGCTGATGTCTTTTGAAATGCTTCAGAGCAAGGTTCACTGGGTATCAGACTATCCTATCGCTATTTTCCTCGGCTACCTTATCGGAAAAAATATCGCCAAAGCGAGAATAACGAAAGTAAATAACTCTCCTATGGCGGAAAACAAGAAAAAATACGACTTGCAGCTGTCAGCTGGTTCTCTGTATGGATATCAGACTATTGGTGTGAATATCAAGTTTTAAATTTTAGAAATAAATTTAATTACAAAAAAACATCTTACTCAAAAAAAGTAAGATGTTTTGTTTTTTATTGTAAAAGACTTTTTAGTATTGTTCTAAGAAGTATTTCAATAAATCTGTTGTAGTGATTACACCTTTCAGTTCACCATTTTCTACTACTGGTAGAGAGTGGAAACTTTGTTTTGACAAAATTTCGGTTACATCTCTCACGGTTTGGTCTGGTGACACACCTACTGGATTTTTTGCCATCACCTGCTCTATAGTGTATGCATTATACACTGTAGTGTCTACTTTTTCTTCATTATCCGACAATTCTGAAAAACTAATTCTCAACAAATCCGAATAACTCAAAATACCTATCAGCTGGTTTCCGCTCACAACAGGTAAGTGTCTGATGTTATGCTCTTTGAAAAGTTTTTCTGCATCAAACAATGTGTTCTTTGTAGTAAGCTTAACTACATCCTTTGTCATAATCTGAGATACTGGAACTCTGTGTTTCATAATAATTTACATTTAAGATTAAACTTCCTTTTTTTCTTTGATAAAGGTACGACTTTATATTCATGCCGAAGAATTTTTTTTAATGACATTTAACATCTTTTGCAAATTTCCTTCTATAAATAGTTTAGAAATTGTATTTTTACAAAAAATTTTGGTTATGAGAAAAATCCAGATGGTTGATTTACAAAGTCAATATTTCAAAATAAAAAACGAAGTAGATAACGCGGTGCTGAATGTTTTTGAGTCGGCGGCCTTTATCAACGGCCCTGAGGTTCAGTCTTTCCAAGCTGAATTAGAAGAATATTTAGGCGTGAAAAATGTGATTCCTTGCGCGAATGGTACGGACGCTCTGCAAATTGCCCTAATGGCGCTTGATTTACAGGAAGGCGATGAAGTGATTACGGCAGATTTCACCTTTGCGGCTACGGTGGAAGTTATCCATTTATTAAAACTAAAAGCTGTTTTGGTGGATGTAGATTATGACAATTTCACTATTGATATTGAGCAGCTTAAAAAAGCCATCACACCTAAAACCAAGGCTATCATGCCAGTGCATCTTTTCGGGCAGTGCGCAAATATGGAGGCTATTTTGAAAATTGCAAAAGAACATAATCTTTTTGTAATCGAAGATAATGCACAGGCCATCGGTGCTGATTTTATTTTCTCTGATGGAACTCAGAAAAAAGCTGGAACGATAGGAACGATAGGAACTACATCGTTTTTCCCTTCTAAAAATTTAGGTTGTTATGGAGATGGTGGCGCTATTTTTACCAATGATGATGATTTGGCCTATAAAATGAGAGGAATCGTAAATCACGGAATGTACAAGAGATATTATCACGATGAAGTAGGCGTAAACTCTCGATTGGACAGCGTACAGGCGGCTATTTTGAGAAGAAAACTGCCTCATTTAGAAACCTATAACGAAGCAAGAAGAAAAGCTGCAAACTTCTACGATGAAGCTTTTGCTGGGCATCCGCATCTACTTATCCCAAAAAGAGAAGAAAATTCTACTCATGTTTTTCATCAGTACACACTGAGAGTTTTAAATGGAAAAAGAAACGAACTACAAGAGTTTCTTGCATCAAAGGAAATCCCTGCAATGATTTATTATCCTGTGGCTCTCAGAAAGCAAAAAGCATACTTCCAATCGAGTAATGATGCTGACTTTAAAAACACAGACAAACTGCTAGACCAAGTTATTTCCCTGCCGATGCATACAGAGCTGGATGAAGAGCAGCTGAAATACATTACAGAAAGTGTTTTGGAATTTATGAATAAATAATTTTTTAAACACCATAATTATGAGAATATTTTTGCTTTTACTCCTATTTTTCAATTCTTTTGTATGGGCACAAGAAGGAAATAAGTTTTTAATCAATAATGACTATTTGGTTCAGTTTCCCGAATCTGTAAAATACATAAGAACGGATGAAAATTCAGGCGCGTTTTTATTCCATGACAAGCTAAATTCAAACATACAAGTTTCCGTTCGCCCTTCTCAGAATATGGAATTCTACAAGGAAGGACTTTCTCAAACTGAATTGTTAGAGGCTTTTTATAAATGGGATTTTGATTTTTGGAAAAGTAACACCATCAATGCTAAAGTTACCGAAATCAGCAAAAAACTATCCGAAGGCTATGTTTTGTGGAGTATTGAACTTGATTATGAATCTCAAAAAATCAATCAAATCATACTTTCTGGCGTAAAGGAAAACAATGTGGTATTTATCTCCATTATCAATCCTAAAATGAAGATGAACGAAAAGAAAAAATTCTTGATAGACTTATACAAAAAAGGAATTTCAAAACATAATTAAGAGTATGACAATACTAGTTACGGGCGGTCTAGGCTACATCGGTTCACACACCGTGGTGGAGCTTTTAGAAAATGATTTTGATGTGGTTATCGTAGACAACCTCTCTAACACGGACAAAAAAATACTAGCTGGAATAGAGCAAATCATTGGAAAAACTCCCGCTTTCTATCCTATTGATTTAAGAAACCGAAGCCAAATAGCACAAGTTCTAGATGTTCATAAAATAGATGGCTGTATTCATTTTGCTGCATTCAAGGCCGTGGGAGAAAGCCAAGTAAAGCCTATTGACTACTACGAAAACAATATGTTTTCTCTTATCAATCTTTTGCAAGAATTCAAAGAAAGAAATATTTCTAATTTTATTTTCAGTTCTTCCTGCACCGTTTATGGACAGGCTGACCAAATGCCAATAAACGAAGAAGCACCTATAAAACCTGCTGAATCTGCCTATGGACGAACCAAACAGATGGCAGAAGAAATTCTAAAAGATTTTGCTGCTGCCCACCAAAAGAAAGTATCATTATTAAGATATTTCAATCCTATTGGTGCTCATCCTTCGGCTAAAATAGGCGAACTTCCTCTCGGAATTCCCAATAATCTCGTTCCCTATGTAACCCAAACTGCAGCAGGAATACGAGAGAAACTAAACATCTGGGGAGATGACTACCCTACTCCTGACGGCACTGCCATCCGCGATTACATCTATGTGATGGATTTAGCCAAAGCCCATGTGAAAGCCTTGCAAAAACTAGCCTCAGAAAAATCAGAAACTTTGGTTGATATTTTCAATCTGGGAACAGGGAAAGGATCTTCTGTCCTTGAAATCGTAAAAGCTTTTGAAAAAGCAAATAATCTAGAAATTCCTTACCAAATCTGTGATAGAAGAGCGGGCGACATTACCATCGCTTATGCAGATGCTTCCAAAGCCGAAAAAGAACTTGGCTGGAAGGCGGAAACTCCATTAGAAGAAGCGCTGAGAACCACTTGGCTATGGCAGAAAAATCTAGAGCAAGAAAAATAAATTTCAATAAAAAAATCTCTTTCAAATTGAAAGAGATTTTTATTTTTTTAGAGGAAAACTCCACTACTTTCAGAATTAACTTTTGAATTCAATTTTGCATTTATATCAGCTTTTATTTCAGCTTCTGTAACTCCAAATTCCCTCATAGCATCTTCAATCAAGCTATCTTCGTTAATTCTATCTGTATAAATATGGACAGGGATTTTGATATCCAATTTTTTATCAAAAGAAGCCGAAGAAAGTTTATCATACTCCAAATTATCTGGTTTTTGGCTGAACTGAGCCAAAACAATTCTCAAATCAAAATTCAGGTATGGTTTTTTCACATCGAAAAATCCTTTCAGTCCTATTTTTTCTGGTCTTATTTTGGCATCACGCTGGCCTCCAAAGCTTTTATAGATATATTTGTTCTCAGGATTAGTATCACGGTATTTATAAGTCATGATTTCCTTATTTGGAACTACTGTCCCGCCACTTATAGCTACTATATTTTCCATTAAAAAGAAGTGCTGATATTGCTTTGCTGCCTCATCAGATGCCAAAACACTGTTGATTCGCTCGCCTTTTTCATTGTAATAGAAAATCTCCAATCCATAGAGAGACAGCCCTCCATCAGCAGACATTACACTAAGGGCAGCAGGATTATCAGCCGATGGAACTATCTGACCATTTTTATTCTCAAAAAAGAATTTTTGTACAGATTTCAGATATTTCACACCTGGATATTCTGGCGAACCATGAAAATACCCGTGAGAATGCCCTTCTGTAAAACGAAATTCCACCTTACTCCATTTCAGCTCAGTACTAGGCTGTTCTGGTTTTGGCTTTGGTACCACGATATCATCATTCTCCTGACTTCTACAAGCCAAAAGTGAAAAAACAAAAAACACTACTGCTAATACAACTTTGATTGATTTTAAAAAACTTTTCATATTATTAAATTTTTATTTGTTTACTTTATTAAATTATTCTAAAATATTATTGAACTATTTTCACTGGGACTTTCATATCTGTGTCTAAAACAAATGAACCGCTATAATGCAACGCATTGTATTTTCTGGCTCTTCCTGTCTTAGGCTCTAATTTATTTTTAACTAAGAAATGAGCTAATCTTATCCTTAAATCAAAACTCTGAGTTCCCAAACCAGTCGTTTTTATGGTGAAAACTCCTTTCAGTCCGATAGGGTCTACTTCCGTAGGGTTCTGCGTATCCCACGAACGACGACGAAGGCTCACTCCACTCTCTCCCAAAACTCCATTTTCAGGGTCTGTATCCTGATATTCATAGCTTACCAATTTATCCATTTCCGTTTCTTCTATCGACTGTCCGTTTTTGTTTAACTGAAAGAAATGCTGATGAATAGGCGCCATTTCCTGTGAAACAAATTCACTATTAAGTCTCCTTCCATTATTATAATACACTATTTCAAGGAGATAGCTGTTTCCTTCTTTCCATTCTACGGCTTCTGTATTGTCAAATTTCAATCCATCTTTAGTCAGCAATGCTGCTCTTCTTTGCTCCTGTGATGTCGCTGTATTTTTAAATATAAACTCCACTCTATCAGGCATTTCGTGTCCTCTGTCTTTGGTTTCGTCCGTTGGCGCCTGAGGGCTGTCACCATCTCTGCTACAAGAAGAAATACTGAAAATCGCTAAAAACAGCATTAGCACTGTCAAAATTTTGTTTAGTGAAAACTTATTTTTCATAATGTTAAAATTTATTAGAATTAATGATTATTAAAAATTAAATTGTGTTTTAAATTGAATGTCAATCCCTTTTCCATGAATAAAATACCGCAGTCTATCGGTATAATTTTTATAAAGTGCATTGGTAAGATTTTCTACGCCCAAAAAGAATTTTACACTTTTCTTATTATTGTATTCCAGTTCTGCTCCTATTTTCAGCCCCAATAAATGGTAGGCATCAGGAGAGTCCACCACGAGGTCAAAATCAGGATTAAACCTTCTCTGTTTCGCGAAATACTGGTGTTCCACCTTTGCATAAAAATTCTTGAAAACAGAAGTCGGAATATTCCATTTTAAACTCTGCGAAAGCTGTAATGGCGGTATTTGTGGAAGATACGCCTTTGTATGCTGGTCATCTGCATAGACCAAAGAAAGATTGGAATGATATTCTAAATTTTTAGAAATAGGAATTCCCACTGCCAAATCTCCTCCACGAAAAAGAGCATCGCTCTGCACAAACTTAAATAGCACTGCTGGACCAGAAAACAACTCCCTATACTGATGCGTAGGAATGCTGTAAATAAAATTATTAATCGGCTGAACGAATGCAGACAATTCTGCAAAAAATTTATTCCTCTTGTATGACAATTTATTGACTATCTTGAGCCCTTTTTCTGCATTTAGGTTTTTATCACCCATATAATAGATGGGAATTCCGTGCTGTTTTCCATTGATATACAGCTCATAAGGCTCTGGCGCACGCCACGCATATCCCGCATGAGCCACATATTCCAGATGGTCAGCAATCTGATAATGAACTCCCCCACTGTACGAAAAGCTTGAAAAATCTCTTTTTCCACCATAGAGCTCACCAAACATATCATATCCCAAAGAATTTATCGTTCTAAAATCAAAACGCGCTCCCAGCTCTGCCAGCCATTTTCCTCTTTTAAACTCGGAAATGAAAAACCCTGCGTAATTATTCAAAACAAAATTCGGAATCGTAGGAACTACGCCTGTTCCTGGCACATTGAAATTTTCTTTTCTCAAATAACTTACCCCAAACTGAGTTTCCAATCCTCTAAAATGCGTATTTTTCCAAATCGTTTCCACAAAATGAGAATCAAGTTTGGTATCCTGCGTAGGAATTGTAGTCCTGTCTAACCTTCTGACATCAAACTCTTTTCGGTGATTATTTTGATATGCATAAACCAAATCAAAATGATTATTCGGACTAAATCTAAATTCCGTTTCACTCTTCAAGAAATAATGAGCCACATTATGCTTTGGAGCTGTAATATCGTAGGAAAAACCATATGTCGTAATCGGTCTGCCAAGCTTGAGCCTGCTCTCAAAATCATCTATATTGCTGGATGCAGCGCCATAGAAAATCCCTAATTCTGAATTATATGCACTAAAATACAAATTAGACTTAAATTCATTCTTGCGGTATTCCAGCTCAGCAGAATAATTCAGCTCCCGAATTCCTGTATTATTGACATAATAATTTTGAGTCTTATAATCTCCTGCATACTGCGCATTTATCTGGGCTCTCCATGCCCAGTTTTTACCCAACGCTCCTTCCAAATAACCTCCGCCAGAGACTTTCCCAGAATTAGAATTTCCAGAAAGCATCACTGCACCAGTCAGTTTTTCACTATAATTAAGGTTTTTAGGAGACAACAGAACCACTCCGCCAAGCGCCCCAGCACCATACCTCACGCTCTGAGCGCCTTTTATTATACTGATATTCTGCGGAATACCCATACCGATTTCTGGTGCGTGGTCATCAGACCAGTCTTGGCTTTCGAGCTTTACGCCGTTATTTAGGATTAAAATCCTCGTGTTTCCTAAGCCCTCTATCACAGGTTTTGCGACTGTAGCACCAGCCTGCCGAAGGGTAATCCCCGCCGCTTTGGACAGCACTTCTGAAAGATTTTGACCTATATTTTCTGAAAGATTTTCTTTAGAAAATTTTACCAGATTATCGGTCGATATGTTTTTATTTACAATTGTAAGCGTGTCAATGTTTTTGGGCGTTACTTCCTGTGAAAAAAGCATATGAAATCCACAGAAAATAATCCCAAATACCAATTTTTGAGTCATATAAAATGATTTAATACAAAAATGAAATGGTTGATTTTTTTAAACCGAAAAATATTTTGTTTGAAAAAGGGAATGCCTTGATTTTAAGTAAAATCAACTACGATATTGACTTTCATCAAATCAATAAACATTCAATAAAAACTAAGAAAGTACAGGAGGAGCACGGGATTGCCACAGAAGAATTATCCTCTCTGATACGAAAATTTTATACGATGAAAAATATGAGAAATATTCATTTACATGAATCTCTGTGAGTGGTTTTTCTGGAAGAATATAGAAATAATTCAATGTGCATAAAAACCCACAGTCACAGTCGTTTTTGGTCTGTAAATGTGCTTTGTGATAGCAGGCTTTATCGCTGCATTCTGCTATTTTTTCTGTTTTCTGATGTGTTTCCTGATGATACAAACGCACAAACAAGCCTGATACATTCATCACGAAGATGAGTAGCAGCACCGAAGCCAAAAAAGTTTTAATATGTTTTGCAGTTTTTATCATCATTATTTGATAACGGATACAAATATAATCTAAATTTCCGAAAATAAAAATTCATTACTCAAAAATTTATCAGAAGCCTCCTCTACACTGTACTCTCCTATTTTAGTTCTTCTGAGCTGGGTAAGATAAGCTCCTACACCCAGTTCCTGCCCTATATCATGAGCCAAAGAGCGAATATAAGTTCCCTTGGAACAGCCCACTAAAAAACGAACATAGGGAATTTCTATCTGAATATCTTTAATGTAGTGAATTGTTGTTTTTCTGGATTTCATCTCTATGGAAGTTCCTGCTCTCGCTAAGTCATAAGCCCTCTCACCATCAACCTTTATTGCTGAAAAAATAGGCGGTTTCTGAGTGATTTCGCCTAAAAATTTTTGTAAAACTTCTGTCACAAAATCCTCTGTGATGTGGCTGATGTCCGTAGGGAAAATTTCTGGTTTTTCGGTGTCGTAAGATTCTGTCTGCACACCAATTTTTATTTCTGTCCAGTATTCTTTCGGTGCATCTTGGATTTCGGATATTTTTTTGGTTGCCCTGCCTGTACATACCACGAGAAGCCCCGTAGCTTTAGGGTCAAGAGTTCCCGCATGCCCTACTTTTATTTTCTTAAATTTAAACTCTTTTTTTAGTTTAAATTTCATTTTATTGACCGCTTGAAACGAAGTCCAATCCAAGGGCTTATCAACCAGAAAAACCTGACCTTCAAGAATTTGCTCCGCAGTCATTTATTATTTGTTTAAATAAAAATAAATGAATAAAACTATTCCGACAATGATTCTATACCAGCCCCAAAACTTAAAGCCATACTTTGCAAGAACATTGATAAAAGTTTTCACTGCTATCATCGCCACGATGAAAGCCACGATATTTCCGATAATGAAAACCATAACATTTTCTGTAGAAGCCAAAATCATCTCATATCCCTTCTGAGCATTCGGCATTCCCTCTCCCCAAGTCTTGATAAATACAGAATAAAGCGTAACTGCCATCATCGTAGGGACTGCCAAAAAGAAAGAAAATTCCGCAGATGCCTTTCTGCTAAGCCCTTGGCTCATTCCTCCAATGATAGACGCCGCAGAACGAGATGTCCCAGGCATCATAGCCAAACACTGCCAAAAGCCAATGGTTACAGCTTTTTTGATGGATATATCTTTCTCATTATCAATCTTTTCCTTATTATCAAACCATTTATCTACAAACAGCAAAACCACTCCTCCCAAAACCAAAACACAAGAGATAACTATCTGATTACCAAGCACAGCTTCTATTTTATCATCAAATAATTTTCCTAAAACCAAAGCAGGAACAACGGCACAAGCTAGTTTGATATAAAAATTAAAATTAGAAAAGTCAAAAAACTTTTTCCAATACAAAACCACAATGGAAAGAATCGCCCCAAACTGAATGGACACTTGGAACATCTTCAGATATTCAGTTTCTTCCATTCCGAGCAAAGCCGCTGTAAATCCCATATGAGCCGTAGAAGAAATCGGAAGATACTCCGTAAGCCCCTCTACGATTGCAACAATAATAGCTTTTACTATATCCATTATTTATTTCTTTTTAATATAGCAACCACCTGCACCACAAAACCAACAATCACTAATAAAGGCGCTATTCTGATTCTTACCACAGAAAAAATATCATCATTCCAGTAGTTTGGGTCAAAAGAGCCATCTGGCTTGGTATTCGCTCCATAGCCCATCATTAGGACAAATCCAAAAGCGATAAGCCCCAAACCTATCAGCATCAATTTAAAATTACCCTTGCTGAAATAAAATGTGTTTTCCGTAGATGGTGTTTCTATATTTTTATTTTTCATCGATTTTAAATTAAGAATAATACAAATCGTCAGTTTTTGTTTTCAAGAATCTCCATGTCGCAAATATCGTACTGAAAACCGTAATACCGATTCCCACGACTACCACGCCCAATATCAGCCATATGAATTTATTAGTATCTGGAACAAACTCAGAACCAATCTGATTTGTAAAATAATACCACGCTGAAAAAAGGAATACAAGCCCAATAAACGCTCCTATAGAACCTAAAATAACAGCTTCTTTTATAAATGGTTTTAATATAAATCTTCTTCTCGCTCCCACTAGTTGCATCGTCTTGATAATGAATCTTTTAGAGAAAATTTTAAGACGGATAGAGCTGTTTATAAGCACAATAGCTATTATCAAGAATAATACGGTAAATCCTATAATCCACAGCAAAATTCTATCCAAATTATAATAGACTTCCTGTGTCATTTTGGTGTCATTTTTCACCTCTTTTACTCCTTTTATTCCTTGTAAATGCTTCATTACAGCATTTATAGTATCAGGAGCTACATAGGCTGGCTTTAGGGTAACCTCTACCGATGGAGGGAAAATATTTTCCTCGAAAAGCCCCTCTGTGTCTATTCCCAGCTGTTTTTTAGCTATTATTTTTGCTTCTTCTTTGGTAATAAATTTTGTCTTTTTTACATATTTCTGTTCAGAAATCAATTTGTATGTTTCCTGCTGATATTCACCAGCTTTTGCAGAATCTTTAGGATCCAGATATTCATCAAAATACACTGCAATGACCAGCTGCTCCTTGATATAGTCAGAATATTTCTGTGCATTTATCAAAATCAACCCAAAAAGTCCAACCAAAAAAAGAACCAATGAGATACTGACAACCACCGTAATATTACTGGAACGCAGCCTTCTTCTATTAAAATCATCTATTGAATGTGCCATTTGATAAATTTTTCGGCTAAAATAGAAAAAATCTCGCTAAATCAAAGTAGGAATACGAAAAAATTGATGTTAATTAAATCATAAATTTTGTTTCAAAAAGCCTTAACTTTGCCGAAAAATTTAGAATTTAATGAGTGTAAAGGCCAAAAAACACCTCGGACAGCATTTCCTAACCGATGAAAATATCGCAAAAAAAATAGCAAACAGCCTCCAATTCAGCGGGTATGATAAAGTCTTGGAAGTAGGCCCAGGGATGGGTATCCTCACCAAATATCTTTTAGAAAAAGAAACCGAAACCTTTGTGGCAGAGATAGATACAGAGTCTATTGCCTACCTCAAAGAACACTATCCTCAGCTAAAAGAAAACCATTTCGTGGGAGATTTCCTGAAAACAGATTTTTCTAAAATCTTTCCAAATGAGCAAGTAGCTGTGATAGGGAATTTCCCTTACAATATTTCTTCGCAGATTTTATTTCATATCATAGAAAACTATCAGCAGATACCAGAAATGGCGGGAATGTTCCAAAAAGAAGTAGCCGAACGAACAGCAGCCGTTCCCAGAACGAAAGATTATGGAATTTTGTCTGTGATGGTTCAGGCTTATTATGATGTCAAATATCTTTTCACGGTTCATGAAAATGTTTTCAATCCACCACCAAAAGTGAAATCTGGCGTGATTTCATTGCTGAGAAATCCCAAAGAAGGACTTGCAGGAAATGAAACTTTATTCAAAAATATCGTAAAAGCTGGTTTTAACCAAAGAAGAAAAAAACTCAGCAATGCACTAAAAGTTTTGAACATACCAGAGGGACTTTCTGGTCATAATTTCTTAAATTTGCGGGCAGAAGAACTTTCAGTGCAAGACTTCATCTCATTTACCAATGAGTGGAAAGAAAATCTAAAATAACCCATGCCAAAAGAAGAAAATATCTATCAGCCGCTGCTTTCGTACATTGAAGAGAAAAATGCAAAAGCCATTTCGGAAATTATTTCAGAGATGGAGGCGGTGGATATTGCCAATTTGTTTGGGATTTTAGATGATTCTCAAAGGGTATTTCTCTACGAACTCATGGACAATGATGTTTCTGCGGAAATGCTTTTGTACATCGATGAAGAAGACCGAAAAGAATTCCTAAAAAACTTCTCCACCAAAGAAATCGCAGAAGAAATCATTGGTGAGATAAATTCTGATGATGCTGCGGACATTATCGCTGAACTTCCTGAACATCAGCAAAATGAAATCATCCAACATATTGATGATAACGAACTGGCACAGAGCATCGTAGAACTCCTCCGCTATGACGACCATGTAGCGGGAAGTCTCATGGCTACGGAGCTGGTAAAAGTAGACCATAATCTATCCATCATCGCCGCAGTAAGGGAAATGCGCAAACAAGCCGAAGACATGGACGAAGTCTATTCTATCTATGTGGTGGATGAACAAGACAAACTCCTCGGCACCCTCAGTTTAAAAAAACTACTTACCACCAGCACTTCTTCCAAGGTTTCGGATGTGTATAATTCCAAAATAAGATGTGTGCAGGACAATGAACCTGCTGAAGATGTGGCGCGATACATGCAGAAATACGACCTTTTTGAAGTGCCTGTAATAGATGCTTTGGGAAGGTTAGTCGGAAGAATTACCATAGATGATGTCATGGACTTTATCAAAGAAGAAACGGATAAAGACTACCAGCTAGCATCAGGGATTGCTACAGATATTGACTCTACAGACACTATTCTAAACATTACCAAAGCTCGTCTTCCGTGGCTGTTCATCGGAATGGTGGGCGGTCTGATAGGTTCACGAGTTTTACAAGGAAATGAAGAAGCGATGAGCCATGTTCCTGCCTTAATGTTCTTCGTTCCACTGATAGCGGCTACCGCTGGAAACATCGGCGTACAGGCTTCAGCGATTATCGTGCAAGGGCTTGCTAACAATACTTTGGGACAAAATACCCTAAAAACCCTAATGAAAGAAGTGAGCGTAGCTGTGGCTTCGGGAATGATTTTATCACTGATTATTTTGGGATTCAATCTATTTGTCAATCATCATGATATGATGATTTCCATTACGATTTCCGTAGCTCTGCTTTCTGTCATCATCATTGCCGCGATGATAGGCACCATTGTTCCTATCTTTCTCAACAAAAATAAAATAGACCCAGCCATTGCCACAGGTCCATTCATTACCACTTCCAACGATATCCTTGGTGTGATGGTTTATTTCACGATTGCAAAATTAATTTTAGGACTTTAAAAAAATTAGGCTAAAAAAACAGCCACAAGTTTCAACTTATGGCTGCGTCAATTTTTATTTGTTTTTTCTTGTTTGGAAAATATATCCAACTCCGAAATTCACCTGTCCAAAAACAAAATCTTGTTGTGCTTTGTCTGGTCTATTGTTTAGCGTTGTCTTCACATCAGGCATGTTGATATAGCCATATTTCGCCTCTACTCTTGCCATCAGATGTTTCCAGAAAACAAAATTCAAACTCGCTCTAGCATCTAGTCCAAATCCCGCCACATGGAAACGGTCGCTTCTCTCATTTCCAAAAAGTTTAACATTAGATTTTGGATATAAAACTCCTAAACCTCCACCGTAAGACCAAGTAATATTAAAATTATTCCCTTGATATATTTTATTATACTTCTCAGCCCCGATGTTTACATAATTAAGCCCATCTGTATGCTCAAATGTAAGGAATTCTCCATCTGTCAAATCCACTTTTCCATCTCTAACCATCGCTGCATAGTGAGGGTCAGAAATTTTCCCAGTAAAATCTGTCGTTTGGTCTTGTTTCATCACATATTTCATATGGTCTAGCGCCAAAACAAGAGCCAAATTATCCTTAATAAAATACCCTATTCTAGCATTAGTCTGAGGAATTGTAACACGAAGTGGATTAAGATAATCATCAAAACTAAAGTCTGTCGGTCTATCTTTAGCTATCATATTATGAAGCGTAAAATCATAGCCATTTCCTCTGAAATGAACATCTGAATTACTATAAATAGCCCTATTCCAGCCCCAATACAAAAATATCGCTCCTTTTCTGTAAGGATTATAGGCTGTTTTGTTTACAATAGAAAGGTCTGCTTGTGTCTCTGACACAGGTTTTTCCTGCGCCGAAACAAAATTCATTCCCACCAAAAATGACAATAAAATTCCTGCTTTTTTCATAATCAATTATTATTTTTATCTTTTACTAAGTAATTAAATTTCTTTAAAATTAGAAATCGGTTTAAAGAAATTCGCTTTAAACCGATACTCACATAATTATTAACCCAAATTTATTTTGTCTTTGCTGACTCGTCAGCTTTCACTGGTGTCTTTGCTGCATTACTTGGCGCAGTAGTATGAGGCTTCTCATTTGGTATCACAACTGCAGAAGGCTTCGCTGTAAGCACCACACTTAGAAAAATAAGCCCTACCACGACACCACCAAGTGTCCATGTAGCTTTCTCCATAAAATCATTAGTTCTCTGTATCCCAAAAGATGCAGAAGATGCTCCTCCAAAAGTTCCTGAAAGCCCTCCTCCTTTAGGATTTTGAGCTAAAATAATAATAGCTAACAAAATACATGCAATGATGATAGCAACCATCAGTAGTATAAATATTGTACTCATTTTACCATCTAAGTTTAGTCGGCAAATATAATAATTTTCTTTAACATGAAAAATAGATTTCACAAAAACTTTCTACATAAATTTAGACAATAAAATCATATATTTGCGTAAATTATTAAAAAATGAACCCGCAAAAGATAAATGAACTAGAACAAAAAATAGGAAATTTATTATATAGGCAGACTGCTATTTACAATGAAATAAAACAATTGGAGAATGTATTGGCTGAGTTAAAAAAACAAAACAATCTCTCCTCGTCTGCTGCAAATACAGTAAAAACTTCTGCTGAAAAACCTGTTGAAAGGCCAATAGAAACCTCGGCTGAAAAAGCAACTGAAAAACCAGTTATAACAGCACCTACCGCTCCTAAGCCGCAGATTTCTGCTCCTAAAATAAGCCTTCCTAAACAACCATCTGATTTAGAGAAGATTATAGGAGAAAGCTGGATTAACAAAATAGGAATTCTCATTGTGGTAATCGGTGTAGCCATCGGTGCTAAATATTCCATTGAAAATGAACTTATCAGCCCTCTTACACGAATTATACTCGGATATCTGGTGGGAATCGGACTGCTTGGTTTTGGAATCAAATTAAAACCTAAATTTGAGGGATACAGCGCAGTTTTGGTAAGTGGAGCCATTTCTATTTTCTATTTTATCACCTATTTTGCGTATAGTTTTTATGACCTCATTCCGCAGGCTTTAGCTTTTGTGATGATGCTGATATTCACAGCTTTTACCGTATTTACTGCGATAAAATACAACCGTGTGGTGATTGCCCACATTGGGCTTATAGGGGCTTACGCTGTTCCATTCCTTCTATCATCAGGCTCTGGAAGAGTGGATATTTTGTTCAGCTATATGCTAATAATCAACCTTGGCATTTTATTTATTTCTATAAAAAAAGACTGGAAATCATTACATTACAGCGCTTTCTTTTTCACTTGGATGATATATGGCTCTTGGTTTGCAGATAAATCTTTTGATTCAGGTCTGCAAGGATATGAAGCGCTGGGAATAGGCTTTGCTACGGCATTTTTCTTGGTTTTCTACGGAGTTTCTTTGTTTAATAATATCATTTCAAAAGAAAAACTGGATAAAGTCAATATTATCCTTATTCTACTGAATTCATTTATTTACTTTGGATTTGGATTTGGTATTTTTAATGGACATAGTATATTAGATTCCTATTTAGGGTTATTCACTTTGTTTAATGCTGCTATTCATTTTGCTGTTTTATTCTTTATCAAATCGAAAAAACTTGCAGATTCTACCTTGTTCTATTCCACATTAGGGATGGTTTTCACTTTCATTACGATTGCAATACCAATTCAGCTGGATGGAAACTGGGTAACGCTTATGTGGACAGCCCAAGGAGCTATTTTGTTTTGGCTTGGAAAAACAAAAAAAATATCCATTTACGAAAAAATATCCCTCCCTATACTTGGACTTGCTTTTCTAAGTTTTCTCGAAGACTGGGAGCGTTATAGTTATGCTGTTGATTTAGATATTCATGCTTTCTGGAATATCAATTTCCTGACAGGTATTTTTGCTGTTTTAGGATATAGTTCTGCTGTTTATCTTTCGAGAAAATACCCTGACGCAGAAGACGAAAAATTTAATCCTTTTAATACTATAAAGTCTTTCTATCTACCTGCTTTATTAGTATTGACAGCGTATCTTACTTTTAGAAATGAGATTGCATACTATTTTGATTATTGGTACGAAAGCACATCTCTTAAAGGCAAAGAAATCAGCGAAACAGATGAATTCTCACTTTACAACAATGATATCGGCATTTTTAGAAACATATACCTCCTTGCCTACTCTCTAGTATTCTTTGGAGGAATGGCTCTACTGAATTTCTATAAATTCAAAAATAAAGTTTTAGGAATTTCAGCTATTGCTATTGGGCTTTTAGTTTTATTTGCCGCTCAGACTTTTGGAGTAGGAGAATTGGGAGAACTACGCTACTCCTACATCAATGGAAATTCAAACAAATATTTCAATGTTAGTTTTAACTATATCTTAATCCGATACCCACTCTGGAGCGGTATAGCATTTGCACTCTGGGCGATTTTCAAAAATGCTAAAACCCAATTGGAAAATACAAAATTCCATATTTTCCTAGAAGTAGTGATTCATATTTCCATCCTTAATTTCTTGAGCAATGAACTAGTAACTTGGCTGGATATCGCTGGTTATCAAGATGTTTTCAAACTAGGATTGAGCATCCTTTGGAGCGTTTATTCACTTCTTTTGGTTGGTCTTGGAATTTTCCAGAAAAAGAAACACCTCAGAATTTTTGCTCTCGTGCTGTTCGGTATCACTTTGGCTAAATTATTCTTGTACGACATCTCTAATCTCAGCACGATTTCTAAAACTATCGTATTGATTATCTTAGGATTACTACTTCTTATCATTTCATTTTTATACAATAAATTTAAAGACAAAATCGGTGATGAAACTAAAAATTAAATCCATATTTTCACTAATTTTCTTGGGAATTTCTGCTTTGGGATTTGCTCAGAAAAATGATTTTTCGTTCAAAAGAGCCATAAAACCAAACCCTGCCACCGAGTGGAACAAAATAGAAATTCCCTTGCCGATGTATGAAAAATTGAACCAAAATTTTTCTGACATTAGGATTTATCAGCTTTTAGGAAAAGATTCGCTGGAAGTTCCGTATTTGCTGTCCAAAACGCAATTTGCTTCCCTTGAAAATGAAACTACTGAATATATAGGTTTTAAAATCCTAAATCAGACCAAAACTGCTGATGGATACTATTTCACCTTGGAAAGTCCCATCACAGAGGACATAGAGGAAATTGACCTGCATTTTTCTAATCAAAATTTTGATTGGAAAATAACCTTGGAAGGCAGCCATGACCAAAAACAATGGTTTTCTATTTTGGAAAATTACCGAATACTTTCCATACAAAATAGTAAAACTGATTACAATTTCCAGCTGCTGGCTTTTGAAAAAACGAATTATAAATTTTACCGAATTTTCATTCCTGGTAAAGAAACTCCTATTTTGCAAAGAGCTTCTATGCAGGAGAAATTCACACCGAAAATAGAATTTAATAAACTGTTAATCAACAACATAAAACAAACCAACAGCACAAAAGACAAAAACTCTGTCATCACATTTTCTCTGCCTCACAAAATCCCTGTTTATTCACTGATTTTGAATATAGAGAAAAACGATGCTTTTTCGCGCCCTATAGAGATTAAGTATCTGACAGACAGCATAAAAACAGAAAAAGGCTGGGTGAAAAATTATGAAACTTTTTACTATGGAAAAATCATTTACTACGGAGCAAAGGATTTAGATTTTTCATTCCAAAATAACGATGTGATATGGGCAAAGGATTTCCAAATCATCATTGAAAATCAAGACAATGCGCCTATTACTGTAAAATCTGTCAATGCTATTTCGCCTAAATATTTTATTTATTTTAAACCAAAAAACGAAGAAAACTATTTTCTATTTTATGGAAATAAAAAATCTTCCCTCCCAGAATATGACTTAAAACTGATAGAAGACAAGGTTTTCAAACTCTCAAAATCTGATGCAAGTCTCTCTGATGAGGAAAAACTTCCTAAAAAGGAAAAACCCACCAAAGAACCTTTATTCAAGGACAAAGGCTGGCTTTGGGGGGTGATGATTCTTATTATCTGTATTTTAGGATTTTTCAGCCACAGAATGCTTTCTACAAAGCAGGAATAGGAGTTTATTTTCTCTCTATCAGCGCCATATAGAAACCATCATAGCCATCACTCGGCATGATATTTTCCTCCTTCAAGAGGGCAAATTCTGTATTTTCGGCAAGGAATTTTCTGACCTGTTCTCCGTTTTCAGATGGAAGGATGGAACATGTGGCATAGACCATTTTCCCTCCTTTTTTCAGGATTTTAGAATAGTTTTGCAGAATATTTTCCTGCTCGGTTTTTATTCTGTTGATGAAATCTTCATCTATTTTCCACTTGCTGTCAGGATTTCTTTTCAGTACTCCGAGTCCTGAGCATGGCGCATCTATCAGAAGCCTGTCAGCCGTGTTGTGAAGTCTTTTGATGACTTTATTATCTTCTATAAATCTGGTTTCTATGTTGAAAGCTCCTGCTCTTTTTGCTCTTCGTTTCAGCTCTGCAAGTTTCCATTCATAGATGTCCAAGGCTATTATCTGCCCTTTATTTTTCATCAAAGCAGCGATATGAAGGGTTTTTCCTCCTGCGCCCGCACAGACATCCACCACTCTCATTCCTTCTTTTACATCTAGGAGTTCGGCTATTTTTTGTGATGAAGCATCCTGCACCTCGAAAAAGCCTTCCTTAAAAGCCGATGTCAGAAATACATTTTTCTTTTCTTCCAGCTGGACAGCGTCTGGGTAACCTCTTAATACAAAGGAATTTACGCCCTCTTCTTTTAAAATTTCCACAAGATTTTCTGCTGAAATTTTGAGTGAATTTGCCCTCAAAATCACAGGCGCCTGCTCATTGAGAGCGGACATTTCCTTCTCCCATTTTGCTCCCAGTTCTTTTTCAAACAAACCTGCCAGCCAGTCTGGCACAGAGTGTTCTATGGCTTTGGTAGGAAATGTTTTTTTGTCCAATTTAGACAAAATTCCACCTGTTTTTATTCCATCAAATTCATCAAATTTCTTGTATTTCACCTTTTTCCAAAGAAGATAGGCCAAAATCAAATTGTAAATATTAGACGGCTTTGTCCCCTCGCCCATGTAGTATTCTAAGCGTTTTTTCCAGCGGACTATATCATAGAATATCTCCGAAACCACCTGCCTGTCGGCACTTCCCCATTTTTTATGAGCTTTTAGTAATCGCTCTAAAACTTTATCAGCATATTTCTTATCCTGAAAAAAAGTCTCCTCCAATGCATCATGAATTCCTATCAGTAAGTTGCGGTGTATCAATTCCATGTTTGTATAAATTTCGGACAAAAATACATTTTAAAAACCAAAACTCCCAAAATTATTTGAGAATACGGACTTTGTGAATTATTTTTTTCTTAAATTAGCATCAACAAATTTATTTAATTATGAAAAGACATTCTTTATTTGCGTTTCTATTTTTGTTTTCGGCAAATTTATTTTTCGCACAAAAACCCATTTACACAAAGGCTAAAGTAACTGCCGTGAAAGTGTACAGAAACTCCGCAGAACTGCAAAACACGGTAAGTTTCAGTGTTCCTTCGGGTATTTCCGAAATAGTGATTGGCAACATCTCGGAGGAGATTAACGAAAAAACCATCCAAATCGGTGTAAACAGCAAGAACATTTCTATTCTTTCCTCGCAGTTTACCAATGATTATTCCACAGATTTTAAAATGGATACTACCAATCCACAAATTAAAAAAGTGAATGACAGCATCAAAATCGTGGAAAACCTCATCTCTAAAAACCGAATAGAGCTGGATGCCAATAAGAAAGCCGTAGAACTTTTGGACAAAAACCAAACCGTGCTGGTGGGAAGCAATTCCTCCAATGTTGCACAGCTCACGCAGCTGACCGAGTTCTACACCAACAAGAGAATAGAGCTGGAAAACAAACTCGTTTCCCTCAAAACAAAAGGCGATGACCTCAGTAAAAAACTTTCCCGACTGAAAAGCAGCTTAAAAACCAAAGAACAGAAGGAAGCAGAAGAGTTTGCAGATGGCGTAATCGTCCTAAAACTAATGTCTCCTACGGCTGGAAATATCAAACTGAATATCAACTATCTTACAGACAATGTATCTTGGAAGCCTTACTACGAGATAAAAGCTGACAAAATCTCTGCTCCGCTGGATATAACTTTCAAGGCTACTGTAAAACAAAATACAGGACTGGACTGGAAAGGCGTAAAACTTACCCTTATCAATGGAAATTCTTCCAGAAACAATTATGCTCCTACGGTAAGCCCTTGGTTCATCTATGCACAAAGCCCGAAAGAAAGAGAAATCCTAAGGGAAGAAAAAATTGCCGACAAATCTGCTGCCATAAGAATCAGAGGAATGGGAAGTGTAAATGCAGAAAAGTATGATGATTTTCAATCCAATGCTTTAGAAGGTCGTGTCGAAGGTGTAGCTGTAGGCTACGCTGGGTTTAATGTCAATGCAAATGAGCTAAATACCAGCTATGATATAGACATTCCTTACGATATCTTGTCCAATAACGAAGACCACCTCATCAGTCTTTATCAGCAGAAAATCCCTGCCGATTATCAATACTTCACTGCGCCTAATTACAGGAGAGAAGCTTATCTTTTAGCGAAGGTAAAGGATTTCAGCAAGTATCATTTGGTTTCTGCGCCTGCGAGTGTCATCTTTGAGAACATGTATATCGGTGAGACACGCGTCAGCCCAGACCAAACCAACAATGAAATGAACATCACGCTGGGCAACGACCCGAAAATCAGCATCAGAAGAGAAGATGTCCAAGATAAATCCGGCGAGAAATTCCTTTCTTCTTACCGCGAAAAGGTGGTTACATATGATTTTATCATCAAAAACAACAAGAAAGAACAAATCAGCATGGAAATCAAAGACCGTTTTCCGCTGAGCAACAACGAAGCCGTAAAAATAGAAGTGCTTGACAAAAGCGGTGCCGCGAAGGATGACGAAAAAGGTTTCCTCACATGGAACATAAAACTCTCTCCTTCCGAAACCAAGAAACTAAGGGTAAGCTACAAAGTCCGCTACCCGAAAGACTACATTGTCAATGGACTATAAAATCAAAAATAGTAACTCCCCAACCAAGCGGGAGTTATTTTTTGATTTTTTCTAAAAGTAAAATGAATTAAAATTTGGACATTAAAATTTTATTATTACTTTTAGAGCTTATTTAAAACTGTAAAATTATGTCTAAAAATCTTATCAGTGCTACCATTTCAGCCGAAACATTAGCACAAATTGAAACAAAAGTGAATGAAATTCGCCAACTGCTTAGCCCTTATCTGGTAAATCTAACCGCCGAAGAAAAAGCTAAATTGCCAAAAATGAGTGACAAATCGGTTTCCTTCGTATCCAAAGTGGTAGAATACACCAAAACTAATCCCAACCTCGTCCCACCGATGATGGACAAGGAGGAAATGGAGAAGGATTTCAAACTCAATCAGTCGCTACAGCCAGTCTTCCAGACTCTAAAACAGCTGTCCGAAAATGTCAGCGAAACCCTTACCCTCACAGGTCACGAGGCGTATGCCCAAGCTCTTCTCTACTACGCCACCGTAAAAATGGCAGCAAAAACAGGCAGCCCAGATGCCAAAACCATCCAAGAGGATTTAGGGAAGAGGTTTGCAGGTCAGGGAAAAGCTAAAAAAACTCCCCCAAAAACTGAATAAGTTCACCAAAAAGGGAAACTAGTTTGTGTTTTAGCTAAACTATTTTAGGTAAAATGCAAACTAATTCAACTAAAACCTAAACTAACTAACCTAAAAGGGAAACTAATTAACCTAAAAGTGAAACTAGTTTAGGTAAATTGTAAACTAATTACGGATATCACCCAAGTGCTTAGGGTGGTGTCCGTTTTTTTTTTTGGGGGGGGGGAGAGAAAGAAATTCAAAGAAGATTTTATTAGAAATTTATATACTTTAAATAAAAAATTATAAAAAGTTATTATTAATAAGTTTTTCAAATTCTTCTTTAAAATTGGGAGATGAAATATCTATATCAAAAACTTCTCGTTCATTACCATTTTGTGTAGAATAATGAACGGCATTAGAGAAATATTTTTCTATACCTTGAAATTTTTCTTTAAACATTCTATCAGAACATACCCAAACTTCACAATTAAACAATATCAAGCTAGATAATCTTTGTTTAAGGCTTTTATCATCTTCTTCAAAAAATAAATTAACATATGATTTCACTTTAACTTCATCTTCTTTATGATAACCAATCAATAATACTGATTTACCATTATAAGGGAATAATGATATAAAAATATCAGAAGTTCTTTCCATATTTTTTTGATATTTTGTAAAATAATCTTGAATTTCTTGTGAAGTTTCATATGTAAAAATGGAGTTTAAGCAAAATTCAATTAACTCTATTTCCCTATATTTAAAAACAAATGATTCTGTTTTATTTTGTAAGTCTTTCCACATAGAATCAATTTGAAAAGATATATCTTTTAACCCTAATTTATTCTGCTTTATTGCTTCATTTAACCCCATTATAAGAAATGTATTATTTGAATTATTTAATACGCATTTTTGAGTATTAATAACCACTTCCTTAATCCGATATTCATTACATGCTGTTCTTAAAGCCAACAATAAACAAGATTCATAATCATTAAGATTAATCCCATCTCTATTTTCTATTTTTCTAAAAATCTCAGTATCATGTTGATTACAAAAACCAAAAAAAGTATATATTTTATTTATACCTTTTTTATTAAAAACAAAAAGTTCTTCTGTAAAATGATCTATGCTGAATTCCCATAAATGCTGATCCTCTGAAATAGAAGAAAGTATACCATTTTTCTGCATAATATGAGAATTTATTGCTTTTTTATTACATCCAGGATGTAAACAAGTATTTGCTTTCTCTTTGGCTTGTTTTGAACAATCATCAATTCTTTTCGCATTATCAATATCTTGCCTTCTCATATTGAATTATTTCATTATAAAATTTCTTTGATTTCTAATAACACTAAAAATATTATTCCAATATATTTCATTAAGATTATAACATATTATTTTTCTACTCCCCCCACTCACTAATAAAGTGGAGTTTCACATTTGGGAATTTCTCCTGTGTCATCGTGATAGTGAATGCAGAATCTGCTAAAAATACCAGTTGATTATATTTATCTCTCGCTAAAAAGCGCTGTTTCAGCCTTGCAAATTCCTTGAACTCTTCGGATTTTTCATCAGCCTCTACCCAGCACGCCTTATGAATAGAAATCGGTTCGTAGGTGCATTTTGCGCCATACTCGTGCTCCAGTCTGTATTGGATAACTTCGTATTGCAGCGCTCCCACCGTCCCGATAATCTTTCTTCCGTTCATTTCCAGAGTGAAAAGCTGTGCTACACCCTCGTCCATCAGCTGGTCTATACCTTTGGCAAGTTGTTTCGCTTTTAGCGGGTCATCATTGTTAATGAAACGGAAATGCTCAGGAGAGAAACTCGGAATTCCTTTAAAGTTCAGCTTTTCCCCAGCCGTGAGCGTATCCCCGATACGGAAATTCCCCGTATCATGCAGCCCGACAATATCCCCAGGGAAAGACTCATCTACTACTTCCTTTTTATCCGCAAAGAAAGCGTTCGGAGAGGAGAATTTCATTTTCTTGTTTTCCCTTACGAGCAGGTAGTTTTCGTTTCTTTTGAACACACCAGAAACGATTTTCACAAAGGCAAGCCTGTCGCGGTGTTTAGGGTCCATATTGGCATGAATTTTAAACACAAAACCTGTGAAATTTTGTTCCTCTGGCTTCACGATTCTGCTGTCTGCCTGTTTTGGCTGAGGATTTGGAGCAATGTCAATGAAAGCATCCAGCAGTTCCCTCACCCCAAAGTTATTCAGCGCCGAACCAAAGAACACAGGCTGCTGCGTTCCTGCCATGTAATCTTCCCTGCTGAATTTAGGATAAACCGATTCCACCAGCTCCAGCTCATCTCTAAGGACACTTGCTGCCTTTTCGCCTACTGCTTCATCTATCGCAGCATCATTAATATCATTAAAGGTGATGCTCTCCCCTACTTTTTGTTTCTTTTCTTCTAAAAACAGCTGAATATTATTCTCCCAGATGTTATAAATCCCCTGAAAATCAGCTCCCATACCGATAGGCAGCGAAAGCGGAACCACAGAAAGCCCAAGTTTCTGCTCCACTTCATCCAGCAAGTCAAAAGCATCTTTCCCTTCTCTGTCCAGTTTATTGATGAAAACTATTATCGGGATGTTTCTCATACGGCACACCTGCACAAGTTTTTCGGTCTGCTCTTCCACCCCTTTTGCGACATCTATCACCACGATTACGGAATC
The DNA here is from genome assembly GCA_963530295.1 of uncultured Flavobacteriaceae bacterium. GTDB lineage: Bacteria > Bacteroidota > Bacteroidia > Flavobacteriales > Weeksellaceae > JABCPE02. Next base: position 104,646 of record CAUSCF010000004.1, read on the forward strand.
CACGGCAGTAAGCGTTCGGTAGGTATCTTCCGCGAAATCCTTATGCCCAGGAGTATCAAGGATGTTGATTTTATGTCCTTTATAGTTAAAAGCCAAAACGGAAGTCGCCACGGAAATCCCTCTCTGGCGCTCTATTTCCATAAAGTCGGAAGTTGCGCCTTTCTTTATTTTATTAGATTTCACTGCTCCAGCCTCCTGAATAGCCCCTCCGAAGAGAAGGAGTTTCTCGGTAAGCGTGGTTTTCCCAGCATCTGGGTGGGAAATAATCCCAAAAGTTTTTCTTTTCTGTATTTCTTGAATTAAGTCTGACATATCTATTTTTAAAATATCTGCAAAAATGGTGATTTTTAATGAAAATATTTACTTTTGCTGCCAAAAAAATTGATAGTAAATTAAAACCAGCGAATATCGATGATATTCGCTGGTTTGTTGTTTTAGTTTTAGTGGATTATTGTTTGGTGAAAGTGTATCTATCTCCATCACCATCCTTAATCTGCACCATTGTATTCCCATTAATCTCTATTTTATACCTAGAACCAGGTGCCCCAGAAGGAAGGAGTGAATTAAAAAAGAATATATCTGTATTCTTTATTTCAAATGTTCCTTCAAGCACAAATGCACTTGGATCACTAGGAGCAGCATTACTATAATATTTATATTTCTTATCTGCTCCATAAACATGATATAGTACATAAAGAGGTGCTGTTTGATAAACTCCATCAGTATCTTTTTGCTCATATTTTGTAAGTTTCCATGTTCCTACAACATCCTGAACAGAAACTGATGGTTTCTGTGGCACTACTTGCTCATCATCGCTACTTCTGCTGCATGAAGTAAGTGAAGTTCCTGCTAAAGCCATCACTCCTACCGCAAGGATAGGAAACATTCCTCTAAATAAATTGCTTTTTTTCATAATTTTTTGAATTTTATGTTTCCTCTGTCTAAACATTGGAAACGGTTAATAAATAATTAAGATCTGTTTGTTAGTTATCCCTTTTCCCACTACAAATTTACGAACCAATGAAAATAAAAACCAAAGCTGTACTACTGATATTTATTAGGATTTTGATAAAATTTTAGCCAAACAAAAAACCAATGCTTTAATTGCATCGGTTTTGCTTTTATGTGTTATGTTCTTTTAGTTAAAAGAAATTTGAACTAAATTTAGTATTCTTTTACTAATCCTTTCACGATTTTGATAACGCTCGGCATCGCTGTATCAGCAGCTTTCAGCACCTCTTCGTGTGAAACCGCAAAGGCAATCTCCGGCCCACCCAAATCCGTGATGATGGAAATACAGAAACAGTCCATTCCCATATGTTTAGCTACGATAACTTCTGGCACGGTGCTCATTCCTACGGCGTCTCCACCGATGTAACGAACCAATCCATACTCCGCTGGCGTCTCAAAAGTAGGCCCTTGTAATGCTACATATACTCCTTTGTGAACTTTTATGCTATTTCGCTCTGCTACCTGCTCCGCTACTTCTATCATTTTTCTGTTATACGGCTCAGACATATCCACGAATCTCGGCCCTAATTCATCTATATTCTGCCCACGAAGCGGATGCTCTGGCATCATGTTGATATGGTCTTTCACTATCATGATATCTGCCACTCGGAAGTCAGGATTTACTCCTCCAGAAGCATTAGAAAGAATTAAATTTTTAATCCCTAAAAGATGGAAAACACGGAAAGGGAAAGTCACCTTGTCCATAGTGTGCCCTTCGTAGTAGTGGAATCTACCACTCATCATCAGCACTTTTTTGCCTTCCAGCATTCCATAGATTAGTTTCCCGCCGTGTCCTACTACCGTAGTCTGTGGGAAATTAGGAATATCTTTGTACTCAAAAACATGGATAGGCTCCACCTCGTCTTTTAGTTTTCCTAAACCTGAACCCAAAACGATGGCAAAATCTGGTGTATCCTTAATAATTTCTTTAATGAAACTCGCGGTTTCCTTGATTTTCTCTAACATAATTTAATATTATCTGATTAAACTCTTCTTTATTATTTATCTCTACATTGATAGGCCAGTAGAACAATTTGTCGGTTAGTTCCTCAAAATCCATCAGCCTTACATAGTCTTTTTCCGTGGTAAGAATTAGTTTTTTCTCGCCGAGTTTTTTATACTCTTGGAGCATTTTGTCTATATCTTCTTTTTTAAAAGAATAATGGTCTCTAAACCTCAAATGTTTGATTTTATTCGTGTATTTAGAAACTTCTTTTATCAGCTGAGAAGGATTGGCGATGCCCGTTATCAGTAGAACCTCGTATTGATCCAGCATTTTCACTGGCATCTTCACTTTTGAGGAAGTGATTTCTTCATCATAATCAATGGACGAGAAAAATACTTTTTGATGTTTTTTAGGCTTAATTTTAGAAATATAGTAAAATTTTTTCTCTTCGGTAAGGTCTTTGGGACATTTGGTAACCATGATGATATCCGCCCTGTCCGCTCCTGTTCTGGACTCGCGGAGATTTCCCGCAGGAAGCAGATAATCAGAGAAATACGGGTCACTATAATCGGTCAATAAGATATTAAACCCTGCCTGAATGGCACGATGCTGATAACTGTCATCCAAGACCAGCACTTGCAGGCCAGCCTCCTCTATCAGCCGCTCCGCTCCCACTACTCTATTTTCGCAGACTCCTATGGCTATTCGGTTTTTAAATCTTTGGAAAAGCTGCATAGCCTCATCTCCCACCATACGAAAATTACTGTCATAATTTACCATATAGTAGCCTTGGGTCTTCCTTCCATACCCACGAGAAAGCACACCTGCCTCGTAATCATCCAAAAGAAGTCCCATGAGATACATCACCATAGGAGATTTCCCAGAGCCGCCCACAGACAAATTTCCCACTCCGATGATAGGCGTCTGAAACTTAGTAGACTTAAAAAGTCCCTTGTCATAAAGCCAATTTCTACAAGTGGTTATCAAATCGTAGATTAGTGAAAAGGGATAAAAGTACCATCTCTTCATAGGGAGCAAAAATAAGGATTTTTTCTATCATTTATTAACTATCGCTGATTTTTCATACTTTCGCGCCAAATTATTTTAAATATGAATAGAAAATTAATCCCATTCCTACTGATAACAGGAGCATTATTGAGCAGTTGTGGAAGCAGCAGAGATGAAGATGTAATCAATCCTAATACACCTGGAAATACACAACCATCCAACCCTACAACGCCATCTACACCTACTAATGAAAGACCTAGCGATGAGCAAATAGGGAAAAGAACATATGCACAAGAATGGAAAACTGGTGTGGACTATCTCAGCGCCATTGACATTGCAGATCTTTACAATAATCCAGCTAATGTAAGTGCAGCGCTGAAAAACTCTGTAAAATTCGCAACCCTTACAACTGACCAAAAATACCACACTCTGAAAGCTGATGATTTGAGTTATTTATCTATCGAAGATATTACATACGATAAACAATACATCTCTTTCTACACTAAGTATAAAGGCATCAAAAGTTCTACAAAAAGTACATTAAAATTTGATGCTAGAGATTTTTACAACAAACAATTTACCACCAATAACAGTTATGTATCTTCTAAATACATGCGTGGGCTCTACGAATCCTTACCGATAGGGATAGGAAGTCTATTCAGCTATGATAGTCAAAGATATCAAATAGATTATGTTGCCGACACAAAGGATAGAAGCGATAGTAACAACTCCCTAAGTCTAAGCATAAGAATCACTGACAAGAAAATATTAGATAGTTCTAAAAACACTTTTGAAATTCATAAAAATGTTGAAGGTTTCAGAACACTGAAAAATCTCGCTGATGATTTAGCACTTACACACAATTTGGATTTTAGAAGTAAAGTAAAAGATGTAATAAAATTGCATCCTAATAAAACATATTTAACTCAATATTTAAATAATTTCTTTCAGAATAATTGGCATAAACTTATTTCCATATCTCTAAAATCAGACCCTAGCAAAGAGTTATCTATAGATGGTCAAAGTCCTTTATATAGAACTATTTCGGGACAGAGTGTTGGCTATATTGATATTTATTTGACACAGCCTAGATTTGTTCTTACTTCTGCTGTCATAGATGGAAGAAATCTAGTTGCAAAAGTAAAATTACAAGATGCTAACGATGTCGTAATAAACAAAGAATACACCGTTATGGTTCCTAATGTTAAGTAATTCTAATAGTAGTATATATAAAAAAGCAATCCAAATTTGGATTGCTTTTTTTCTTTAATAAGAATGATTCATCAGTTCTTTTTTCTCTTCATTATACAATCTGTACTCTAAATATTTATAAGAGTCTCTTGGTATAATGGTCACCCACTTATTGTATTTAAACAACCATTTCATTCTGATGCTTGTAAAAAATCCTTTGGTAAGGTAGGCTTCTACAAAAGGATGAACATGGAGATACAATCTGCTTTTCTCATGTATCAAGTGGTTTTTGATGGCTTCTTCCATCTGCTCTACTATCACTATCGGAGCACTTATCTCGCCTATTTCGTTAGGGTTTTCTTCTTTGGTATCTATTATTTTTTCTGGGCGAACCCTTTGTCTTGTTATTTGTATCAGACCAAATTTACTCGGAGGGAGGATTTTGTGCCTTGCTTTATCTCTCTTCATCTCCTCTTTCAGATGGTCATAAAGTTCTTTACGATGGTCGGTATTGCTCATATCTATGAAATCCACCACTATTATCCCGCCCATATCTCGCAGTCTAAGCTGTCTGGCTATCTCTGTTGCTGCAATTTTATTTACATTTAGGGCGTGGCTTTTATTAGCCTGATTTCCTAATGATATATTATTCCCCGAGTTCACATCTATGACATGGAGAGCCTCCGTGTGCTCTATTACTAGATAAGCTCCTTTGGAACCTAGAATATTCACATGTTTCCCAAAAGACTGTTTCAGCTGTTTTTCTACATTATAATATTCCAAAAGAGGAATATGAGAGTCATAATACTGAACTATATTTTTACTTTCAGGAGCGATTACTTCTAGGTAATTGCGCATGTCATTTACCATTTGTTCATCATCACAAATGATACTTACAAAGTCTTGGTTAAAATTATCCCTCAAAATAGCAGAAGCCCTATCTTCCTCACTAAGGACTTTACAAGGCGTTTTATTTTTTTGGATATTTCTGAAACAAATATTCCATTTCTCTATCAGCTGGTTCATATCATTATGAAGCTCAGCCACTTTTTTATTTTCTGCTACGGTTCTGATAATCACCCCAAAACCTTCTGGCTTTATACTCTCTATCAAAGTTTTCAGCCTTGTTTTTTCTTGGCTATCCTTTATTTTTTTCGATACCGATATTTTTTGGTCAAAAGGAATTAAAACCAAATACCTCCCTGTTAAGGAGATTTGTGTAGATACCCTTGCCCCTTTTGTGGAAATAGGCTCTTTTGTGATTTGCAGCAGGACTTCATCACCCACAGATAAGACCTTGTCTATCATTCCGTTCTTATCTATCTCTTCCTCTATTGGGAAGGATTTCAGGCTTGGTGATTGGATTTTTTTATTCAAAATCCCTTTTAATAGGTTTTGGTAAGTTCTAAACTCTGGCCCCAAATCCTGATAATGCAAAAAGGCATCCTTATCAGAGCCTATATTGACAAAAGCTGCATTCAGGTTCGGTGCTAGTTTTTTTACTTTACCAACGAATAAATCCCCTACTACATACTCACTATCTTGTTCCTCCGTATGGAGTTCGAAGAGTCTTCCATCTTCTATTAGAGCAATTTTAGAAGCCTCTTCCTCATAAGATATAATTAACTCTTTCTTCATTTTTTTGGCTTTCTAATAATACTTTTCTTTTACTAAAATAAACAAAAATATAGTCGGCTCCATTTTCAAAAATAAAAACACCAACTATATTCTTATGTTTTCCTACTGAAGACTATTTTTTCTTCTTATGTCTGTTTAGTCTTCTTCTCTTTTTTCTCTTGTGGGTAGCCACCTTATGTCTCTTTCTTTTCTTTCCGCTTGGCATAGCTTTAATGTTTTTATTCTGTTATTACTCAGTGAATTATATTTATTTTACTTTTACTTTTGATTTTACCTTTTCTACGAAAGTTTTAGAAGGCTTAAATGCTGGTATATTATGTGCAGGAATCTGGATTGCAGTATTTTTAGAGATATTTCTACCTGTTTTTGCTGCTCTTGTTTTGATAATGAAAGATCCAAAACCTCTAAGATACACATTATCACCATTATACATAGTGGTTCTTATCTCCTGCATAAACGCCTCTATGATTCTCTGAGTTTCATTTTTCTCAGTTCCTAACTTATTTGCAATTGCATTTACTAATTCTGCCTTTGTCATTTCCTTTTTTGTTTTTATTTTTGGTGTGCAAATATATAAAAAATTTTGAAAACAATTAAACAAAATTCTGATTTTCTTTACATTGGTCAAAAATTATTGCTTTGGTACAGCCAAAATGCAAGAGTTTTACCGTGGAGAACCACCCAAAATCCTTATAATGTGTGGATTTCGGAGATTATTCTACAGCAGACCCGCGTGGAACAGGGATTGGAATATTATATAAACTTCACCAATAGATTTAAAGATATAAAATTCCTCGCCGAGGCCGATATAAACGAGGTCCTACTCTACTGGAAAGGGCTGGGATACTATTCCAGAGCTATCAATCTGCACAAAGCCGCACAGCAAATCATGCAGGATTATCAAGGTGTTTTCCCAAATAATTACCCCAAAATCCTAAAACTAAAAGGCATCGGAAAATACACTGCTGCCGCCATTTCCAGCATTTGTTTCAACGAAAAAAGACCCGCTGTGGATGGCAATTTTTACCGCGTTTTATCTAGAATTTTCGCTGATGATTTTGATATTTCAAAAACAAAAGCCCACGATTATTTCTCGGAATTAGCCCTTTTGATAATGCCTGACAGAGATTTTGGCGATTTTAACCAAGCGATAATGGATCTGGGGGCAAATATCTGCAAACCTAAAAACCCTTCCTGTGATATCTGCCCTGTTCATGCTGATTGTTTGGCTTTTCAGCTCGGAAAAACTGCCGATTTCCCTGTAAAAACAAAGAAAATCAAACCCGAAAACATGAACCTCATCTATTATTTCGTCCGATACGAAAATTCTTTTCTTATCAAACAGCGAGATGACAGCTCTATTTGGAAAAAACTCTACGATTTCCCTGATAAAATCAATGAATTTTTAGAAAAATTTATCGTAAAAGAAGAGGAAATTTCCCACAAACTAACCCACAAAAACCTTAATATTAAGATTTACAGCATCACACTGAGTGACAGCGCTTTATTCCAAACTTTCAGAAAGGAAAACAATTTAGAAATATTAGATTTAAAAGATTTTGACCAAAAATCTTTCCCAAAACCTTTAGAAAAATTCATCAAATCGCTAAATCTCCATCGCCATCACTAATATACTTACCTTGTTTTTCTTGTTTTTAAGGAATTCCCAAGCGATGGCGCTCATCGTATTTCCTGTGGTAAACACATCATCTATCAATAGAATATGTTGATTTTCAATTTCTTTCGTGAGAGAAAAATCATATTTAGTTTCTTCTCTGTGGGATTTGTCTTTTTGAGCTTGAGCTTTGCTGTGGCTGTTTCTTTTGAGTAAATTATGGTCAAACGGAATCCCATATTCAGAGGACAAAACCTCCGTAAAAAGATGTAACTGATTGTATCCCCGTTCTTTAAGTTTCTTGGAATGAAGCGGAACACTGACCAGCAAATCTGGTTTTTCTCCTTTAAACCTAAGATTTTCCACGACCCATTTCGCTAAAATTCCACCAATTTTTTCCTGATTTCGGTATTTCAGCTGGTGGATGAGTTCCCTAGAAAGTCCCTTTTTATCGAAATACATAAGGGCATAGGCCGCCTCCAAAGGAAACAAGCTTTCTGCCTTCCGTTTCAGAAGATTTTCTCCAAAATCCCAATGCGTGAAATGTATTTTATCCAAACATTTCACGCAGACAATTTCATCTTTGGGAATGATATCATCACAGTTTAGGCAGCGATTCGGGAATAATACATCCAAAAACATCCGTTCCTAATCTTGATACACTACATATTTAGTTCTTATCTTCTCAAAATCAGAAAGCCCTTTCTGCCATGTTTGTCGGATTTCTGCTTCGGATTTCCCTGCTATTATCTGCTTTCTGAGTTCATCCGTTCCTGCCAAGGTATCAAACCAATATTTACCCTTTGCATCTTTTAGGAAAAATGATTTTTGTGGATTTTTATAGTTTTTATAAGCCTTTATCACCCATTCCAAACTAAGCTCGCGCAGGTCTTTGTCATAATTTCTCAAATCCTCTCCATAGCACAGCTGACCATTTAGAAACGGATTTTTAGAACCAAAACTTGGCTTCGGAGTGAATTCATATTTCATATTCTTAATCCATGGCGAACCATAGATTTGGAAAGGTATATCTGTCCCTCGCCCTACGGAAACTTCCGCTCCTTCAAAGAAGCACAAACTTGGGTAAAGATTTATCGCTTTGTCATTCGGCAAGTTAGGCGACGGCTTTTCCAAAAGTGGATAGCGGTTTTTCTTGTGGTAGCCTTTCATTTTTATGAGTGTATATTTCGCCTGAACTTTATTTTTAAGCCATTTTTCACCATTTACCATTTTTCCGTATTCTCCTATGGTAAGCCCATAGACCACAGGCACCGAGTGAAGTCCCACAAAAGAAGTCCATTCCTTTCTCAGCACAGGCCCGTCTGTATAGCCGTCATGTGGATTGGGCCTATCCAAAACGATGATTTCCACGCCGTTTTCTGCTCCTGCTTCCATTACATAAGCAAGCGTAGATATATAGGTATAAAATCTAACTCCCACATCCTGAATATCAAACAAAATAACATCCAAATCTTTCATATGAGCAGGCGTAGGTTTTTTAGTATTTGCATAAAGCGAAACTATCGGAATGCCTGTCTTGGTATCCACTCCATTTTTCACCACTTCTCCAGCATCCGCCACTCCACGAAAGCCGTGTTCAGGAGCAAAAACCCTTTTTACGGCTACTCCATTTTCTTTCAAAAAGTCTACGATGCTTTGTTTTTTCTTATTGATAGTCACCAGCCCTGTCTGATTGGTCACCACTCCCACAGATTTTCCTTTTAGCAGCGGCAGGTATTTTTCTGGCTGGTCTGCGCCTGTTACAAACTCCTCATTTTCTGAGTTTTTAGATTTTTGTGCATTAAAAAATTGATTATTTACAAAAAGCATTAGTATAATCAATACAAAATTTTTACTTTTGGCTCTTAAATTCATTATTTTGAGGTTTCCTATTTATTTTTCTAAAAAAATTGCGTTCTCCAAAGATAATAAAAATAATCTTTCACGCATAATTATTTTCATCGGAAGACTGTCCGTTACTCTAGGGATAGTGGTTTCACTGATTACCATATCCACAGGACTCGGCTCTAAAAAAGCCATCAAAAACAAGATGGGCGATTTCAGCGGACACATCTCCGTAAAATCCACGAAATCAAACGCTTCCTATAATTCTTCGGTTTTAGACCAAGAAAGTTTTGATATAAAGGAACTAAAAAAAATACCCGAAGTAGAAACGGCACAATCCTACGCCTCTGTCAGCGGAATCCTCAGAACTAAAGAGAATTTTGCTGGAATTATTCTAAAAGGCGTGGGCAAGGATTTTGACAAAAATCGTTTCCAAAAATTCGTCACCTCGGGCGAAGTTCCTGATTATACAGAAAAAGGATACAATAATGACATCATGCTTTCTGAGCAAATCGCCAAAGGCCTGCATCTGAAAGTAAATGACAGTATCACAGCTGTTTTCTCCAAAGAAGACCAAAAACCGATTTATAGAAAATTCGTAGTAAAGGCTATCTACAACACCGATATCAAACTCATCGATGAGCTATTTGTCATCGGTGATATCAACCATGTCCGTAAAATCCAAAATATGGAAAAAACCGACATCGGCGGCGTGGATATTTTCCTAAAAGATTTTGATAAAACTGATGCTGTTTTCCCACAAGTAGAAAAAATCATCGGTTACAAAAACTACACTGAAAAAACTACTGACAAATACCCTCAAATCCTGCAATGGATAGAAATTTTTGACACGAACATCTCTGTAATCTTGGGCATTATGCTGGTAGTAGTGGTTATCAACATCATCATGGTGCTGCTGATTTTGATTATCGAAAGAACCAACTCCATCGGTGTACTGAAAACCTTAGGCGCGGACAACAACCAGATTCGTGCGATATTCATCAACTACACCCTGCTCATCATCATCCCTGGGCTGATTGTAGGAAATCTTATCGGCATAGGTTTGCTATTGATACAGAAATATTTTGGTATTATTAAACTCAATCCAAAAGAATACTACATCAGCACCGTGCCAGTGGATTTGAATTTAGGCTACATTCTTGCCCTTTCGCTGGGAATATTGGTAGTTTCTGCCATATCGCTAATCGTACCCAGCTACCTCATCAGTAGAATTTCTCCTGCGAAAGTGGTGAAATACAATTAGTAATGATATTTAAAATCGCACAGATTTAATACTTTTTTGAAACTATAAAAACAACTCATTAACAATCTGAATCAACAATACTACCCTATTTAGTCTACAGATTGATAAAATAGTAATCACCCCATAATCTTATAAGGTTTGACCTATACATTCTTTGTTTAATTCTACCAAATCAATACTAATAAGCACAACAAAATATGTCATAATCCAATGTTGTTCTTCTGTGAATAAGGCATCTAAAGAAGGGTAAACTTCCAAGTGCCTAAGATTTGTATATTCTTCTTACTTTTTAACTTCATCTATTTACTAATTCTCTCAACATCTTCAAAGACTTCCTTTGCTTACCCTGTGAGTCGAAATTCTCAGGGGAAAGCCATTGCTCAAGAGCGCGTTTGTTAGCTTCCCATTCCTTGTCTATCATAGCAAACCAAGCGGTGTCGCGCGAACGCCCTTTGTAAACCACTGCCTGCCTGAATGTACCCTCATATACAAAGCCCAAGCGCTCCGCAGCACGGCGCGAAGGTGCATTAAGGCTGTCACACTTCCATTCGTAACGCCTGTATTGAAGGACTTCAAACACATATTTCGCCAACAAATACTGTACTTCTGTAGCCATACGCGTACGCTGTAAAGCCGGCGAATAGTTCACCCACCCCACTTCTATCACTCTGTTTTTAGGGTCTATACGCATTAAGGCAAGCGTACCCACTGCTTTTCGCGTTTGCTTATCTACAATTGTCAGAAAATAAGGGTCGGCAGAGGCTTCCTGCTTGGTGAGTAAAGCGTGCAACTCCTCTTTGTTCTTTGCAGGAGCTATAGATAAATAAGTCCAATTGGGCATCACGGCATTGGCTTCCAAATAGAAATCACTCAAATCGTCTAAGTGTTTGGCTACCGAAAGAGGTTCCAACAGACAATAATTTCCCTCTAAGAGGGTTATATGAGGGGTTGCTCCTACTGAAAAATCAGCTAATGTCTCTCCTATAGGTTGATTGTATTGGTTTGTGATCATTGTATATTTTTAGATAATCGGTTGATACGCCAAGCATTTGTCTACTACTTCCTCGACGGTGGGGTCGTAGGAGGAAATATCCATAGTGCGGGCGTTGTAGTTTTCCGGATAGAAGAATAATGAACTGCCCTCGGGGTGAGGTACATTGCGATCGAAGCGCTCCATTAGCTCCTCTTGGCGATCGTCATCGGTTTCTTCTATGATTTGGTTCCCTAATTGTATGAGTTCTTCTCGGGTCATTCGGTAAAAAAATAAGTTTTTATACTATTTAGAGGCAATCGTTCTCAGTGCCTTTTTTACAATATACTTGGTTTCTTTGGTAGGACTTTCGCGCTCCCAACGCTCACAAAGGGCTGTTACGAAATCGGGACGGGTTTTGCTGGCATCGTTCAGCCAGTTCCCTACGCTATCTTGTACATACTTTGCCTTATCGGACTTCAATTTGTCTAATATAGGCAAATACACCTCTGGTTTTTCTTTCAAGGCTTCTATATGAGCACACCAAACACCCCGCGGGCGCAAGGCTTCTGTACTAAACCTGCGGATATTCTCCTCTTCGCTTTCTGCCCAAT